>JAAYKY010000034.1 GCA_012522185.1 Flavobacteriaceae bacterium | reverse complement strand
TTCCAAAAACTGGGTCAATTGTTTAAAAGGTTATGAAATCAGGATAAGCATGGACGGTAAGGGCAGAGCAACAGACAACATTTATGTGGAAAGATTCTTCCGGTCAATCAAGTATGATTACATTTATTTGAACCCAGCCGAAACCGGATTGGACTTGTATCTTGGAATCAAGAATTTTATTGAGGAATATAACCAAAGAAAACATCAGGGAATAAGAAATAAAAAACCAAAAGATTTGTATAAATTTGAAAGAATAATTCAACTTAAATCAGCCTAATTGTGGTACAGAAAATGGGGAGTACTTTATGGAGATGCTAAAAATATTGCGTCTAAAAGGGAATTATTTTTTAAAAAGTCTATTAATTGATTTTCATCAACATTCATTATTTCTGTTAATGACAAGACTGGCGTTCGTAAAACATATTCATCAAAAACATCAATTGGGATATTCTTTCTCATAATCTTTTTAATAAGATTTATAGGCTGTTATGGAAGTAATTTATTTGAATGTTGTTACGTCGAAATAAAAAGCCAAATCAAATTTAGAAAATCGCCATCCTAATCCATACTGTGAGTTAAAGTTATACGCTCTATTCCTTTTTTTCGCTCTTTTTGCATTTATTCCAAATTTTTCACTTTCATCATTACTTTTAATACTTTCAAGCCATTGTAAAGATGCTACTATTTTAGTAGATCCTTCTTGTTTTCTGAAAACTAAATCATATTCTTGTAAGTTTACATCAACCCAACCTTTGTATTCATCCCTCACTTCTATAAAAATGTCTTGCTGATTTAACAACTCAAATGTTTTCTCTTCTGAAACACTATAAAAATTTAATTTGAGCTTTACATATTTAAATTCATTTTGAGCAACATAAAATTTCAGATTATTAAATTTAGTTTTTTCAGTTATAGCTAAAACTATACCTCGTTCTTTTCCTAATTCGTCAAAATCTCTGGGATCAAACTCTGAGAAAAATTTACTTGAGATAGTACCCAACTCTTTATTACCCAAAATTTCTTTTTGAACATTAGAACTAATTACCGCTTCTTCCAATAAGATTGATTTTTGATTTAAGAATACCTTATATTCACTTTTTACAATATCAGATACCAAAAGCTCTTTTGAATCATAACCTGATGCATAGAAAACTATTTTGTCATTTGGTTTAAGGTTCATAACTTTATCAGCAGAATAATTTCCATTTTTATCAGAAATCAACTTTAATTCATTGTTTACTCCAATTATATTTGTGTACGGTATAGATTCGTTTGTCTCAGAATCTAATATGTAGCCTATTTTAGTCTGACAATAGGCAAAAAAACTAAAATTTAGTAATACTATTACAAATGCTATTTTCATTTTATTAAAATTTTTAAATTAATGGTATCCAAGAAATTGCGCCCAATCATCACAATCATATTGAATTGATTGCAAAACTAATCCAGCACCTACAACTCCATTCAAAAAATTGCACTTATCTATTGTGTGTTTTTCGCTAGGATTTTGTTTGTTGAATGAATTTTGAGGGTAAAAGATATCTTCGTCGATACTTAAAAATATTTCTAGGTCATTCAACAATTCTTTTTTCCAATATGAAAAACACTCACTTAGACTATTATCTTCTCCTATTAATTTACTCACCCTATACAATGAAAATACAACCCCTCCTATACCATGGCAAAATGCCATATCGTAAAATGGTTTTGAATTCACATTAAAAAATATAATTCCAGAGTTTTCTAAATTTCTTTCATAACATTTATTCAGAATTTCAAATGCCCTAGACTTTAAAGCTGACTTGTTCAAAATCGTATTGGCATGAAGCAAAGAATAGGCAATCCCTAAATCACCAGAACACCACGCTAATCTTGACTACAAGTTCCTTCAGCAAATGTTGTACGTGCCACACCTCCTTTAATTTCTTTTAAATTCATTTCTAGTAACAATGAATTTTGGTTCTCATTTTGAAAACTTTTTAATGATTTTAATTTCATAATAGTAAAATTTATTGGTTAAACATTGAATTAAATATATTCTCTTTAAATTGTTCATATTGAATACTTGACAGTCCAATTAACTTTCTGTTTTTATTAATTTCGATTGTATCAAATTTCACTACTCTATCGCCAAAACTCTCATGTATTCCGAAAATTCCGTAAACAGTTTTGCGTTGTCTGTCATATTCTCTTTTGTCGACCATCATAGTTATTTGATGTTGAACTGGTATTCCTTGTTTAAGAAATTTTAATAATTCATTTCGAAAATATTCATAGTCATTTTCATCTATATTGTCAGAAATATGATTAAAAATCCCTCCCAAATCGATTTTTTCTTTATAAGTTGGACTACCTACTAACTTAAAACTCGGATACCCATACTTTTTAAAAATATATTTGAGTAAATCAATATGAACCAAGTCAACCGAGTCTTCACGCTTTATTTCTTTGTCTCTGTCTTTTCCTCTGTATAATTGATCGGCTTTGTGCATTGCAATCAATGTGTCTCGTAATGTCCAGTTAATTTTTTCTTTATAATTTTCTTGCCACACAACTATTTCGTCATCTCTCAACCCTTTTTCATGCCAAGCATTAAACATTATAGAGTCATATTCAATATAGGAAGGATCATATCCCCACGTATCAATTAAAGTTTTGAAAGTCGGTTTTATGACATCATAATGACCAGTAAGAAATGCAGTTTTCACATAAGTCTGCATTTCATAAATCCCCAACTGATTTAACGGTTCGTAATCCTTAAACAAACTATCCAAAATCTCAAAAGAACGCCCATGATTTCCTGTCAAATACAAACTATCCGCCTCATAAACTTTCAGATAATACGGAATATAATTTACCTCTTTGGTTTCTTCCTGCAAAACAACCTGCTTGCTACCCGAACAACAAAACATCAAAATCAATGAACTTCCCACTACTGCATTTAAAATGATTTTTTGCCAATTCATAATCATTGTTCTTTTTTTTCTTTAATGTCTTTTTAAACGTTTTTCCAAACTTAAGAAACAATCCAGTAAGCTCTTTGGAAAACCTTATACAAATTTTTATATAAAGAATTTTGTAGTATTCTCTTTTTTATTTTTTAATTTTACGATTAACCTATACTCTATACTTAATGAAAATAGCAGACAAGCTCAAAAAGATCCGGGAAGAAAAAGGCTATTCGCAAGAAGCCATGGCACACAATATAGGGGTAAGTTATGTCACTTACCACAATATGGAACATGGAAAAATAGACATCCGGTTTTCTGTATTAGAGAAATGCGCAGAAGCACTAGAGGTTCCTTTGCTGGAATTGTTACCGGAACACTATACAGATGAGACGGGAAGTCAATTTCACGAAAGCCCTCCAAATAAATAACAAAAATCTGCTCAAAACTTCAAGCAAACATTCTAAATGATTTTTCATACTTTTGTTTGTTGAAATTTGCATTAGTTTAGAATGGACGAACCAACACTTGTTTCTAAAAAATCATCACGAAAAAAGGTTTTCAAAACCATTTTCGGCGTACTGTTTCTCGCTGTAGGGTTATTTTTATTGATTTCCTTTATTTCCTATATATTCAATTACCAGGGCGACCAGAGCCAGCTTTCTGACTTTTGGAACCGTGAAATTGTGGCTGAAAATATAATGGGGAAAATCGGGGCTTATCTTGGTGAATTATTCATCTATCACGGGATTGGGATAACCGCGTTTTTTCTTCCCGTATTTTTAATCCTTTTGGGAACTAAAATTCTTTTCAAATTCAAAAAAATTAAACCTTTTAAGCTGTTTTATAACTGTCTGTTCTTTCTGATCTGGTTTCCTGTATTGCTTGGATTTATTTCTAAAATAGGAATTCTTTATGGTGTAATGGGTTTTGAGGTAAATGATTACCTGAATATGCTCATTGGAAAAATCGGAACCGGAATCGCCATTTTTGTCAGCCTGATTTTATATTTGGTTGTCAATTGGCGGATTACTCCCGATAAAATTTCGTCCACATTGGAACGAAAATCAAAAGACCTCGACAAGGATGTGGTGGAAGACGACGAATTTGAAATTCGTGAAGATGATCCATTCCTTGACGTCCACGAACCAGAAATCGTAAAATCGGTACAGGAAAAAAGAATTGAAGAACTGAATGAAGAGGATTTTAAACCCTCAGTCAAAACAGATTCAGAACCCAAACAAACAAGGGAATTTAAGCCGGAGCCGGTTCCCGAAATCATTCCGCCAAAAGATGAAAATGATGTGGCGCTTACTATAGAAAAAGCGCACGAAGAAGATACCGTCGATAAAATCGCTTCGGATTTGGTTGAAAAACATGGCGAATACGACCACAGACTCGACCTTCCGAAATACAAATTCCCGACGCTTGATCTGCTACGCAAATACGAAACCGGCGAAAATCTGACGGTCAATCAACAAGAATTAGAACAAAATAAAAACCGGATTGTGGAAACCCTTGCCAATTACGGAATCGGGATTTCCCAAATCAAAGCGACCATCGGCCCGACGGTTACACTTTATGAAATCGTTCCAGAAGCGGGCGTACGAATTTCGAAGATTAAAAATCTGGAAGATGACATCGCACTGAGTTTAGCTGCATTGGGGATCCGAATCATCGCACCAATTCCCGGAAAGGGAACGATCGGAATTGAAGTACCGAACAGCAATCCTACAATTGTTTCTATGCGCTCGGTAATTTCTTCGAGCAAATTCCAACAAGCCAAAATGGATTTGCCGATTGCTTTTGGAAAGACCATTGAAAACGAAACTTTCGTAGCCGATTTGGCCAAAATGCCGCATTTATTGATGGCCGGAGCCACTGGACAAGGTAAATCCGTCGGTTTGAATGCCATCATCGCTTCGCTTTTGTATAAAAAACATCCGACCGAATTGAAGTTCGTGATGGTCGATCCCAAAAAGGTAGAATTAACGCTTTACTCCAAAATCGAGCGTCATTATTTGGCTAAACTTCCCGACAGTGAAGACGCGATTATCACCGATAACACCAAGGTGATTCATACGTTGAATTCACTTTGTATTGAAATGGACGAACGCTATGAATTGCTAAAAAACGCTTTCGTTCGCAACCTCAAAGAATACAATGAAAAGTTCAAAAACAGAAAATTAAATCCTGAACATGGGCATCGGTATTTGCCCTATATCGTATTGATTGTGGACGAGTTTGCCGATTTGATTATGACTGCCGGAAAAGAAGTGGAAACTCCGATTGCCCGTTTGGCACAATTAGCGAGAGCGGTGGGAATACATTTAATCATTGCCACTCAAAGACCTTCTGTAAACGTGATTACAGGTATCATCAAGGCGAATTTCCCGGCGAGAGTCGCTTTCCGAGTTACTTCAAAAATTGATTCAAGAACGATTTTGGATTCGGCGGGTGCCGATCAATTAATCGGAAAAGGAGATATGCTTTTCACCACCGGAAATGAATTGGTCAGACTTCAATGTGCATTTGTGGACACACCCGAAGTTGATGATATCACCGAATACATCGGTTCGCAAGCTGGTTTTTCAGATGCTTTCCTTCTCCCTGAATACGTAGGGGAAGATGGTGGAAATCCTTTGGATGTGGATTTAAGTGAACGTGATGTTTTGTTTGAAGATGCGGCGCGTGTAATTGTCATGGCTCAACAAGGTTCAGCTTCCCTTTTGCAACGGAAATTGAAACTCGGATACAACCGTGCGGGAAGGTTGATCGATCAATTAGAAGCCGCAGGAATTGTAGGGCCGTTTGAAGGTAGTAAAGCCCGTCAGGTATTGATTCAGGATGATATGAGTTTGGAACAGTTGTTGAATAATCTGAACGAAAATTAAACCCGATGAAGAAAGTTGTATTTTCAATTTTTAGTTTCTTACTATTGATTGGCTTTTCAAATGCGCAGACGGCACAAGAATGGATGGACAAAGTCAGTGAAAATTACCAGAAAATCCCGAATTATTATATCAAATTTGAATTAAAGGAAAGCGGCACTCAAAATACACATACCGGTGAGTTATTCGCTTCTCGTGACAAATATAGCCTCGACGTCATGGACATCATGCAGATGTATGATGGAAAGATGCTTTATACGGTAATGAAAGAGGACAAAGAAGTTACGATTTCATCTCCTTCGCCGGACAGCGATGATTTATTGACGCCTACTAAAATTCTCAAGATGTACAAATCCGGGTTTCAGCTGAATTTAGGAAAAAGCGAAACCATCGGCGGAGAAAAAATACAGTTCATCAAACTTACACCTACAGAAAATTCAGATATAGAATCCATTTTGGTAGGTGTGAATGTCAAAAATAATTCACTTGCGCACTACAAGGAATTCTATAAAAACGGAAGTTCCCGATTCATCACTGTAAAAGAATACCTTGAAAATTTAATTATTCCACGTGCTTTGTTTAAATTTGACCAGTCAAAATATGAAAAAGACGGCTACATAGTAACCTCTATCTAATGTTCAGAAAGCTTGATTGGTACACTGTCAAAACATTTTTAGGGCCTTTTTTCTTTATTTTCAGTATACTTTTTTTCATTTTCATTGTTCAGTTTGCTTGGCAGGAAATGGAAAAGTTTGCAGGTAAAGGATTGAGCTGGCTTACTATTGGCGAATTATTGCTTTATTTGGGCATCAACGTTATTCAATTGGTGCTTCCGCTTTCCATCCTTTTGGGGTCGATTATGACTTTCGGTGGTTTTGGTGAGCGGTATGAACTTGCTGCCATGAAAGCCTCTGGAATTTCACTTGCCCGAATTCTTTTACCGATGTTTACGGTTGTTTCTCTGATGTCCATCGGTTTGTATTTTTTTGGCGATCACATCATGCCCTACTCGCAAAGAAAAGCCAAGAATCTCGCACATAATATTGTAAAAGCCAATCCTACACTTCAGTTGGTCGAAGGAGTTTTTATTGAAAACATTCCGGGCTTCAGTATGAAAATCAGTGAAGTTTCAGGCGAAGAAAAGGATCAGTTGAAAGATGTTTTCATATTTCAGGATGGTCAATATGACGAAGACAAACGAACGATTGTTGCCAATCATGGGACTTTGAACCGGGATAAGGAGGATATTCGACTTTTGAAAATGGTTTTATTTGATGGGAAAATTTATGTTGATCAGATCAAAGGAAAATCCGGTCAGGAGAGGAAGAATCAGCCCAATCAATCGATTCAATTTGATACCTTGGTTCAATACATCGATATTTCGGAAATCCTGGAACAAGCCATGGACGAGGAAAACATTCAGGATCATTATAAATTCCTAAATGCCAAAGAACTAAAAGTTCGGATTGATTCCATGGAAATAAATTATAAGGAATATTATGATCGGATTTATTCAAGTAATTTGGCGAAAACGGTTTATGGTCTGGCTAGTATAGATTCAACAGTTTTGAGTGAAGAGAATGAATTACCCAAACAAATGGAAGATTTTGATCGTCCCAAACAGAATCAAATTTTGATGGAAGCCTTGAGCACACTCGATCGGGAAATTGAAAGCTACCATTGGCAAGGAGAAGAAATTGCCAATAAGGTGAAATTAGAAAACCGTCAAAAGCTTCATTTCCATCGTAATTATTCGTACGCTTTTACTTGCATTGTTTTTTTCTTGATTGGTGCCCCTTTGGGAGCGATTGTAAAAAAAGGAGGAATTGGGATGCCGGTCGTCATTTCGATTGTGATTTTTGTACTTTATTATATCATCAATTTTTCTTCTGAAAATATGACCAAAAATGGGATTTTACATCCTACCTTTGCAGCATGGGCGGCAAATCTGATTTTTTTCCCAGTTGCGCTGATTTTATTTTACAAAGCCAACAATGATTCAGGTTTGTTTAATTTAGGAAATTATCTAGATCCGATTGTGAAATTCTTTTCAAAATTCAGAAAACAAAAACCCACAGAACATAGCCGTTATCAATGATGGAAACAACGACAAACAAAATTCAATTGAACACAATACCCGAAGCACTGGAAGACCTTCGAAACGGAAAAGTAATCATCGTAGTCGATGATGAAGACCGAGAAAACGAGGGCGATTTCATTGCTGCTGCTGAATGCGTAACTCCCGAAATGATTAATTTCATGGCGAAACATGGTCGTGGACTGATCTGTGCTCCACTGACCATCGAACGTTGCAAGGAACTTGATTTGCAATTGATGGTCACGCATAATACCGTTTTGCACGAAACGCAATTTACAGTTTCAGTGGATTTCAAAGGCAAAGGCAATACGACCGGGATTTCGGTTCAGGATCGTGCCAATACAATTGAAGCTTTGATTGACCCCAATACCAAACCGGAAGATTTGGGTCGTCCGGGGCATATTTTTCCGCTTCAGGCTAAAAACGGTGGAGTGTTGAGAAGAGCCGGTCACACGGAAGCTACGGTTGATTTGGCAAGATTAGCCGGATTTAAACCGGCTGGAATTCTCGTTGAAATTCTCAACGAAGACGGAAGTATGGCACGTTTGCCCCAACTGGTTAAAATTGCGGAAAAATTCGATTTAAAGATAATTTCTATTCAAGATTTGATTTCGTATCGACTGCAGTATGATTCCTTGATCGAACGAATTGATGAATTCCCTGTAAAAACCGTTTATGGTGATTTCCAATTAATTGCCTACAAACAAACGACCAATAATCAGATTCATTTCGTATTGAAAAAAGGCGAATGGGCAGCGAACGAAACCGTTCCGCTTCGCGTGATTTCTTCCAACAGTTATTATGATTTATTCTCCGCTTTGGAATTTGGTGAAACTCCTCAATTAGAAGTAACCTCTGAAATTATCAATAAATTCGGAAAAGGCGCAATGATTTTCATTAACAATGTTTCGGACTCGGATCTGCTATTGAGCAAGATGAAACAATTCCAGCAGTTTGTAGAAGGGAAGTCCGAAATCGGAATTATTCCTAATGATATGAAAGATTATGGAATTGGCGCTCAAATCATTCAGGATTTAAATATCCAAAAAGTAAATCTGATTACAAGAAATCCCAAAGAAAAGCATCAAACCGTAGGTGGGTTTGACATCGAAATCGTTGAATACACCTCTGTTTAATCAATTTGAAAAGCGATTGCGAGCTTCGCGTCTAATTCAATTAAAACAAAGACAATTGCTCTCCTCTTTTGCCATTGAACAAATGAGTCGCAAGCGGTTTCCGAGTTTCTTTGTGACTAAAGTATTTTTGCCTCCCAATTTTAAAAGTCTGATGGATCATATCGGCAATATTCCCTACACCGACGTATCTTTTTCTGGCCAATCTTTCATTTAATTTTCCATTGTGAATGGAACGGATTTGATTTAAAATCTTTTCTTTTCTATCAGGGAAACGCTCTTCTAACCATTGAATAAAAACTGGTTCTACGGTATCGTTTAGTCGTACCAAAGTATAACCAAAATCCACAGCGCCTTTGTCTGAAACTATTTTCAGATTGTTTAAAATTTCTTCACTGTTCAGTCCGGGAATGATAGGAGCTACCATGGCAATGACGGGAATTCCGTTTTGAGAAAGAGTTTCGATGACTTTCAGTTTGTTTGAAACGGTAGAAGTTCTCGGTTCTAAAACTCTTCTTAAGTCTTCATTGGTTGTGGGGATGCTGATGGCTAGATTGACTAAATTTCGCTGGGCAAGTTTGGTAAGTAAATCAAGGTCGCGAAGTACGAGTGCATTTTTGGTTATGATACTCACGGGATGTCTGTATTCAAGACAAATTTCAAGTATTTTTCGTGTTATTTCGAGTTTTCGTTCGATGGGTTGATAGCAATCGGTATTGCCGGAAAGCATGAATTGACGTGCTTGATAACCTCTTTTCTGAAATAACTTTTCGAGAAGTTCCGGTGCATTTTTCTTGACCATGATTTTTCGTTCGAAATCTACTCCTGCGCTGTACCCCCAATATTCGTGTGTAGGTCGGGCATAACAATAAGCGCAACCGTGTTCGCAGCCTTGATAAGGATTCATAGAAAACTCCAAGGGCATGCCCTTTCGGCGGACTTCATTCATTATGGTTTTGGGGAAAACTTCTAGGTACTCTGTTTTGGTAATTCTTTCCTCTGGTTCCCCGTTTTCATTGAGACAATCGTCCTCATAAATCGTTTTCTCATAAAGATTCTTTTCAAAATGATTGTGAACATTTTGAACGGCACCTTGTCCTTTTGTCGCTTTGAAATTCATTTTATAAAATTAGGAATTCGAAGTGTCAAAATAGGTCGTTGTTGATAAAGAAGAATGTTAAAGTTCCCTTCGAGAACCTCAGGGAAGGAATTAAATTTGATTAAAGTTAATACTGAGAAAGGAATTGAGTAGCTGAGCACTCGAATTCACAAAAAAATCCGTCTCGGCTGAGCCAAGACGGATTCTATGAGTTAAATGATTAAGTCATTAATACTGCCACATATCGGCTTCGGATTGTAGAATACTTTCTCGAATTCGGTCACTTTCTTCCAGCTGACCTTTTGCATTTTTCGGGATATAATCTTCAATCGGAGTAATTCCATACATGGTTTGCGCTTTGTAAATAACAGATGAGAAACGTCTCGCGTTGAGTAAGTCATCAAATGTAATACTTGAAGAAGAGTTGTTTGGATTGAATACGGTATAATTATTTAGGACTTTACGTGCGTCCGGATACCATACCCAAAACAATTCTACAAATGTACCATCGTCAAACTCCGTTCCCAATGCTTGCGCATCCGGTCCCATAATGGCCAATCCCAAAAGTCGGTATTTCATTTCGCCTAAACGACGGTCGATGTACCACATCCCTTTGATTTTAACCATTTCGATATCGGTTGAATTGATTTCGAAGTTGAAGATCAAGCCTTCGTCTGCTTCTTCACCGGCATCAATCATGTCAAAATAATATTGCTGCGTATCTTTTTTTGCGGTACGGTCAACAATCTGATCATAGGTCATTTTGCTTGTGAAGTACTCATCATCATAGACTTGCTCGATTTGTCCGGATCTAACTCCCTCTACCAATGCATCGTATAGAGAAGCAGATTCGGTCAATAAACCATCGGAAGCACGATAATAAGGTTGATTCAAACGTTCGTTCATATCAATAACTTCCCAAACCACTTTTGACCAAATGATATCTTTGTCTTCTATGTATCCGTAGGATAGCGGTTCGGCCATCGTACTGACGGTGTCTCCTGCTTCGGTAACTTTTGTTTTGTTTGCACGTTGTTCTCTGAGTTCTTCAGGAGACATGGCATTCAAAACGTTTTGGGCATATCCCAGAGTCGCTACCATACTCAATATTCCGAAAAAAAGACATTTCATAACTTAATTATTTATTTTTTTATCTCACTTCAATTGTTACAGATGAAGCTTGTCCGTTCCCTGCAGATGAAGAGTAGTTGATATCAAATACCCCTACAACGTCTCCACTTTTGGCTCTGGATAGTGCTCCAGCTGCTGCTGACATTTTATCACCTGTTACCGAAACGGTTGGTTGTCCTGGTACTTTCACTTTAAATGAAGTTACCTGACCTTTCACATCGAACAAGAAGTCTGGCCAATCCACTCTTACGGTCTGAGCTGCTAAGCCATTGGCTGGAATCTGAAGACTCGTTTTGTTGGCGATATGCGCTCTTGCCGGTGGAACAGGTTTGATACGGAACTCTCTTGTTCCAGAAACTGTTTTACCAGTAGATGTACGGGCAGAAGCTGTAAATGTTACTGAACCACTACCTGCTGAAGGTTTGAACATCCATTTTCCAGCTCCAGCTGATCTAAGACCTGCTGCTGATGCGGATAGGTTAACCGGTCCATCTGCTCCGTTTACAGTTGCCGAAATCGGATTATCCAATCCACGATACACAACGTTCATCGCGTCTGCTGAAATCACAGCTCCTGAAGGCATTTCTGCCAAAGTTTCTGAGATGACCTCGTATTCGTGTGTGAATGGAATAGGTTCGATGAACTCACCGGTATGGTCTCTGTACGTCATGGTACCAGAAATAGAGCGTTGACCTGACCCTGAAGTATTCAATGCGATGGTTGCTTTACCATTTACCAATGGAACTTCTTCTCCACCGATGGTAATTTTCCCTTGCAATGTATTGTCAAATGCTCCAAATGCGATGTTTGCCTCTGCTGGTTTACCAGAAAGTACGATAGGAGATGCCATCACGATAGGTTCAAAGGCTTTCAATTCAATTTCCTCTTCAAGCTTGTTGGACAGCAATGCTCTTACAAGGTTTCCTTCTTCGGTACGGATATCTGACTGAATTTTAGTCAGGTTCGCAAGTCCTGCAACCATGGGTTGGTCATAGAACAATCTGTGGATCCAACTTCTTCTCTGTCTGTCTTCTGTTGAAAACAATTGATTGATACGATTTACATCTCTTGGGCTACTTTCGTATGATTTTGCCATGAACTCTCTGTATCCATCAATTGTGCTTTTCAGTTCAGTTGCAACTTCCGTTAGTCCTCCTTTGTCGAACATACGTTTGGTTACTGCATCTGTGTTTGATAGGGAAGCATAATTTGTTTCTTCCTCATCTTCTGCATTTACGTCAGGTAAAGCATATTCCAATTCTTGCATCAAATTTATTTTCAATGATTCAATGAAATTATATGCTTTGTCTGATTCGGCTTTCACTTGGTTAGCTCTTTCTTGGATGGCAAGATAATCTACGTCATCCCCAGCTTTTAAGTTAATTTGCTCGTAAAATGTATTATTGTTCTCAGCAGTCAGTTTGGATGATTCATCCAAAGTCACTGTGATTCCTTCAAAAGATCTTAATACCTGACGATCGACCTGCATTGCCATCATCGCAATGAAGACCAGATACATCAGATTAATCATCTTCTGACGTGGTGTCTGTTTGCCTTGTGCCATTTTTATTTAATAAGTAGAATGTTAAACATTTATTTAATTTTCAGTTAATACAATTTAAATTTGATTAACTTCCTTTCATTGCAGACAACATACCGCCATACACTTTGTTTAGGCTGTTGATGCTTTGTGTCAATGATTCCAATTCTTGCTGGAATTTCTGAGAACCTCCTGCAGAAGCCTCCATTTCAGAAATGAATTGTTTGTTTAACTCTACTTGTTTTTGACCGCTTTCCAATTGAACTTGGTAAAGTGCATTCAAGGATTCCATGTGGTTTGCTGCCAAAGCCAATTGATCTCCGTACTGCTGAGTTGCCGCAGCTGCACTTGTCGTTTTGTTGATTTCGTTTACAGCTGAACCAAAGTTCTCGATTCCTGCACGTAGTTTTTCCATTAAGGAAACGTCCAATTTTGCTTCGTTCAACATTTTATCTAATTTCTGAGAAAGCGACATATTATCTGAATCCTCTACGATTGCTGCAGCTTTTTTAGCCACAGGTGTTCCAGTAGTTAATTCAGGAAATGCTTTTTCCCATTCGTATTCACCTTTTGGTTTGTCAAATGCGAAAATAGTAAATACCACTACCTCCATTCCCATCCCAATCAAGAGGATCGTTGATCCGTCTAATGGTCCTAAGGAATAGTGGTTAATTTTACAAAGTGCCCCCAAAATTACAATCGCTGCTCCGATACTATAAAAGAAGTTTAACCTAACGTCCTTTTTACTTGCCTTTACTGCCATAATTTAAAAATTGAATTTGTGTTAATTTAAGATTTAATAATTTATTGTTTGATTAATTTCTCGTTCTGAATTTAATTTTCGCTCCTTCTGGGAAAGATTGAACGGTTCGGAAACCGATGTAGCTTCGGGCGGAATCGGAATGCTCCCAATCACGTGCACTCACCATCAACAAATAGCTGATATCCTTCCATGAACCTCCACGAACTGCTTTGTTTTCACTTCGGTCACGCGACATCGTCGGGTTCAGTGTAGAAGTCATCTGGTAAAATGCTTTGTCATAAGCTGAGCTTGTCCATTCGGCTACGTTTCCTGCCATGTCATACAATCCATATCCGTTGGCATGGAAAGTTTTTACAGGTGCCGTGTACATATATCCTTTTCCAGGCTCTTCGATATAATCTCCTCTTTTGGGTTTGAAGTTAGCTAAATAACAACCTCTGTCATCCGTCAAATACGGACCTCCCCAAGGGTAAGGTGCATCTTGTAATCCTCCACGAGCAGCATATTCCCATTCCACTTCTGTAGGCAAACGATAATCAATTACCTTGTTGGTAACGCCTCTTCTTTTTTTCCTTGTAGAAAGATAATCGTTTTGTTTTTTGGTTTTAAATGCGCAATAAGCCATGGCTTGATCCCAAGTTACACCTACTACTGGATAGCTTGAATAAGCTTCATGCCAGAAATAGTTTTCGTGCATCGGGTCATTATGAGCATAATTGAAATCACGCACCCAAACTGTTGTGTCAGGATAAACGGCAACTTCTTCTTCATGACGGAAATCGATTCGGAAAGTGTCACTATTGTGCCCTTCTCTGGCTGCGCTTTCCTGATCTACCCATACATATTTAAATCGCAATTTACGTACATCTATCAGACGCTCATTGTTGAATCTCTCTTCGGGTGGATAGTACAGCTGATCGATTGCCGCTGCGTAATCCACATCGGGGTATTCATATTTGTTCCAGGCCAATTCCTGATCCCAGTTTAATTTTCTTTGATCAATCGGAAGATCCCCATCTCTTCCGGTTGCATTTTGTTCTACATATTCATCCCAAGGTGTTTTCTCACCATCCTCAGAACCTGAAATATATCGATACGCTGCGATTCCGGTAGCATCCCCCGAACCTGCATTGGTGGGATCAAATCCCAGTTCAGCTGCTTTTTCTGCCAAAAGAGTTCGGGCAACCGAATCACGTACGTAGTCCACAAACACGCGGTATTCTGAATTGGTTGTCTCGGTATCATCCATGTAGAAACCAGAAACTGAAACAGTTCTTACCGGTGCATAATTGTCAAATGTAAAGTCATAGTCTGTTTGTCCCAACACAAAAGAACCGCTTGGAATCGGCACCATCCCTTTCGGGCGTTGCGGCGTCCAAGATGACGATTTAGTTCCTACAATCTGACCATCGTCTTTCCCCTTTCTTCCTGACTGCAAAAATCCGCAAGATGAAAGAGTGAATGACAAAATGATAGCTGCTACCAATGGTTTATTCATCCTCTATTATTTTTTTAAGCGTGTAAATCTATTATAATTTTACGATTCTCCAAAATTATTTAATTCGGCAATTAGCTTAACGAACAAAAAATTATTTTATTGCTTTCAGTATAATTTTTTGTACGACTTCCACCATCTCTCCGGAATCTTACCTTTCAGCGAATCCTCGTAATCTTTAGCTGAACAAGGAATTACGTGCTTCCCAAGTGGCGCCGATTCATTCATTTCCTCCAACTCCAACCACCATTGTTCGGTCAATAAATCCCGGTAAAAAATCAAATCCTGTTCCGGCATCTGTACGAAATAAGTTTCATGTGAATCTGAACTTTCAAAATTCAAAACTTCTTTTGCGTGATTTTTACCTTCTATGAAATACCAAAGAATCTCCGCCAACAACAATTCATCTGACGGAATATTTTTCGCTTTGAAATTATAAACGCCAAATGACTGTACTTTATTGTTTATACCTGAATATCTTGCTACCGAACAAATCTCTCTGGAACTAAATCCATTCGGAGAAAGTTCAGGCGCAGAACGAAAATCCGAGGATTGAAGCGCCTCCAAATTCAAAGCAACCAAATCCGAATTTCTCAGTTCCGGCTCTGATTCATTTATATTCTCCGTAAGTTTCCCCAGTCTTTTAACATCAAAATTCAAATGCTCCATCAAATCCAACTCCTCTTGGGCAACAAAATACGTTTGATAACCTAAATGGGTGTATTCGAATAAAGAATGAGGCTCTTCGGTAATGATTTTACTCAAATAATTATTGGAATTCAATTCTTCTGAATCAATTCCCAAACGAAAACGGTTGTCAATGCAAGTCAGATTTATGGTGTGTTTCACCGAGTCCAATGCCCGGAATTGCCAATAAATCAAATTTGGACTTCCTCCCAAAATAATCAGAATTGCTTTTTTCTGAAGCAATTCTTCCTGAATTTTAAGAAAAGCAAAATAAGTATCTTCTCTTGTGGCTCCGGCATGCAAATCGCCCAAATCATAAACGGGCAAATGCCAGTTTCCTTTTTTCAATCGGTACAATTGTTTTCGGATCGAGTCAAACTCAAGCTCTGAATTGAAACTTTCGGCTCCACCTCTACTTTCCCTCACTCCCAAAATCACGATGGATTTCTCTTCAGGATTTCCATCAAATCGAAGCCCATTTCCAATACTGAATGCGTCGAGTTCGCTGGCAAATTCCTGTAATTCAACAGAAACAGGCGTTAGAAATTCGTTTACCATTATTTTTTCTTTCCAGGTTTTTGATTTTCAATTATGTTTTGAACATCCTCCAATTTCAATTGGGTAACATCCACCTCTTTTGCCAATTCAATCTTGGTTTTTCCTTTTATGATATTATGTCTTCCCCAACGGGCTTTTTCAATACGAATTCCTTCTTTCTCCCAGTTCTGCACCACTTTTTCAGCCTCTTTCTTTATTTTGGCTTCAATCAATTCTTCGATATCGGACTGGCTCAAATTATCAAAATCATATTTTTTATTGACATTGATAAACATATCGTTCCATTTGATAAACGGCCCAAATCTTCCTTTTCCTTTGGTCACATCATGACCTTTGTAAGTAGTTATAGGCGCATCGGCTTTTAGCTTTTCTTCGATTAACTCTACCGCTCTTTCGAGTGAAATCTCCATCAAATCTTCTCCTTTGGGAATCGAAACAAACATATCCTTATATTTCACATACGGCCCAAATCGCCCCACATTTACTTCCACAATTTCACCTTTGAATTCGCCTATATTTTTAGGCAATTCAAATAGCTTAAGAGCTTCCTCCAGTGTAATATTATGAATGGATTGCGTACGAAGTAAACTCGCAAATTTAGGTTTTTCCTCATCCTCTGCTTCGCCAATTTGTATCATCGGACCAAAACGTCCGATTTTCGCAAAAACGGGCTTTCCCGACTTGGGATCTTTTCCTAATTCACGCTCGCCAGTCGCTCGCTCGGCCGTCTCTTCTACTTTTTCTACGTTCGAATGAAATTTTTCATAAAAACCGTCGATCATGGAAGTCCATTTTTCTTTTCCTTCGGCTATATCGTCAAAACTCTCTTCTACTTTGGCCGTAAAATCATAATCCAAAATGCTTTGGAAATATTCAACCAAAAAATCATTTACCACAATTCCTATGTCCGTCGGCATTAATTTTCGACGATCTGCACCAAAAGTTTCGGTATCCATCTTTTCCGAAATCTTACCGGATTTCAAAATAAGAGTTTGCAATTTTCTTTTTTCTCCGTCCAAATTTCCAACCACTACATACTCCCGATTTTGGATAGTAGAAATTGTAGGTGCATAAGTGGATGGACGTCCAATCCCTAATTCTTCAAGCTTTTTTACCAAAGAAGCTTCGGTATATCTTGGCGGGGATTTCGTGAATCTCTGCGTTCCGAAAATCTCTTCAGTGGTTAGTTTTTCCCCTTTGGAAACATCGGGCAAAATGGGCGCTGAACCTGTCGAACTGTCCTCCGTATCTTCATCCATCACCGAATCCTGATACACTCTTAAAAACCCATCAAAAACGATGATTTCTCCTTTTGCCTGAAAAATTTCTTTGTTTTTGGAATTGTCAATATCGATGATTGTACGCTCCAATTCTGCATTGGTCATCTGGCTGGCAATCGCTCTTTTCCAAATCAAATCATATAGTCTTCGCTGCCCATCATCTCCTCCGGCTGATTTCACTCCGAAATTGGTCGGACGAATGGCCTCATGCGCTTCCTGAGCCGATTTATTTTTATTGGTATAATTCCTTGGTGAACTGTATTTCGCACCAAAATCTGATTTAATGGCCGACTCCGCAGATTCAATGGCTTCCTGAGATAAATTCACACTATCGGTTCTCATATAGGTAATCAATCCTGACTCGTACAACTGCTGTGCTACTCGCATGGTTCTTGAAACTGGAAAACCCAATTTCAGTGAAGCTTCTTGTTGCAGAGTTGAAGTTGTAAAAGGCGCCGAAGGCGAACGTTTGGCAGGTTTTTTCTGAAGATCTTTTACGTTAAAGTCTGCATCGGCACAGGATTCAATAAAGGCTTTTGCTTCTTTATAAGTTTTAAATTCCTTGGTAAGGACAGCTTTAAATCCTTTGTTATCCTGGGTTAAAAATTGGGCTGTAAAACGAAAAGAGGAAACGGGAACGAAATTCTGAATTTCTTTTTCTCGTTCCACAATCAATCGAACGGCTACTGATTGAACCCTTCCGGCGGAAAGTCCAACTTTGATTTTTTTCCAAAGAATGGGTGAAACCTCAAATCCCACCAAACGGTCCAAAACACGTCTTGCTTGTTGTGCATCTACTAAATTTCGGTCAATGGTTCTTGGATTTTCAACTGCTTTCTGAATGGCTTTTTTGGTAATTTCATTGAAAACAATCCGATGTGTATTTTTATTTTCTAAATCAAGAACATTGTACAAATGCCAAGAAATCGCTTCCCCTTCTCGGTCCTCATCCGAAGCAAGCCAAACGGTTTCCGCTTTACCGGCTAATTCCTTTAACTTCTTCACAACCTGCTTTTTATCCTCAGAAACCTCATAAATGGGTTTGAAATTATTATCGATTTCTATACCCATTCCTTTTTTGGGCAAATCTACAATATGCCCGAAACTGGATTCGACCCTAAAATCGTCTCCTAAATATTTCTGAATGGTTTTTGCTTTGGCTGGTGATTCGACTATAACAAGGTTTTTGGGCATCTCTAATTTTTTCGCAAAAATAGAAACAAAAAACCGAAGCTACCAAAAACACTTACGAATGACCTATTTTTTCGATCTCATTATCTGGAAATCCAACCATGTGTTTATAAAGCATATAAACGGTCACCAACACAAGAGGATAAGTGACTATTCTTCCTACCACACAAAGTAAATAACCAGCTACTCCAATCAATGAGGCGACAAAAAGAATTTGAAAAACAGTAAACCAGTTTTTATGAACAAGTTTTACGCTCGTTGTCAGCGCTTCGATTCCATTTGCATTGGTAAACATCACTATCGGACAGGCAATCACAGCTGCTACCCAAATATAAATTCCCGGTAAAATGAAAAACATCGTAGCGATTTTGGAAATTACGAAATAAACAATGGCCAATACCATCAATCGCCCCCAATATTGAGGCTTAAACCCTTCGAATAAAGTACCGATGTTGAAAACTCCGTTTTTATCCATTTCGCGGCAAACCAACATGAAACCACCCGCAAGTGGGAAAGAAAGAAGCATTATGAGAGAAGAAATCAAACTTGTAGAAATGAACACATTCATATTTTCCATGTAAAAATCTTGCATTTCATAAACCATCACATTGAAATCACTCACGCCCATCAACCTTTCTTCTAATTCTTTTTCTACAAATGAAAATCCGGTAATTTGCCCGATGACTCGGGCGACCAAATAAGATGCAAGACCATAAATAACTACCGCCAAAGCACCCACGCCCAACACCTTCGTGTAAAGATTCCAAGCTTCACCAAATACGCTACTGTATTGGATTTTATAATTTCTATCTTGAATTGAATTTATATCCGTTCTCATATTCTTCTATTTGTTTTCAAAAGTAAACAAAAGTTAAAAATTCGCAAACCCAAAATAATCTGCCATAATGTCAGTGAAAATCGTAACTTTGCAAACTATTTGATTTCAAAAAATGCATTCAGAAACAAAAGAAATAAACGAGAGTCGTCAGGGCGAAACAACGGTTTTAGAAGGAAAAAGAACCAATTCCAAAAAACTTTTCCTAGAAAGTTATGGTTGTCAAATGAACTTTTCCGACTCTGAAATCGTCGCATCCATTCTTGCCGACAATGGGTACAATACCACCCAAAAGATGGAAGAAGCCGATTTGATTTTGGTCAATACTTGTTCGATTCGTGACAAAGCCGAACAAACCGTTCGCAAAAGATTGACAGAATTTAACGCTTTGAAAAAATCAAATCCGGCCATGAAAGTGGGAGTTTTAGGTTGTATGGCCGAACGCCTAAAATCTAAATTTCTGGAAGAAGAAAAAATCGTGGATTTGGTTGTCGGGCCTGATGCCTACCGCGACTTGCCCAATCTTCTGGAAGATGTAGAAGACGGAAGGCAAGCTATCAACGTCATTCTTTCCAAAGACGAAACCTATGCCGATTTGAATCCCGTTCGATTGGGCGGAAATGGCGTAACTGCATTTGTAACGATCACCCGAGGCTGTGACAATATGTGTACGTTTTGCGTGGTTCCATTTACTCGTGGACGGGAACGCAGCCGTGACCCCCATTCGATTGTGGAAGAATGTAAAAACCTTTGGAATGAGGGTTATAAAGAAGTAACACTTCTGGGTCAGAACGTAGATTCCTATTTATGGTTTGGTGGCGGATTGAAAAAAGATTTCAAAAAAGCGACTGAAATGCAACAGGCAACTGCGGTTGATTTTGCAGAATTGCTTTCTATGGTTGCCGAAGCCGTTCCGGGAATGCGGATTCGATTTTCGACTTCCAATCCACAGGACATGCACGAAAACGTCCTACGAACCATTGCGAAATACAAAAACATCTGTAAATACATTCATTTACCCGTTCAGTCGGGAAGCACAACGGTTTTGGAGCGAATGAATCGTCAGCATACGAGAGAAGAATACCTTGAATTGATTGACAAAATTCGTGAAATCGTACCCGATTTAGCACTTTCGCACGATATGATTGCCGGATTCTGTGGCGAAACCGAAGAAGAACATCAGGATACTTTGAGTTTAATGGAATATGTGAAATATGATTTCGGCTATATGTTTGCGTATTCTGAACGTCCAGGAACACCGGCTCATAAAAAAATGGAAGATGATGTGCCGGAAGAAGTAAAGAAAAGAAGACTTACGGAAATCATCAATTTACAGCAAAAACATGCGGCGGAAAGAATGCGTGCGTATGTTGGCAAAGTTCATGAAGTTCTAATCGAAGGAAACAGCAAGCGCGACGATAACTATTGGTACGGACGCATTTCGCAAAATGCGGTAATGGTTTTCCCAAAAACACCGAGCACCAAAATCGGTGATTTTGTGATGGTCAAGGCCAATGATTGTACGTCGGCAACGCTATTGGGAGAAATGATTTAATTTTCAATTCGGACCTTCGATAGTAATTTAAATGGAAATCATTTTTGCGAACTAAGAGGAAAGCAAATGATGCAAAAGGAAATTTTATTTTAAAGTTGCCTAAAAATCAACTTTAAACCTAAAACCTTAAACATTGAACATTAAAAAATGGACAACTTAACAACGATTAAACAAAGATTTTCAATCATAGGAAATGACCCAGGGCTGAATCGAGCATTGGAAAAAGCCATTCAGGTCGCACCGACCGACATTTCTGTTTTGGTAAGTGGCGAAAGTGGAGTTGGGAAAGAATTCATCCCAAAAATCATTCATTCGCAATCTGCCCGAAAACACAATAATTACATTGCTGTCAATTGTGGCGCAATTCCCGAAGGAACCATCGATTCTGAACTTTTCGGACATGAAAAAGGAGCGTTTACCGGTGCGACTACGACAAGAAAAGGCTATTTTGAAGTAGCGGACAAGGGAACGATTTTTCTAGACGAAGTCGGCGAATTGCCTCTTCCGACTCAAGTTCGTTTGTTGCGCGTTTTGGAGAGTGGAGAATTCATGAAAGTGGGTTCCTCTGAAATTCAAAAAACCGACGTCAGAATTGTGGCAGCGACCAACGTAAAAATGGAAGAAGCCATTCAGAAAGGAAAATTCAGAGAAGATTTATATTATCGTTTGAACACGGTTCAAATCGATATGCCGGCGTTACGCGATCGAAAAAATGACATTCCCCTTTTGTTCCGAAAATTCGCATCCGACTTTGCTACTAAATACCGCATGCCTCCGTTGGAATTGACGCCTGAAGCCATTCAGTACCTTGTGAATTATCCTTGGCCCGGAAACATTCGTCAACTTAGGAATTTTGCAGAAGAAATTTCGGTGGTTGAAAAAGAAAGAACGGTTTCGCTTGAAAAGGTTCAATCCTATTTGCCTTATCAAAATTCACTTCCTATATTGGTTAATTCCGATAAATCAGGAAACAGCTCCGATCATTTGGAACGAGAAATTCTCTTTAAATTTCTACTCGAAATGAAACAGGATTTGAATGACTTACGCTCGCTAACATTGGATTTGATTCATAACAAAGAAAATATTTCTTCCGGAAATCAAGACATTTTACAAAGAGTAATCCGCGAAAAAGATACCGCTGAAACCGATTTTTCTCAGTTGAAATTCTATCCCAAAGAAGATACTCAAACCTCCATCATTCAAGATTATGATTTTGACGAATCAGATTTTGAAGAAGTGAAAGAACAAGACGAATCGCTTTCTCTCCAAGACAAAGAAAAGGAAATGATCCAAAAAGCGCTCGAAAAACACAAAGGAAAAAGACGCTCAGCCGCCGATGAATTGGGCATTTCGGAGCGGACGCTTTATCGGAAAATCAAACAATATGATTTGGAATAAGAATTGAAAAAATGAAGAAACACATTAAATTATTGATTTTTTGCTTAGGTTTTTTAAGCCTAAATGCTTGCTATACACTTTCCGGATCATCAATCCGTCCCGAATGGGAAACGATTCGGATTTCCACATTTCCTAACTATGCTCCTTATCAAAACCCGAATTTGAGTCAGTTGTTCACCAATGAATTACAGGATATTTTTAACAACCGGACCAAACTAAATTTGTCCACAGACGATAATTCCGATTTGCTGATCGACGGTGAAATCACAGGTTACCAACAAAGTTCGGTTGCCATTCAAGCCAATGAAATCGCCGGAAAAAACCGCCTGACTGTGACGGTTCGCGTGAGATATCAGAACAACAAAGACGAATCCAAAAGTTTTGACCGCTCCTTTTCAGCTTATGAAGATTTTGAAGCCAACCTAACTTTGCAACAAGCCGAAGATGCTTTGCTCGATAGCATTCTGGAACAATTGACCACTCAGATTTTCAATGCCATTGCGATGGATTGGTAAGCCTCCCTCGCCCCCTCCATCTGCCTATCTGACGGACAGGAAGGAGAGGAGTTTAAAGTAAACCTAATAATTTGAAATGATTATTTTTAACTAATTTCGCAAAACGCAAATCGAATTACGAAAAAAGTGAATCCCAGAATCCGACATCTCATCTATCATCCGTTTGAAGTTCAACTCTCCGACGTGGCATTGTTGCAAGACGAAATCGAAAAATATCCGTATTTCTCTACGCTTCGCACGCTTTTGCTGTTTGGATTAAAGGAATTTGACCATTCTTCTTATCAGGAAGAACTCAAAAAAACAAGTATTCATTCTCCGAGTCGCGTTGCACTTTACCATTATCTGCAACGTGAAAAACAAGAATCCACCGAAGAAATTTCATCGGAACCAACTCCGGTGGAGACAGTTCAGGAAACTGTGGTTGAAGAAAAAATTGAAATTGAAACAATCCCAACCGAACCAATTGAAGTTCAGCAAGAGGTTGAAACAACTGCGACTGAAGAGAAAATTGTTTCGGAAGTTGCTTCGATAGGCTCGACACCTATTTTACCGGATGTTTCCTCTTCGGAACTTACTTTTTCGGAATGGCTTTCCTTGTCGAAATCTTCAACGGAAAAGAAAGAAAATCCTCCGAGTGAAAAGGACATCAAATTTCAATTGATTGAAGAGTTTATTGAAAAATCACCTAAAATTTCTCCTATAAATAAAAACCCGGAAGTCAGTTTACCTACTAAAAAAACTGAAACTTCCAATGAATATTCGGATTTGATGACCGAAACCTTGGCTCAGATTTATACCGAACAAAAAAAATACGATAAGGCCATTCGGGCATACAAAATTCTGAGTTTAAAATATCCGGATAAGAGCGAATTTTTCGCCGATAAAATTTCGGAAATTGAATATTTAATGGATTCTAAATAAGTTAAGATTAAATAATTTGAATATTCTTTAAAAAATTGCTTTCTTTGCAGACTAATTTCAGATAAAAATGCAGACGTTTATATTTTTAATGATTGTAATCATAGCAGTTTGTGTCATATTAACATTGGTAGTTCTTTCGCAAAACTCTAAAGGAGGTGGACTTTCTTCCACTTTTGGAGGATCTTCGGGAGGCGGACAAATGTTTGGTGTTCAGCGCACCAATGAATTCCTTGACAAGGCAACTTGGACTTTGGCTGGAATTATTGTAGCACTTATCGTCACAGCCAATGTACTGATGGACAATCCTTATGCTTCTCGTACAACCATTGAAAGCATTCCGGTGGAACTTCCTCCGGTTCAAACAGTTCCAACTCCAGAAGCTCCGGCTACACCATTGGATGGAAATTAATTTTAAATAAACTCAAAACGATATAATCCCTTGCATTCGCAGGGGATTTTTTATAGATGCAAATCATATCCGCAGGATTTACAGAACTTAGCTCCATCTGCATGATTTCCATCATGGCAACGCTGGCAAACTTGAGTATTTTTGTGAGTTTCGGGGTGCTTTCTGTTTCCGCGTACCGCTTCGGCTGTTACAATTCCTGTGGGTACTGCGATCACACCGTAACCAATAATCATCACGATCGATGCTAAGAACTTTCCGAAAGCCGTTACCGGCGCAATATCACCATATCCGACTGTGGTCAAAGTTACCACCGCCCAATAAATACTTGTGGGAATGCTCGTAAATCCCGATTCGGGATTACCGCCTTCTACCACATACATAATCGAACCGATTACTACCACAATCAGTGTGACAAAGGAAAGAAAAACGACGATTTTGGCGCGACTGTTTCGCAATGCAATCAGAATTACATTTCCGCCTCGCATAAAATCCGTCAAGCCAAAAATCCTGAAAATCCTGAACAATCTCAGAATTCGGATGCTTGATAAATATTTCGAAGAAGGATAAATAATTCCCAGATAAGTCGGAAGGATGCTCAATAAATCGATGACGCCATAGAAACTGAAGAAATAACGCCAAGGCTTTTGAACCGAATAAATTCGCAACGCATATTCAATGGTAAATAGAATCGTAATGATCCATTCTGAAATGACCAATAAATCGTGGTAACGCTCATTGATCGATGCCACCGATTCCATCATCACGAGTGCAACGCTCAGGAGAATTACCACCAATAAAATGATGTTAAAAAGCTTTCCATAAAAGGTATCGGACTCAAAAATAAGTTCGAAAATCTGCTCTTTACGGCGGTTCAGTTTTGACTTTTCCATTTTGGGAAAAATCAGTTTGTCAACCCAATTCATAATGTAACTTTGTGCTTAACGAATTTACAAATTAATATGAAATCTGTATTAATATCTGGCGCAACCGGGCTCATCGGACAAAAATTAGTTCAAAAACTGAAAGCAAAATCTTGGGAAGTCCGCATTCTATCAAGGAAACAGAATGAAAATCATTTTTATTGGAACCCTGAGAATTCTGAAATCGACGAGAAAGCATTTAAAAACCTCGACGCCATCATTCATCTGGCCGGCGCTCCGATTTCGAAAAGATGGACGAATTCCTACAAAAAAGAATTGTACGAAAGTCGCGTAAATTCAGCCGAATTATTGTTTGAAACCGCTCGAAAACTCAATGCACCCGTCCAAACTTTCATTACCGCTTCCGGTGTGAATTATTATGGCACCCAAACCTCCGATATTGTTTACGAAGAAACAGATCCATTTACCGATGATTTTTTAGGAAGAATTTGTTTTGATTTGGAGGAAACTGCCAAAAAATTTGAAAATATAGGCACACGCGTTTGTGCTGTTCGCACAGCTGCTGTTTTATCACCCGATGGCGGAATGCTGAAAGAATTAATTCCGCTTGCCAAGAATTTACTTCTTTCGCCTTTGGGTTCTGGGCAACAATTTCTGCCTTGGATTCACCTTGAAGATATGGTCAATATTTACATTCATTTACTTGAAAATGAAAATCTTTCCGGCGCTTTCAACGCATCGGCAACGGAAAGGATTACCAACAAGGAATTCACTTTTGCACTTGCTGAAAGTCTAGACAAAAAGGTTTTTCTCCCGGCCGTTCCTAAATTTGTATTGAAAACCATTTTGGGCGAAATGTCCTCGATAATTCTGGAAGGCAGCGCTGTTTCCAATTTGAAAATAAAAGATTCGGGATTTGAATTTCAATTTGAAGAACTCAAACCGGCACTCAAAGATTTATTGCATAAAAAAACCGCTGAGAAATAATCAGCGGCTCGGATTTATATTTTTGAGAATTAAGCTTCTTCTGTTTCTCTTTGCAGCAAGAATTTATAAATCAATCCACCTACGATCGCTCCTCCAATCGGTGCTACCCAGAACAACCAAAGTTGCTGCAAAGCAATTCCACCTACAAAAACCGCCTGTGAAGTCGAACGTGCCGGATTGACCGATGTATTGGTAATCGGAATGGAAATCAGGTGGATCAGCGTCAAAGCCAGACCGATTGCAATTCCTGCGAATTTCCCGTTGGCCCATTTATCCGTGGCACCCATAATCACAATGAGGAAGAAAGCAGTCAACACGAATTCTGCCAAAAACGCGGCTATCATACTATAGCTTCGGTCTGCATAGCCTGGCATTTCATAAAAGTTCGTTGCAAATGCTCCGGGTCCTTCGGTCGAGAAAGCGCCGGCGCCATTTAAAATGGCCCATAAAACTGCGGCAGCGGCTATCCCACCGACTACTTGCGAAAGGATGTAGGGTAATATTTCTTTTGGCGAAAACCGTCCTCCGGCCAATAAACCAAAGGAAACCGCCGGATTGAAATGTCCACCTGAAATATGTCCTACCGCATACGCCATGGT
Organism: Flavobacteriaceae bacterium; assembly: GCA_012522185.1. Classification (GTDB taxonomy): domain Bacteria; phylum Bacteroidota; class Bacteroidia; order Flavobacteriales; family Weeksellaceae; genus Moheibacter. The sequence continues at coordinate 12,137 of JAAYKY010000034.1, read as the reverse complement.
CAGAACTGTCAAACCGAAAGCAAGGGAAACACCTAGCAATCCAATCCCGATATCGGGTACTCCGGCCGCAAAAACGGCACTACCACACCCTCCGAATACTAGCCAAAAGGTACCGAAAAATTCAGCAAAATACTTTTTCATAGATTAATATTTTTAATTAGTTAAAAGTAAAAGTAGAGATTATTTTTGAATTATCATTTCGTTAAATGACAAAATACTTGTAAAGCCTTTGGATTGGAAATATTCTTTAAAGCCTTCTCTTTCTGTCACCAACACAAAATCACCGCCCCAAGCACCTAGGCTTTTTATCGCTCCTTCGTAGTCGGAAAAATATAAATCTTTGACTTTTGGAAAGTCTAATTTCGAAGCGATTAAGTCTTCGTGTTTGTTCAATAATTTTTCAAATTCTTCTAAATTTTCAGCCTTACTGATTTGATAAGAAATCTCAGAAACTGCATTGATCCATTCTACATCTTTTGGTAAATCCCGGTAATTAGCTGCGACATTTTTCTGGGTATCTTGTTTTTGATTTAAATAAACAAAGTGTAGTTTTTCTTTAAACTCAGGACTGAAATTTATCGGCTCCACTCTTCTTTCATGCAGATAGTTTTGGTAAATAATCGGTGTGTTTTCACCCGCACAAGCAACATCATAACCACTGGTTTTGAAGGTCAGTTTATTCAACTCAAACTCGTTTACTTCTGTTAATTTCGCCAAGAGATAGATCAAAGTAGAACTGCTTCCCAATCCCCATTCCTTGGGAAACTCCAGTTGGGTTTTGCAATGAATATTTTGAGTTTGCTCTTGGAAAAATTTAGGATTTAGGGTTGAAGTTGCTTTGAATATTTCCAATAATTTCGAAGCAAATTTCGCGTCGGAACTTTTTAAAATCGTCAGCGTTTTCAATTCATATTCAGCCGAAAACCAAAGTGAACCATCGACCAAATAGGCTTCCCAAATCAAAACCGGATTTGGATTTGCTTCCTCGAAATTTACTTCCAGACTTTGTCCTCTTTTCGTAGGAATAGCAAATGCAATTGCTCCGTCGAGAACGGCGTATTCGCCCGATATTAATAATTTTCCGTTGGCGTGGAGTTTTATAAGTTGAAGCATAAGTTTTTAAGGTTTTCAGCCCTAAAAGGGTTTAGAACCCTGTTAGGGCTTTTTTCAGGACAGTGCCGATGCTGAACTTGTCACGGCCGTTCCGTCTATTTTACGGATCAATCCCTGCAAAGTATTTCCCGGTCCGACTTCGATGAATTCGGAAGCACCTTCTTTGACCATATTCTGAATCGATTGTGTCCATTTTACAGGTGCTGTCAGCTGAGCTATCAGATTTTTCTTGATTTCTTCTGGGTTGGTTACGGCCGTTGTGGTGACGTTCTGATACACCGGACAAATCGGGTTTTTGAATTCGGTTTGGTGAATCGCTTCGGCCAATTCATCTTCGGCCGGTTTCATCAATGGCGAATGAAAAGCGCCACCCACCGGCAAAATCAAGGCACGTCTGGCTCCGGCTTCCTTTAATTTTTCACAAGCCAATTCCACAGCGGGAACTTCACCCGAAATCACCAATTGTCCGGGACAATTATAATTCGCAGGAACAACGATTCCCTCAATTTCCGCGCAAACTTTTTCGACGATTTCATCGTCCAGTCCAAGGATGGCCGCCATCGTTGAAGGTCTGATTTCACAGGCTTTTTGCATGGCCATTGCACGTTTGTATACCAGATTTAATCCTGACTCAAATTCCAGAGTTCCATTGGCCACAAGTGCTGAAATTTCGCCTAGTGAATGCCCGGCCACCCTATCCGGTTTAAAATTTTCCAATGTTTTGGCCAGAATGACCGAATGTAAAAAAACCGCAGGTTGGGTAACTTTGGTTTGTTTGAGTTCCTCCTGCGTTCCTTCAAACATGATTTTGGAAATTTCAAATCCTAATTGTTCGTCGGCTCTTTGAAATAATTCTTTGGCCAAATTAGAATTATCATATAGATTTTTACCCATTCCGGTAAATTGTGCGCCCTGTCCGGGAAATACGTATGCTTTCATATTTTTTTATGTTTTAGGTTCCAATGAACTTAAATTTAAGTTATTCAATTGAAATAAGTTTGTAATTTACTTCATGTTTGGATGATATTTCTTTGCCATTCATATAAAACGCCATAATCATCACTCCATATCCTTTGACAAAAACACGATTCTCTAAATCATATTCTGTCTGGGATTCCGCTTTTATCTTATCCCCTTCTATATCAAATTCCTCATTTATCATGGCATTAGAAGAGTCATAATTTAAAACTAAATTATAGAATTCATCTTTTTTAGATAGATTCACTAAACCCTTTCCTTCGTGTGCAACTAATTTTCCGTTATTATTTGAGTATGCAATTAATGGAATCTCTGTCTCAGAGTTTAAGGATATATTGTCTTTTACTAAAGGAAACAATATATTAATTAAGAACTCTTCGCTTGTCCCTTTTAGGGAGTTCATAGCATTCTCACCAGTTTCAGCAAGATTCAAGGAAAAAGTTGGATATTCATCATCATAATTGGATTTGTTCCCTAATGAGTCTAATTCAAAAGAAATTAAACTATCCATGTTAATCGTAAAATTTGCAAGGTTTGGGTTTTGGACATTTAATTCAAGCGAACCTTTTCCCAATATAACCATTGTGTCTTTTTTTAAAGGCTCAATTTCTGATTTTACCGTTTGTTGATATTCGTAAGTCAATTTTTTATACTTACTAAAATCCCATTTAATCTCAACTGTTTCAGAACTTTTAAAAGAGAATAACACAGAAGCGGAAAAAATGAGGAACAATAACTTTTTCATAAATTAAATTTAAAAAAATTATTTCGATTTCTTCACTTTTTCATTTTCCCACATTTTGGAAAGGAAAAGATACCGTTTAAAAACGTGGTGTGCATGCAATTTGGAAATGATGTAACCTTCGCCACCGTCTAAAACGCCCAATCGTAAAATATAATGATGCACAAAGCGGAACCAAGGTTTTACCCAGAAGTGAAAAACATTGGGTTTCAAGCCTTTTGCATGTAGTTCTTTGGCTCTAAGAATGGAATATTGTGTAAGTTTTCGGTCATATTCTTCCACCGAATAATATGAATAATGGTCCAGTCGGTTGTTCAAAAACTTAACTTTTCCTTTGCTGTCGATCAATTCATGTACCAGACGACCTTCACCATAACGGTTTTTGGATTTTCTAAACAACCGAATCGCTTTATCGTTTTGCCAGCCCGATCTTTTGATATATTTTTCCATGAAGTAAAACCTTCTGTAAACAAAAAAGGCATCTGCCTCATCCTTTTTGATTTCATCAATCATCTCAAAAATCAAAGATTTTGGAATTCGTTCGTCTGCATCAAAAAAGGTCACCCATTCGTTTTGTGCCTGATCTATGGCAAAGTTTTTCTGAGAAGTGAAATTATCAAATTTCCTTGTGATAAAGGTAACTTTCGGATGTTTTTTGGCGATTTCAGCGGTTCGGTCGGTGCTTTCAGAGTCCACGATGATGATTTCGTCGGCATACCAAGCTTCGTCCAAAAATTTCTGGATATTTCGTTCTTCGTTATAAGTAATCAACAAAGCGGAAATTTTTGGTAATTCCTCTTCAAATCCATTCGGCAAATCTACTTTTCCGAAGTTATCTTGAAGGAACTTATCGGTTTCAGCCCTTACGTAGGAATAGTTCAATTTTTTATAATATTTCTGTGTGTTCTTTATTAATTCTTTGACCGTAACCTTATCCACCGTCCGTTTATCAAGATCTTGGAAATGAACACTGAGATGTTTATGCCCATCCTCGAAACATCCCCAATCTGCAGGAAATTTATGCGGTGAATAAATGCTAAAAGTCGGGACATCAAGTGCTTTTGCCATGTTCACGGCACCGCCTTCATTACCCACCAATGCATCACAATGTGTCAGGATTTTAAGGAATTCACGTACATTTTTGCCCATGACTTCGGGATAAATTTTTTCGGTTGTTTTCAATCCTGCAAGGATTTTATCAACTGTGGGCTGCTGACTTGGAATGTAATTGAAAAGTAGATTGAAGTTGTAATATTTCTGAATATGCGAAATCAACTGAATCATATATTCAATCGGCCAAGATTTATCTTCCCCACTTCCCAAAATCCCGATCATCAGGGTTTTTCGGGAGAAATCTAGATTGGCATTCTCCAGAATTTCTTTTCCTTCCCTTATTTCTTCTTCGGTCAAGTAAATTTTTGGATGCAAAGCCATATTTTTTGGTTTGTCCAAAAGAGGCGTCACCAGTGAAACACGGTTGTCAATTGCCGTACAAGAAGTTTCAGGCGAAGGAATATTTACCTTTTCGACAACATCCGTATAAATATGTTTAAAGAAAGGTTTGTCGTAACTAATTCTTCTTTTTGCCCGTGATTTCAGCGTGATAAATCGACTTTGGAGTTTCGCATAAGGATCCAAAACGATGTCATAATTTTCCTGCTTAATTTGGTTGGCATATTGGTTTAAAACCGATAATTTTTTTAAATTTTTCTCGTCAAAGCTGATGATCTGATCTATGTAAGGATTATTTTCCAAAACCGAAACCGCAGGTTTGTAACAGAAGAAATGAACTTCCATTTCGGGATTGATTTGCTTCAAATTTTCGGCAATCACAGACGAAGTCAGCACATCACCGATGTATTTATTCTGAAGGATCAAAGCCTTTGGCTTCCCGGAGTTTTTAAAATCCGATTTTGTATTGTTTTGGTATTCCAGCATAAATTTCTCTTAATTAAATCTAAGCAGAATTTTTATACTGCAACATTATGTTCTCTCAAAGCATCATTGAGTGAAGTTTTTAGGTCGGTGCTTTCCTTTCTCTTTCCGATGATTAAAGCACAAGGAACCTGAAACTCTCCTGCCGGAAATTTTTTGGTATAACTTCCCGGAATTACAACTGAACGCGGCGGAACTTCACCTTTGATTTCCACCGGATTTTCGCCCGTGACATCGATGATTTTTGTGGAAGCGGTCAATACGACATTCGCGCCTAAAACGGCTTCCTTGCCGACTCTTACGCCTTCCACCACGATGCATCTCGAACCGATGAAGGCATTGTCTTCGATGATGACCGGAGCCGCTTGCAAAGGTTCCAATACGCCACCGATTCCAACACCGCCGCTCAGGTGAACATTTTTCCCGATTTGCGCACAGCTTCCCACCGTCGCCCAAGTATCGACCATCGTCCCTTCGTCCACATAAGCTCCGATATTTACATAAGAAGGCATCATGATTACGCCTTTTGAAACATAAGAACCATGACGCGCAATCGCATGCGGAACTACCCGAACGCCTTTCTCGGCATAATTTCTTTTCAATGGAATTTTATCGTGAAATTCGAAAATGCCAACTTCAAAAGTTTCCATTTGTTGAATCGGGAAGTACATTACAACGGCTTTTTTCACCCATTCGTTTACTTGCCAACCATCGGAAATAGGCTCAGCCACCCGTAGTTTCCCTTCGTCTAGCAAATCAATAACTTCTCTTACAGCCTTCTGAGTCTCTTCGTTTTTTAACAAATCCCGGTTATCCCAAGCCGACTCTATAATTGATTTTAAGTTTTCCATAATTGTTAGTTGCCTGCAAAACTACATCATTAAGTTAGAAGTTAGAAATGAGAAGTCGGAAATAAGCTGCTATTCTTTGTAATTTTTCAAATTTAGCTCTAACATTTTCACGATTTCCTTTTGAAGTGACTTGGGTTCGATGATTTTCACCTCTTTGCCCATCGAGAGAATTTCCATCAAGAAATCGTAAGTCGGACTTAAAAACAGTTGTATCTGATTTTTAGAAAGTATTGTTTGCGAATGATGTAAAGGCAAAGTTTTCAAATAAGGCATTTGTTCTGCCGAAACTTCAAGTATTATTTTTTCCGGTTTTGTCCCGTCGGTTATAATGCCAAAAGCATTTTCAAATTTAGCTTTTAAGTCGGGAATGTTTTCCATTTTAAACTTTTGATTTGTCACAACCACTCGTTGAATTCTCTCCAAACCAAAAGTTTTCACTTCATTTTCAACGGGGTCATACGCGACCAAATACCATCTGTATATGGCTTCCTTCAATGCCAATGGATGAACTTTTCGCTGCGAAAATTCCTGTCGGTCATCCGCAAATTTCGTATGCTCAAACTCTACAATAAAATTATGCTTGATGGCATAGAGAAGTTCCTTTAAAAATTCGGTTGCCATCGGCTTTCGTTTTTCAGGCAAGACAAATTCAGAAAAGGTTCCCGACAAACTTAAAAAATCATAAATTTCAAAAGCCTCAATAATTCTTTCGGTTTTAAAGCCATCCAACTCTCCCGCAATTTCGTATTTACGTAAGGAGCGGTTGTATTGAATTTCAATATCATATATCTCACTGATTTCGATCAAATCCCGCTCAAAAGTTCGCTTGGAAATTTCATAATCTTCATCGCTGAATTGTGAATAATGACGCAGGCTTTCCAGAATTTCTTTGAATGAACAAGGCGACTTTCTAATTCGGTTGATGATTAAGTGATGTCGTTTTATGTAGAGTTTTTTGGCCATGAGCTTATAAAACCAATTTTTTATTGTCAGCTCCCCAGCTTAATAGCTCTTCTTTTGATATAAGATTTTCTTTTCCGAAAACATTATACGCAGCTTTCATAAAAGTACTATTCGAGGGATGATTAAACACGTAAATATTTGCATCTTCTGACTTATTCAGTTCCTTCCAAAATTCAGAAAAGACACCATTTTTACGTATTTCAGTTTTGCCGAAAACTAATATTGGTAAAGCATATTCTTTTGCTGTTTCCAAAATTTGTTGTGCTGATTTAATCTGAATTTCATTGAACAAGTCGGGATGAGCTATTTTAATTGGCCTTAATTCAGGTGTTTTATTGGTATGAATAACTGTCTTATTAAATATAAAGCATTCCTCATAAAAGTCTTCTACCCATCCGTTTTTTTCAAAGAAATTCTTTAAAGATGTGCCTGAACTTCCGATGAAATACCTATTTTCTTTATATTCAGTTTCACCGGGATTATCGCCCACAACAATGAATTTAACCTTGTTTACATCTGGAAATTTACTGTTGAAGCAAAATTTTAAATCTTTCATTTAGTTTAGTTTATATATCAAATTTACCTTTTTATTCCTAACTCCCAAATCCTATGACTTTCCGCATTTCAGTGCTTTTTTCTTGCTTCTCATTAAAGTGAAAAATTTCAGACAAAGGTTGTCCGATACTTAACTCCACATTCTGTCCCAAACTTTTCAATAAAGCATTTGTTTTTTCTAAGGAAAGAGCTTTGAATTCATAAATTTCAGTCAATCGACCTTTTCGAAGTAGCGCTTTGTCGATGTTTTGTATATTGGTATTGAAGGTAGCAATGATTTGAATTCCTAAACTCTCTCCCAATAGTCCATCGGTCAAGTTTAAAATAAATGACAAACCGGAATTATATTCCGAATCTCTTGAAACCAACAATTCTTCTGCATCTTCAATCACTAAAATTGTATTTTTATTCTGCAACAAAAACTGTGTAAATGCAACATTGTCCAACTCTGTAGCCAATTTCGGAGAGACAAAAATCACGTCTTTGTTTTGTTGTTGGATGAGGTATTTGATATACGTACTTTTTCCTGTGCCCGGTTGCCCATAAAACAAATAAAGTCCTTGCTTAAGCTCTTTTTTCAAATTGGAAACAATCCGCTTATGAATTGCCTTGAAATCATCATTATAATGTTTTCCTAAATCAATTTTCGGCTTTTTCAATTCAACGCTGACTTTATCAAATCCACCTTTTGAATGCGTTATCAAATAAATCTTAGTTGCCCTTTTTCGTTTGTTTTTGAATTGCAGAAGTTCATGTTGGAACTCATAAGCTTTGCTTTCAAAAGAAACATCAAATATCAACCTAACTCGCTGGCTATATAGTTCAAGTAAAAGACCATTTTTCAACAAGACGTAGTGTTCTCCATAAAGATTTTTCTTTTTCTCGTGACTATAATATTGTTCTGAATATTCACTTAAAATCTCATCCATAAACTCAGTTTGAAGCCATTCTCGTACTTTCGTTACGTCCAATTGATCAATTGACAAATTTTTTGGGATTGATTTAAAAATTGCCCAATACAATTTATGTGGTGTAATATAAGATGAATCAAAAACGTAGGATAGATTTTCGTTTTCTGGGAATTCACTTTGCTTTAAACTCATAATTTCAATTTTTTAAACAAAGAAAATCATTCACTCCGCCATACAATGACGGAGCATTTTCAAATTTTCAAATCAACTAATTCTGTCACGCTGAGCTTGTCGAAGCCTCAAATTACCTAACTTTGTCCCATGCCAAGAATTCTCGCCATCGATTATGGAATGAAACGCACCGGAATTGCCGTTACAGACGAACTACAAATCATTGCTACGGCTTTGGACACTGTGGAAACTTCCAAATTATTTGAATTTCTCGGTAAATATTTGTCCGAAAACAATGTTCAGGAAATCGTGGTGGGATTACCCATGCGTATGCACGGCGAAGTCGGACAATTGGAAACGGAAATCCAAAAATTCATTTCCAAATTCAAAGAAAAACATCCGACAATTCCCGTGTTTCGGCAAGACGAAAGTTTTACTTCCAAAATGGCTTCCCAAGCGATTTTCCAATCGGGTGCAAAAAAGAAAAAACGTCAGGACAAATCACTCATTGATAAAGTCAGTGCGACTATTATACTGCAATCTTACATGGAATCTAAGTTGTAATGAAATATATCAGCCCGGTTAAGGTTAAATTCGATCTTCTAAACCCTAACAGGACTCTGAAAAAACCAAAATGTACATCATTTATTAGATGCTGTTTAAAATTCAAATTTTATCTTTGCAAAAAATTTCGAGAATGATTTTACCGATTCGCGCTTATGGCGATCCCGTTTTACGACAAAAAGCAGTGGACATTGATAAGGATTATAAAAATCTAAATCAATTAATCGAAAATATGTTTGACACCATGGCTGACGCTTATGGCGTGGGATTGGCCGCACCCCAAATCGGGCTAGCCATCCGGCTTTTCGTTATCGATTTAACCCCCTTTGCGGAAGATGAAGAATACGAAGAAATTTCAGAAGAATTAAAAACCTTCCGAAAAGTATTCATCAATGCTAAAATCCTTGAGAAAAAAGGCGAAGAATGGAAATTCAACGAAGGTTGCCTGAGCATCCCGGGTGTGCGTGAAGACGTTTCCAGACCGGAAACCATCCTTATTGAATATTTTGATGAAAATTGGAAGAAACACAAAGAAGAATTTTCCGATATTCGTGCCCGCGTTATTCAGCACGAATACGATCACATCGAAGGCGTTATGTTTACGGATTATCTGACGCCGTTCAAGAAAAAATTAGTTCAGAATAAATTAAAAAATATAAGCAAAGGGAAAGTAAAAGCGGATTATAAGATGCAATTTCCTGCTTAAAAAGAGAATAAAACACAGAAAACAGATGTTGTTTTGCTTAGTAAAACAGCTTTAAATCTTAAATAATTGAATTAAAAAGAATGGATTTAACAAAAATTATCTCAATTTCGGGCAAGCCGGGATTGTACAAATTGGTTTCCCAAGCAAAAGGTGGATTTATTGTAGAGGATTTGGACAAGGGAAAAAAGACTTCGATTTCCGCTCAAAACAATGTGAGCTTGCTTGAAAACGTAGCGATTTACGGGGTTTCGGAAGAATTTCCTTTGAAGGATGTTTTTACAAAAATTTACAATAAAGAAAACGGAGGTGCCTGCATCAGCCATAAAGAATCGGGTGCGAGTCTGAGAAAATATATGGAAGAAGTTTTGCCGGAATATGATGAATCAAGAGTTTACGACTCGGATTTGAAAAAATTATTCCAATGGTACAACATCCTTCAGGCAAAAGGTTTGGTGACACCTGAACCGGAAACCGAAGAAGTTGCAGAAGAAGAAACTTCGGAAGAAAAGCCAAAAGCGAAAAAAACGAAGGCTAAGAAGGAAGATTAATTTTGATGGATGTTGGGTGATGGATGATGTATGTCCATTTCACGATAAAATTAATTAAAATGAACTCACGCGAAGCACAACTCAAAGCTTTTAACCGCTTGCTTGACATCATGGATGACTTGCGTGAGAAATGTCCCTGGGACAAAAAACAAACCATGGAATCGCTTCGTTATCTGACGATTGAGGAGATGTATGAACTCTCCGATGCGATTCTGGAAAACGATAAAACGGAAATCAGGAAGGAATTGGGCGACCTTTTCCTTCACCTGATTTTTTATTCGAAAATCGCTTCCGAAACCCAAGATTTTGACGTGGCGGACGTACTGAACGGCATCAGCGAAAAACTGATTTATCGGCATCCGCATATTTACGGCGACGTCAAAGTAACTGACGAAGAAGAAGTCAAACAAAACTGGGAAAAACTCAAACTCAAGGAAGGAAAAAAATCGGTGTTGGAAGGCGTTCCCAAATCGCTTCCCGCTATGGTAAAGGCTTTCCGAATTCAGGAGAAAGTAAAAGGCGTAGGATTTGAATTCGAAAATTCAGAGGATACCTGGGCAAAAGTTCAGGAAGAAATTAACGAATTCAAGGCCGAAACCGAAGCCTCCAAACGCGAACAGGAGTTCGGTGATGTTTTATTTTCACTGATCAATTATGCGCGTTTCACCGGCATAAATCCTGAAGATGCTTTGGAACGAACCAATAAAAAATTCATTGCGCGATTTCAGAAAATTGAAGAATTGTCCAAAGAAGAAGGTAAAAACATTGCTGAACTTTCCTTGAAAGAACAGGATGAACTTTGGGAGAAAGCGAAGTTGAGTTAAACCTCCGAAACTGAACTCATTCAAATCAAAAAACCTCAAGAATTTCTTTCCCAGCATGGATTTCTATCTGTTAATTAACTTTAATTCTTTTTCTGAGGAGAATAAAACAAATACCTTCGGCCTCCAATTTTAAGAAAAGAAAAATGAAGAAAATTTATGTTTTAGGCTTGGCGTTGGCATCGAGCTTTGTAATTTCACAAGAAACAATTTCCTTTGAAGCAAGTGAAGGATTTGAACTCGGAACCCTCCACAACCAAAACGGCTGGACGGTAACCGAAGGTAGCGACGGTTTTTTGGCCAATCAAATTATTACAGATGAAAATGCTTCGGACGGAAGTTTTTCATTTAAAAATTCTTACGAATCTGATTTTGATTTCCAATGGTTCCCAATTTTCGGTGCCGCGAAGGAATTCGACACTCAATTTTCCAATGAAAACTTCAGTATTTCCTATGATATTTTGGTAACCGAACAAATGGGTGCCGACTTTGAGTTTACGATTTTTTCAAAAGACGAACTTGACGAATATTATCCGATTGCTGGTGTAGGAATGGAATACCAGGGCAATATGTACGTGATCAACAGTATCGATTACGGTTATGATACGGTGGGAAATGTGACTTGGGAAGCAAACCAATGGTACAACATCAAAGTAGAAGTGACGCCGGAAACACTGAATTATTTTCTAAATGATGAATTGGTATACACCGGCGAAAATTACAATTCCGTGGACATAGCCGGTTTCAATATGTTGCACAACAATTATGGCGGAAGCGCTTTTTACGACAATTTCCTAATCTCAACCGAAAATATGAATGTAAATGACTTGATATCAAATAGTTTAAAAGTCTATCCAAATCCTGTCAAAGATATTCTAAACATCGAAATTCCATCGAATAAAAAAATCAAAGACATCGATATCTTCTCTTTAACCGGAGAAAAACTGATGCATTCTGCTGCGGTTGAAAGTTTAAATCTAAATCAACTTTCCAAAGGAATTTATATTCTAAAAGTTACTACCGAAAACGGTCAGATTTTGACACAGAAAATCATAAAACGTTAGTTAATATTCATAAATGCTATACAGAAGCCGTCTCGTTTACAAAATCGGGACGGTTTTTTTTATACCTTCTAATTTAGAATAAAAGAGGGATTACATTCAAGCAATGCACAAAAGATGAGCTATTCTCTTTGTTTAAGCACTCATCTTTTTAAGATTATGGGCTAAAGCATGCAATCCGAACTCTAATTCTACTTTTTCAATTCCTTTTAAGGTAA
>JAAYKY010000033.1 GCA_012522185.1 Flavobacteriaceae bacterium | reverse complement strand
GTAATCTCCGAGCGTCATCAAAAAGATTATCAGCCGTCTGACGAATTGGATGTTGTTGAAACACCTTCGAATTCGACTGAGTCGTTTACTGACGTGGATTTTGACGATATTTAAAAGCTAAATATTTTGTTAGCGAATTGATAACGTCATAAAAGCCGTTTATAAAACCATAAACGGCTTTTCAATACCATCGAATGGTTTATTTTAAATTTTTCTGGCTTTTATAAAGAAAATCACACCTTCAATACTAAAGCAAATCGGTTCAATATTCAATATATATTTTGAATCTATTCTTCGTTTTTCAATGAATTTACAACAAGCAAACTGTATTTATTCTCATAAACAGCTCACCAACAACATAAAAGTAGAAATTATCTTCAATTAGCATTGCATAATTAAAAATATTGTCTAATTTTGCAGACCTAAAAAAGTAAGTTATTCAAATGTGAGATGAATGAACTTACAGAATAATAAATGCTTCCAAATTCATTTAGTATTCAAATTATTAAAAAACAAAAATGGCAAAGAAAGTCGAGAAAGTTGTAAAACTTCAGGTCAAAGGAGGCCAAGCCAATCCATCACCACCAGTAGGTCCAGCATTGGGTGCTGCAGGTGTGAACATCATGGAGTTTTGCAAACAGTTTAACGGACGTACCCAAGAGAAACAAGGACAAGTCTTGCCGGTTGTGATTACTGTTTATCAGGATAAATCTTTTGATTTCGTAATTAAAACTCCTCCAGCTGCAATTCAGCTAATGGATGCTGCGAAAGTAAAAAAGGCCTCTGGTGAACCCAACCGTGTGAAAGTAGCATCCGTTTCCTGGGATCAGGTAAGAGTGATAGCAGAAGACAAGCTGCAAGATATGAACTGCTTTACAGTAGAGTCTGCAATGAAAATGGTAGCCGGAACGGCTCGTTCAATGGGTATAACCGTAAAAGGAGGGCAGGCTCCTGAATAATCATTTTAAAAATTAAAAAATGGCGCAGTTAACAAAAAAGCAAAAGGAAGCACTAGCTAAAGTAGATAAGACGAAATTATATTCTATCGACGAAGCGGCAGCTTTGGTCAAAGAAGTAAATACAGCAAAGTTTGATGCATCAATCGATATCGCTGTACGTTTAGGAGTTGATCCTAAAAAAGCAAACCAAATGGTTCGTGGAGTAGTATCACTTCCTCATGGAACCGGAAAGGATGTGAAAGTTTTGGCATTGGTTACTCCAGATAAAGAAGCAGAAGCCAAAGAAGCTGGAGCTGACTTTGTAGGATTGGATGAATACCTTGACAAAATCAAAAGCGGTTGGACGGATGTTGACGTAATTGTTACGATGCCTGCTGTAATGGGGAAACTTGGTCCTTTGGGGAGAATTCTCGGACCAAGAGGTTTGATGCCGAATCCCAAAGCTGGGACCGTAACCATGGAAGTTGGCAAAGCTGTAGCAGAAGTGAAAGCCGGAAAAATCGACTTTAAAGTAGATCGATACGGAATCATTCACGCAGCAATCGGGAAAGTGTCTTTTACACCTGAGAAAATCAAGGAAAACGCAGAAGAACTTGTTTCAACTTTAGTGAAACTAAAACCTACTGCAGCAAAAGGTACTTATATGAGAAGTATTACTTTGTCCAGCACCATGAGTCCTGGTATTTCAATTGATCCAAAAAGTTTAAACGCATAAAGTAAGTAATTATGGGAATGACAAGAGAAGAAAAAGCAAAAATGATCGATGATCTAGTTGCCTTATTAGAAGAGTCAAACATAGTTTATCTTACTGATATCGCAGGTTTGAACTCATCCAATACAACCGAACTAAGAAGAGCTTGTCACAAAAGTGACATCTCCTTACGCGTTGTAAAGAACACCTTATTGAAGAAAGCGATGGAACGCGTTGAAGCAAAAGAATTCGACGGTCTATACGATTCATTAAAAGGAAACACGGCGATTATGATTTCCCAAACAGGAAACGCGCCAGCAAAAGTTATTGAAACTTTCAGAAAAAAGTCCGATAAACCCCTCTTGAAAGCAGCATGGGTTGACCAAGCTGTATTCGTAGGAGATGATCAGCTAAAGGCTTTGGCCAGCTTGAAATCCAAAGAAGAATTGGTGGGCGAAATCATCGGATTGTTGCAATCGCCGCTTAAAACCGTTGTATCTCAATTGCAGTCAGGTGGTCAAAAAGTGGCAGGAATTGTTAAGACTCTTTCTGAAAGACCCGAGTAGTAAACGCACTCATATTATTATACCGTTTCAGGTTTAGTTAATGAAACGCTGACTTGAAACAAAACAAAAAAGTTGTTCAACAAAAAAAATTATTAAAATGGCAGATTTAAAACAATTAGCTGAAGACCTAGTAAACCTAACCGTTAAAGACGTAAACGAGTTGGCTACTATCCTTAAAGACGAATACGGAATCGAACCTGCAGCTGCAGCTGTAGCAGTAGCTGGACCTGCTGGAGGAGGAGACGCTCCTGCGGCTGAGGAAAAAACTGAATTCGACGTAATCCTTAAAGCAAGTGGTGCAAACAAACTTGCAGTAGTTAAATTGGTTAAAGATTTAACAGGTAAAGGTCTAAAAGAAGCTAAAGATTTAGTGGATACTGCACCTCAACCAGTTAAAGAAGCTGTTTCTAAAGATGAAGCAGAAGCTTTGAAAAAACAATTGGAAGAAGCTGGTGCTGAAGTTGAAATGAAATAATTTCCTTCCCTTATAAAAAATGCCATCTTGGTTCAACCGAGATGGCATTTTTATTTCTATTCATTTTTTATTTTCAATTTTTTCTGAATAAACCCGCCTCAACTCAGTCAAGGCGGTTTACCATCATAAATGAATTATTGATGAAATTCAAAAATGAATTCATTCATTGCACTATTTTGATTACTTAAATCACCAGGGAAAAATGAGGTGATGTGACAAGGTGCATCATTCCATGTTCTATTGCTTCCAAATGCTGAATTAGCAGACCAGATATGGGAGCACCCTTCGTTGTTATTATGGTTATTGGGCTCATCAGGTATATTGCTGTTGGTCTGGAAGTTGTGCTGAACTGTAGCAGTGTTGGTCCAATTGAACTTAGAGTTTTCACCCGTTACCCAATAAAATTCAATGGGAATTCCTGGTGAGACTGTATTATTAGGAAATGCTGCATTTCTTACCTTGTTATTGCCAATCCAGATGTTGTGATTCATATTATAACCCGTTCCGGAGTTAATTAAGTTGGTTCTTACCCAATTCCATTCTGCCGTTGACGTAATGGTAACTAAATAACCTCCTAAATTCTTGGCAGCTTGAAACTCTGGATGTGTTTTTATCAAGCATTCGGATATAGGGTTGTTAAGGTTGCATACAAAAATTCGATTTTCAGCGAGGTATTATAACACTCAAAATCAGATTTTTATAATTAATACAAATATGAGAATAAAATTTAAATATTTCCAATTATCTTGGGGGAATTCATTATTTATTTTGTAAATTTGTCATCCTTTTGGGTGTATTAAATGGTTATAATATAGTAACTTGCTGTAAGTCAACTCTCTCGTTCTGCGAGAGGGGTTTTCTGTTTGTGCCTATATCAACTGTTTTGAATGCTTTCAAAAGGAAATAAAAAATATTTTGCACTACGCTGTGAAAAGATATACCAGTGTTGCAGTTAGAAAAAGAGACGAGACAAAAAATATAGAAAAGGAATGATTACTGACTGTGTAAACACCTCTTATATCTTCATTTTCTATCCTCTATTCTCTTTATTTCTAATATTTTTTTGAGTAACAAAATATTTTTTTAACCCATTTCTTAAAATTTTTATGAGTAAAAAAGACATCAAAGCTCAGGAAAATCAGAGAATCAGTTTTTCATCAACCAAAGTTCAGTCCCAGTTTCCCGACTTTTTGGACATCCAGATTAAGTCTTTCGAAGACTTTTTTCAACTGGAAACACGTCCCGATCAGCGAGGAAGCGAAGGGTTGTACAAAACCTTTGCTGAAAACTTTCCGATTTCCGACACGAGAAACCAATTCGTATTAGAGTTCTTAGATTACTTTGTTGACCCGCCGCGGTACTCAATTGATGAGTGTATCGAAAGAGGATTAACGTATAGTGTGCCATTAAAAGCGCGTATGAAACTCTTCTGTACAGATCCTGAACACGAGGATTTTGAAACAGTCGTTCAAGACGTTTATTTAGGTACGATTCCCTATATGACAGCCTCCGGATCCTTTATTATTAACGGAGCAGAGCGTGTGATTGTTTCTCAACTTCACCGTTCGCCAGGCGTGTTCTTCGGACAATCCTATCACGCAAACGGTACCAAATTATATTCATCCCGAATTATTCCTTTCAAAGGATCTTGGATTGAATTCGCAACCGATATCAACTCGGTGATGTATGCCTATATTGATCGTAAGAAAAAATTACCATTAACTACTTTGCTTCGTTCAATCGGATATGAAAAGGACAAAGACATCCTTGAAATATTTGATTTGGCGGAAGAAATCAAAGTAACCAAAACTTCGATCAAAAAAGCCATCGGAAAAAA
Organism: Flavobacteriaceae bacterium; assembly: GCA_012522185.1. Lineage (GTDB taxonomy): Bacteria > Bacteroidota > Bacteroidia > Flavobacteriales > Weeksellaceae > Moheibacter. The sequence continues at coordinate 12,398 of JAAYKY010000033.1, read as the reverse complement.
ACTGGCGGCGCGTGTCTTAAATACTTGGCATGAAGATTTCGTGGACGAGGATACAGGTGAAGTGGTATCAATCGAAAGAAACGAAATCATTTTAGATCGTGAAACAATTATTGAAAAAGAACATCTGGATCAAATCGTAGAATCCGGTGTGAAGTCAATTCTTGTTCATAAAGAAGACAATAAATCGGCAGATTATGCCATTATCCACAATACGCTTCAAAAAGACCCGACCAACTCAGAAAAAGAAGCGGTGGAATACATTTACCGTCAACTTCGAAACGCTGAGCCGCCCGATGAGGAAACGGCAAGAGGAATTATTGATAAATTATTCTTCTCCGATCAGCGTTATTCATTAGGAGAAGTAGGACGTTACCGTTTAAATAAAAAATTGGGACTTGACATCTCTGAAGATATTCAGGTTCTGACTAAAGAAGACATCATTTCGATTATTAAATACTTAATCGAATTGGTAAATTCAAAAGCGGAGGTGGACGATATTGACCACTTGTCAAACCGTCGTGTAAGAACGGTGGGTGAACAAATGGCCGCTCAGTTCGGAGTAGGATTGGCGCGTATGGCGAGAACCATTCGCGAGCGAATGAACGTTAGAGACAACGAAGTGTTTACACCCATTGACTTGATCAACGCCAAAACACTTTCATCGGTAATCAATTCATTCTTCGGAACCAATCAGCTTTCTCAGTTTATGGACCAAACAAACCCATTGTCTGAGATTACGCATAAACGTCGTCTTTCGGCTCTTGGGCCTGGAGGACTTTCACGTGAAAGGGCTGGTTTCGAAGTTCGTGACGTTCACTATACACACTACGGAAGACTTTGTCCAATTGAAACTCCAGAAGGGCCAAACATTGGTTTGATCTCTTCACTTTGTGTATTTGCGAAAGTAAATAATCTAGGATTTATCGAAACGCCTTACCGAAAAGTAGAAAACGGAAAAGTTATTTTAAACGGCGAACCCATCTACCTTTCTGCGGAGGAAGAAGAATCCAAAACCATTGCGCAAGCAAATGCTCCGATTAACGATAAAGGAGAATTTGTAAATGATCGTGTGACGGCCAGAGAAGATGGAGACTTCCCAGTGGTAGAACCACAAGAAGTTGAACTGATGGACATCGCACCCAACCAGATTGCATCTATTTCTGCCTCATTGATTCCTTTCTTGGAGCATGATGATGCAAACCGTGCGTTGATGGGATCCAACATGATGCGTCAAGCTGTGCCATTGCTGAAGCCAGAAGCTCCGATTGTAGGAACAGGTTTGGAAATGCGTGTAGCAAAAGACTCAAGAATCCTGATCAATGCAAAAGGAGGTGGAACCGTAACTTATGTGGATGCAGACATTATTGTAATTGATTACGATAGAACCGAAGAAGAAGAATTGGTTAGCTTCGATTCTTCAGAAAAAACATACAATCTGACCAAATTCCGTAAAACCAACCAAGGAACTACTATCACCCTGAAACCAATTGTTAAAATTGGCGACAGAGTGGAAAAAGGACAAGTTCTTTGTGAAGGATATGCAACGGAAGATGGTGAATTGGCAATCGGAAGAAACCTTGTGGTTGCATTCATGCCATGGAAAGGATACAACTTTGAGGATGCGATTGTAATTTCTGAAAAAGTAGTTCGTGAAGACTGGTTCACTTCCATTCATATTGACGAATATTCATTGGACGTTCGTGATACAAAATTAGGAATGGAAGAATTAACTGCTGATATTCCAAACGTTTCGGAAGAAGCAACCAAAGATTTGGATGAAAACGGTATGATCCGAATTGGAGCAGAAGTAAAACCAGGCGACATCCTGATTGGAAAGATTACTCCAAAAGGAGAATCCGACCCAACACCGGAAGAGAAATTACTTCGTGCTATTTTTGGTGACAAAGCCGGCGATGTGAAAGACGCTTCATTGAAAGCCTCTCCTTCATTAAAAGGTGTGGTAATCGAGAAGAAATTGTTCTCTAGAAGCATCAAAGACAAGAGAAGAAGATCTCAAGATAAAGCAATTATTGACAGTATCGAAGCAGAATTCCAAAAGAAATTTGACGAATTACGAGATAAACTGTTGGAGAAATTATATGTCTTGCTTGATGGGAAAACCTCCCAAGGTGTATTCAATGATTTGAATGAAGAAGTAATCAAAAAAGGTACAAAATATACCAAAAAAGTACTTTCATCTGTCGAAGATTATCAAAACCTTACCGGTTCAGGAAGTGTTTGGGTAGTTGACGAAGACAAAAATGACTTGGTGAAAGAATTACTTCATAACTTCAAAATCAAGAACAATGATTTGATGGGTGCTTTGAACCGCGAACGTTTCACGATTTCAGTAGGAGACGAATTACCAGCAGGCATCGTGAAATTGGCCAAAATTTATATCGCCAAAAAGCGTAAGCTGAAAGTAGGTGATAAGATGGCAGGTCGTCACGGTAACAAAGGTATCGTGTCTAGAATCGTTCGTGATGAAGATATGCCATTCCTAGAAGACGGAACTCCCGTTGACATCGTTTTGAACCCACTTGGGGTACCTTCCCGTATGAACATCGGACAGATTTTCGAAACCGTATTGGGATGGGCAGGAAAGAAACTGGGACAAAAATATGCGACACCAATTTTTGACGGAGCTCACATTGACCAAATCAACGACTTGACCGACAAAGCACGATTCCTAAGATACGGAACCACTTATCTATACGACGGTGGAACCGGAGGACGTTTTGCGCAAAAAGCAGCGGTAGGTGTGATTTATATGTTGAAATTAGGTCACATGGTGGATGACAAGATGCACTCGCGTTCCATCGGTCCTTACTCATTGATTACGCAACAGCCGTTGGGTGGTAAAGCTCAATTTGGTGGACAGCGTTTCGGAGAGATGGAGGTTTGGGCACTCGAAGCATTTGGTGCGTCCAACATCTTGCGTGAAATCCTGACAGTGAAGTCAGATGATGTGATCGGTAGAGCGAAAACTTACGAGTCAATCGTAAAAGGAGAGCCTATGCCGGAACCGGGAATCCCGGAATCGTTCAACGTATTGTTGCATGAATTACAGGGTCTTGGATTAGACATAACTTTAGAAGAATAAATTTAATGAGTTTGAAGTTTATGGTGCAAAAGTGTAAAGATTAAATTGTTCTTAACCTGAATCCAGAAACTTTAAACATTAAACAAAATTGAATATGTCAACAAAAAATAAAACAAGTAAATTTTCAAAAATCCGTATCGGGTTAGCCTCTCCTGAATCGATTCTTTCCGAATCAAGAGGAGAAGTCCTAAAACCTGAGACGATTAACTATAGAACCCATAAACCGGAGCGTGACGGTTTGTTCTGCGAACGAATTTTTGGCCCTGTAAAAGACTACGAATGTGCCTGTGGGAAATACAAAAGAATCCGATACAAAGGAATCGTTTGTGACCGTTGTGGAGTAGAAGTTACAGAGAAAAAAGTGCGTCGTGAAAGAATCGGACATATCAACCTAGTAGTTCCGGTAGCGCACATCTGGTATTTCCGTTCTTTGCCAAACAAAATCGGATACGTTTTGGGGATGCCGTCCAAAAAACTGGATATGGTAATCTACTACGAACGCTACGTAGTGATCCAACCCGGATTGGCAAAGGCACCAGAAGGAGGCGAATTGGAAAGACTGGACTTCCTGACCGAAGAAGAATATTTGGATATTCTGGATGAACTTCCAGCAAATAACCAATATTTGGAAGATACAGACCCCAATAAATTCATCGCCAAAATGGGTGCCGAAGCATTGGAAGATTTGTTGAGAAGAACTGATTTGGATGATCTCTCCTACGAACTTCGTCACAAAGCACACCACGAAACTTCTAAACAAAGAAGAACGGAAGCTTTAAAAAGATTGCAAGTCGTAGAAGCATTGCGTGAGTCCAATATGAAACACGTAAACCGCCCTGAATGGATGGTGATGCGTGTCGTTCCAGTGATTCCACCAGAACTTCGTCCTTTGGTTCCGCTAGATGGAGGTCGTTTTGCGACTTCGGATCTGAACGACCTTTACCGTCGTGTAATCATCCGAAACAACCGTCTGAAAAGACTGATGGAAATCAAAGCGCCAGAAGTTATCTTGCGTAACGAAAAACGTATGTTACAAGAATCGGTGGATTCATTGTTTGACAACACTCGTAAAGCTTCTGCTGTAAAAGCAGATGGTAATCGCCCGTTGAAATCCCTTTCCGACTCATTGAAAGGAAAACAAGGTCGTTTCCGTCAGAACTTATTAGGAAAACGTGTGGACTATTCGGCTCGTTCCGTAATTGTCGTTGGACCTAGCTTGAAATTATACGAATGTGGTTTGCCAAAAGACATGGCAGCCGAACTATACAAACCGTTTATCGTTAGAAAATTAATCGAAAGAGGAATTGTAAAGACGGTAAAATCGGCTAAGAAAATCATCGACCGCAAAGAGCCAGTGGTTTGGGATATTTTAGAAAATGTATTGAAAGGACACCCCGTATTACTGAACCGTGCACCAACTTTGCACCGTTTGGGAATCCAAGCGTTCCAGCCCAAATTGATTGAAGGAAAAGCAATTCAATTGCACCCGTTGGTGTGTACGGCATTTAACGCCGACTTCGACGGTGACCAGATGGCGGTTCACTTGCCCTTGGGACCTGAAGCAATTTTGGAAGCACAATTGTTGATGCTTGCATCACAAAACATTCTGAATCCAGCCAACGGATCTCCAATCACCGTTCCTTCTCAGGACATGGTTTTGGGTCTTTATTATATGACCAAAGCCAGAGAATCTGCAAAAGGATCCGGTATTACTTTCTATTCAGCTGAAGAAGTTGAAATTGCCTTTAATGAAAAAGCAGTTGAACTAAACGCTGTCATCAAAGTAAAAGCTAGGGTTCGTGAAGGAGAAGAAATGGTAGAGAAAATGATTGAAACGACTGTAGGACGTGTTTTGTTCAACCAAATCGTTCCAGCAGAAGTAGGTTTCGTAAATGATGTTTTGACAAAGAAATCATTGAGAACCATCATTAACAATATATTGAAAATCACAGACTTCCCTACGACGGCAGCTTTCCTTGATGAAATGAAAGATCTTGGATTCCAAAATGCATTCGAAGGAGGACTGTCCTTTAGTTTAGGTGATATCTTAATTCCAGATGAGAAGAAAGATTTAATTGCAAATGCTATCGATCAGGTAGAAGCAATCAAGATGAACTATAACATGGGACTCATTACCAACAACGAGCGTTACAATCAGGTGATTGATGTTTGGACAAATACCAACGCCACATTGACCGAAATGGTAATGAAGCGAATGACCGAAGACGACGAAGGTTTTAACTCGGTATATATGATGCTTGACTCCGGAGCTCGAGGATCCAAAGAGCAGATTCGTCAGCTTGCCGGAATGCGTGGATTGATGGCGAAGCCTCAGAAAGCAGGATCTTCAGGAGGGGAAATTATTGAAAACCCGATTGTAGCCAACTTCCGCGAAGGATTGTCAATTTTGGAATACTTTATTTCAACCCACGGTGCTCGAAAAGGATTGGCAGATACCGCTTTGAAAACGGCAGACGCCGGTTACCTGACGCGTCGTCTCGTGGACGTAGCCCAAGACGTAATCGTGATGGAAGAAGACTGTGGAACTCTTAGAGGAATCGAAATTTCTTCCTTGAAAAAGAACGAAGAAGTAGTCGAAACCCTATCGACAAGAATTCTGGGTAGAACTTCACTTCATGATATTTACGACATGGATTCTGGAGAGAAACTGGTTTCTGCAGATGAAATCATTACCGAAGAAATTGCAGATTCAATTCAAAAAGCAGGAATTGAAATCGTAGAGGTACGTTCCCCATTGACTTGTGAAGCAAAAACAGGTATCTGTACTTCTTGCTACGGACGAAACCTATCGACTGGTAAGAAAGTTCAGAAAGGTGAAGCCGTTGGAGTAGTAGCAGCTCAGTCGATTGGAGAACCGGGAACTCAGTTGACACTTCGTACGTTCCACGTAGGAGGAACCGCAGGAAACGTTTCGGAACAATCCTCAATTGTAGCCAAAGCTAACGGTAGATTGGAATTCGAAGATTTAAGAACTGTAAAAGGAGAAGATGAGCACGGAAACCCAGCCGATGTGGTGGTTTCACGTTCAACAGAAATGAAATTGATCGACGCTGACGGAAACGTACGTATGACCAATAACATTGCCTATGGATCCATTCTAAAAATCAAAGACGGAAAAGAGGTAACCAAAGGCGATGTAATCGCAAGCTGGGATCCTTATAACGGTGTTATTATCGCTGAATCCGCAGGTAAAGTGGAATATGAAAACATCGAACAAGGTTCTACCTTCCAGTTGGAAATCGACGAACAAACCGGATTCCAAGAGAAAGTTATTTCCGATTCAAGAAATAAAAAATTGATCCCAACTTTGAAGGTTTTGACCAATGATGGAGAAGAAAGAAACTATAACTTGCCTGTAGGAGCTCACTTGATTGTAAACGATGGAGAAAAAATCAAGGCTGGAAAGGTGTTGGTGAAAATCCCTCGTCGCTCAGCAAAAGCAGGAGATATTACCGGTGGTTTACCGCGTGTGACCGAATTGTTCGAAGCACGTAACCCGTCCAACCCAGCCGTGGTTGCAGAAATCGACGGAGTGGTTTCTTTTGGTAAAATCAAACGCGGAAACCGTGAAATCATCGTGGAATCCAAAACAGGTGAAGTTTCTAAATACTTGGTCAAACTATCCAATCAGATTTTGGTTCAGGAAAATGACTTTATCCGTGCAGGATTACCGCTATCAGACGGAGCTATTACGCCGGAAGATATCTTGAGAATCAAAGGGCCTACTGCCGTTCAGGAGTATTTGGTCAATGAAATTCAGGAAGTATATCGTTTGCAAGGTGTGAAGATTGATGACAAACATTTCGAAATCATCGTTCGTCAAATGATGCGTAAAGTTCGAATTGTGGATTCAGGAGACACAAGATTCTTGGAAGATTCATTGGAACACAAAGACGATTTCTTGGAAGAAAACGACAGAATTTTTGGAATGAAAGTCGTGGAAGAAGCTGGAGATAGCGATTCACTGAAACCTGGACAAATCGTTTCTGCACGTGAACTGCGTGACGAAAACTCCAAGTTGAAACGTGAAGACAAAAACCTGGTTGAAGCAAGAGACGCCATGCCTGCTACCGCAGAACCAATTCTGCAAGGTATTACAAGAGCTTCCCTTCAGACAAAATCTTTCATGTCAGCCGCATCCTTCCAAGAAACAACCAAAGTCTTGAACGAAGCTGCAGTTGCCGGAAAAGAAGATGAATTAAACGGATTGAAAGAGAACGTAATCGTTGGACACTTGATTCCTGCCGGAACCGGTTTGAAGGAATATCAAAATATCATCGTGGGTTCTCAAAAAGAATATGAAGAATTAGTAAGTGCAAAATCAGTAATCTAATGGCAGAAAATAAAAATAATCTCGATATTGAAATCAACGATCAGACGGCCGAAGGGGTTTACTCTAATCTGGCAGTAATCAACCATTCGCCTTCTGAATTCATCGTGGATTTCATCCAAATGATGCCGGGAGTACCCAAACCAAGAGTGAAGTCAAGAATTATTTTGACCCCACAACACGCAAAGCGTCTGGCACAAGCATTGGCCGAAAATGTAAACCGTTTTGAGAAACAATTCGGTGAAATCAAGGACAATCAATCAGCCGCTATGCCGATGAACTTTGGACCTCCGGGTGAAGCTTAATTTAAGTATTACTGTATAATTATTAAATTGTACACCGTAATTCAAAACAGAAACCGTCTCATTTGAGGCGGTTTTTTGTATTTGAATTTTGACTTAGATATGCCAAATGACACGGATTTAACGATGGCTTACAAAAAAACATTTAGTTCCTGTCTTTTCACTAAATCCCTATTCTATTTTAGAATTCAAGTCAAATTAATTAGATTTGTGCAATCAAAGAAAAACTATGGCCGATTACAAATTGATATTACCCGCAATGGGCGAAGGGGTGATGGAAGCAACCGTCATCAATTGGTTGAAAAACGTTGGAGACACTATTGAAGAAGATGAATCTGTAGTGGAAATCGCTACCGATAAAGTGGACTCAGACGTTCCTTCTCCTGTAGCCGGAAAATTAAAAGAAATATTGGTAAACGTGGACGGTATAGCCAAAATTGGTGAACCAATTGCCATTTTGGAAGTGGAGGGCGAAGTGTCATCTGCAGAACCTGTTGCTATTCCGGCTGAAACATCGGTTTCAGAGCCGGAAACATCGGTGGTTGCTGAACTCGAAAAACCTTTGAAAAGCAGTGGGAGCCTTGACGTTTCTTCTTCCGATAAATTCTTTTCGCCTTTGGTGAAATCCATTGCGCAGCAAGAAGGAATTTCCGTAGCGGAATTGGAAACTATTCAAGGTTCAGGAAAAGAAGGCAGGGTGACCAAAGAGGACATTTTGAAATTTGTGGAGAGCAAAAAAGCCGGTTCGACTCAGCCTGCTACACAGGTAACTGCTCCGGTTTCAGCTCCTGCGAAACCACAACCGGTGATTGTTTCGGGTGAAGATGAAATCATCGAAATGGACAGAATGCGTAAAATCATTGCGCAAAATATGGTACAAGCCAAACAAATTGCTCCGCACGTAACTTCATTCATCGAGGCGGATGTGACCAATATTGTTCTTTGGCGAAACAAACACAAAGACGAATTCTTGAAGAAAAATGGAGAGAAAATCACTTTCATGCCGATTTTCATTGAAGCCATTGCAAAAGCTATCAAAGATTTCCCGATGATCAATGTTTCGGTCAATGGAGATCAAATTATTAAGAAGAAGAACATCAACATCGGAATGGCAGCTGCACTTCCAACCGGAAACTTAATCGTTCCTGTGATCAAAAACGCAGACCAATACAGTCTGGCAGGATTGGCTAAACAAGTAAATGATTTGGCAAACCGAGCGCGTCAGAATAAATTAAAACCGGATGAAATCCAAGGTGGAACTTATACCATTACCAATATCGGAAGTTTTGGAAATACGATGGGAACACCGATTATCCCTCAGCCGCAGGTTGCGATCATGGCCGTGGGTGCGATTGTCAAAAAGCCGGCGGTGGTGGAAACACCGCAAGGAGACGTGATTGCCATTCGTCATAAAATGTATTTGTCACATGCTTATGACCACAGAGTAGTGGACGGTGCTTTGGGAGGTGGATTTGTGCAGAGAGTAGCACAATATCTGGAAGCGTTTGACTTGAACACGCCTGTTTAAGATTGATTAAAATATAAGAAAAACGAAAAAGCTATCTGATTTCAGATAGCTTTTTCTCTTTCAACAGGTTTATGTATCAAACTATTATTTGACAAATTTCGTATTGGACTTTTTACCGTTTTGTTCGAAAGTCAAAATATAAATTCCTTTTTGCAAATGATTTACGTTTATTTTTCCTGACTGTGCATTTCCTTTTAAAATAACAGATCCTGTAAGATCCCGGATTTCAAATTTTGAATTCGTCAAGTCATTGGTTTTGATATTCAAAATATCTTTTACCGGATTTGGATAAATGGCAAACTGCAGCAAATCATGTTCTGCTAGACCCATTAGGGTCTCGCCTTCCGTAACGGTAAGCGTTGTATTGATTTCAGGATTTAGGATGGTGTCCACGATACCAGATGGCCATCGAATGATGATTTTCTCGATTTCGGTATCGGTTCCGATTCCGAAATGCGTGTTCAGCGTGCTCATAAAGGAAAAGCCTTCGCCACTTCTTACATCTCGGATTTGCATGCCCATTGCACTATAAAGTTCTACACGCGCTCCAATTCCGTTTGTGTTACTTTCTATTCCGATAGTATTTAATTTAATCCAGTTATTGTTATTTCCTTGATTATAAAAAATTGTTCCGAACGCATAGGCATCGATAAATCCGTCATTGTTCAAGTCTCCAAATGCCGCATCTGAAAACCCAACCGTTGCAGGAGTAAAAGTCATATCGCCGTTGTTAAAGAAAATCATATTTGAATTTCCTGCGATATCAAGGTATCCATCATTGTCAAAATCATAAGTAACATGTTCACGGCTTTTTCCTTCAAAATTGTCAAAACCTGAACCGGCTGTAACATTTGTAAAGGTTCCGTCACCATTGTTTTTCATGAGTTCATGACTTCCAGTGTTGTTTTGCATTTGAGCGTTTATACCGTTAAACATATCCATCCAACCGTCATTGTTAAAATCACCCCAAGCACTGGACCAATTCTCCGATGAACTGTCGAGATTTGCTTCGGGTGCTACATTTGTAAAAGTTCCGTCGCCATTGTTCTTATGAAGTTCATTGATTCTTTTTCCTTCTGTACTTCCACATTTTGCAATGAAAAGATCCATTAATCCATCATTATTGTAATCCACCCAAAGAGATCCATAATGTCCGCCTGTTGGATAATCACCCAATCCGCCCTGGTAAAACACGGGCATATTGTCTTCGTTTATATAGTAAACACTGGGTTCTGTATCATGACACATATAGGCATCAAGATTGCCATCATTGTCAATGTCTATGAAATTTCCACGTTGTGAAAAGACATATTGATTTCCATAAGTGATATTATAATTCACTCCCAAAGCTCCAACCTCGGATAGAGCAAAAGCGACACCGTTTCCACTTCCATACATCAAATCGTTATATCCATCACCATTAAAGTCAGCAGCGGTAATCGACCAGCCCGGCATATATGGAGAACTCTGTGTCATATATTCTTTCAAAGTGAAACTACCATCGGTATTTTGTTGATTCACATAAATTACTCCATCAGAAATGCCTACAAGATCGTCTAAAAAGTCACCATTCATATCTACCACACAACGTTTGGTGCTGCCTGGAAAAGATATGCTCTGACTTGTAAAGCTAACTTGGGCGTCCAATACCGCTGTAGCTAAAAAAATAATTAATAAAAGTTTTTTCATAATTTTTGTTTGTGTTAATTACAATCTCCCTCAAGGGTGTTAATCCATTGTTCGGTTAAACTAACCGCTTCTTCATGCACCAGATTTCTTCCAATCATTGGCATTTTTATATTTTCTTCTTCAGATTTTATTCGTTGATACATATTGGACGAAACCGGATCTCCAGGCTTAACAATATGAGAAACGGGAATTCCAATAAATCCACTGATGTCAATATTGGGAACCACACAAATCCCTAAATTATCAGGATTTGCTGTTTCTGAAAATCCGAGTAAAATCGGTAAATAATTACAATGCCCAGTGGCGCTGTGGCAGTGCGCGCAATTAATATCCACATAAGATCTGAACCTATCATTCAGTGACTGAGAAGTATCGTTATAATCCACCGTCGAATTTATGTGGGCAGGCGTACCCAAACTCAGGTAGCCAAAATCTTCCCATTTATCCAGCTGATACTGCTGTCCGTCGGCAAAATATAATTTGAAATTTAGATTTTGTGGTTTAGGTCCGATTGGAATAGCAGAATCACCGGTTTTGTGACAGGTTAGACACTCCGATTGAGAGGGAATTCGGTAAAAAACATTTTTGCTTTGCCCATTGTGAACAAAATCAACCTGAACAAAACTACCTTCAAGATCAAAAATTGCTTCGGTTTGTTCTTCATTCCAAACATAATTGGCAAAAATCCAGTCTGCATCCTTTTTGATGATTAGCCGAGTTTCAATGATTCGTTTTGAATTGGAAGGCAAAGCCTGATCATAATAGAAATTCTTTATCAGAATGGTTCCACTAGGGAAGTTAAATATTTTTTCGTCTGAAACATATTGCGCACTTACGCCTTCTGGCATCCAGATAAAACGACTTTTAGAAGCATAATCTGTAAATAACTGAGAAGCCGGCTGAAACGGAAGGACACCGTAAACAGGGTCCAGCGCAGACATTGGAGATTTAAAAAAATTATAATCCGAAAGTTTTGGATAAGGCACCGCATTTATGTCAAATACAACCGGTGAAATTTCAACCGGATCATCGTCGTCAAAAACAGGGAAATCATCACCATCAGACGAACAAGCAACTAGCACAGACAGGAATGTCAGTACCATCCAACCGTAAAAAATTCTCATAAAATTTATCCTCGTGTTAATTAAAGTAATCGAATTTAATAATTTATATGATATAAGTCATTACAAAGACTAGAAAATCTGGTTTTGGCTCTCATTTTAACAATACTTATTTTTGGGAAATGTTTAAGTTGGGAGATAAAGTCAAAGTAATCGATGATAATCAAAAGGGCAAAGTGATAAAGGTTCAGAAAAACCTGGTGACTATTTTGAATGAATTTGGTTTTGAAGAAAGTTTTTTTGCCCATGAATTATTGCCTGACCTCTCCTTGGAAATCGGGAAAGTAATCATTCAGGAACCGGC
>JAAYKY010000032.1 GCA_012522185.1 Flavobacteriaceae bacterium | reverse complement strand
GACTATAAAAACTTAGGGTGGTTATTGCGGCAGGGCTCACCTCTTCCCATTCCGAACAGAGAAGTTAAGCCTGCCAGCGCCGATGGTACTACGAAAGTGGGAGAGTAGGTCGCCGCCAGTCTTTTTTACAAAATCCTCTATCATTTTGATAGAGGATTTTTTTGTTTTAGTGTTTTTTAGGTTACTATCATCAATCATATGATGATAATATGACCAAGGTTAAGTCTATACTGATCAAACGGATGTGTCAAAAAATAATTAAAGCAAACCAAATTCGAAGCAATATTTGATTAATTGAGCGGTGTTTTTTGACTCGGTTTTCTCTAAAAGGCTTTTTCGATGACTCACTACAGTGAGTTGGCTTATAAACAGTTTGTCAGCAATTTCTTGGTTGGTAAGTCCTTCAGCTATCCATGTGAGGACTTCTTTTTCTCTTTTTGTCAGTACGGGTGTCTTTGACTTTAGAACTGTTACTTCATTCAGGATTTTTTTAATTTTAGGTGATAAATATTTTATACCAGAGGAAACTTTCTCTATAACTCCGATGAGCTCTTCTGATGTGGTGTTTTTTAGGAGATAGGAGTCGGCTCCATTTTCTATCATTTTATTGATGATTCCCGCTTGATTAAATGTGCTCAAAGCTATGATTCCGATTTCTGGGAATTCTTGTCGTATGACAGAACAGAATTCGATTCCACTTCCATCAGGTAGGTTAATGTCCAATAAAACAATATCGGTATCTGGGTTTTGTTGTAAGAAATCTATTCCGGTATTTCCTGCGGTAACTTTAGAAACTTTTTCAATAAAATCAACTTCTTTTAGCATTGTTGAAATTCCCTCAGCTACGACTTGATGGTCTTCAATTATCAATATTTTCATGTCAAATAGGTATTTCAATATGTACAGATGTACCTTCATTTTTGGACGAATCAATCGCAGTTTTTCCTTTCCAATAGGCTACTCTTGAGCGAATTCCTGCCAATCCCATCCCGTTTTCTTTTTGTATTGAATCCATTTCAAACCCCATCCCATTGTCTTCTACTTCTAGGATCACCAAATTTTCATCTTTTCGCAGTTGAACCAAAATCTCTTTGGCTTGGGAGTGTTTGATAGCATTGTTGACGAGCTCTTGAATGATTCTATAAATCGAGATATCAAGTTGTTTTCCCAGTCCGTTTTCTAAGTGATACGATTGATAAATAATGTTTAGATTTTCATTTTTTATGCTTTGAAGAAATTCATTGATAGCTCCATCCAATCCAAATTTGAGTATGCTTTCAGGCATAAGATTATGGGCGACTCTTCGTAATTCATTTATAGATTGATCAAGCAGATGAATTGATTTTTCAAAAGCAGCACCATCTTCTTCGGTGATGATTAGTTTTTTCTGCATATAGTTAAGATTTAGTTTTACACCGCTCAAAAGTCCGCCAAGTCCGTCATGAAGCTCTTTTGCCATGCGACTTCTTTCATCTTCCTGACCCTGAAGCAATGCTTGAGTGGCATATAATTGTTTTTCGGTTTCGAGTTCATGGATGCGTTGAGCCTGAATTTTCTGTTTGTTTTTATGATTTTTATAGATCAAAACTCCCATAATTCCTGCTATTAAAAGCAAAGTAATTAACATTAGATTGAGCGAATTTTTTTGTTGGATTTTTAAGGTTTGAGCTTCCTTTTGTGCATTTAGACTTCGTATTTCCGCATCTTTGGCTTCAAAACTATATTTTGCTTCCAAAGCAATCATCTGGTTTTTACTTTCTTCCAATTGAATTTCTTGAATTCGTTTTTCATGTTCGCGAATATGTTGGAGGGCATTTTCAAAATCTCCGGATTTCTCATAGGCTTGCGAAGCTTTTTCATGGAAATCAGCCAATTCGTATTTCATTCCGAGGTTTTCGGCAATTGAAATTCCCTTCATCAGACTTTCCAATGCTTTTGAAAATTGATTTCTTTCTATATAAATTTCCCCCAAATAGAGGTAGGCATACATTTCAGAGTGTGGGAAATCAAATGCTTTAGCACTTGAAATTCCCTGATTTAAATAGTGAATGGCTTGTTCAGGGTTTAGTTTTCCTAAGATTAATCCTTTTGCAATCATTGCATCCACACGGTCATAATCATCATTTCTTTCTTTGGCAATTTTTTCAAAATCATCGATAAACCTCAGAGCTTGTTCGTAGTTTCTATCGTAAAAATAAAGCATCGATAGATTGTACAAAGGTGAAAGCTGATGGGCATGATTTCCTGATTCTATTCCCAATTTCAAGGCTTCTAATCCATAGGGTTCCGCTTTTTTATATTGCTTCATATCTATGAAAATAGCAGCGAGATTATTGTTAATAGTTCTTTGTGTAGTTTTATCAGCGATGGAGTCTGCAATTTTCTTTGCCAACATATAATTTTCGGAGGCTTGTTCAAAGTCCGAAAGCATTCGCCATTGTTTTCCGAGGTTGATGTAGGCAATTGCGAGTTCTTTTGGGATATTAATTTCTTTGTATTTCTGAAGCGCTTCCTGGGTTAATTCAAGTGCTTCACTGAAATCTCCATGTGCATTTAGAATAGCAATGGCATGACTTGCAAATTTTGCTTCGCCTAATTTGAAATTATTTTCTTGAGCAAAATCTCTCGCGGATTCGTAATAAAAAAGGGCAGAATCATGATCGGAATGTTCAAATAAATCGCCTAATTGATATAAATAGTTCGTTTTCTTGCTTAAATCCTTTTCCGATTGGATGAGGACTTTCAAACTATCGACCTCGGAATGATTTTGTGAGAAAACCAAGGCGGAAAACAAAAAGAATTTCAATATGAAATATTGCTTTTTCAAATCAATTGTAATTATTACTACTTAAGGTTCAGTCAAATATAGTCAAAAAACAAGGACATATTTAGTATGCCCTTGTAGAATTTGAATTAGAATTTAAAGGTTAGTCCGGCGCTTAGCACCGATACTCCGTATCCTAATTCTGCAAAAACACCGAAGATTTCCGTAAAATGATAACGCGTACCTAAAAATCCGCTCAGGCCGATTCCGCTTCCATAAGTCTTACCAAAAAAATCTTCGTTTTGATCTGAGGTATATTTGACAATGTTATAGCCCAGCATGGCACCTCCGTAAAGATCCAGATCAGGCAAGTTTTGAAATCCGTTGTAATGATAGGCGCCGCGAACGCCCACAATGATGTAATTCCATTTGGCATTATAACTTGAATCAGAATATTTATAACCGGTCTTACCGACATATCCACCCAAACTTACTACGCCCGGTCCGCCGACTTCCCAGATTCCGTGGTCAGCAGAAATACTGATAGCCGGACGAAGTTTCCCGTATCCGCCCAAAGCCGTTCCTACGCCCACACCGGCATTGATAGCAGTTGTTCCTTTTTGGAATGCTTGGGCTTTTGTTTCCGTATAACTAATTGAAAATAATAAGGAGAATAAAATGATAAATGATTTTTTCATGATTTTTTTAAATTTGATTTAGAAAAAACAAGAGCGCATGAGGACGCGCGCTCTTGCTATAAAAACACTAATTAATTTGCAGCGTACAAAATATTAGGACCATTTACCCAATGATTGTTGGTACCACCATCTGTCACTCTAAACCCTTTCCAGTCACCTGTAGCGGGGGAGGAGGTATTCCCATCTCCATTGGTATCCCCTCCGTGAGTATCGTCTTTATAAGAAGTTAAAATGGCTCCGGGATCTAAATTTACACTTCCATTATAAGATTGAATTCCACTACCGCTATTGATGAACTTGACGATAACACCGGGTTTAATGTTAATGGTGGCTGAAGAATGTACTTGTGTGACGGACGGAGAATTGGACACATAAGGAACCTCTGTATTGTCCCAATTAACGGATTGACCGTTATTACCTTCGGATCCCCATATACTCAAGAAAATACCATTGTGTGAATTGGTCATAGTCGGATCTTCCGGGTTATGAAATACATTGCTGGGATGTAATTGGTAGAAAGTATTAAAGTAGATAGGTCTTCCGTTATCGTAAAGCGCATTATTGGTAAATTTACTTACACTTGCATCTTTCATATCAGAACTTCCGTGGAATGCATAAGAAGAAGAACCCGAATTATAATAAGTATGGGCAATTCTGCAATTATCAAAAGTAAAAGCCGCGGATTGAGCCCAATCTATATTGACTGCTTGACTATTTCCTCCGCTGGGTTGGCCGGCATAGAAAATATCTACATATTTGAATACTGAACCAATCGTTCCATGAAGGTCTAAATCAATCCAATCTCCTTTTTCTGCTTGTGTCGCATTTCCGTCTCCGTTTGTATCGCCACAATAACGGTCATCGGACAGCGATGTAAATACAATACGTTTGTCAGGCGTTCCTTCGGCGATGATTTTTCCTTCTTCATAAATGCTGATACTTGCATTTCTGATTTTAATAATCGCGCCCGGCTCAATGGTCAAAACGGAACGAACCGATAAATCAGATCCGTCAATTATATACACAAATCCTTCTTCCCAAACCGTAGGTTCATTGATGGTTCCTGAAACTTCAATTACATCACAATTCGCAATTGGTTCTTCCTGTGTTCCACCGTCATCATCTGTATCCGTACAAGCCGTAAAGTATAATCCGGCAAATAATAGAATTAATAATTTTTTCATTTTTAAATTTTTAATTGATTTTCTTGGGACAAAATTAGGTGCAGTAGGGAAGGAAGGCAATCCTTATAAATGAGGAATTTGGCTTCGAGAACTATATTTAGAGAATTTGAATTAATTGTAAACAATCGGAAATAAAAAATCCCGCCAAAAGCGGGTTTCATCTATAATTTTTATTTCTGTAAATCAAACTATTGACAGGTTTTATTTAAGAAGATTTAAAAATAAAGTAAACACCTAACATAATTAAAATTAGAGTAGCATAATATCCTCTAAATAAATGTCTGTACTCATCATATTCGGCATTATAATTATTATAAAGCAAATAGACGAAATATATTATTCCTAAGACTATAAAAAAACATCCTAATAAGATATTGTGTGACATCTATTTATAAAATTTAAGTTTTAAGAGGATTCCCTTAATTCAAATCTGTAGTCTTAACTTAGCTGTCGATTTACTCCATTTACAAATTACCAAAAGCGGGATTCATCTATATTCTCTTCTCTATATTCTATTTTCTTATTCAAGCCAACTCGTTTTATAGCTATCGTCTTCCAAATCCAATGCTGCTTGTGTGATTTTCAACGGATGGAAAGGATCGACCATCACAGCAAGTTCTCCGGTTTCTTTCTGTCCGACACTTCTTTCCATTGCGCCTGGATGTGGTCCGTGGGGAATTCCACCCGGATGCAATGTGAAATAACCTCTTTCAATGTGATTTCGGCTCATGAAATCTCCGTCTACATAATATAAAACTTCTTCTGAATCGATATTACTATGATTGTACGGCGCTGGAACCGCGTCCGGATGGTAATCATACAAACGAGGACAAAATGAACAAATCACAAAATTATTTCCTTCAAAATTCTGATGAACCGGTGGCGGCTGATGAATCCTTCCCGTAATCGGTTCGAAATTATGAATCGAAAATCCGTATGGATAAAAATATCCGTCCCAACCCACCACATCAAAAGGATGCGTTGCATAGGTAATCGGATGAATCATTCCCGCTTTTTTAACCTTGATTAGGAATTCTCCTTTTTCGTCAATCGGAGCTTTGTATTGCGGAACTTTGATATCGCGCTCACAGAAAGGCGAATGCTCCAACAATTGTCCGTATTTGTTGCGGTATCTTCTCGGTGTTTCAATAGGCGAGAAAGATTCCAAGTACAAAATGCGGTTGTTTTCAGTCTCAAATTCAAGTTGATAAATCGTTCCGCGCGGAATAATAAGATAATCTCCGTATTCAAATGGGATATCACCCAAAAAAGTTTTCAAAGTTCCACTTCCTTCATGGATGAAAAGCATTTCATCACACTGACCGTTTTTATAAAAATAATCGGTCATGGATTTTCTCGGCGCTGCCACGCCCATAATCAGGTCGTTGTTGAAAAACAAGGCAGTCCGTGCATCCAGAAAATCATCGGTGGGCTTGGTTTTAAAGCCTTGAACCAGTCTAGGTGTAATATTTTTTTCGATGGCCGCTACCGGCGAAACATCAATTGGTTCATCAAATTTCAGCATTTGTGTGGGCCGATGAATATGATACAAAAGTGAAGAAACTCCACTGAAACCTTCCGTTCCGAATAATTGTTCGTAGCGGTGTTTCCCGTTTGCATCTTTAAAAACCACGTGTCTTTTCTGAGGAATTTCCCCTAACTGATGATATCTCATTTTCTTTTTGCTTTGTTTGGTTAAAATTACGGATAATTCAAAAAGAGTTCAAATTATTCAGCCTAAATTTCGGTTTCACTTAGAATTTCACGCGAAGCTTATCCCAGAAACTCATCTTGGATTGCACTCTTTCGATTTCATTCAGCAACATCGCATGAAAATCCTTGTTGAAATTCATCTTTTGTGATTGCTGATAAGTCTTTAAAGCTTCCACATAATTCTGACGGTGTTCCGCTATTTTTCCTTTCTGATAGTATAAAGTGGCCTTGTCGGCACCTTTCACTTTTAGACCTTCATCAATGACTTTTTCGGCCTCTTCCAATTGCCCGAATTCAATCAACAAATATCCATAATTCACATAAGCAACCGGGTAAGTTCCTTTGCAGAATTTGATAGCCAATTCATAATGGCGTTTAGCACGTTCAAAATCTTTGATTTTGGTTTCGTAAATCCAACCGAGATGATTGTGAGCCCTTCCATAACCCGGATCGATGGATAGAATTTCTTCCAACAAATCTTTGGCGCCCGATAAATCGCGCTCGTCAATGGCTTTGCCAACTTCCAGAAAAAGATTTTCTACATCCTGCATTTGAAGTAAATAATAAGCTCAAATTTAGATTTAAATTATTTCTTCTCCAAATACGCCATATAAAATCCGTCAAAACCACTTTGAGATGGTAGAATTTGTTTTTCTCTGACCAATGTAAATTCCGGATGGTTTTTCAGGAATTCTTCTATCTGAATTTGGTTTTCACTCGGCAAGATCGAACAAGTCGCATACACCATCACACCGCCTGGTTTGACTATTTTACAATAATTATTCAGGATTTTTTTTTGTTCTTTTTGGATGTTTTCTACGAAATCCAGACTCAATTTCCATTTGGCATCTGGATTTCGGCTGAGTACACCCAAACCACTACAAGGTGCATCAATCAGCAATCGGTCGGCCGTGTTTTCCATTTTTTTAATCACCTTGCTCGAGTCGATGACTTTCGTCTGAATGTTTTGAGCACCGGCACGTTTGGCGCGTTTTTTTAGTTCCAATAATTTCCATTCGTGAATGTCCAGCGCGTAAATCTGCCCTTTGTTTTCCATCAATGCCGAAAGATGCAAAGTCTTTCCTCCGGCTCCTGCACAAGCATCTACCACACGCATTCCCGGCTGAACGTTCAGATAAGGTGAAATCAACTGCGAACCGGCATCCTGTATTTCAAACAAACCGTTTTTAAAAGCTTCGGTTCGAAAAATATTAGCTTTCTCTGCCATTTCTAAAGCATCTGGATACTTCGATAAAACTTTCGTTTCAAAACCTTCTTCCTTCAGTTTTTTCTGCAAAGATTTCCGATCGATTTTCAGCGTGTTGGTTCGGATGATCGTCGGTGCAGGAATATTCATCGCTTCTACTTCCTTTTCCCATTGTTTCCCCAATCCAGACCTTCCCAGCTCATCCAGCCAATCGGGAATAGAAGCACTAACCGCAAAATTTCTATCGGTCGCCGCATGATTTCGTTTCAAAACTTCTTTCTGACTTATTTTTTTGAATTCGTCCCAATAAGGCAATTTCTCATCGTTCAGCACAAACCAGGTTCCTACAAATTCCCAAAGATTTTCAGGCGATACCTCTTTGCCCATCGAGGCTTCGATCATTCGTTTCCATCGCACCGTATCATAAACCGTTTCAGCTATAAAACCACGGTCGCGGCTGCCCCATTTTGGGTTCGACTTCAGGGTGCGCTCAATCTCGCGGTCAGCGTACTTATGATTAAAAAAAATATTGTTTAGGGTTTCGGTAATACCGATGAACAGATTTTTGTACGGAAGGATTTTCATTCAAATGATTTAAGATGCAAAACTACAAATTTACCTTGTGTAATGGATTCTTTTTAGAGCCAATCCGGCTGTACGTTCCCATCTTTTTTGCATTTCTTCGTTTTTTGTTGCCCAGAAAAAGGAGTTTGCTGTCGCTCCACTCTTTTTCCGGTACAAAAAATCTCGCCCTGCAAAAAAGGATGTCCACTGCCATCCGGGCTATTTTCGGAAACCTATAATCCTTTTGTGCGGTATTTTTGAATGGCTTCTCTGATTTTTCCTCTTCGGTTTTCGGGTGAAGGATGCGTACTTTGGAATTCGGGTACATTACTTCCACCAGAAGCATTTTCGAGTATGTCCATAACGCCGATTAGCGCTTCGGGATTGTATCCAGCTTCCATCATGAACCTTACACCTAAATCATCACTTTCCAATTCATCTTCCCTTCCATATTTCATATTGACCATATTGGCAACAACTTGGGCATAGTAGGCCGAGTTAGCATCGCCTCCGGCGACAGCTGCCGCGCCGGCAATTCCTTGGGAAAGTTCTTGTTTGGCCATTTGTTGTGCGCTATGTCTTGCAATTACATGTCCTACTTCGTGCCCCAAAACGCCAGCTAATTGATCGATGTTCTCGAGTCTTGACATAAGCCCCTCGGTGATAAAGATTTGTCCGCCGGGCAAGGCAAATGCATTTACAGTACGGTTATCGGCAAGCAGATGAAAGTTAAAGGGATATTGAGATTTTGCGGCTGCACTTTTTCTGACAATGCTTTGTCCAATGGAATCAACGAGATAACGCGCTTGGGCATTTCGGCTAAGACCACCAAATTCAGCTGCCATTTGAGGCGCAGATTGGATTCCTAATGCGATTTCCTGCTCTTTGTTGAGACTGATGTATTGTTTTTCGCCTGTAATTTCATTGACTTCTGAGGTGGAATAAAATTTAATCAAAGAAAAAATTACAATTCCGGCAGCAATCAAAAGGCGTAACCAAAATCCAGAACTTCTGTTTTTCATAAGTGTTAAAGGTTTAATAAGTTGATTCAAATATAAAACAAAATCCGTTCTTATTTTGTAAGTTTGATTGAAAATCAAATCATAGGATTAAGTCGTCTGAAGTAATCATTATCTTGGTAATATTTTTATTTTTTCTCTTGTTGATAGGAGTGATTTTCCTGATTGCTTATGTGGCAGCTCAAAGTCGCAAAAGAAAACAAAAAAAAATGCTGAATAATTTGCCTTCGGATGTGGATTTTCATGCGTTTGTTCGATTTAACCATGGAAATGAGCAAGGAAAATTTATGAAAATAAAAGCATTTCAGGGGAGTGGAATTCTTTTCGTCCAAAACGACTCGATTGAATTTAGAAGTACTCAAGGGATTCAGCATAGATTTGATTTGGCAAATTCTACAATCCAGTGGGAAGGTGAAAACCTAGTAAATGGTTTGCTGAAATGGTTTAGTATAAATGATGAGAACGAAAAATATTTTTTCAATGTAGAAACTGGAATGTTTATTTTTCATACTGGAGGAAATAAACCGACTACACGCAGTATTTATGATCAATTGATATTGAAACAATCAAGTTTAAAATAAAGAGCGAATATGTACTTTTTAGTTTGGTGAAATCTAAAAGAAAACTTACCTTTGCAACCCAAATTAAAAATTATTTAAATGACTCATTACGAAACTGTTTTCATTTTAACTCCCGTTCTATCTGACGCGCAGGTGGAGGAAGCAGTTAAAAAAGTAGAAGATTTCCTTGCCGAGAGCAAAGCGGAAATCGTAGCAAAAGAAAATTGGGGCTTGCGAAAGTTAGCTTACTCAATTCAGCACAAACGCAATGGTTTTTACCATTTATTGGAATTCAAAACTGAGAATCATGAATTGGTTTCAGCTTTGGAATTGATGTTTAAACGTGACGAGCGTATCATCCGTTATCTGACTGTGAAGCTTGATAAGCATGGTATTGACTGGGCGGAAAAGCGCAGAGCAAAATTAAAATCAGAAAAGTCTAACGCTTAAAAAAGAGAATTATGGCAATTGATGAATTAGCAAAAAAAGCAGCAGAAGGAGGTGAAAGCGAAATCCGTTATTTATCCCAATTAGATATTCAAACACAAACAACTAAGAAATTTTGTCGTTTCAAAAAATACGGAATTAAATACGTAGATTATAAAGATCCGGATTTCTTGTTGCAATTTGTAAACGAACAAGGTAAAATTTTACCTCGTCGTTATACCGGAACTTCTTTGAAATACCAAAGAAAAGTTTCTCAGGCTATCAAACGTGCAAGACATATGGCTTTGATGCCGTTTATAGGAGACCAGTTAAAATAATTAAAAACCTAAAAATAGAATAAAATGGATGTTATTTTAAAGCAAGATGTAGAAAATTTAGGTTTTGAATTTGAAATTGTATCAGTAAAACCTGGATATGCACGTAACTTTCTGATTCCTCAAGGAAAAGCGGTTATTGCGACTGCAAAACAAAGAGAAGAATTGAACAAAGTACTAGAGGAGCGTAAAGCGGAAGAGGCTGCGCTTATTTCAGCAGCTCAAGAAAAGTCAGCTAAACTGGAAGGACTTGAGATTAAAATCGATGCGAAAGTTGGCTCTGGTGATAAATTATTCGGCTCGATTAATAACGGTGATTTGGCAGATGCATTGAATGCTGCCGGTGTTGAAATTGAAAAGAAACACATCAAAATCCCAGGAAATACTATCAAACGTCTTGGGAAAACTACGGCGAAAATCCGTTTCCACAGAGAGGTTGAAGTTGATTTCGAATTTGAAGTAGTCGCTGACCAAGAGTCTATTCAAAGAGCTGAAGCTGCTGCAAAAGCAAAAGCAGAAGTGGCAAGAATGGATGCTGAACGTCTGGCAAATGCGAACAAAACAGATGAATCTGGTTTCAACTATGACAACCCATTGTTTGAAAAGAAACCAAAAACGGAAGAAGTGGCAGAGACTAAAACTGAAGAAGCTCCTGCGACTGAAACAGAAACAAATTCTGAAGAAGCTTAATCTAAGTTTTTATATAAACAAAAAACCACTCAAATCGAGTGGTTTTTTGTTTTCAATACTTTTCATTTACATAATTTCTGCGCTCAGACCGCGGTCGAGTAGTGCAATGCACATCGGTTCCAAGAAATCAAAACTTCCGGTTTTGACTTCGCATTTTCCTTTGTAATGCACCAACCAAGTACATTGTTCTGCTTGTTCCATTGTGTGGTGACAAATTTCAATCAATGAGGCAATGACAAAATCAAAAGTATTGTAATCGTCATTGTGGAGCACCAAAACTTTTTTTTCTTCTTCTTCAACCAAAACATCAACCTCTACTTCTTCTTTCCAAAGAGGTTGAGCATGAAATTTAGGGTGTATCATTTTCTATTTTTTAAACTTTAGAGCAATCCATTCGTTTCGCTGTTTCTTTGAAACAAAACTCATTCCATTTTTCTCACACTTTTGACGTATATCTTCAAAATCAGTTTCGAGAAGTCCACTCAAAATTAAATCTCCACCAAAGTTAAGGACTTTTATGTATTTAGGTATGTCCTCCATGAGGATATTGCGTTGGATATTGGCGAGAATAACATCGAAGTTTTTGTCACCAAGTAAGGAGGCATCACCCAGACGAGCTTTGAGTTCTACGTTGTTTCTTTCGGCATTTTCATTGGAGTTTTCCACTGACCATTCGTCGATGTCAATTCCTTCTGCATATTTTGCTCCTCTCATTTTGGCAAGAATGGCAAGAATGGAAGTTCCGCACCCCATATCGAGTACGTCTTTTCCTTCAAATTCGGTTTCTAAAATATATTCAACCATCAAATGTGTGGTTTCATGGTGTCCCGTCCCAAAGGACATTTTGGGTTGAATGACGATTTCGTATGGAATTTCCGGGCGGGGTTCGTGGAATTCGGCACGGATATAACAACTCTCATTCACTGAAATCGGATGAAAATTGGATTCCCATTCGGCGTTCCAATTTTTCTGTTCGATTTCTGTTCGTTTGAATTTTATTTCAGGTTCAGATAATTCCTGAATTTTTTCTTGGATGAAATCAATATCTTCTAAATCGGATTTAACATAGGCGTTTAGCCCGGTTTCCGTTTCTAGAAAACTTTCGAATTCCGTTTCCGAAAGAACTGCCATGAGTATCTCTCTCCATGGCTCAATCGGTGAGATGGTAAAACTGTATTCAATGTAATTCATTGTAAATCTTTGCTATAGTTTATTATTTACGTGCGGAAATAATGGTGGTGAAATCATCAAGATTCAGAGAGGCGCCTCCTACCAATGCGCCATCGATATCGTATTGTTCGAAAAGATCGCGAGCATTTCCAGCGTTTACGCTTCCTCCATAGAGAATAGTCGTTCGGTTGGCTACACTTAGTCCATGTTGATTTCCAATTGTTTTCCGGATGAATGCATGCATTTCTTGTGCTTGATCTGGAGTAGCGGTTTTTCCTGTTCCGATGGCCCAAACAGGTTCGTATGCAACTATCAGGTTCTTCTTTAAATTTTCAGGATCCTGACGCTCCAAAGCAATTGTAACTTGTTCTTCTACCACATCAAAATGTTTTCCTTGTTCGCGATCTTCCAGTTTTTCGCCCACACAAAGAATCGGGCTCATGCCGTGTTCGTAAAGATGTGTAATTTTCTTTCCGATGTATTTATCCTGTTCATAGTGATAAGCTCTTCTTTCGGAGTGACCCACGATGCTAATTTTGGTACCGATAGACAATAATTGCTCTGCTGAGACATCGCCTGTGAACGCACCATTGGGCATAGCGGATACATTTTGAGATGCTACGGTTATGGTGCTATTTCTGAGGTCTTTGTTGATTTGTTCCAAATAAAGATGTGGCGGAGCAACGATGATTTCCGCAATAGGTTTATGGGCTTTTACCCATGTGTTCAATCGGAGTGCCAATTCTCTTGCTTGTTGAAACGTCAAGTTCATTTTCCAGTTCCCGGCTACTATTTTTCTTCTCATAGTCGTAAGTTTTTTTTATTTAAAAGATTGTATTGCTTCCAGTATAAATTTAAGAAAAATTCAAATGTGAAAAAAATCTTAATTTTAGTTTTTGGCCAAAGCCGATAAATATCATTTCAAGCGAACTTTTGGATCCAGAATTCCATAAAATATATCGACCAATATATTGATACAAATGAAAGTGGTGGCAATGATAAGAACGGCTCCCATCACGATGGGAAGGTCAAGGGTGTTGAGCGCATTGACTATTTCTTTTCCAAGCCCGTTCCACCCAAAGATAAATTCCACAAACACAGCTCCTGCTAACATCGAAGCAAACCAACCGGAGGTTGCTGTAATGACTGGATTCAATGAGTTTTTAAGTGCATGCTTTCGGATGACGTCTTTTGCCTTAAGTCCTTTGGCATAGGCAGTTCGGATGTAATCCTGATTCATGGTTTCCAAAAGCGAGTTTCGGGTAAGCTGAGTGATGACGGCCAAAGGTCGAATTCCCAATGTGAAGGCAGGTAGGATTAAATTTTTCAATGTCAGATGTTTGCCTTCGCCTAAATCATCAATTTCATATAAGCTTCCTGTCATGGAAAGCCCTGTCATGGAATGCAATAAAAAAGCGAAAATATAGCCAATGATAATCGCAGAAAAGAATGAAGGCGTACTCATTCCGATACTTGTTATGACCAATAATGCTCGATCCCACCAGCTGTCTTTGACCAAAGCGGACCAAATTCCCAATAGAATTCCAACAATTATAGCAAAACTAATGGCCGAAACGGCAAGAACTAAAGTGTTGGGCAAGGTTTCTTTGATGATGTCTGAAACTAATTTTCCTTGTTTTTGAAAAGAAACCCGCAGATACGGACTTTTTAATAAGATGGATTTATTACCAAAGCTGATTAAGAAAACTCCACTGTATTTCCCAGACTCCAGCGAAGTGTAGGAATTTCCTGAATTTTCATGCAAGGAAATCGGGGATAAATCATTTAGGTAATACAGATATTGATTCCAAATAGGCTGATCCAAACCTAAATTTTTTCGGATCAATGCCAATTGTTCAGGATCTTCTTTCTGATCAAGCATCATTCGAGCTGGGTCTCCCGGAAGTACGGTAAACAAAAGAAATACAATCGTCGCGACACCCAACAAAGTTAGGAAACCATAAACGATTTTATTTAAAATGTACCGAAGCATATCAGATCGATTTCTTGAATATTTTAATCAAAACTTTTCAAGATCTCATCGGCTTCGGGTAGGGGATTGTCGTGAAATTTCCCAACAACCGTTCCTTTTTCCAGAACTAAAATTCCGGGGTTATTTCGGATGATGGTTTTCAGCGTAATCTGATCGACCATGCAATAAGGAAATTCGGTATTTTCTAAATCACCATTGCTCAATCCGGCAACTTTTACATTGGCTTGTGTCAATTCCTTATAAAGTTTATTTAAATGAGCAATCTCTTCTGGTTTAACTTTTTGGGAAAAAGGGGTAATGAAGAAAACAACGCGAGGTTCTGACAGATAGAACTCCGTCATATCCTCGCCATCGCAATCCAACATAAAATCTTTTACAGGAGCTTCCACGCCCTTTTTGGTGACTTTGGTTTTAGCGTCCACATATTCATAGCTTTCTTCGTAATTCTCAGGAAATTCCTTGAACTCTTTTTCTTCGTTCGTGTTTTTATCTCGCAAGATATATGTGTATTCGACTTCATCGGGAATTCCTTCCATTCCTTCCGGGATGTTTTTGCCTACGGCATAGGCACGGAAATCGATGAGGGGCAAATATTGAATTCCAGTATAAGCAATCCAAATGCAGAGCAATAAAGCCAAAGTTGAAATTCCATAGTTGATTTTCATGTTTGAAATCAAAGGTTTGATGTGTTTTTGGCCAATGAAAATGAAGATAATTAAAATCAATAAGAAAATATCTTTCCAGAAAGACTGCCAAGGCGTTAGTTTCAGAGCGTCTCCAAAACATCCACAATCGGTAACTTTGTTGAAATAAGCCGAATAAAAAGTAAGGAAAGTGAAAAATACGATGAGAATTAACAAAGACCAATTGGTGAATTTTTTGAAAATTCCCAATAATAAAAACACACCTAAAATAATTTCAAATATGCTGAAAAAAGTGGCTTGTGGCAAAGCCAGATCATGGAGAAATCCAATGTTGAACACATCGGGCGCAAAATATTCTTCTAGTTTATAGCCAAATCCAATCGGGTCGATGGTTTTTACAAAGCCTGAGATTATAAAAATAATTCCCACTATAAATCGGCTAATCTGAACGAGATATTTCATTTTTATATTTTAATTGTTATTGTTGAATTGAATTTTCTTTTAATAAAATCAAGGCAAATATTGCATAATTTACCATATCGAGGTAGTTGGCTTCAAGACCTTCGGAAACAAGCAATTTCCCTTGATTGTCTTCAATTTGTTTGACCCGAAGAATTTTCTGTAAAATCATATCGGTGATGGAGCTGATCCGCATATCGCGCCAAGCTTCACCATAATCGTGATTTTTATTTTGCATTAATTCCATGGCAACATCCGCCTTTTCACTGAATAATTCCAATGCTCTTTCAGCGTCGATGTCAATTTGTTCCGAAACTCCCAACTCGATTTGAATCAGTGCGATGAGTGCATAATTGATGATTCCGATGAATTCGGATTCTTGTCCTTCATCAATTTTTTGGGTTTCTTTTTCTTGTAAACTTCGAATCCGTGCGGCTTTTATATAAATCTGATCTGTAAGGGAAGACATCCGTAAAATCCGCCAAGCAGCACCATAATCTTTTAATTTATTGGCAAAAAGACTCCTACATTCATTTAGTACGGATTGGTATTGTTCTAATGTTTTTTCCATAAATTCGTTTCGGATTCAAAAATAGGATTTACGATTTAAATTACCTAAAAAGACCATGTATATTAATTGCAAAGGGAAACTTATAGATCTGTCCCAACCCAAAATTATGGGAATTCTAAATACGACTCCCGATTCTTTTTTCTCTGGAAGTCGAAGTCAAAATATCGACTCTGCCTTGAAGCGAATCGAAAAATTGCTTACAGAAGGAGCTGATTTTATCGACATAGGCGGAATGTCCACTCGTCCAGGTTCTGCTGAAGTTTCAGAATCGGAAGAATTGGAAAGAGTAGTGCCCGTCGTAGAAAAAGCTGTATTGGAATTTCCTGAAATTATAATTTCAGTAGATACTTATCGTTCTAAAGTAGCCCGTGAAACCGTAGAAGTTGGAGCTGCTATCATTAACGATATTTCAGCAGGTTCAATGGATGAAGAACTTTTGAAATCGGTTGCCGATTTGAAAGTTCCTTATATTTTGATGCATATGCAAGGCAGTCCTCAAAATATGCAAACAAACCCTTCTTATGGTGATGTGACACTTGAAGTGAATGAATTTTTATCAATGAAAATCAATGAGTTAAAATCTTTAGGAATTCATGATATTATACTTGATCCGGGATTTGGTTTTGGGAAAACCTTAGAGCATAATTATGAATTATTTCGACAGATAAATACTTTGGGTTTTGGGGATTTTCCATTGCTCGTTGGGATTTCGAGAAAATCGATGATTACGCAATTATTTGAAATTTCAGCCGAAGAAGCTCTGAATGGGACCAGTGTTTTGAATACGATGGCTTTGGAAAAAGGTGCTAAAATTCTTCGTGTACACGATGTGAAAGAAGCGAAACAAGCTTTGGAAATTTGGAGTAGAGTTTCAAATAAACTTTAAATCAGAAATTTTTCAAATCAAAATCATTTCCTGAATCACCGAAAGTTTTTAAATTGGCGGTATGCAAAATCCATACGACGTTGTGATAATAGGGGCCGGCCCCATCGGGATGGCTTGTGCGATTGAAGCAAAGCGCAAAAATCTGAATTATTTGGTGATTGAAAAAGGAGCCTTGGTCAATAGTTTGTATCATTATCCATTGTACATGACTTTCTTCTCCACTTCCGAAAGATTGGAAATTGGTGAAGTTCCTTTTACGAGTATTTCGTTTAAACCGGGACGACAAGATGCGCTGGAGTATTACCGAAGAGTTCAACAACATTTCGGGTTAAATATTCATCTTTATGAAGAGGTTTTTAGTATTGAATCGATAAATGAATTAAAATCTATAAAGACAAGTAAATCAGAGTATTATTCAAAAAACATAATCATTGCAACCGGATTTTATGACTTACCTATTTTACTAAATATTCCGGGAGAAGATTTGCCGAAAGTTTCGCATTATTATAAAGAAGCGCATCCGTATGCTGGACAAAAAGTTGTCGTGGTGGGTGCAAATAATTCTTCGGTGGATGCGGCTTTGGAATGTTGGCGAAAGGGGGCGGAAGTAACCATGGTTATTCGAAAAGGAGAAATTCACGAACGTGTGAAATATTGGGTAAAACCCGACATCGAAAACCGGATTGCGGAAGGAAGCATCAAAGCTTATTTTTATTCGAATTTAAAAGAAATCAAGGAGAATTCCGTGAGAATTTCAACGCTGGAAGGCGAATTGGAAATTGAAAATGATTTCGTGTTGGCTTTGACGGGTTATCGTCCGAATTTTGAATTCCTCCAATCTTGCGGAATTGAATTATCAGACGACGGCTTATTTATTCCGAATTACAATTCCGAAACGATGGAATCCAATGTGAAAGGAATTTACCTGGCGGGTGTGGTTTGCGGTGGAAAGGAAACCCATAAATGGTTTATTGAAAATTCAAGGGTTCACGCAGGGATGATTTTGTCGAGTATTTTGGATAAAGAGAATAGAGAATAGAAAATAGAGAATAGAAAATAGATTTACTTGTTTCTGTATTTATTTAATAAAGTATTTAACTTCCCAAAATCTCCTGATTGGCCAAAATCTTTTGTATTTTCTTTGCTTCCGACAATGTGGTATTGCCCGCAGTCAAAGCAAATTTTAGCCATTCCGGTAATTTTATTTAAATTTTTAAAAATTAAAATATCTCTATATATTGGAATACAAGCAGCATACTCACCATCTTTATGCTCTCTGAAACAAAATATTTGATTTAGAGAAAAATAATCAGAATCTGATATTTTAGTTTTGACATAACCAATTCCCTCCAAATCATATATAAAGGTAGAATCTGAAATTGATGAGAATGTATCATCCTCCAGTATTGACAAAAGTTTAGTTTCATTTTCAGTTTTATCTTCTATATCATAAAGATTATAAACTTTATTTTCTTCAATATTGATGAAATAATATTCGACTTCATCAAAATCAAAATAGGGAAGACAATCCTGATTTTCAGCGAAAGTTTCTGAATCTGTATTTAGTTGAGCCGGATTACTTTCTTGATTTTTACAACTAATTATAAATAAGCAAGTAAGAAATAATAATGAAAGTTTTTTCATGCATTTTAGAATTTAAAAACCTTGTCAAGATTAATATTCATTACGATGATAGCCTTGACAAGGTTATGGAATAAATCATTTAATCAACCCAATTTCTCTTAAACGCTGCGTCAGAAACTCTCCGGCAGTGATATCCTCAAATTGTTTGGGATTCTTTTCATCCACACAATTTTCCAATACCGACAAATCCATTTCACTTACGGGATGCATAAAGAATGGAATGGAAAATCTTGGTTTTCCCCATTCTTCCCGCGGTGGATTCACGACCTGATGTATCGTCGATTTCAGTTTATTGTTAGTATGTCGGGAAAGCATATCGCCTACGTTGATGACGAGTTCGTCGGGTTCGGCAATGGCATCCACCCAAACGCCGTCTTTGCGTAAAACTTGCAATCCGCCAGCAGAAGCACCCATCAGAAGCGTAATCAAATTGATATCGCCGTGTGCGCCCGCCCGGACGGCTCCTTTTGGTTCTTCTTTGATGGGCGGATAATGGATGGCACGCAAAATAGAATTCCCTTTTTCCACTTTTTTGTCGAAATAAAATTCGTCTAAACCTAAATACAAAGCCAAAGCCCGAAGCACGTAAATCCCCGTTCTTTCCAATTGCTGATAGGCTTCTTTTCCGGCCGAATTGAATTCGGGAACTTGCACTACTTCGATATTGTCCGGGTAATCAAACTTGTCTTTGTCTTCTTCGTCTAAATATTGTCCAAAATGCCAAAATTCTTTCAAATCGCCTTCCGGTTTATCTTTTGCATGTTCCTTCCCGAATGAAGTATAGCCGCGTTGGCCGCCAATTCCTTCAATTTCATACAATTCTTTGGTTTCCGTTGGGAGTGCAAAAAATTCTTTCACATTGGAATATAATTTTTCAACCAATTCATCGGAAAGAAAATGCCCTTTCAAAGCGACAAATCCGATGTCTTCATACGCTTTACCGATTTCGTTTACGAATTTTTGTTTTCTTTCGGGGTCGTCAGAGATGAAATCATTCAGATCCACCGAAGGTATTCCGTTTTGTTTCATGGTGATAATTTTAAACTAAATTTAAAAATACGTGAATTTTATTAATAAATCTTCATTAATACCGGAAATCAGTCAAGAATCATTTAAAAGGATTTTTTGGAACTGAAGTAAATTCTTATTTTTGTGGACTTTAGAATTCGGAATTAAAATTAATTTGAAAATACGATTTACATAATGGAAAAAATTAAAGTAGTAAATCCCGTTGTGGATTTGGATGGAGACGAAATGACGCGCATCATTTGGCAATTTATCAAAGACAAATTGATTTTGCCTTATTTGGATATCGACATTAAATATTATGATTTGGGAATGGAAAACCGCGATGCAACCAATGATCAAGTGACCATTGACGCGGCGGAAGCCATCAAAAAATACAATGTCGGAATCAAATGTGCAACCATCACACCGGACGAAGCCAGAGTAGAGGAGTTCGGACTGAAAAAAATGTGGAAATCTCCAAACGGAACCATCCGAAACATCGTGGGAGGAACTGTTTTCCGTGAACCTATCATCATGAAAAACGTACCGCGTTACGTTCAAGGTTGGACACAACCGATTGTAATCGGGCGTCATGCTTTCGGTGACCAATACAAAGCAACCGATACGGTAATCAAAGGAAAAGGTAAATTCACTATGACTTTTACGCCAGAAGGTGGAGGAGAGCCACAAACTTGGGAAGTTTATGATTTCCAAGGAGATGGTGTGGCAATGTCGATGTACAATACCGACGAGTCGATTTACGGATTTGCACATTCCTCTTTCCAAATGGCTTTGACTAAAAAATGGCCTTTGTATCTTTCTACGAAAAATACGATTTTGAAAGCTTATGACGGACGTTTCAAAGATATTTTCCAGGAGGTTTACGAAGAACATTACAAAGCGAAGTTCGAGGAAATGGGAATTACTTACGAACATCGTTTGATTGACGATATGGTGGCGGCTGCCATGAAATGGAACGGAGGATTTGTTTGGGCTTGTAAAAACTATGACGGTGACGTTCAGTCGGATACGGTTGCACAAGGATTTGGTTCATTGGGATTGATGACTTCTGTTTTGGTAACGCCTGACGGAAAAACCGTAGAAGCGGAAGCGGCTCACGGAACTGTAACAAGACATTATCGTCAACATCAACAAGGAAAAGAAACTTCTACCAATCCGATTGCTTCTATTTTTGCTTGGACAAGAGGTTTGGCGCACAGAGGAAAGTTAGATGAAAATCAGCCATTGATTGATTTTTCACATAAACTGGAAGAAGTTTGTATTGAAACCGTGGAAAGCGGAAAAATGACCAAAGACCTTGCAATGTTGGTTCATGGAGATAAAATGACTTCAGACGATTACCTGACAACTCAGGAATTCTTGAATGCTTTGGATGAAGGATTGAAAGCGAAATTAGGAATTAAATAAATATCGATTTCGATTAGAAATTATAGCCCTGTCAAATGACGGGGCTATTGTTTTTATACTCAATTTTAACTGAGTTTTAAGTGTTGAATTTCAGACATTCTTTCCAAAGCGAATCATTTGGTGGTGGCGCAATGATGTTGATTTCTTCTTTTTTAACCGGATGTATGAAACTGATTTTTCGGGCGTGAAGCGAAATACTTCCGTCGGGATTGGAGCGTTTGGCTCCGTATTTTAAATCGCCTTTGATGGAATGCCCGATGAAGCTCAATTGCGAACGGATTTGATGAGATCTTCCCGTAAATAAATCCACTTCGAGCAAAGAATAATTATCCAGATTTTCCAAAATTTTGTATTCGAGAATGGCGATTTTCGCATCCTGAGTCGGTTTGTTGAAAACAGTTACTTTATTGTTTTTTGGATTTTTGCGCAAATAATGTTCGAGTCTTTCGAAATTATTTTTAGGTTTTCCTTCGACAATTGCCCAATAGGTTTTTTGAACTTCCCGAGTTTTGAATAAATCATTCATTCGGCTCAGAGCCTTGCTCGTTTTGGCAAAAACCAAAATTCCACTTGTGGGTCGGTCGAGCCGATGAATTAATCCTAGAAATACGTTTCCGGGTTTTTGGTCACGGATTTTGATGAATTCTTTCAGAGATTCAATCAATGAAATATCGCCCGTGTTGTCGCCTTGCGAAAGTTCACCTGGTTTTTTGTTGATGATCAACAAATGATTGTCTTCGAAAAGTATTTCCGGTTGAAGTTTCAATGAAGTTCAATTTAAATTGAGAACAAAAATGGCTTAATATTGTTCATTTTCATTGGGGAAATCCACTGATTTTACATCTTTTACATAATTCTGAACAGCAGAAGTAATCTCATCGTAAAGATTCAAATAACGACGCAGAAATTTCGGGCTGAATTCGTGGGTCATTCCCAGCATATCGTGAACGACCAAAACTTGTCCATCACAATGAGGTCCGGCACCGATTCCAATCGTTGGAATGCTGATGCTTTCGGTTACTTTTTTGGCCAATGCTGCTGGGATTTTCTCCATTACTACCGAAAAAGCACCTGCTTCTTCCAGAAATTTCGCGTCTTCGATAAGCTTTTCGGCTTCCGCTTCTTCTTTTGCCCTGACTTTATAAGTTCCGAATTGGTAAATCGATTGGGGCGTTAAACCCAAATGTCCCATCACTGGGATCCCTGCTTTTACAATTCGTTTGACTGATTTTTCAATTTCAATTCCGCCTTCCAATTTTACGGCGTGCGCACCGGATTCTTTCATAATCCGAATGGCAGAGTCCAAAGCGCGTTGCGGATCGGATTGATAGCAACCAAAAGGCAAATCGACCACAACCAAGGCTTTTGAAACACCGCGAACCACAGATTGCGCATGGTAAATCATCTGATCGAGCGTGATAGGAAGCGTAGTTTCATGTCCGGCCATCACATTGGAAGCAGAGTCACCTACTAAAATCGCATCAACACCACCTGCATCCACCATTTGAGCAATGGTGAAATCATAGGAGGTAAGCATAGAGATTTTCTCCTTACCTTTCATGTTTCGGATGGTTTCAGTAGTAATTCTTTTTATTTCTTTGTTAATGGACATATAACTCTAATTTTCCGCTAAGATAGGGTTAATTGGTTGTAATTGCTTATTTTTGCGATGCCAAAATTTAACGTATGAAAGTAGCAGTTGTCGGCACAGGATATGTAGGTTTGTCAAACGCAATCCTTCTGGCTCAGCACAATGAAGTCATAGCTTTGGATGTTATTAAAGAAAAAGTTGACTTATTAAATCAAAAGAAATCTCCAATTGAAGACGCAGAGATTTCTGATTTTCTTGAGAATAAGGAATTGAACTTTAAAGCCACTTTGGATAAAAAAGAAGCTTACGAAAATGCCGAATTTATAATTGTTGCAACTCCGACCGATTACGATCCAAAAACCAATTATTTCGATACAAGCAGTGTTGAAACAGTCATTCATGACGTGATGCAAATCAATCCCAAGGCGGTGGTAATTGTAAAATCAACGGTTCCGGTCGGGTTTACCGAAGAATTAAAAAACAGATTAGACTTTCAGAATATCATTTTCTCTCCTGAATTTTTAAGAGAAGGAAAAGCTTTGTACGATAATTTATATCCATCACGAATTATCATCGGTGAGAAATCAGAAAGAGCTGAAAAATTTGCGGAATTGCTGATGGAAGGAGCAGTGAAAAAGGATATCAATACTTTGTTTACCAATCCTACGGAAGCTGAAGCGATAAAATTATTTTCCAATACTTATTTAGCGATGCGCGTGGCTTATTTCAATGAATTGGACAGCTATGCGCAAATTTACAACCTCGACAGCCGACAAATCATCGAAGGCGTGGGCTTGGATCCGAGAATTGGAAATCATTACAATAATCCATCGTTTGGATACGGCGGCTATTGTTTACCAAAAGACACCAAGCAATTGCTGGCGAATTATGATTCGGTTCCCAATAATTTGATTCGTGCTGTCGTAGATGCCAATCGTACTCGTAAGGATTTTATTGCTGATTCGATTTTGGAATTGAAACCTCAAAAAGTGGGAGTTTATCGTTTGGTTATGAAATCCGGTTCCGATAATTTCCGGGCTTCGGCCATTCAGGGCGTGATGAAGAGAATCAAAGCAAAAGGAATAGAAGTGGTGGTTTATGAGCCTGTTTTGGAGGAAGATTTATTCTTTGGTTCCAAGGTAGAACGGGATTTGGATAAATTTAAACAAGAATCGGATGTGATCATCACCAACCGATTTACAGAAGAATTGTCGGATGTGAAAGAGAAAGTTTACACACGCGATTTATTTGGTAAAGACTAAGAGAAAATTATGAAAACGATTTTAATTACCGGCGGTGCCGGTTTTATTGGTTCACACGTGGTGAGACAATTTGTGAAAAATTATCCCAACTATAAAATCATCAATCTCGATGCATTGACTTATGCGGGTAATCTTGAAAATCTGAAAGATATCGAAAACGAACCGAATTATGTTTTCATCAAAGCCGATATTACAGACGAAGAACGAATGGACGAAATTTTTCAGGAATATCAGCCGGACGGTGTAATTCATCTGGCGGCTGAATCCCATGTGGACAGATCGATTAGTTCGCCATTGGAATTCGTGAAAACCAATGTCTTAGGAACGGTAAACTTGCTGAATGCCGCCAAAAAACTGTGGAACGGAAACTGGGAAGGAAAGCGTTTTCATCATGTTTCGACCGATGAAGTTTACGGGGCTTTGGGAGATACCGGATTTTTTACCGAAGAAACCAGTTACGATCCACATTCGCCTTATTCGGCTTCCAAAGCGAGTTCCGATCATTTTGTAAGAGCTTATTCTGATACTTATGGAATGCCGATTGTGGTAACGAATTGTTCCAATAATTATGGCCCCAATCATTTCCCCGAAAAATTAATTCCGCTTTGCATTCATAATATTCTCAACAATAAACCTTTACCGATTTACGGTGATGGGAAATACACACGTGATTGGTTGTATGTAATTGACCATGCCATTGCGATTGATTTGGTTTTTCACCAAGCTGAAAATGGAGAAACTTATAACATCGGCGGTTTTAATGAATGGCAGAACATCGATTTGGTAAAGGAACTTTGTCGTCAGATGGATGAAAAACTTGGGCGTGAAAAAGGCGAAAGTGAGAAACTAATTACTTTCGTAAAAGACCGTCCGGGACATGATTTGCGTTATGCAATTGATGCGACGAAGATCAACAAAGAATTAGGCTGGAAGCCAACTGTGACTTTTGAAGAAGGTTTGAGTCTTACAATTGACTGGTTTTTGTCCAATCAGGAATGGCTGGATCATGTGACGAGTGGCGATTATCAGAAGTACTATGACAAACAGTATAATTGAGTGGTTGAATGGTTGAGTAGTTGAATGGTTGAACAATTAAATAATTGAGAGATGAGTTTAATAAAATATCATAAAGATTTAATAGTTTACCAAAAAGCATTTGATTCGGCAATGCAAATTTATTCTTTGAGTAAATCATTTCCCGTTGAAGAAAAATATTCATTAACGGATCAAATCCGGCGTTCTTCCAGATCAGTATGTGGAAATATTTCCGAAGCTTGGCGAAAAAGAAGATATGAAAAATTATTTATCAATAAACTAATTGATTCAGAAGGAGAAGCAGCCGAGACACAAAATTGGCTGGATTTTTCTTTAGCTTGCAATTATATTGATAAAGAAATATATAACGAATTGTATTTGAAGTACGATGAAATATTGGCTATGTTAGTTAAAATGTCGAAAGATTCAGGAAAATGGACATTCAGCAATACTCAATAACTCATCACTCAAATACTTAAACACTTATAAATGAAAGGAATAATATTGGCCGGTGGCTCCGGGACGAGACTTTATCCGCTTACGATTTCTGTGAGTAAACAGCTGATGCCGGTTTATGATAAACCCATGATTTATTATCCGCTTTCCACTTTGATGCTGGCGGGAATTCGTGATATTTTGATCATTACAACGCCACAAGATTCCGATTCTTTCCAAAAACTTTTGGGCGACGGATCGCAAATCGGATGTAAAATCGAATATAAAATTCAGCCAAGTCCCGATGGTTTGGCGCAGGCATTTATCATTGGCGAAGAATTTATAGGAGAGGATTCCGTTGCTTTGGTTTTGGGCGATAATATCTTTTACGGAACCGGTTTGAAAGATTTGCTCCAAAGCAAAACCCAAGTGAAAGGTGGTTGTGTTTTTGCATATCAGGTTTCTGATCCTGAGCGTTATGGCGTCGTTGAATTTGATGAGAGCTTTAAGGCTTTATCAATCGAAGAAAAACCATTGAAACCGAAATCTAATTATGCCGTTCCAGGTTTGTATTTCTATGATAACCGCGTGGTGGAGTTTGCGAAAAATCTGAAACCTTCTCATCGTGGTGAATTGGAAATTACCGATATCAACAAGATTTATTTGGAATTAGGAGAATTGGAAGTTGGAATTATGGGACGTGGAACAGCTTGGCTTGACACCGGAACTTTTGATTCACTTCACGAAGCAAGTGAATTTGTGAAAATCATTGAAAAACGTCAAGGTTTCAAAGTAAGTTGTATTGAAGAAATCGCTTATCGACTGAAATTCATCGACAAAGAACAATTATTAATATCCGCTGAAAAATATGGAAAAAGCGGGTATGGAGAATATTTAAGAAAAATTATTGAATAAAATGAATTCAACCAACCAATGGACCGAAGTCATCAGTTCTAAACACAATTTTTTTACTCTCAATCTTAAAGAAGTTTGGAGGTATAGAGATTTGGTTTATATGCTGGTTAGACGTGACTTTGTAACTACATTTAAACAAACTGTTTTGGGGCCTGTATGGTTTTTTGTACAGCCTATTTTGACGACACTCATGTTTCTTTTGGTGTTTCGTGGAATTGCTAATTTGCCTGTAGATGGACCGCCGATTGCTTTTTATCTGGCCGGAACGACCTTGTGGAGTTATTTTTCGACTTCTATGACCTCTACTTCCAATGTTTTTAGGGGCAATGCCAATATATTTGGAAAGGTTTATTTCCCACGACTTGTTATGCCGATTTCCATTGTTATATCCAATCTGATGCGGTTTGGAGTTCAATTTTTATTATTCATTGTCGTTATTTTATATTACCTGATTTTTGAAAAGAATGTTTATCCAAATTGGTGGATATTGGCTACTCCATTTCTGATTGTGCTTATGGCGGGATTATCGCTCGGTTTGGGGATGATTTTCTCTTCGATGACGACGAAATACAAAGATTTGAGTATGTTGTTAGGCTTTGGAATACAGTTGTTTATGTATGCAACGCCCGTTATTTTGCCGGTTTCGGGCATGCCGGAATGGGCGCTTCCTTATATCAATGCAAATCCTTTGACAGGAATTTTCGAATGTTTTAAATATGCATTTATTGGTACAGGAAGCTTCGAACCTTCGATGTTGATTTATTCTACGATTTCAACATTTGTTATATTATTAATCGGAACTTTGATTTTTAACAAGGTTGAGAAATCCTTTATGGATACCGTTTAAAACTAATTTAGACTATGAGCAATATAGTATTAGACATTGAAAATGTATCGAAACAATACCGCTTGGGAGAAGTAGGAACCGGAACACTATCGCATGATTTGAACCGTTGGTGGGCGAGTGTTAGGGGAAAAGAAAATCCTTATTTGAAGATTGGCGATACAAATGACCGAACCAAAAAAGGAGATTCTGACTATGTTTGGGCGCTTCGTGATATTGATTTCAAAGTAGAACAAGGTCAAGCAGTAGGAATCATCGGGCGAAACGGTGCCGGGAAATCGACTTTGTTGAAATTACTTTCCCGTGTTACCAAACCCACAACGGGAACCATCAAATACAAAGGGCGGATTGCTTCTTTGCTTGAAGTTGGAACCGGCTTTCATCCGGAAATGACGGGGCGTGAAAATATTTATCTCAACGGTGCGATTTTGGGAATGACTCGAAAGGAAATTTCCCGAAAGTTTGATGAGATAGTTGATTTTGCCGGTGTGGAACGTTATGTAGATACGCCTGTGAAGCGTTATTCTTCGGGGATGTATGTAAGATTGGCTTTTGCGGTTGCGGCGCATTTGGAGTCCGAGATTTTGATAGTTGATGAGGTCTTGGCAGTGGGAGATGCGGAATTTCAGAAGAAGTGTATTGGGAAAATGGGCGATGTAAGCAAAGGAGAGGGAAGAACTATTTTATTTGTAAGTCATAATATGGCGAGTGTTAAATCTTTGTGTGATAGAGGGATTTTGATGCAGAATGGAAATATTGTTATGGATACCGATGTTAATTCTGTAGTAGAGCAATACTTTGCATATAATATAGGAGAAGAATTTAATAGATTAAATTTTACACCTGAAAAAGGCCAATTTTTAGAAAGCATTAGTATAAAATCAAATTTACAAAATGTCATTGAAAGTGGTGAGAATTTAAGATTTGAATTGAAATTGAAAAATCCGACGTCAAATTTGTTGATTGATATAGGGCTTTATAACACACAAGATGAAAAGATATTTAATCTTTCTACTTCTTACTTTGATGTTGATACTAAAAGAGATAAAATAAATTGCATCTTCAAAAATAATCTAGTAGAAGGCAACTATTATGTTAATTTACTTATTACTGATAGTGATAAAAGAGAGCATTATTCCAAGTGTTTAATGTTTAATGTTCTGAATGGGGATTACTATGGCCAGGGTAGATTAACTGAGAAAATACCTTCTAAAATTTTAATTGATCATGAATGGGAATAAAACAGTAACTGTAGTTATTGCATCTTATAAATATGGACACTTAGCTGCGCATTGTATAGAATCTATATTATCTCAAACTGTTTTACCAGATAAAATATTATTTGTAGATGATGGTGTTGGAGATTGCAAACATTTGCCTAAAATTTATCCTCAAGTAGAATATATATTAAGAAGAAAGAATTTAGGTACTGCATCGAACTTTCAAGATATGCTCAATCGAGTTCAAACAGATTATTGTTTATTTATAGGAGCAGATAATTGGTTGCGTTCAGACGCTATAGAATTATTAAAAAAAGTAGACGCTGATGTAGTTACATATGATATTATAGTCACTGGTGAAATAAAAGATGAGTTATTAGACGGATGGTCTGAGAAAATGCAATCATTTTATGGAGATTTTTATTGGGACAGAGAAGGTGGACATCATGGATCAATTTTCTATAATGTTAAATTAGCAAAAAAAGTAGGCTACAGAGAGCTTAAAGAAGGTCGTAGATATTCAACGGAAGATTTAAGGTTGTGGAATGGGTTATTAGAATCTGGAGCAAAAGTAGGTTATATAAAGGAGGGGTTACTTTATTACCGTAGACATAAAGAAAACTTTAATAAATACGGGAAATACTTTTCTCCAAACAATAATAGTAAGGGTATTAAAAGAATTATAAAAAAAATATATTATAAGCTTCGATACAATTATGAAATATAAAACTTATTCCATAATCGTAACTTACAATGCAACTCGCAAAAATTGGTTGCAGAAGTGCTTGGATTCTTTACTTCAATCGACTCTCAAACCAGAAATTGTAATAGTTGATAATCTTTCAACTGATGAAACGGTTGAAATTGTAAAATCAAAATACCCTTCGGTTCATTTGATTGAAAATAAAGAAAACAAAGGTTTTGGAGGAGCTAACAATCAAGGCTTAAAGTATGCACTAGAAAACGGTGGAGAGTATTTTTTCTTATTAAATCAGGATGCATGGGTTGAGCCAAATACCATTGAGAAATTAGTTTATCAATTGAAAATAAATCCGGAGTATGGTATAGTTAGTCCTCTACATCTAAATGGTGAAGGAAGTGCGTTGGATCTCAAATTTTCTAATCAAATTTCTCCATATTCTTGCCCAAATCTTTATTCTGATTTTGTTCTGAATAAAGTCAAAGATGAAATTTACGAAACTAAATTTGTTTGTGCAGCTGCATGGATGATTTCAAAGGCGTGTTTAAAAAAAGTTGGTGGATTTAATCCTGTATTTTTTCATTATGGTGAAGATGATAATTATTGTCATAGACTACATTATCATAAACTAAAAATAGGAATTTATCCTAAAACAAGTATTTTTCACGATCGAAAGGATAGACCTAAATCTCTTTATGAAGAAAGAGAAGAACAAAATAAAAGAACTATTTTAAATAAATTATCTAATCCAAATATTTCATCCATAAATCATCTTTACCAGACTAAAAAACAAATAAAGACAAAGATTTTGAAAAGCAAAATTCTTTTGCAGAAAGACGCTTATAAGCACTTCAAAAAAGAATTAAAAATGATTGACTCAAATGAAGAGGAGTTAATGAAAAACCTTGAAATTTCTAAAGTGGCAGATAAATTTGCATTTCTATAATTCAGCTACTATGATCTCCATCATCATCCCTACTTATAATCGTGAAGATTTGATTCAAGAAACCCTTGACTCTATACTTGCCCAGAGCGAAACAAACTGGGAGTGTTTGCTGATTGATGATGGTAGCACAGATCAAACCTGGAATGTTTTGCAGAATTATTC
This sequence comes from Flavobacteriaceae bacterium, assembly GCA_012522185.1. Lineage (GTDB taxonomy): Bacteria > Bacteroidota > Bacteroidia > Flavobacteriales > Weeksellaceae > Moheibacter. The sequence goes on along the minus strand of JAAYKY010000032.1, from coordinate 1,620 downwards.
ATCAAAAGACGATCGATTTAAAATCTTCAAAAGGCAGGATTTCAATAAACCCAAAGGAGCAAATGCTTGTCGGAACATCGGAATCGAAAAGTCGAGTGGGGATTTTCTTTTGTTTTTAGATAGTGATGATTTGCTGGGGTTTGATTTTTTATCTTCGGTTAAGGATAAAATAACTAACACAAAAAATGATTTGATAATTTATCAGTCTGTTTATTTTTTTGAAAATAATCCCAATGAAGAAAACATCGTAAAAATAAACTCAGAAGAAAGTTTGATTACTTCATTTTTTAAAAAGGAATCTATATGGTTAATAAGTAATCCTTTGATAAAGCGTGCATTTATTACGAAAAAACAAATATTTTTTAACGAGAATTTATTGGCGGCGCAAGACTGGGAGTTTTTTATGAAAATCTTGTTGCTTAATCCTAAGCTTGAATTTAATCTGACCAATCAATCTAAGGTTAAAATACGAAAGCATTTGGATAATATTTCTCAAAATCCAACACTGCAACCTCAGAAATATTACCATTACTACAAAGCTCGGCACATCATTTTCAACGATTATTTGAATGCCAAACAGAAAGTTAATTTAGAGGAATATTACAAAGAATATTCCCAAAAAATTCTCTATGAATTGATTAAATTGAAGAAATTCAATTGGGCAAAAGAGATCATTTCAAACGAATCAATAGGTTGGCGCAAACGCAGGAATTTATTCTTTTTAAAAACATATAAATTCACAAAAAAAGGCCTATCCAAGATAAGCCTTTCCTAAATTTTAATTAGAATCTTAGTCTTTCACCTTAATCGTACAACCAATTGCCACGGTAGTTTCTGTTTCAATCGGATTTCCCGCTAGTAGAGAATCTACCGCATCTTGCACATAATGAACATCCGCGTCATCTGCGTCTTCATAATTATTGTCAATCGTCCCGATGTATTTCACAATGTTTTTGCCTTCTTCTTTGTTCAGCAAAAATACATGTGGAGTTTTTGTCGCACCATATTGCGGATAGATTTCCTGACCTAAATCCAACAAATAAGGGAAAGTAAACCCTTTTTCTGCCGCACGTTTTCTCATTTCTTCCATGCTGTCTTCCGGTTGAACTTCCGGATCATTCGGATTAATAGCAATCACCGGATAACCCAGCGGTTTGTACTTTTCGTCCAAGGCAATGATCCGATCTTCATAAGCAACCGCATACGGACAATGATTACAAGTAAAAATCACAATAAAACCTTTTGCATCCGGGTAATCGGCTAAAGAAACCTGATTTCCATCGATGTTTTCCAATTTGAAATCGGTCGCTTCATCCCCGATTTTATATCCTGAATTTACTTTGTTTTCTACAACTTCCGGATTTTCAGAAGTTTCAACAATTGGTTCCGATTTACCTTGGCAAGCGCTCATCGTGAACAATAGGCCAATCAAGAGAAGTGCTTTATTCATGTTTATAAATTATCATCAATTAGGTCTTCAAGCTCGTATTTTGTCATTTTCAATTCCTTGAAAAATACTTTTTCTCCGTTTTTATACATCACAGTTGCCGGAATTGCACCACTCCAATTAGCGTCCGTCGCAGGAATCCATTCGTTCATCCGTTTGTTATCATCCAAAAG
>JAAYKY010000031.1 GCA_012522185.1 Flavobacteriaceae bacterium | reverse complement strand
CCTTACGGTAAAACAATGGAAGAAGTTGAAGAATCGGTAAATAAAAATCTTCTTAAACAAATATCTCCGATTAGTTATAGATTTCCTAAAGAAGAATTTTCAATGAATTTATTCATTGAAAAGTTTAAAGATATAATTGTTGATTACTCAGAGATTGAATAATAGTAAATTCCTACTACGGATACTATAACTAACGAAACCGTATGAATTCAACAGAAGAATGGATTTTCTGTATCGGGAAGTAACTCCATTATTGACCACATGAGTCATTAGAAAAGACACCTCCTAAAACTTATGTTAAATCAAACAATTAATATAGGTTTAATAATGAACATTTATACTAACTAAAGGTTCGTACTAAGGGAAGCCTACCAATTCTTTTATTAAAAGTGAATATATAGAGAATCAAGATAATATTATTGAGAAGTTGGTTTCTAATTTAGAAAAATGCTACAACAATAGTTAATGCGGAGAAAAAAAACGTTAATCACCGCAAATCATGCGGAGAATAATCGGTATATTTACCGCATAAAACAGAATCAAGATGCCAATTTACATTCATCAACTCAAAAACTGGGCAGATTTTCAATGGAATGAGCAGGATTTTATTTCGCTTTTAAGTGAAGTTAGAAACCTGCAAGGTAAACTTATGGGTAAAGTTGAATTGCTTGGTTTTGAATTGAAAGACGAAGCCAATTTAGAAACATTGATACAAGATGTCGTTCAGTCTTCTGAAATCGAAGGAGAGATTCTGAATCCTGAACAAGTTCGTTCTTCAATTGCGACAAGGTTAGGTTTGGAAGATTCAGGCTTACAACATTCCGACAGACATATTGATGGAGTTGTAGAAATGATGCTGGATGCTACTCAAAACAATGACAAAACATTAAGTGATGAAAGGCTGTTCGGTTGGCACGGTGCATTATTCCCGACAGGCAGAAGCGGAATGTATAAAATCGAAGTTGCTAAATGGCGTTCAGGCGATATGCAAGTGGTTTCGGGTGGAATGGACAGGGAAATTGTGCATTATGAAGCACCAAAAGCAGAACTTTTAGAGCAGGAAATGAAACAATTCATAGATTGGTTCAATACAGAATCCAATTTAGACCCGATACTGAAAGCTTCTGTTGCTCACTTATGGTTTGTAACCATACACCCATTTGACGATGGAAACGGTCGTATTGCTCGTGCTATTACCGATATGCAACTTTCTAAAGCTGACGGAGTAAATCAGCGATTTTACAGTATGTCGGCACAAATTAAAAATGAGCGAAAGTCCTACTACAAAATATTAGAACACACGCAAAAAGATGATTTAGATATTACAGAATGGATTGTTTGGTTTCTTGAATGTTTGAAGAACGCAATACTTTCTTCTAATACAATTATTGATAAAGTTGTAAAGAAACATCAGTTTTGGGCAAAAAATGCGGGTAAAATTAGGAATGAACGTCAGCAAAAAATGCTCAACAAGCTAATGGATAACTTTGAAGGCAATCTAACAACTTCTAAATGGGCAAAAATAACTAAATCATCACAAGATACAGCTTTGAGAGATATAACCGATTTAGTGAATAAAGGAATTTTGGTCAAGGCAGAATCAGGAGGAAGAAGTACCCATTATGAATTCAAATGGTAAACTTAGTTTTTTTATATCTTTGATAGTGTCAAATGATATTATAAAGCATCGAATCCAACCTTAAAAACATTCTATTTTGACTTTGTTTGACCTATAAAAAGCCTTTGTTTTCTGATGTTTTGTCCCATATTTGTCCCTGATAAAAATTAAAACCTCTTCAAAGCATTATAGATAAAGGGATTGATGAATTTACTTTAAGTTCTGTATCGGGAAGTAGTTTTTTTGGTGGGATTCTGGATTTTATTTATTAAATTTATACAAGGATTTGTCTCTGATAGAATTGGGATTAAATTGCTTTTTATGTTTTCTTCATCTAATTTTTTTCAGAATTATTATTCTTTTAGACTCTTAAAAGAGTTATCATAGTATGGTATAGTCATGGCATAAGCATGGCATAAGTAGGGGGATAGCATGGCATAAGCATGGCATAAACAGGGATTTGACTGGAACCCCAGTCGGGTTATCTTGGGTCTTGATAGGTTTTTACTCTATTCTGGAATGGGATTCTATAATTCGTTTTACAATTTAGGTTTGAGATCGGTAATGCGTAGGGGGGCTGAGTATTAGTTGGATTCTAAAAATTTGTATCTTAGTGCTGGATGGGGTTTTCCCCTAATGTTTATTTAAAAAAATTATTTTATCATGGCAAAGCAAATTGGAAAGTTTCCGCTTGTTGGTACCATTGGCGGAATTAATTTTTATTATCTGAACGGTGAGCCGGTTGCCCGAGAGGCCGGTGGTGGGTTTAATAAGAAAGCAATTAAGAAGAGTCCCAAAATGCAGATTGTGCGGGATTTTAATTCAGAATTTGGGCATGCTTCTCATGTCAGTAAGTTTTTTCGACGGGTGCTTTTTCCCTTTTATTATGGTTGGGATAATCCCAATTTTCATTGGGAATTACTTTCTATGTTTTTAAAATTAAGGGATTTAGATGTTGTGAATAAGCGAGGGGCGCGTCGAGCTTCACAGGGCGCCAATACGCAGGAGGGTAAGAAAATATTGCGTGAGTTTGAATATACGCCCGATTTTCGTCTGGCTTTGGTTTTGCCTTTTCGTTTTGAGGTGAATCCTGAAAGTTTTCAGTTGAATATTTACGATGTAGATCCGGGGAAAATTGGTTGGCGTCAGGATGCAGATGGGATTGAATTGAATTATGCGATTTTGGAAACCGATTTAGAGCATCATAATGTATTGCATCCGGCGAATTCCATCCGATTAGAAAGAGATTCTGAAGTAGGTTCATTGCATTTTGAGCTGTCTGGTATTCCTGAAAGAAGTAAATTTTTATTGGCAGTAGCGGGTTGCAGGTTTTATCGGAAGGAAAAAGATGAGATTATTCGGCTTAGTGATGGTAAGTCATTGGGGATTTCTGTTTTGGAGTGTTGGTAGGGGGGGATTTTATTTTGAACGACGTATTTTGGCGTTGTGAGTTATTAAGTTTGTTTTAAAACCATCATCTGTTTTGATGTAGGGAAGTTTATTATATTTACAGCAAACACTATTCTTTAAAATGGCCAAAAAAATACAAACTAAATCAACCGAAGAAATCCTATGGGATTCTGCCAATAAATTAAGAGGTTCTGTGGAACCTTCCGAATACAAACATGTGGTACTGAGTTTAATCTTCTTGAAATTTGCAAGTGATAAATTCATCAAACGCAGGTCAGCATTAATTGCAGAAGGAAAAGAAGCCTTCTTAGAAATTCCTGAATTTTATCAAGCTGAAAATGTATTTTATTTGCCTGAGAAATCCCGTTGGACGTACATCATCGAAAACGCCAAACAAGAAGATATTACTCTGAAGGTCGATTCTGCGCTTAAAACCATAGAACGTACCAATAAATCCTTGGAAGGTGCGTTACCGGATAACTATTTCTCTCGATTGGGATTGGATCAATCCAAGTTTTCAGCTTTATTGGATACCATTAACAACATCGATACGTTGAAAGACGAATCGCAGGATATTGTAGGTCGAGTGTACGAATATTTCTTGAGCAAGTTTGCCATTGCCGAAGGAAAAGGTAAAGGTGAATTCTATACCCCGAAGTCGATTGTAAACTTAATTGCCGAAATGATTGAACCGTACAAAGGGAAGATATATGACCCTTCTTGCGGTTCGGGTGGTATGTTTGTACAGTCGTTGAAGTTTATTGAAAAACACCAAGGAAACAAAAAAGACATTTCCATTTACGGACAAGAGTTGACGAATACCACGTTTAAACTGGCGAAGATGAACTTGGCCATTCGTGGAATTTCTGCCAATTTAGGAAACAAAGCAGCCGATACATTTCACGATGACCAGCACAAGGAATTGAAAGCCGATTACATCATGGCAAATCCTCCGTTTAACTTAAAAGATTGGCGTGCCGAAAACGAATTAACCGACGATCCACGATGGACAGGTTACGAAGTTCCTCCAAAATCCAATGCCAATTACGCGTGGATTTTGAACATGATATCCAAACTATCTCAAAACGGCGTAGCTGGTTTTATCTTAGCTAATGGAGCGCTTTCGGGTGGTGGAGAAGAATACAAAATCCGTAAACAAATTATAGAAAACGACTTGGTAGAAGCGATTGTGATTCTTCCTCAAGATATGTTTTACTCTACAAATATTTCAGTGACGCTTTGGATATTGAACCGAAATAAAAAAGAACGCACTGTGGAAGTTAACGATGGCGTAAAAAACTACCGTAACCGCGAAGGTGAAGTGTTGTTTATGGATTTACGCCAAAAGGGTGAACCATTTGAAAAGAAATTTACGCAGTTTTCTGAACAAGATATTGAACAAATTGCATCAACTTACCATAACTGGCAACAAAAAGATATTGAAACGACTTATGCGAACGAACCCGAATATTGTTACTCTGCAGCTTTGGAAGAGATTCGTAAAAAAGATTATTCGTTGGTGCCAAGCAAATACATTGAGTTTCTAAACCGTGACGAAAACATCGATTACGATACGCAAATGCAATCGTTGCAAACCGAATTAAAAAACTTGTTTCAGCAAGAAGAAGCCTTGAAACAAGAAGTAGCAAACGTGTTTAAATCGTTGGGCTATGAGTTATAGAAAAATTGGTGATTTAATCCAATTGGTTGATGTAAGAAACAAAGATTTAAGCATTACACATCTTGTTGGATTAACAATAAATAAAAAGTTCATTCCTTCCGTAGCCAACACTATTGGAACTGATATGAGTAATTATAAAATTATTCGTAAAAACCAATTTGCTTGTAGTACGATGCAAGTTCGAAGAGATAAGAAAATGCCTGTTGCTTTGTTAAAGCAGTTAGATGTAGCTATTATATCTCAAGCTTATCCTGTATTTGAAGTAATTGATGAGAATGAAATATTACCTGAATATTTGATGCTGTGGTTTACAAGAAGTGAATTTGATAGAGAAGCTTGTTTTCATGCTGTTGGTGGTGTACGTGGAAGTTTAGAATGGGAAGATTTCTGCAATATGGAATTACCTGTTCCATCCATCGAAAAACAACGCGAAATTGTAGCGCAATACCAAGCGGTAGCAAACAAAATAAAAGTCAATGAACAAATCTGTGAGAAGTTAGAAGCTACTGCTCAAACCTTATACAAGCAATGGTTTGTTGATTTTGAGTTTCCCCATTCCCCTCCTTTGGAGGGGTGTCCGCAGGACGGGGTGGTTAAAAGATCTACTCAAAATTATATGTCATTACCCTACAATCCGGCTTTAAAAGAGCGAGCAAAGGAGCTACGTAAAGCAGGTAACTTAGCTGAAGTTTTATTTTGGCAACAAGTTCGAAACAAGCAATTCAGAGGATTGGACTTTGATCGTCAGAAAATTATAGGAAATTATATTGTTGATTTTTATAATGCAAACTATCAGGTGGTTATAGAGATAGATGGGAATAGCCATGATGAAAAACAAGATTATGATTCAAAACGTCAGGATTATCTGGAGCGTTTAGGCTTAAAGGTTATTCGCTATACGGATAGTGGGGTGAAAAGGGATATCGATAGTGTAATGCGTCATCTGGATGAGTGTTTTGAGGAATATGAAAAGAGCGCTGAAAATGAAGTAAAACAGTCCGAATTTCATGAAAACGAAATGAACCATCCTGTCTTTCATGAAAAACAAATGAACCACCCCGCCTTTCAGGCACCCCTCCAAAGGAGGGGAACTTTAGGATACAAGTCTTCGGGTGGGAAGATGGTGTGGAATGAGGAATTGGAGAAGGAAGTGCCTGAGGGTTGGGAGGTGAAGAGTTTATCAGATATTTCTAAAATTACGATGGGACAATCTCCTGAAGGAGAATATTATAATGAAAAGGGACAAGGTAAAATATTCTATCAAGGAAGAACCGACTTTGGTTTTAGAATACCTGAAGTTAGAATATTTACAACATTGTCAAAGAAAAATGCAAAGAAAGGAGATATTTTGATGTCTGTTAGAGCACCAGTAGGTGATTTAAATATTGCAGATAGTGACTGTAGTATTGGACGTGGAATAGCCGCACTTTCTTCAAAGGAATCATCGTATTTATTTTACTTAATGAAAAGTTTTAAATCTCATTTTGAATTAAGTGATGGTACCGGAACTATTTTTAGTTCTATAAATAAATATGAATTGTTTAATCTAAAATTGATTTATGACGAAAGTTATAGCAAATATTTTCATGAGAAAATTAAATACATTGATCATAAAATTATTATAATCTCAAAACAAAACCAAAAACTCACTCAATTGCAATCGTTGTTGTTGAGTAGATTGGCGGGGTTGGAGGGGTAAACTAATAACTAAACTACTATAAAAAACTAACTTAAAATATGAATCACATTGACCAACTACTAAAGGAAATAAAATCGTTTAATAAACACAAAGCTTTAAAATCTTCAGTTAATGGAGAAAATTTTAATATGTTTCGTATTTGTGGTGTAGACCATTACGAAAATACACATTCAGCTATTTTAGCTGAAATTCTTAATCCCAAAGGTACACACAACTTTGGTGCTAAGTTTCTAGAAGCGTTTATCAAAACACTTAAAAGAAGTGAATTAATCGAGGATAATTTCGATTTTAGTTTACAAAATGTAATGGTTATTACTGAAAATGCATCAGTATTTGGGCGTTTAGATATTCTTATTCGTAATTCAAATAACCAAGCTTTATTGTTAGAAAATAAAATTTATGCTGGTGATCAGCATAATCAGTTATTGCGTTATCAAAATTTTGGAAAACGTGAATTTGGTGATCAATTCAAATTGCTTTATTTAACTCTACAAGGCAACGAATCTAACAATACCGATAAAGAAATAGTAGACTACATCCAAGTTTCTTATAGCGAAATCATATTAAATTGGTTAGAACGTTGTATCGAGATTTCAGCACGTTCTCCTATCGTAAGAGAAACACTTATTCAGTACGCCAATCATATCAAATCATTAACTAACAATACAACCACAAATATTATGTCTCAAGAATTAATAGATAAACTATCTACATTAGAAAATTTAGAAGCTGCTTATATCATCGCAGATAATTTAAGTAAAGTACGTAACAACATCATCAATACAGTCCTTTTACCTCAGATGCACGAAATTGCAAATGAACTTAATCTAGTTTTTAATAGTACAGAGGGCGATTATGTTAATACATCTTGGGCTGGATTCGGTTTTGCAGTACCTCAATACAAAAACTATAATGTATTTATGGAATTTGGAAAAAGGGGTTTAAATAATTTAATCATTGGCTTTGTACCTAAAAGTGAAAACAGTGATACAGCTGTATTCCCTCAAATAAAACAAGTTGTTGGTGGTGGTAATAACCGTTGTGCCTTTCAAAAATTCCCATTTCACCCAAATTGGCATGCTGAAGCAATGAAAGCTATTTTAACAGGCGAAATGAAAACAATTATCAAAGACAAAATTCAAAATTTGTTAGAGATAACGGAAGATATTGAAAATATCTAATTTTAATAAGCGCCAATCGCTATTGTTAAGTCGCTTGGCAACGTTGGAGGGGTGAGATAAAATTATAAACTATTTAAAACCACAAAGAAACTATGGCAAAATACTCAGTACATCAACAACCTGTTGAGACCTTATTAAGTTGGATAAAGTCTGGAGATATTGCAATTCCGGAAATACAAAGACCCTTTGTCTGGAAAGCAAAAAAAGTAAGAGATTTAATCGACTCTTTGTACAATGGATATCCGGTAGGATATATCATCACTTGGCGTAATCCCGATGTGAAATTAAAAAATGGAAACCTCTCAGCAGGAAAAAAAGTTTTAATTGATGGGCAACAGCGTATCACGGCTTTAACAGCTGCGGTTGTGGGGCAAAGAGTATTGGACCAAAACTATAAAGAAGTCAAAATAACCATCGCTTTTAATCCTTTGACAGAAAGATTTGAGGTATTGAACAATGCTTTCAAGAAAAGTCCTGAATGGATAGACGATATACATCCAATCCTGAATGAAGATATCACCATAAGCAAAGCCCGAAAAGCTTATATGGATTTAAATCCGGAAGCCGATGAGGATTTAATTGAGCAGCGAATTGAAGATTTGAAGAAAATCAAAAATCAGCAAGTGGGTATTATTGAGTTGGATGCTTCCTTGGACATTGATACGGTGACTGAAATCTTTATTCGCATCAACCAAAAAGGAGTTGTTTTGAGTAATGCCGATTTCGCCATGTCAAAAATTGCTTCAGATGAGGCACATGGAGGAAATAAGATGCGCAAATTGATAGATTATTTCTGTCGTTTAATCGTGGACAAAGATTTCGTTAAGCATATACGTGATAATGATTCCAATTTCGCAGAAAGCAATTATTATCAGGCAATCAAGTGGATGGCAACCAACAAAGATGATTTGTATGTTCCCAATTATATCGATATGCTTCGTGTGGCTTTTACCTCGAGATTTAGTAGGGGAAAACTCAGCGATTTAGTCGCATTATTATCCGGGCGAAATTTTGAAACCCGAAAGTACGAAGAAGAAATTGCCGACCAGAGTTATCAATCTTTGGAAAAAGGATTATTGGATTTTGTCAATCAAACCTATTACCAAAGATTTTTAATGTTGATTAAATCAACCGGGCTAATTTCCGATTCGCTTATTTCTTCCAGAAATAGTTTAAATTTCTCGTATATCCTTTATTTGAAACTTCGCAATAATGGAATGCCGGAAAGTGAAACCCAGACCTTTGTGAAAAAATGGTTGGTTATGTCTTTGTTGACAAGTAGATATTCGGGTTCTGCAGATTCACAGATTGATGATGATATCAAACAAATCAACGAAAAAGGGATAGCTGATTATTTGGAGCAAGTGGAACAAACCCAATTGGGAGAAGGTTTCTGGAATTATCAATTGATTGATAGTTTGGAAACTTCGAGTGTGAACAATAATGCGTATAATATTTATTTGGCTTCCCAGTGCAATGACAATACGATTTCCTTTTTGTCAAAAAGTATGAAAGTGAGTAGTCTTGTGGAGCAAAGAGGGGATTTGCATCATGTTTTCCCTAAAAAATATTTAGAAAATAATGGTTTGACTCCGGTTCAGTATAATCAAGTAGCCAATTTTGTTTATACAGAACAAGCAACCAATGTGAAATTGGGTAAATATTCTCCAAGGGAATATATGTTAAAGGTTAAAGAGGAAATTGCAACTGGTAAATTTAACATCAGTACGATAGATGATGTTTCCTTGATAGAAAAAAACTAATTCAAAATGAGTTACCCGCTAATTTGGAGGAATTAACTTTTGAAGATTATTCTGAGTTCTTGAAAAGGAGAAGAAAATTAATGGCTGAAAAAATTAAAAGATATTATTATAATTTGTAATTGTGTTTTATAAGAAGAGAAAATATTTAGATAATTGTTAAAAGGAGAAATAAACAAAGTAATTTATTAAATATTTCTTGTTTACTACTATTAAGTCAAAATAGATATATTTAATATTGTTTATTTTTTACTATATTTGGTTAAGTAAACAAAATTATGGATAATTCAAGGCTTATTCCGACAGAGAAAATCATTGAGCGTTTGCAATACGAAAATCCCTGGTGGTTAACTCAGGAAATTCCTGCTGTTTACAAAGAGATGTCGAAACGCTTGTATTTTGATTTGTTTTATCCGTATGTAATGGAGACAGAAATTCGGAGAGCTGTCGTATTAATGGGGCCCAGACGTGTAGGAAAAACAGTGATGATGTTCCATACCATTGACCAATTAATTATTGGAGGTATTAATCCGCAACGTATTTTTTTTGTAGGCATTGATAATCCTATTTATGTCAATCTCAGTTTGGAGGAAATATTAGACTTATGCAAAGCATCGGTAAAAGTGGAAAGTCTTGAAAACTGTTTTGTATTTTTTGATGAAATTCAATATCTCAAAGATTGGGAACGACATTTAAAGGTATTGGTTGATGCTTATCCTTATACAAAATTTATTGTTTCAGGTTCTGCCGCCGCTGCATTGAAGTGGCACAGCACAGAAAGTGGAGCCGGAAGATTTACCGACTTTATGCTTCCGCCTCTTACTTTCCAAGAGTTTATTCATCTGAAAAACAGAAATCATCTGATTCAAAAAAGTAGTATTCATTACGGAGGTAAAGAAATACCCTACAGTTTGCCTTTGAATTTGAATGAACTGAATGATGAGTTTATCCAGTATTTGAATTTTGGAGGTTACCCCGAAGTGGTTTTATCTGAAAAAATACAAAAAGATATGGGTCGGTATGTGAAAAATGACATTGTAGATAAAGTATTGTTGAGAGACTTACCCAGTTTATACGGCATCAGGGATGTGCAGGAGCTCAATCGTTTTTTTACTTATATTGCGTATAATACAGGAAATGAATTTTCTTATGAAACCATGTCCAGGGAAAGTGGTATCCAAAAAGAAACCCTGAAAAGATATTTGGAATATTTGGAAGCTGCGTTTTTAATTAAAGTATTGAACAAGGTGGATATTAGTGCAAAAAGATTGAAACGAGTAACCAGTTTCAAAGTATTTTTAACCAATCCATCGCTTAGAACAGCTTTGTTTTCACCTGTAAAAGCAACCGATAGTGAAATGGGGAATATGGTAGAAACCGCCATTTTATCACAATGGATGCACCGGGAAAATTTGGATTTAACCTATGCCCGCTGGAAAGAGGGTAGATCTGAAGGAGAAGTAGATTTGGTTTTAGTGGATGATAAAAAATTCAAACCGGTCTGGGGAGTGGAAATTAAATGGAGTAACCGTTTTTTTGAGATGCCGCAAGATTTAACCAGTTTAATCAAATTTTGTAAAGCGAATGATTTTGAAAATGCTTTAGTAACCACCATTGACAGGCAAGACACAAAGGTTGTTAGTGACATCAATATTACTTTTATGCCTTCGTCTGTTTATGCTTATAATATTGGAGAAATTACTTTAAGGATGAAAAACGGATAATATTGATTTCTTCAATTATAAAAAACCAAAAACCTTAACTTGAAAAAGTGACCATGAAATACACCGAATCACAATTAGAACAAGCATTTATCAGCCTTTTGGAAACAGAAGGTTATCAATACTTTAACGGGAAAGAACTCAACAGGTCTTCTAATCAAGAAGTAATGTTGAGAGAGGATTTACGTAGTTTTTTATTGAATCGTTATCCCGATTTGGAAGAAATTGAACTGGAAAGCTTGGTCAATGAATTGGCTTTTCAATCGGCTTCTAACTTGTATGAATCCAATAAATACATCTGTAAATTATTAGCAGATGGCTTGATATTTAAACGCAATAATCCTTCAAAGAAAGATTTACATATTCGATTCATCGATATAGAAGATATCAGCAAGAATAGTTTTAAAATTGTCAATCAATTAGAAATCCAAGGTTCGGAATTACGTATTCCCGATTTGATTTTGTACATCAATGGAATTCCAGTAGTGGTTTTTGAGTTTAAAACAGCCATAGAGGAAGAAATTACCATTCACGATGCCTATAAGCAGCTGACGGTTCGTTACCGCCGAGATATTCCTGAATTGATGAAGTACAACGTATTTTGCGTGATTAGTGATGGTGTAAATAACAAAGCAGGTACAGTATTCTCGCCTTATGAGTTTTTCTATGGTTGGAATAAAATTACGGGTGAAGAAAAGAAAGCCTTGTCGGGGATAGAAACTTCTAACTCTCTTGTTCATGGGATGCTCAATCAGGAGCGATTGGTAGATATCATTCATCATTTTGTTTTATTTCCGGATAGTTCCAAGCATGAAGTCAAAATTCTGGCGAGGTATCCCCAATACTATGCTGCGAATAAATTGTATGAAAGCATCAAGATTCATCGGAAACCTGAAGGAGATGGGAAGGGAGGGATTTATTTTGGTGCCACGGGTTGTGGCAAAAGTTTTACGATGCTTTTTCTGTCACGTCTTTTGATGCGTTCGACTGATTTTGCCAGTCCGACAATTATCATTATTTCTGACCGTACTGATTTGGATGATCAGTTGTCTCAGGATTTTACGAATGCCAAGGATTTCATAGGGGATGAAAATATTGTCAACATAGATTCCCGTGCCGATTTACGTTTGCGGTTAAGCGGAAGAGAAAGTGGAGGGGTATTTCTTACTACGGTTCAGAAGTTTGCAGAGGATCTTGAGATTTTATCGGAACGAACCAATATCATCTGTATTTCGGATGAAGCTCATCGTTCTCAGGTTAATTTGGATTTAAAGGTGAGGATAGATGATGAAAAGGGTGTCACCAAATCTTATGGTTTTGCGAAGTATCTCCGGGAGTCTTTGCCCAATGCCACCTATGTTGGCTTTACAGGTACGCCAATTGATAAAGCCTTGGAAGTTTTTGGGGGTATTGTGGATCAATATACGATGTTTGAGTCTGTGAATGATGAAATTACGGTTCGTTTGGTTTACGAAGGCCGTGCTGCGAAAGTAAATCTGGATTATAATAAGGTACAGGAAATTGAAGAATACTATGAGAATGTTGCTGCTGAAGGCGCATCTGAATATCATGTAAAAGCTAGCCAAAATGCCATAGCCAAAATGGAAGTCGTTTTGGGTGACAGCGACCGTATACGGGCAATTGCAAAAGATTTTGTTTCGCATTATGAAAAAAGAATTGAAGAGAAAGCCACGGTGGCGGGTAAAGTAATGTTTGTATGTGCTTCGCGAAATATTGCTTATAAATTGTATAGGGAAATACTGGTTCTTCGTCCTGAATGGGGTATCACTTTGATTGCAGAAGATTTAAATGAGAAAGAAATAAAGGATATCAAACCCATAGAAAAGATTAAAATGGTAATGACCCGTAATAAGGATGATGAGAAAGAGCTATGGGATTTATTGGGAAGCAAAGAAGACCGCAAGGAGCTGGATCGTCAATTCAAGCAGATTAAATCCAATTTTAAAATTGCTATCGTTGTAGATATGTGGTTGACTGGTTTTGATGTTCCTTTTCTGGATACAATTTACATCGACAAGCCATTGCAGACTCATAATCTGATTCAGACGATTTCGAGAGTGAACCGAAAGTATCAGGGTAAAGACAGGGGATTGATAGTGGATTATATTGGAATTAAGAAAGAATTGAACCATGCTTTGGGGCTTTTTAATAATCAGACGGCTGAGGATGACTTTGAGGACATTGGTCAAGCGGAAGTTATAGCCCGTGATCAATTGGATTTGTTACGTCAGTTTTTTCATCAGTTCGATACCCGAGATTATTTTGAGGGAGTTCCCTTGGAAAGGTTGAATTGTCTGAACCGGGCTTCGGAACTGGTAATGAAAACCGAAGATTCCGAGAAATTCTTTGTGAATGTTGTTAAGAAATTAAAGTCTTCTTATAATTTGGTGAGTGGTTCTGAAGTTTTTTCTCCGCGAGAAGTGGATGAGATTCATTTTTATTTTGCCGTTCGTTCGATTGTGGTAAAATTAACGAAGGGCGAGGCGCCTGATACGGCTCAGATGAATGCGAAAGTGGCGAAAATGGTTGAAGAGGCTATCCTGTCGGAAGGGGTAGAAGAGATATTTAAACTGGATGATAATAAAGCCAATGCTATTGATTTGTTTAATGATAAATTCATAGAGAAAATTTCTAATCTGGAATTGCCCAATACGAAGATTAAAATTCTGGAACGACTGCTGAAGGAGACTATCCATGATTTCCGAAAAGTAAATAAGGTCAAAGGACAGGATTTTGCTGAACGCTTGCAAAGTATCGTCAACCGTTATAATGAGAGGAGTGAGCGCGATATTCTGGATTATGATGGTATTCAATCCGATACGGCAGAGAAGATGCTGGATTTGATTATCCAACTTCGTGAGGAAATGGCATCCTTTGAAAATTTGGGAATTGACTATGAAGAGAAGGCTTTTTATGATATTCTGGATATGATTTGCAGGCAGTATGGGTTTGATTTTGATAAGGCTAAAATGTTGGAATTAGCTAAAGAAATTAAAAAGATAGTTGACAATACATCTCAATATCCAGACTGGGCAGAAAGAGATGATATAAAAGCTCAGTTAAAAATGGATATCATTGTCAAGCTCCATGAGTTTGGTTATCCGCCCATAACACAGGAAGATGTGTACAAAAACGTATTAGAACAAGCTGAGAATTTTAAGAAAAATAAATCTTAGGCAACCATGATTTTTAATCAGCTTGACTTTAGTTTGTAAAGCTATGAAGATAGTATCATCTTTACCCAAATGATTGATGGTAAAGCTCTATATGATCAGCTAATTTCGCTACATGCGGAATTAGAAAATCCTTATACTCTCTAAAATACTTTTTACCTTTGGTCATTCACCGTGAAATTCAGACTTTATAGATGTCATTATTTGCGCATATTAAATCCTTGTTGGAGCAAAATCAAAGTTTTGCGAAGGGGAATGAGTTATTTAAAAACAAAGTAGTGGAAGCTGCTTTGAGGCTCGATCCTGGGCTTTTGTCTTTGCTACTTCGGGACGAGAGGGCGAAATCTACTTTCTTTCAAGAAGTGGAGGGGATTTATGTGTTTGACAAATTAAAATTTCAGAAATTTATTTCCAACAAGGAGTTTTTGCCGGATAGTTTCACGGCTTTTAAAAATAAAATTGGATTAACTGCCCAAGGGAAATTTCTAAGCGAATCCAAAGAGGTTGTGTTGGATTTTCCTTATAAGGATTGCATTTTGGAAGGTGGGCAAACCAAAGAAGATCAAAAACGTAAGGAGGTTTTTTGGAATGAAACCTTGGCTTCTGATCAGATTGATCGTTTGTTTGAGCCCAAGGTTCTGACGAATTGGAAAAGGATTTCCGCAAAAGGAGTTTCCGAAGTAAATCGGATTTCCGAAACCGATAATCTCATTATCAAAGGAAATAATCTCATTGTTTTGCACTCGTTGAAACACCGATTTCGAAACAAAATAAACTTGATTTACATCGATCCTCCCTACAATACAGGGAGCGATAGTTTTGGGTACAATGATCAATTCAATCAGTCTTCATGGTTGACTTTTATGAAAAATCGTCTGGAAGTTGCCAAGGATTTATTGGCCCTGGATGGGGTGATTTTGGTGCAGTGCAGTTTTCATCAGTTCGCTTATTTAAAGATTTTGATGCTCGACATCTTTCCAAAACACCTTTGCGATTTCAATATTCAGGTGCGTCATCCGGATCGTTCCCTTACGGGTGATAAGGAGTACAATGATGTCATTGAATATATTTTAATTTTTACTCGAAATAAAAACGGGAAAATGCCTTATCGGGAAGAGGCGAAAACTTTGGATGATTATGTCTTGCAAATTGAAATCGCTCCAAATGAGAAACCGCATAAAGTTTTGAATTTCGATGGTAAGAAAGTTGAGGTTTATTTGCCGGGACAATATGCGATTTTGACCGCTTCACCGGATGATAGAAATTTCAAAAAAATCAGCATTCGTGGCTCGCTTCGTGAGAAAAATAGCAGTGGTCGTTTCTATGTGAAGCATCTGGAGAATTTAAAGGAATTTCCTTCGGAAACTTTGTTTAAAGTTCCTGATATCGGTGATGACGGTCATGGTTTTCGGTATTTTTATTCGGCTCCTCATGGCAAGAAAAATGGTGGGTATTTTCAGGGGATGCCTCAATCGAGTTCGGTGACCAAGAAGCAGTACGCCAATTTTTATAATTTCGAAAAGGAATACAACAATGTGGCTCGCCAAGGCGGTGTGAGTTTTCGCAATGGAAAGAAACCGGAAGAATTATTGAAATTTCTGATTGAAATCTTTACGAAGGAGGGTGATTGGGTGCTGGATTATCATTTAGGAAGCGGCACGACCTGTGCTGTAGCGCATAAACTTGGGCGAAAGTACATTGGGATTGAACAAATGGATTACATCGAAGAGCTCGCCGTACAGCGGTTGAAAAATGTGATTGCAGGAGAAAGAGAAGGAATTTCCAAAGAAATTGATTGGCAAGGTGGAGGAGATTTTCTGTATTGCGAATTGATGCCTTGGTCGGCTCGGTATCTGGCTCGGATTGCCGATGCAGAAGACGAAGAAGAGCTCCTTGAAGTTTATCATTCGATTCTCGAAAATCATGATTTTCTCTATACGGTGGATGAAGAGAAGGTGCGAGAGAGTGTTCGGGAATTCAGTGAGTTAGCCTTTGTTGGGCAAAAGAAATTATTGATTTCTTTACTTGATAAAAACAATCTTTATGTGAATTATCAGGATAGGATGAGCGATGAGTTTGATTTAGGTGAAAATGATCTCAATTTGAATAATCAGTTCTATGGAAAGATTTGAATTTATACCTTTTGAGTATAAAAATTCTTGGCAGGAGTGTCTTTCCTTGTATCTTTTTATTGAAATTATTTTGAATGGAAAGCCTTTGGTTGGAATTGATTTTTCGACTTATTCTGACATTGAATTTTGGGAAAGTCAAATAGAAGCTTATAGAGATTGGTTGGAAAAGAAGGAGGATTCGAAAGGTTTCATTGAGGATTATTGGACTGAAAATAAGGAATTATTAAAGCATTTTTCGGATGAATTTGGTGTTGGGTATTTGCCCAAAGTGATTTATTGGAACGATCGGATTAAAAATTCTTATTTCAAAAGGCAATTGCAGGAAGCCTTTTTGTTTGAAAATTTCATTGCGGAGAAAATCAAGACAGAATACGGGTTGGACATTGAGCCATTTTTTAGTTCTCAAGGTCAATATGAATTGGGGGAGAATGCATTGGGGATTGAGATCAAGAATGATAAATTGATAAAAGAAACCGGGAATATTTACATTGAATTCCAGGAAAAATCCGGTGAGCATTTATCGAACTACACGAATTCGGGAATTTTGAAACAAGACAATACGCGTTATTTTCTGATGGGTGATTATTCCGAATTTTTTATTTTGAGGAAATCGGATTTGTTGGAGGTTTATCGGGAAGAATTAAATTTGATAGCAAAAGGAATTGCGTCCGTTCGAGGAGTTGAATTCAAACAGATATCGACTTCCAAAGGATTTATTTTGCCGGTTGGTTCCAATCGGGATTTGTTTGTTTCTTTTGATGAAATGATGAATGAATTAATGAAAGAAAACGGAAATGAAAGACTTTAATTCAATTATTTCTCAGTCTGATTTAGAAGTTAGAGTTCATCCGGACGTTCTCCGAAATTTAAATCCTAAATTTGAGTTGAGGCCTTATCAGGAGGAAGCTTTGGCGAGGTTTGGGTTTTATGTTTCTGAAGTTTCCTCCAAAAATCATCCCACTCAATTATTGTTTCATATGGCGACTGGGAGTGGCAAAACTTTGGTGATGGCGGCTTGTATTCTTGAGCTTTATCGGAAAGGATACCGACGTTTTCTATTTTTTGTCAACAGCACGGCGATCATCGAGAAAACTCGAGATAATTTTTTAAATCCTTCTTCGTCCAAATATTTATTTCATTCGGAAATCAGATGCGATGGCAAGCGATTTGAAGTTTTGGAAGTTGAGAATTTCGAAGGCGGAAATGAGGAGGGCCTTCAGATTGTTTTCACGACGGTTCAGGGATTGCATACGAATTTGAATTCGCCCAAGGAAAATTCTTTGACCTTTGAAGACTTTGATGGAGAGAGGGTTGTTTTGATTTCGGACGAGGCGCATCACCTCAATGCCGATACGAAAAAAGGAAATTTATCAAAAAAAGAATCGGCTGATTTTTTGAGTTGGGAAACTACGGTTAATCAGATTTTTAATTCGCATCCGGAGAATTATCTTTTGGAGTTTACCGCAACGGCGGATTTGGAAAATCCCTTTGTGCGTGAGAAATATGCCGATAAATTGATTTTTGATTATTCCTTGAAAGCCTTTCGGGAAGATAAATATTCGAAGGAAATTCAATTGTTGCAAAGCGATTCGGAACCTTTTGAGCGGGCGCTTCAAGCGGTGATTTTAAGTCAATACCGTAAGAAGATTTTTCAGGATTTTAAATTAAACATCAAGCCGGTTTTACTTTTGAAATCCCGAACCATTCATGAGAGTCTTTCTTTTTACGATGAATTTTTGAGGAGAATGATGAATTTATCGGAATCGGATTTCTTCCAAATTCTTGAAAGAGTTCAGAGTTCGGTTTTTCGGAAGATTTTGGATTATTTTACTGAAAAAAACATAAGTCTTGAGAATTTTTTACTTGAAATCAAGGAGGATTTTAACGAGGAGAAATGCCTTGTCATTAATAGCAAAACCGATAGCGAGGAGAAGCAATTGCTTGTGAATAATCTGGAGGAGAAGTCCAATGAATACCGAGTGGTTTTTGCGGTGGATAAGCTCAATGAAGGTTGGGATGTTTTGAATTTGTTTGATATTGTGCGACTTTATACTACTGTTGAAAATGAGCATCGCGCCGGGAAAATAGGCAGGACGACGATGTCTGAAGCGCAGCTAATTGGTCGTGGCGCTCGGTATTGTCCTTTTGGAATTGATGAAAATTCATCGGTATATCAAAGGAAGTTTGATGAAAACCCGGATCATCCTCTTCGGATTTGTGAGGAGCTTTATTATCATGCGGCGCATAACCCGGCTTATATTTCTGAACTGACGCAGGCTTTGGTAAAAATCGGTTTGAAATCAGAGGTTTCAAAAAGTTCAAATCCTAAATTTATTTCAAAAGGGAAGTCGGAATCATCCATTAAGCGATCCCAAAAACTAGTTTTTGAAGAAGGCTTGCCTATTGAAATTCGCAATTTTATTTATAAAGTTGAATTTTCGACCGGTC
Organism: Flavobacteriaceae bacterium; assembly: GCA_012522185.1. Taxonomy (GTDB): domain Bacteria; phylum Bacteroidota; class Bacteroidia; order Flavobacteriales; family Weeksellaceae; genus Moheibacter. Next base: position 12,505 of record JAAYKY010000031.1, on the reverse strand, counting down.
AATTTTCGGTTTTACAAGCTTTTGAGAATTCATTGTTGGACAAGGTTGAAAAAGATTCCAAAGTTCATGTTTTAGGGGCTTTTGGTGAGGCGGTACTTCGGAAGGCCTTGCACCGGAGTTCTTTTTATCGTTTCGATCAGTTGCGAGGGCATTTTCCAGCTTTGAAATCAATAGCTGAATTTATTCATTCGGATAAGTATTTAAAAAACATTCAAATCGAACTAATGGGTGATGCAGAAACCGTTGTTTTTCCCTCGAAAGAAATTCAGTTGAAAGCGACGCTTTTGTTTTTGGATGAATTAAGGGGCTGGTTGGAAACTGGTAAATTTATGCAAAGTTTACAGAAGTCATAAAATGATAATTTGTGATATTTACTTCGTAACTGGTGTTTTCTGCGTTTATGATTTATTTTTCGTTCATTAGTAATGTAATTAATTGGAAAATCTATGCAGAAATGTAACAAGTTGATGCTAAAAAAATACATGCAATTGATTTGTTGTTTTTAAAAGATTTAAACAAACATAAATAACTGAGAGAAAATCATCTTGTTCAAAGAACCAATTCTATTTTAATAAATTATTCGGTGATTATTTAGAAGGCTTAACAGTAATGACCTCTGAAGTTGCGAATTCTTCCATTTTTGTTTGAGTTCCTTTCCCGATTTTCTTACGCGTTGATGTTCATTTCCAAGTACGACAACTTTATTTCCCTCGATGATGAATTCATCGGTTTCGAATTTCAGAACTTCAGTTCCTTTTAAAATCCTTGTGAAAAATTTTCGAACGCCATCTTTGCCTTCAAATGAGCTGGGAGGAATGACCTGTGTTCCATGATAAACCCAAAGTGAATCTTCGGAAACCCTATCTACCACTCCTTCATTTTCGCCTTTTCGGAAGGCTTCAAACATTTGGCCAACTGTATTTTTGGGTAGGTTTTCCATAGAAATGTTTTTGGATCTAATTTAAGTGAATAAAAATTATGAAAGGAGTAAGGTGTGATTAAGTTTGTTCAAACGACAAAAGGTTTCCTTGGCTATCAAATTCCATACGGTAGCTCGAACGGTCGGTATTAAGCGTTTTGGGATACCAATTGGCTTTGTTGTTGCGGGGAACGACATAGATGGTTTCTCTGGGTTCAATGCCCAATTCGGCTGATTTTTCAGTGATTGCCTGATAAACCTTATGGGCATTTACAAAGGGTATGCTGTCCAAATCGATCAAATGTTCTTCTATTTTATCGGAAAGTGAAATTCGTACCGGTTCGGGCGTTTCCCACTTTCCATCGCGATAGGTGTAACTATCGATGTTTCTGGGTTCATCGGGATTCTGAATTTCTGTAATGATGCGTCCGTCTTGGTAAAAATGAGTCGATCTGTACAGTCGAATTTTTTTTCCCTGAAATTCTGGTAATGCCCGAAGTTGGTTTTCTGCTTTTTCCAAGGCTTCGACCTGAGAAGCGATGGGAACTTCTTGTTTTTTTTCGATGGTAACCTTGTCGAATATGGATTTTGTTTTCTTTCCGTATTCTTCTTGTGGAGCGGGTTCAAATGTTTCCTTGATAGAATTTGAAATGCTTTCGCAGGAAACATTTAGAATAATAAAACTCAATAAAATGATAATCTTTTTCATCGCTATTCAATTATAACATCCTCTTCAAACGCAATCACGGACGGATCTTCGGGTAAAAAATAAATTCTTTTCTGTTCTTGCCTTGCATAGGGCAAATCAATCATCATAATTACTTTTTTCAAACTATTTTTCTGCAATCGGTTTTTGTCATCGTGAAACTGCAAACTATATTTTACCTGTGGATTTTCATTGATATAAGTTCCGGTTTGGGCAACTTCCAAAATTTGTGCCTGAGCTGTTTTCCCATAAAACAAAAGTTTCATGTTTTTATCACTGCCTGAACTAAAATTGGATGAAAGAATTCGTCCTACGACATTTAAATAGAGAAAACCAAAAAATATCGCTATAAACATGGACAACAACAAGGGATGATCGAGACTTAAAAAACGCCAGCCATACCCCATGCTTTCTGTGGTATAAGCATAGATGAAATAAGTGATTAAAAGCAAAGCAGCAATGACCCAAATGGCAGAAAGTAGGAAGAAAAGTCGGTTTTTCACTGCCGGTGTGGAACCATCGGGCAAGACATAGGGAGCGTATTTTACTTTTTCATCTACTTTGATTGGGATGGAATTTCCTTTTTCGTAACGGATCAATTGGGGATTGGTATCGGTAATGTAAATAGGATATTTGATGGGGGTTCCGCTAAAATTATTGAAACGAACCACCAGTTTTTTGTTGATTTGATTGGGGTTGGATTGATCCAATATTTCCGAAGAGAGAATTTCGGCTAAAATAGATTTTCCGTTTGCATGGATTTTTTTTGCACCGCTTTGAAGTCCGAAGGTGGCATTGTAAATCTTTTTGCCTGCAAATCCAAAGACGATGAGCCATCCCAGAATAGAAATGATCAGGTAAATAATCGCCCATGTCGGATTTCTGCCCTCCAGAAATAGGTTGGAGTTGGTATTGTAATAAATGATTGCCGGATGGAAGACTACAAAATAAATACCCATAAGCAACCAGAAAATGCCAAAGTATCTCATTTAAATTTTTTTGTAAAATTAAACAATCTCGTTTGCTTCTATGTTAGTTAAATATTAAAAACCGCTACCAGAAAGAATTTAAGACGGGCTTCGGAGGGGAATTCAAATAAAATTCTTATCTTTTTGCCTAAAGGAAAAAAAATGAAATCTCCACATTCAAATTTTATCAGAGAAAGCAGGAAACAACAAAAGATGAGTCAGCGGCAACTAGCAGAAAAAGCGGGTGTAGGTGTACGTTTTATCCGTGAATTGGAATATGGTAAACAATCCGTACGTCTGGACAAAGTCAATCAGGTTTTGGCTGTTTTCGGTCATAAATTAGGCGTAATTGAGTTGTCAGATGAATAAAAAAATACCATCATTCCAGATTGAAACGATGGTACCTCCTAACTAACCTAATCCTTGGAAGCTTTTCAGCTTTCCAAAGGCAAATATAAAATCATCTCTTGAATTTGAACTACCAAATATTTGGTAATTTTAAATTATGACAAGATTTAGGTTTTAAACTTTGAAGGAAGGATCATCGGGAACCGGATCCTTGTGCTTTCCTTCTTTGATTTCTTCGACCAGTTTTTCATTGAATGCCGGGAGGTCTTTGGGCGTTCGGCTCGTTACCAATCCTTGATCCACAACTACTTCCTCGTCATGCCAATTTGCTCCTGCATTGATTAGATCTTGACGTATGTTTTTCACCGAAGTCATTTCTCTTCCCTTAACTAAATTGGCATCGATAAGAATTTGTGGGCCGTGACAGATAGCCCCGACTGGTTTTTTTTGATCAAAAAATTCTTTTAGAAATTTAAGAGCCGATTCATGTGTTCGTAATTTATCGGGATTTATCACTCCTCCCGGAACGACCAAAGCATCGTATTCTTCAGAGGAGGCTTCATCAAATGTTTTGTCCACTCGGTATTCAGGTCCCCAGTTTTTATCAGTCCAAGCTTTAATGGTTCCTGATTCGGGACTGATGATATCGACTTTCCAGCCTTGTTGTTCCAAATGTTGTTTGGGTGATTTTAATTCAGTTTCCTCAAATCCATGGGTTGCTATGATTGCTATATTTTTTGACATAATTGATTGTTTTTTTTAATTTATAATTGAAATTTTATCAGATGTTGAGATCGCCTTCCCGTCCGATGTCGGGGGTTTTTTCCGGTGATTCCGGCGATTGCAGCTTTGAAAAAAGTCACAAATTTGTTTGATTTGGTGTCCCAATAATGGGCTTCCATGGGCTTGACTTTTAGCAAACAAACGCTTGCATCTTCTTTTCCATTTTCAAAAAAACCTTCCATGGCTTTGTTCCAATATTTATCGATACGCTCTTTGTCACGGCTGACTTCTGTATGAGCATAAATACTGAGAAAGCTATAATTTCCTGGGTCGGAATAGAGGAGGCTTACCATTGAATTTCTTTGTAAATGTTGAAAACTCTCGCTTTTGTCTGATATTAGAAACCATATATTTCCCACTTCATCCACTTCCTGCGTACTCATAGGAATGGCATGTACGTATTCCGAACCTATGCCTTGTGTACAAAGCATTCCAATGTCAATTTTCTCTGCTAATTCTTTCAGTTTGTCAATTGCTTCCTGATGATTAAGATTGTCTGTACTCATAATTTAAATTTTAAAGTTTTTACTTCGTCATTTAGAATTAAGGGCTTAGGACAATTAATTTCATCAAATCAGAAACCGAACTGCTTATTCAAATCGGTTTTAACATTTTTTTATGCTGATTTAAATTCTTGAAAGTCAATTTATTTAAATCAAAAAAGGCAAAGTTTCAATCGAGAGAACTTTGCCTTTTCATAATTTTTCAGGGGTTTTAGGAGACCAATTTCACGTCGTACTCCGTTTCGTGTCCCAATCGATCCACGGCTTGAATGACTACCATATCGAGTTTCTTTCCGTTTTTATGTTTTTGAAGAGTTTGCAGGGTTGTATTGGGATCGAGGATTTCCATTTCCCATGTTTCTCCATATCTTTTATAAAGTACCCAATGCGCTACTTTGTCTTGTTTTTTCAAAGACCAATTGACTTGGACATTGTTTAAATCATCGAGTAGGTTAAGGGTAGGTTTTTCTTGGATTAGTGGTTCGAGCCAATGGGTTTTGGGAATCAGAGCTTTTTCTTTGTAAGGGCCTGACTTGAGTTGATTGAGCATATTGGAGTTGAGTCCGGCAAAGCTCCAGTGTGCGACACCTGCGCTGTTTGGAACGATTCTTCGGGTGATTTCAATTTGTCGAAGGATTTCTGATGCTTTATCGGCAGCTTTGACTTCTACGGTATTGAGTCCGGGCCAAAGATGTCGTTTGTGTGTATTTTCGGATTCCCACCATTCGAGCAAATCGGCAAATTTTTGACGTGGAGCATCTACCGGCCAATAAAGTTGGGGTGTGAAATAGTCAATCCATCCTTTGTTGAGCCATAATTTGGCATCTGCATACAATTCATCGTATTGGGAAAGTCCAACCACGCCATTGGGGTAACCGGATCTCCAGATTCCGAAAGGGCTGATTCCGAATTTCACCCATGATTTTTCTTGTTTAATTTCTTCATAAATTCTTTCAATGAATAGGTTTACGTTTTCGCGTCGCCAATCGGCACGTGAAAGCTTCCCGCCGTTTCTTAGGTATTCATTCCAAGAATCCTGATCCGGGAAATCTTTTCCATTGTTATAGGAAGCATAAGGGTAGAAATAATCATCGAAATGAATTCCGTCGATATCGTATCGTTTCACGATGTCTCTTACCACATTTGCAGCATGGTCTTGAGTGGTTTTCTTGGCAGGGTCGAACCAGTACATTCCATTGGCAAGTTTCACAATTTCATTGGGCATTTTATTGACAATGGAAGCCGAGTTTACACGTCCTCCGTTGGAATGATGTGCTCGATAGGGGTTGAGCCAAACGTGTAATTCAAGTCCTCTTTTGTGTGCTTCTTCAATCCAGAATTCCAAAGGATCGTAATAAGGCGAGGGGGCTTTTCCGGTTTCTCCGGTAAGGAAAATGGACCAAGGTTCGTATCTGCTATCGTACAAGGCATCGGCCGAAGGTCTTGCCTGAAAAATAACCGCATTGAAGTTGTTTTCCTTCAATTTATCGAGAATATCGATGGCTTCCTGTTTTTGTTGTTCGGTTGTCATACCTCTTTTGGAAGGCCAATTGATATTGGCAACGGTAGCAATCCAAGCGGCGCGGAACTCACGGTTCACTTCCGGTAGTGCAACTTTAATTCTTTCTTCTTTTTTAACCGATTCGGTCACAGAAACTTTGCCGGTTGAGCTTTTCTCTTTTGGCGTTTCTGGGCTGGGAGTTTCCGCAGCTTTTTTTTCTTTGAATTCTTCCGGAGCTTCGGTTTGAATGGTTTCCGGACTTGGTGTTTCGTTGTGACGTACGGCCTGAGTTGTTCGGTTTTCGGTGGTTCTCACTCTTGGCTGCGTCATACAAGCATTTAAAATGCTCAGCAAAAGGACCATCGAAAGAAGGAATTTAACGTTCTTTAAGTTCATTTTTGAATGAATTGTTTGAATAAAAGGCTAACGAATTTCTATTCGGATTAGTATTTTAATTTGCACAAATTTAACCAAGTTCCATGAATGATGAAATGATAATTCATCCATTCAAAAAGATAGAGATAGAAATTTCTATTTAATTATTATTCAATTATTTGACGAAATAATAATCTGAATTTCGATTGGCTTTCACCGGTTCAGGCCATTCGACTGGGGTTCCTTCCTTGTTAAGTGGCATGATTCGTTTGGTTCGGTTGACTTTTTCCGGTTCTTCTGAAGCCATATAAACCATCGTTGCTGCCAGGATGGTATTGTATCTCAGGTCATCAAATACGATTTTGTCGTAGGTATCCAAATTGGTGTGCCAAGTATATCCGAAATAGCCCCAATTAAGAGACCCCATCATAAATGCGGGGATCCCGTGTGCCAAGAAAGCGGCATGGTCTGAGCCTCCGCTACTGGGCCATCCGGGGAAAGTTGTTTCAATTTCTTTGGTGATGTATTCGGGGGCGGCATTTATCCATCGTGAAAGGAAATCATAGGATTGCTCAAATCCTCCGCCGTTGATTCTTGTGATTCTTCCGGTTCCACTATCGAAATTAAAAACAGCTTGAGTGTTTTGGAGTATTTCGGGATGGTCTTCGACGAATGCTCTGGATCCGTTGAGACCTTGTTCTTCGCTTCCCCAAAGGCAAACCAAAATGCTTCTTTTGTTGTTGGGATAGAATTTTTTAATTAGTCTTGCGGCTTCCATCGCGGTGATGACGCCGGTGGCATTATCGGTAGCGCCTTGTCCGCCGTCCCATGAGTCGATATGAGCGGAAAGGATGACGTATTCATTGGGTTTTTCTTTTCCTTCAATGATTGCTACGGTGTTGTAAACTTCAGTATTTCCTTTGAATTTGGATTGGATATCCAATCTTAATTGGGGTGTTTTTCCGTTTTCGGAAAGTCGGTAGAGTTGACTGTATTCTTCGTTTGAGATATCAATCATTGGGATTTTTCGTGTTTTGGCTCCAAAAATTCGATTGGCTCCCATGATTCCTGTCCAATTGGAAATGGCGATAGCTGCTGCGCCTTGGTCTTCGAGATAGGCGGGAAGGGTGTTGGCATTGTAACCAATTAGTTCCAAAGAATTTTTCCATGCTTGCGCATTGGATTTCTTTTCTTCGGTGATTTTCTTTAGCGAAGTTTCGGTTCCAAATTCTTTGTATTGATAATCGGAGCGTCCGTAATCTTGTTTGGGAGAGATCAGTACGATTTTTTCTTTTACTTTTGGGGTCCATGCATGGAATTCGGCAATGGACTGGAAGGCAGGCATTGCGATGACTTCTGCGGTCAATGGTTTTTTGGTAGCAGGTGACCAAGCAAGTTGGGTTGCATTCAAGGATTTAATGTAGGGGGAAACCATGTCGATATGTGAAATTCCTCGTTCCCAAGCTTTCCATTCACCGAATTTTTGGTTTTCGGCTGGAATTCCCCAGCTTTCAAATTTTTGGATGGCCCAATCGTGCGCCCTGTCCATTTGAGGCGAACCGACCAATCGAGGTCCGATTTGATCGAGTAATTCATGTGCCAATTGTTCGAGTCCGTTGGTAGCATAGGTTTCTTTTTCAAAGTTTTCAACGGTTGGATTTAATTTTTGCTGTGCATTTAATTGGAAGCAAAGAACGACAGCCCATAAGGTTGTGAAGATTTTTATCTGTCTCATTTGTGTTAATTATTAAGAAAGAATAAAGATATAAGAATTTTAAAATGAAAAAAGGATAAAGAACCAAAGAAATTGATTCAATTATCCTTTCGAATGGAATCTTTTATTTCGAATATTTCAGTAATTCATTTCCTTCTTCGTCCATGAAAATCAGTTGATCGTTTAGGATTTTATAGGATTTTACTGAATTTAATAAGGTCAAATATTCGTTTTCTTTAACACCATCGCAATACATTTTGGTGGAACCAATTCCTGAAAAACTGATGTGGTTCTGATTTGTGGTGAAACTTCCGAACATCTGATTGCACCCTGTATTTCCGGTTAATTTTTTGGAAATAGCTTCCAAAGTCAGGGTAGGTTTTTTGTTTGGAAAACCTTCTTCGATGGTCGTTCCGGAAGATTCATCGATGTGGATTAAAGTCCAAGTTCCTGAAACGTCTAAGTTCAGAGTTTGATTGGAATTTGCTCCGCCTTGAGACGCGCAGGACTGAAGGGAGAGAATACTTAGGATTGCAATAAAAGCCAATGTTTTTTTCATAATTTTAAAATTTAGCCATTAAAACCAAAGGTTGTGCCAATTTGTTCATTCGTTTGAGGATTAATTCTAATAATTTGATACAGGCTCTAAGGAAACTAAACTTTATTGAGTTCTCTTAAGATTCCTTCGGATGTTAGAATTAGTAATTCTCAAATTGCTTGATAGAACGAAGCGCTCAGCTGAACTTTATTAATTTGATTTTAACTCTTTAGGATATGAAATAACTCCGTCTTGGTATCCCTTAATACTTAAATCTTAAAACTTCTTAATCTGCTTTATAATTAATGGCTTTTTCCTGATCAAATTCACCTTCCCATTTGGCTACTACAACGGAAGCCAAACAGTTTCCAATTACGTTTACAGAAGTTCTTGCCATATCCATCAATTCGTCGATTCCTAGAATTGCTGCAATCACAAAAAGTGGTAATCCAAATTGATCAGCTGTGGCGATGAGGATAATCAGCGAAGCCCGCGGAACGGCTGCAACGCCCTTACTTGTGATCATCAGCGTAAGGCAAATCAAAAGTTGCTGCCCAATCGAGAGATCCATTCCGGCTGCTTGCGCGACAAAGATGGAGGCGAGTGAAAGGTACAATGTGGTTCCATCGAGGTTGAAACTATACCCGGTGGGAACAACGAAAGATACGATTCTTCTTGGTACGCCAAAGGCTTCCATGTTGGTCATGACTTTGGGGAGTGCCGCATCGGAACTCGTTGTTGCGAAAGCAATGGAAACGGGTTCTTTGAGTGCTGAAATGAAGTTTCGAATGGGAACTTTCATGTAGAGTGCAATCGGCAAAAGGACTCCAAATAGGAACGTAATTAAGGCTGCATAGAGTGTCATCAGGAGCATGAAAAGGTTTTTGAGAATATCGATTCCCATATGTCCGACGGTGTATGCCATGGCAGATCCGACGCCAATCGGTGCAAAATACATGATGATATTGGTGTATTTGAACATGGTTTCAGCTAAGCTTTCCATCAGATAGACCAAGGGTTTTCGTTTTTTCTCTTCGACCAATGCGAGTCCAATTCCAAATACGACGGCGAAAACTACGATTTGAAGAACTTTGTTTTCGTGGATGGATTTGATGATGTTTTCAGGGAATACATCTCGGAAGAAAGCGGTTGTTTTGAAAATCCAATGGACATTTTCGGGTAGATTAGCGAGTTCGGCTTTATCAGAAGTGGAAACAGCATCCGATTTATCGGGTAATTCTGTGCTGGGAACTTTGGTGATATCAATCCCCTTTCCGGCTTGTGTGATGTTGATTGCCGCAAGTCCAATCAGCAATGCGATGGTGGTGGCGACATAGAAATAAAGCAATGATTTCCAGGCCATTCTTCCAACTTGTTTGAGGTCGGAATGTCCGGCAATTCCATAGACGAGGGTTGCAAATAAGATTGGTCCCACAATGGTTTTCACCAGTCGTATAAAGCCTTGGCTGAGTGGGTGAAGTGAGCGAGCAATGGCCGGATAGTCGTATCCGAGTACGGCTCCCAATACGATGCTGAATAAAATCCAGGAGGTAAGTGAGCGTTTTTTGATGCAATAAAAAACCAAACTGAGAAGCGTAATCCAACGTGCACCAAAAAGTATTTCGTTTGGAATGATTCCGAACATGAATTCAAGTCCGATGAGAAAGGCGGTGATGGTTATAAATAAGAGTGGAATTAGTACGTGGAGTTTGCTTTTCATGTGTTGATTTTAGCTAATCGATTTGCCCAAAATGGAAATTATGTTTTGACAAAAATAAACAAATGAGTAAAATATGCAATTTTGGAGGGAATTCTCTTTCTTAAAATTTATAACCATAAGAAGTCTAATCGTTTTGTATAGTTGGAATTAGGCTTTATGTTAAGTTTTTGATTTGAGTTTGAAAAATTTCTCCAATACCTTCTGAATTTCTTTGATTCCATCGGTGAGGCAGGCTGGGCCGGGTTGGAGAATGATTTCGGATTTGATTTCATACAAATGGTTATTTTTAACTGCATTGATATTTTCCCAACCTTTTCGAGCTTTTACTTTTTCGGGTTTGAATTTTTTTCCACACCAAGAACCTATGATGATGTCGGGATTTCTTTCGATGACCAAATCGGGGTCGAGGATGCGGTCTTTTCCCAGGGATTTATCGGCAATTTCGGGAAAGCAAAGTTCACCACCGCAGATTTCAATCAATTCACTGACCCACTGAATGGAAGAAATCAGCGGTTCGTTCCATTCTTCAAAAAAGACTTTGGGTCGATAAGGGAAATTTTTAGCAAATTCTATGGCCGAGTTTAGATTGCTAATGTAGTTTTCTACAAGTTTTCTTCCTTCTTTTTCATTTCCAATGAGCGCGCAAAACTGGAGAATCATACCCAAAGTTTCGTTGATGCTGCGATGGTTAAAAATAAAAACATTGATACCGTTTTTAATTAATTCCGAAGCGATTTCGCCCTGCAAATCGGAGTAGCCCACGACTAAATCCGGTTTGAGTTCAAGTATTTTTTCAAAGTTCGCATCGATGAAATTAGATACCTTTGGTTTTTCTTTTCTTGCGATTTTGGGTCTTCGTGTAAATCCGCTGATGCCGACCAATCGGTGTTCTTGACCTATTTCATATAGGATTTCGGTTCCTTCTTCGGTCAAGCAAATTATTCTTTGTGGAAATAGAGCTTCAAACATGGGGTTAAATTACATATATTTTTCAGAAGTCTGATGATTTCCAAGTTGGGTATAGGTTCTGGGTAATTCGTTGATAAAATTCATGCCAAGAAAGAAATTAAGCATTATGAAAGTATTAAATTTGCGGTTCTGTAAAAATTATGAACTGGAGAAAACTTTTACTTCCGCTTTCGGGATTGTTTTGGATAGGCGTATCGCTTCGGAATTTAGCGTATAGCACAGGATTGCTTCGATCTGTAAAGTTCAAGAATCCTGTGGTTTGTGTGGGAAATCTCTCCGTAGGAGGAACGGGTAAATCGCCGCATGTGATCATGGTTGCCGATATTTTGAAGCATGAATTTCAGACGGCGATGTTGAGTCGTGGGTATGGGAGAAAGACTTCGGGGCTTGTGATTGCGAATTATAGTTCCAAGGTTTATGACATTGGCGATGAGCCTTTGCAGTTTTTTAATCGTTTTCGCAATCGGATTGTGGTGGCGGTTTCGGAAAATCGTGTGATTGGAATTCGTCATTTGATTAAATTTTACAAATCGGAAGTGATTTTGATGGACGATGGGTTTCAGCATCGTCAAGTTCGCCCTGGGTATTCGATTTTATTGACGGACTTCAACGATCCTTATACTTCGGATTATTTATTGCCGGCCGGAAATTTGCGTGAGCCTCGTTCGGGAGCACGTAGAGCCGATGTGATTGTGGTAACGAAGTGTCCTGATGCTTTTACGATAAAGCAACGAGATGCAATTCTGGCTAAAATTAATCCCCGACCTCATCAGAAGGTTTACTTTTCCAAAGTGGTGTATTCGAACTCAGCGATCGGGTATCGGTTTTCTTTGAGTTCGGACGAGTGGAGAGATTATGAAGTTGTTTTGGTAACGGGAATCGCCAAAGCCAAACCTTTTGTGGATTATGTGAAATCTCGCTTCAAGACGGTTCATCATATGGAGTTTTCGGATCATTATAATTTTTCAGTTGCTGATATTCAGCGAATTGATGATGGTTTTGATCGAATTCAGGCTTTGCATAAAATCATTCTTACAACAGAAAAGGATTATATGCGTTTAAAAGATGAGTCGGCATTAATTGAAAATTTGTTTTATTTGCCAATAGAAGTCGAATTAAATGATTGGGAAGACTTCCGAGAAAATTTATTGAATTATGTTAGAAAAAATTAAAGAAGCGGTCGAATACATCCGTCCGTTTTTGTCAGAACAACCCGAGTACGTTGTTGTTTTGGGTTCGGGTTTAGGGAAATTGCAGAATGAAGTTGAGGAAAAGGTAGTTATCGATTATAAAAACATACCCAACTTTCCTCAAACAACTGTGGAAGGACACAAGGGGAGTTTGATTTTTGGTAAAATTGAAGGTCGTCCTGTTTTGATGATGGCGGGTCGTTTTCATTTTTATGAAGGCTATTCGATGAAGGAAGTGACTTTTCCGATGCGTGTTTTCAAAGGATTGGGG
>JAAYKY010000001.1 GCA_012522185.1 Flavobacteriaceae bacterium | reverse complement strand
TCCTGCCTGACAAAATTGACCGTTTTTCTCTAGGCTTTTTTTCTTCTTTTCTATAATTTCAAATGAACTTCTCGTTTCTTATTAACGCCTCAATCTCTCAAAGCGGGTGCAAAGGTAAGAATGTTTTTTAACTCTGCAAGTTTTTTGATGAAAATTTTTAAATAATTTTTTATTCGTTGATTTTCCATCTTTTTCAATCACTCTAAACCGTCTGTTTAAAGTCCCTTCGTTGTTGTTTTAAAGGAGTGCAAAGATAGAAATGTTTTTCAATGTTACGCAAATGTTAGGAGATAATTTTTCAATATTTTTTGAAATAATTTTCAGTGGGTTAATTTTCAAGTATTTAGTTTGGAAATAATTTTTAGTCTGCAAGTGATTTTGTCTTTCTATATAAAGCTAATGGAGCTATTTCAGGGTTTTTGCCGAGTATAGATTTATTGTTTAGTGATGGGTTAATTTGAAGAAATGAGGTTTTGGGCGGTTGTTTGCGCCAGGGATGTGCAGGGCGGCGAATGAAATGAGCTGGTCTCGGCTCAGCCGAGACGGACCCCCGGAGCAGCCCGCCCGGGCGCCCAAATAATTGTGATAACATATATATTGAATCAATAAAATTCTCCCAAATCGATCTTGAGGGAGATGATGTTGGAATAAAGCGCGATGCTCTGGTCGCCGACGTCGGTAAGTGCGTAGTCGATGGAAATGCCTTTGTAACGGAAACCAACACCGATGTTGGGTTGGAAAGTGAGTTCTTTTTCGCCTTCAAAGGTGGTTTCGAACTGGAAGTTGTTGACACCGCCGCGCAGGAAGACCATATTGTCGTAGCCCACTTCAAACCCGGCCGATGGTGAAATACTGAGGGCTCCTGTGGAGATCAGGTCATTGGTTTGCGCGAATTGAAAGTTTAGATCGACTTCGCCAAGGATGTTGAATTTATCGTTGAGTTGGAAGTTCTTCCCTACTCCAAACTGTAACTTGGGAAGTGTAAGTTCTATGGTTTCTTCGGGAAGTTCGTTTACGGTTTGCTGATTTCCGGTTCCGGGTTCGGTGACTGTAATCGTATTTAATTCTTCTTCGTTGATGCTCCAAGCGTTGAAAGTGGTCGTAATATCGCGTGCCATCAGACCAAAATAGAAGTCATCCTGAGTTTGGTATCGGAAGCCAAGGTCGATCCCAAAGCCGAAGGAACTGGCAAATTTTCCGATGTGCCGGTAAACGATTTTGGCGTTTGCTCCGACAGCGATGTCTGAATTCCCGAGGAAATATCCGGCGTAACTCAGGCTCAACGCATAATCTGCGGTGGAAAATTTACTGATTCGATCGTAGTCGATGTTTCCTTGTGAATCGATAAGTTGAGTGGTATTTAAGATATCATCGACACCAAAACGGTACAATGAAAGCGCTACGACTGCATTGTTGTCAAGCGGCATGGCACCGGCGAGATAATCGTATTTGGCGATTCCCTGAAAATATTCGGCGTGCATAGCTGCGATTTGCGGCCCGTGGTACACTTCGGTCAGTCCGGCGGGATTCCAATAAGCCGAATTCACGTCGTTGGTGTGCGCCACTACGGAATTACCCATGGCAAATGCGCGGGCATCTACTCCGATGCTCAGGAATTCGTTGGAATATTTACGTGTTACCTGTGCAAAACTGAAGATGCCGGCGAGTATAAATAAGGATGTAATTTTTAATTTCAAAGTAAAATTCTGGTTTCAAGTTTCAGGTTTAAAGTTTCAGGTTTTCTTGTCGTTGTGAAAAATAACTTTGAATTTGAAACTTTGAACATTAAACTAATTTAGCTTGGCAAAAATCGAATGTTTTCTTTAAAACACAAAATCTTGTTTTTTATTGCGCTATCTTCGTTTTTCGAAATTTGTTTTTCGAAATTCGCAGAATTAATTAAATTAAATGAAACTTTTTACAATTCCGAATTTATTGACGCTGGGAAATCTGTTTTGCGGGTGTTTGGCTGTGATGTTTTTGCACCTTTTAAATGCCGATGACAGTATTCGTTTCATTCTTTTAATATTATTATTAATAAGTTTGGTTTTCGACTTATTGGACGGAATGATTGCGAGGTTATTAAAATCCAATTCTGAAATAGGCGTACAGTTGGACTCTTTAGCGGATATGGTTTCTTTCGGATTTCTTCCCGGAGCTTTGATGGCTCATATGCTGGACACAAAATTAATTGCTGACTCCAGTCTGACACTCACAAACGGATTGGCTTTGTTGACTTATTTTGGTTTTTTAATTACCTTATTTTCAGCCCTTCGTTTAGCAAAATTCAATGTCGATACCGAACAAACTACTTATTTCAAGGGTTTGGCCACGCCGGCCAATACGATTTTGATTTTTTCTCTTTTCTGGATTCAACACCAGAATGGATTTATTCTTTCAAAGGAGTATGATTTGTACTTCTTAATTGGAATTACAATTCTTTCTTGTTATTTATTGATTGCCAATCTTCCTTTGTTTTCTTTCAAATTCAAAGGTTTTAGTTGGAAGGACAATGATTATAAATATCTATTTTTGATTATTAGTTTGATTCTTTTGGTACTGTTTCAAATGAATTCGGTGCCGTTCATTATACTATTATATATTATTACGTCGATTTTATTTAAAAAGAAAATTATTCATGTCGCTTAATTTACACAAACCTCTTTGTTTTTTTGATTTGGAAACCACCGGAATTAATATCGGTAAGGATCGTATTGTTGAAATTTCCGTTTTAAAAGTTTATCCGAACGGCAATAAAGATAGCAAAACGCTTCGGGTCAATCCCGGAATTCCCATTCCGGCCGAAGCCTCCTCCGTTCATGGAATTACTGATGAAGATGTGGCCAATGAGCCTCTTTTCAAAGAAATCGCTCCGCAAATCTGGGAAATGATGAAAGATTCGGACATTGCGGGTTATAATTCCAATCGGTTTGATGTTCCGTTATTGGCGGAAGAATTTCTGAGAAACGGATTTGATTTCGATTTGGAGAAACATAGATTGGTAGATGTTCAAGTGATATTCTTCAAAAAGGAACCGAGGGATTTGACGGCGGCTTATCAGTTTTATTGTGGTAAAACCATGCAAAATGCCCATTCGGCCGAAGCCGATGTGGAAGCGACTTATGAAATTTTCAAAGCCCAATTGAAAAGATATGATGATTTGGAAAACGACATCAAATTCCTGAGCGAATATACTTCTCAGCGAAAAACAGCCGATTTGGCGGGTATGATCGGGATTGATGAGCAAGGTCAGGAAGTTTTCAACTTCGGGAAATACAAAGGTCAAAGTGTAAAATCGGTTTTTGAAAAAGATATGGGTTATTACGGTTGGATTCAAAATGCTGATTTCCCACTTTATACGAAGAAAGTTTTGACTAAAATTAAATTGAGATCATCGGGATTGTTTGGTTCATAGATTTTCTTGAAAATGTAATTTAAAACTAAAATCATGACTTCAAAAATAGTTTACAAAGGCGATTTAAGAACCGAAATGACACATTTGCAATCGGGAACTGTAGTGGAAACCGATGCACCGACGGACAACAGCGGAAAAGGCGAACGCTTCTCTCCTACCGATTTGGTGGCAACTGCTTTGGGAAGTTGTATGCTGACGATTATGGGCATCGCCGGAAATACACACGGATACAATATCGAGGGAACGGAGGTTGAAATCACCAAAATCATGACTTCAAATCCACGGAGAATTGGTGAAATCATTGTAAAAATTACCCTAAAAGGTCAAGATTCTTATTCGGCTAAAGAAAAAGCTATCATTGAAAATGCTGCGATGACTTGTCCGGTTTTCCTTAGTCTTCATGAAGATGTGAAGAAAACGGTGGGGTTTGTGTGGCCTTGAGAGATGGAAGATGGAAGATGGAAGCTAGAAGCTAGAAGCTGGATCCTACTAAATTTTTCTACTTTAATTACTTTAGTATAAATAACTCAAATCTATTTCTCCATCAAACTTTAAACTTGAAACTTTAAACTTGGAAGTTGATTTTAATGTAAATTTGCACCCGAAATGAAAACTGTAGTAGTAGGATTATCGGGAGGAGTGGATTCCAGCGTTGCGGCTTATCTGTTAAAAGAACAAGGCTACAACGTCATAGGGCTTTTTATGCGCAATTGGAACGATGCTTCCGTTACTTTGGAAGACGAATGTCCATGGATTGAAGACAGTGCCGATGCGCTGATGGTGGCAGAGAAATTGGGAATTCCATTTCAGGTCATAGATTTAAGTGATGTTTACAAAGAACGTATCGTGGATTATATGTTTGCCGAATACGAAAAAGGCAGAACGCCGAATCCCGATGTTTTGTGCAACCGCGAAATCAAATTCGATATATTTCTGCAAACTGCTTTGGACTTGGGTGCAGATTATGTCGCAACCGGACATTATGCCCGTCGTGAAGAACTGGAAATCAATGGCGAAAAAGTATTTCGGTTACTCGCCGGAAAGGATAAGAATAAAGACCAATCTTATTTTTTGTGCCAATTGAGTCAGGAGCAATTGTCAAAAGCCTTGTTTCCGATTGGAGATTTAGAGAAATCTGAAGTTCGAAAAATTGCCAAAGAACAAGAACTGGTAACAGCTGAAAAGAAGGATTCGCAAGGACTTTGTTTCATCGGAAAAGTAAGTTTGCCCGATTTTCTACAGCAACAATTGAAACCTAAATCGGGGGAAATTGTGGAAATCTCAAAAGAAAACGAAATTTATTCTCAACCAAAACCACAGTTTTTCACCAAATGGGAAGAATTGGCATTTGAGTCGGAAGGAGTTGCTTATGAAAAAACCTTTGGAGAAGTAGTCGGAAAACATGACGGCGCCCATTATTTCACTAAAGGCCAAAGAAAAGGTTTGGGCGTTGGCGGAAAAATTGAGCCACTTTTTGTGCTGGATACCGATGTGAAAGAAAACATCATTTATACCGGACAAGGGAAAAATCATCCGGGCTTATACAAAAAAGCACTTTTTATTTGCGAAGAGGAAATTCATTGGGTCAGAGAAGATTTGAAATTAAATCCTGATGAAACAATGGAAGCGATGGTAAGAATTCGTTATCGTCAACCTTTGCAAAAAGCTGTTTTACACAAAGCTGAATCCGGTTTGTACATTGAATTTGAAAATGCTCAATCGGCCATTACTGAAGGACAGTTTGCTGCTTGGTATAGAGAGGATGAATTAATCGGATCGGGCGTAATTAATTAATCCAAGAAAAATTAAATAAAAAATCCGGATACTTCGAGTACCTCAGTGTCCGGATTTTATTTTTTATTGATTTGATTTATTTCGCCGGTGGTGGAAATTTGGCTAAAATTTCTTCCACAGCTCTTGGTATATCTTCTGCTTTGGTGTTTAGATTTGAAACATCCAATCCGCTTCCAGCTCCTTGCCACACCAGAATATTTCTTGCATTGTCCACAATATCGATGATGATGGTTCCGGAAGTATATTGGTAAACCCGCGATGATCCGCCGTAATAAGGCCCCCAATATCCACCGTAGTAACCATTGTCAATATTAATTTTGTCTTTTGAGCTCGCCAGAACATTGATGTATAACTGAGGATCGTCAGATTTCGTAAATCCTTTGAGTGTCATTTGAGCTTCGATGGCGGAGAGGATTCTTCGTTTGTCCAAATCATTTAGCTCCAGCTTATCGATTCCTTTTTGATGAAAATTATAGGTTTTATAGGTATTGAAGTCGGTTGCACGATCAAAATCATAATTCACGCGCACCGTACTACAGGAAGTCAGTAAAATCCCTGTCATTAAAATAATAAATAAAGAATAGAATTTCATTTCATTAATTTTAAGTTTCTAATTTACCACAAAAATTATTCCTATACGTTTTTTCTTTGTTAAAAGATCAAATTTCATAAAAAAAGCCCAGACTAAATCCAGGCTAAATTTATAGATATTTTTGGATATTAAATTTAATTAAAGATATAACTAATCCCTAAGTTCAAAATCGATGTACTATTGGAAGCATTCGCAGCATCGTTTGAGACTTGATCCACTAAACCGTAGGAATAGCGCAGGGAAGCTTCAAATTGTCGGTTCATACTAAATCCTACACCCAGAGTAGCGCCAAAGTCAAACGAGCTAAATTCATTGTTTCCTGCTTCGGTTGGATACCCAACATCTTCAATGTTTTCTCCAATTTTAAATCCTAAATAAGGACCTCCTTCCACGAAAAACTCACTTTCTGCATCGGTAAAATAAAGTTTTGCATGAAGTGGCACATTTATATAGTTTAAGAAAATTTGTTGTTTTTCATAGGAACCATTGGATCTTCGAGGTTGGTCAAACTCTCCTTGTGCCGAAAAATTGACTTCCGGTTGGAAGAAAAGAATGTCATTATTTGTAATGGGAATTAATCCAAAAACGCCCACTTGGAAGCCTCCTCTGGACTTTGAATGACTGTGAACGTCCGTGATATTGGTCATACTACCGCTCAATCTGCCTCCAATTCTGATTTGAGAGTAAGCTAAATCCGCTAATAAGAAGCAAATTAGTGTCGATAAAAAAAGTTTTCTGTTCATCCTTGGTTGATTTTAATGGTACAAATATAATTTTATATTTTTATAACAGAAAAAGTCCGAAACTATTTTATTCCGGACTTTTTATTATTGTTAAATTTATATTATCCAATTACTTGGGCAACTGTCTTTCCGATTTCCGCAGGTGAGTCCACTACATGGATTCCACATTCTCTCATGATTTCCATTTTGGCTTGTGCCGTATCGTCTTTTCCTCCTACGATAGCTCCGGCATGTCCCATGGTTCTTCCTTTTGGTGCTGTTTGTCCGGCGATGAAACCTACAACCGGCTTTTTAGAGCCGCTTTCTTTGTACCATCTAGCCGCTTCTGCTTCCAATTGTCCACCGATCTCACCGATCATTACGACCGCCTCGGTATCCGGGTCGTTGATGAAAAGTTCCAATGCTTCTTTGGTAGTGGTCCCGATGATAGGGTCTCCTCCAATTCCGATTGCAGTTGAAATTCCGTATCCGGCTTTTACCACTTGATCCGCTGCTTCATAAGTCAAAGTTCCGGACTTGGAAACAATTCCTACTTTCCCTTTTTTGAAAACAAATCCAGGCATGATCCCTACTTTGGCTTCATCGGCTGTGATAACTCCCGGACAGTTCGGTCCGATTAGCGTTACATCACGATTGTCAATATACGCCTGAACTTTCACCATATCAGACACCGGAATTCCTTCGGTAATACAGATGATGACTTTGATTCCTGAATCAGCAGCTTCCATAATTGCGTCAGCAGCAAATGCAGGTGGAACAAAAATAATACTTACATCAGCTCCGGCTTTTTTTACCGCATCTTCTACTGTGTCAAAAACAGGCTTACCCAAATGTTCGGAGCCACCTTTGCCCGGTGTTACACCACCCACGACGTTGGTTCCGTATTCAATCATTTGTTCTGCATGGAAAGTTCCTTCCTTTCCGGTAAATCCCTGTACGATTATTTTTGAATCCTTGTTTACTAAAACTGCCATTTTTATAATTTTTGGTAGCGCAAATGTATTGATTTTTCAACTCTTAAAAAAACTGATTTTTATCTTTCCGACAAAGCATACAAAGCAAAACTCGCCAGCCAGTGTTCGCCTTCGTAACTTCCGTCTGTAATCGAAGGTAAAGAATAAGCCAAATGTTTGTCGCCTTCTTGTTTTAAATGCCCATATTCGGTAGGAATTTCGTTTGCAAGCCGATAAAAAACCCAGGCACGTGCGAAATTCAATCCGTCCAAATGAACCAAATGTCCATCTTCCCGATCCGAAACTTTACCTACGCTCATCGAAAAATTACGATTTTTTAACTCCGGCAAGAAATCACTGATCCAAAACTGAAATTCATCCCTCGGCAAAACTCTTTGCATCAAAGCGACTTCTTCCAAACAAGGTGAAAGGAAGTCAAACCCGTCAGGCTCCCAAGAAATAGGACATTTTTTATCTTTCAAGTAAAGTTTTCGTGCGGTTTTCTCAATGACCAATTTCAATTCTTCATTTTTAGATGATACAGCATAATCATAAGCGAAACTCATCCCGAATGCTGAATTGGTATGTGTTCCAACGCGTAGAGGATAATTCAGTTTAGGTAAGAACTCTTTGTATCTTTCGATGATCAAATTGCTCAAAGGCTGAAGATTTTCTGCCATTTCTTTTCCTTCTTCCAAATCCCAGCTATCGAGTTCTTGCTGAAGTTTCAAAAGCCAGCTCCAACCGTACATCCGTTCGTAGGAATATTCTTGTTCTCGGTTGAAATAATCCAATTCGCCTTGAATGTTTTCTTTGGAAATATTTAGTTTCAATTGATTAATTATAGAATCTCTATGTTCTAATTCAGGAAAGTTTTTCAATAATTTAACCAGCGACCAATGTCCGTGCACGGAAGAATGCCAGTCAAAACAACCAAAGAAAGCGGGATGTAATTCGCGCGGCGTTCCCAGATCTGCGGAATCATTGAGCACTTGGCCTGTTTTATTGGGATATTCGACCTGAATACATTTAAGTGGCAAAGTTGCAAGTCGATTGGCTTGAGTAGAATCCAAAGTCACTAGATCTTCCGGAACGACCGTTTTCACGGTTTTTTCAATTTTTCCGGGTTGTTCAACGGTTTGTGTTTTCTCGTCGCATGAAAGAATCATAAAAGGAATTACCAGAAAAATCAAAAATCTTTTGTTCATTGGGAAATATAATTTTTCCTAAAGATATAAAATCCTTGTCAAGATTCAGAATCCTGACAAGGCAAAAGCATTAATTTAATTCCAGCGCTTTTAATTCACCGTTGGAGGTAACGACATAATAATTTTTCTTCTCTTTTTCTTTTTTCACATAAGTTATTTTTAAGTTCATCAGAAACTGTAAACCTACTACCGGCGTAGAAGCATTTAATATTTTGTCAAAGGAATTGGTGTCCAAACCATCAAAGTAAAAGGAATTGGATTTTCTTTCTTCTTTTCGGACAATTACTGAATTATTGTTGTAATAATTCGAATAAGAAACGGTTCCGGACTCGTAAGCCTGAAATTTTTTGTATTGATGTCCGGGCTGAACCGAAGAAAAATTAATGGAAATCATGGGCTCCATTTCCCAATCGGACTCGTTTAAGTTCAATAATTTCAATCTTTCTTTTTGTATTTTCATCGCTTCTTTCAACATTTCTTCATAAATCGCATTTTGATTTTCCACATAATATTCAACATTGATGATGTTGTGAATCTTTTCTTTGGAAGCTAATTCCAGAATTTTATCAAATAACTCCAAACGACTTAATTTAAAAATGATGTTCTTTTTGATTTCAAATCCCACATCCACTTGTTGGATGTCAATTCTTTCTCCTTCTGAATCCGAAACATAATCGTAAATCTTGGTTTGAGAAATAAAATCTACATAAACATCTGACTTTTTAATTCCAATTTTGGAAATTGATTTCATGAAATTTTCAATTCTCTGATTGATTTGGGTATTACAAGCTTCCACCGAAGTGTTTTCTTCATTTACGCCCAAAGTGACGACGTAAACATCTGCTTGGATATTATTTAAAATGTTCACTTCAAAACTCAAAGCATCTTTTGACATTTGGATTTTAGGCGAAATGGAATTGCTAATTGTTAAATTATGTAGATGAGAATTCGAAGAATTGTTTCCACCATACAATTGATTTCCTCCAATTTGTGCCATACAAATTGAAACCAGACCACTTAATAAAAATGATAATTTTGTTTTCATATTTTTAATTTTTCCGCAAGTTTAGGACTGAAGAGAAAGTGTATCACTGCAAAACAACTTTCCATTGACTGTAAACTTATTCCGTAGTTTTACAGTAGATTTACAGCAGTTAAAATTTCTTTTCGAATTAATTTTGAACCGGATAAATGAATGAACTCAAAGATTTTCAGGAACTGAAAAAGCAGATTTTGGTGACTTACCAAAGTTACTATCCGCAATTTCCGGGGGATTGGAAAAGTTTCAGTTCAAAAGATATTCGTCAGCTCATTGATTTAATCGAAACGGAACTCAAGGAAAGGGTCAGCGAAAAGTGGATTTACACACATCTGAAACCGGAAGCCAATGAAAAACTTCCCCGAAAAGATATGCTGGATATTTTTTCAAGGTTTTCGGGATTTGCCGATTGGGATGATTTTAGGTTTCAAAATCGATCGGATTCCGAAGAATTGCTCGCAAAGGATGGCAAGCTTCCCAAATCCAAACAAAGATTATTGGCTTTTGGATTGGTTTTATTTGCCGTTATGGTAACGGTGGCTTATACTTTTTATAAAAAATCAGACCCGAAAACCATTCAAATTAAAAATGAGTTTACAAAAGAACCGGTTCAAGCGGTAGAGCTTCAGGTTTTCAAGGTTTCAAAAGATGAGAAAATTCCGGTCGATGTGGAGAATTCAAGCTTTGAAGTAGATACAAATTCGGAAAAAATCATCATTGAAAGTCCTTATTTCGAAACGAAAGAAGTGGAGATTTCCAAAACGGATCAAGAGATTTTGATCAAGCCGGAAGATTATGCGATGGTTTTGAAGAATTTCATTCATTCGGATTTGAAGGATTGGGAAAACCGCAAGGAGAAACTCGAGAAGATTTTGTCGGAAGATTTGGAAGTCATCCTGATGCTGAAAGAAAATCTGGGTGCAGAATATTTGAACAAAGAGGAGTTTTCGGGGAAATTAATCGTTCCGACTTCCGAAACCAGGAAGATGAAAATCCTGAATCTGGAAACCAATGATAAAAAACAAATAAATTTCATCAGAATTCAAATCTTATGAAACTAAAAAAATTAAGCATAGCATCTCTGTTTCTTCTTTCGGGAATTCTTTTTGGACAAGCCGTGCCGGAATCTCCGAAAGGAATCAAAGCCAATTTTTCCATGCGAAGTATAGAGGCTTATCAGGAGAATTCTCAAAATAAACTGGAAGAATTCTACGAATACCTTTCGATTTATTCGTCCGAAACAAATGAGGAATTGAAAAAGCAAATCCGAGAGAATATCTTGGCGATGGCTGATGCCCAGATGCGATTCAGAGATTTTACAAAATCTACTCAACCCGAAATCAGTTTCATTGAATTCTTATCTAAAATTGAGAATAAATCGTATCGGTTTGAAATCAAATCAGGTCAAAATTCCAGAGAATTGGGACTTAATGAGTGGGTTAATTCTTATGTTTTGGTCGTTTCGAACCAACAAATTCGCTCAGAATTCGAAGTAAATCAAATCATCCGTTTTGAACCCCTAGAGAAGAAGTTTGGCTCGAAATCCAAAACGGTTTGGGAAATTAATTTGGGAGATATTCAGAATTAAAAATCATTTTTTTTCAATTCCTTATTTATCATCTGGTAATTATAGTAAAATGCTATAAATAGAAATACTGAATTCGAAAAGAACAATAAAAATCCCTTCATGCCACCATAACTTATTACATAGAATGAAAACCATACATAAGTTAATATAGGTATTGCTGCAATAATCCAGTAGAAAATTTTTGAAATCAAATATTTAACAAAAAAATTAAATATCAATGCAGAAAGCAATAAAGGGATAGAGGCAAGTAGAAAAACCATAAGATAATCATTAAACGAAAACTCCGGCATAATCCCACTATAGGTTCCTAAATCAATAAGCTCTTTTTTAAGAACCAGATTCATCAAAACATCTACAATAAACTTATAACACGTAAAGACTATTGAAAAAATTATTGACCTGATAAAAATTTTAATTACACTCATCTAAAGTACTTGGGGGTAAATTATTAATCAATACGTTTTTAGCCTCTTGCCATTTAGGCCTCCATTTTGCTGGTGTATTTATTGTAATTGTATTACCATAACTATTATTCTGGATATAACTTCTTAAACCTTCCTGAAAGCTTTCCCATAAATCATCAGCTTTTTTGAACATATATTCTTGCACTGGAAATATGTGAGCTCTCAAGCCATCTTGAACTCTATCAACTCCTCTTGTGTAAATTGTATAGGAACCATTGGAATTCCTTATCAAGCCGAATTTTCTGTGTCCACTGACAGGGTGAGGTCCGTCTGCTCCTGTAGTTGCTACAATAAAAGGAACTTGTATTGTAGTAAAAATCCAGTGAGAAGCATTTGGGCTAAATTGGTGACCTGATACAATGACAGAACCATCATCCCCGGGAATATTAATATGAATCACTGCATTCATTGGTTATCGTATGGATCTCAGGATCCTCAGAATCAGGATACTTGATATACAATAAAGAAGATAAAAATAAATCCCCTTCCTCCTGCATTGGAATGATAAGAAAATCATCTCTGACATCTCCCCCTTTATTTTGAACATAATTACCTCCTGTTCTGATAGAATATTGCTACAAAGGCAATCCATTTTGGTCAGACAATTCACAGACAAAATGGTTCTTTTGATTGAATGATTTTAATTTTTCTATAAAATTATTGCTTATGAAATTATTCGGCACAGAACTCATTCCGTTAGCGGAATAGTCCCTCATCAGGAAAAATCTTTTTTCCTGCCCTTATTTTAAACTGCTTCTTCACTAGAAATTGTTTGAAAGTCATCTTCCGAACAGGAAAACAGCAAACCCACTACACATAGTAGTAAAAAATAAATTGTCTTTTTCATGTTTAAATTGTTTAAGAGTTTAAATTTAAAAAAAATATCCAAACCTACATATTCACCTCCATTTTTATTATAGCATCCCTTCTATAACATTTAATATCAATTATTTCTATATTCGTTTTATAGAAAAACATTAAGAACCAATATATTATTACTTTGGGTAAAAAACTCAGAAGACTAAGAAATCAAAAAATCTGAGCATGGTACAACTCGCCTATTTGTGTGCGATTGAATACTCACAGATAAGCAGAATAGAGTTTAGTCAGATAAACATTAAACTCAATTAAATCTTAGCAGCTGGTCTGGAGATGCCGCCTCAAGAACTGTTGAATTTTGAGAATAAAAAAGGGAATTCTTTTCAGAATTCCCTTGTATAGTTTATAGTTATGTTTTAGAATGGATATTCATAAATCTTAGATTCGTGGAAATAAGGATGTCCTTTTGCTTCTAAGTTTAATTTGCTGATTGCATTCATCACAAAGAAAACAAACAATCCGCTTACGACCATTAAGGCACCGATTTCAAGGAATCCAAAATTATGGAAAGCTCCAACTGCGCCCGGCATGATTTGGTTGTAGAAATCCCAATAGTGTCCTAAGACAATCACAAAGCCCATTGCAAATACAAGTTTAGAATTTCTTTTGATGCTTGAACTAATCATGATAAGCAATACGGCAACAAAGTTAACGGCCAACATCCAGAAGTAACCTCCGTATTGTGCATTTCTTTGTTGGAAATATTGAACTTCTTCCGGGATATTTGAATACCACTGAAGCATAAATTGTGCAAACCAAAGGTAAGTCCACAGCAAGCTGAATCCGAACATGTATTTCGCTAAATCGTGCTGATGGTTGTCGTTGAACAAAGGTAAAGATCCTTTTTTGTTAAGGTAAATCGAAATAATTGCCATGATGGCTACTGCCGAAACAAGGTAGCTTACCATTCCGTACCACATAAACAAAGTTGAATACCAGTGTGGATCCAATGACATGATCCAGTCCCAAGCTAATCCGGCAGTGGTCAAAGCAAATACGACGATAAACAATACTGATCTTGTGTACAATTGTCTGTAGACAGGTCTGCTTCCGTTGGTTTCGTCCAATTTTTTGGTTGTCTTTTTAATCCAAACCATGAAGATCCACCAAAGAGAAACGTAAATCACTGAGCGGATGATCCACCCCGGGATATTTAACCAAATTTTGGATTTGGTTGCCATGTATTTATCATAGGTATCTGCTTCTACATCGAGGAGCGTTGGATCCATCCAGTGATAAAGATGGTTAAGCCCCAATGCGGATGCAATGACAATAATCAAAATAAGGATGCCTCCTATGGGAATGAAAGAAGCGATACCTTCCATGACACGAGATACCACCATGGACCAACCTGCATTGGCTACGAATTGAACCGATAAGAAGAACAAAGCAGCTCCTGCAATACCTAAAGCAAGGAATGAAGGCACCAAAAAGGCAGCCCATGGACGGTTTGCTACATGGTGCTCGTACATTTTAAGTTGTGCATCGTTTACAATACCTTGTTCATTTTTGGGATTGAGTTTTTGGTATTCGGCTGTTTGGTATTCCCCAAAAAACATTTGAGGATCCTCTTTAATTTTATCAATGATATAATCTGGATTTGACTGATCCTGGATATTCAAAACTAACCCAATTATGTAAATCAAGATTCCTACACCTATAAGTGCAAATGATGTCATTTTCAATCTTGGAGAAAACGTATACTGCATGATATTTCTTTCCTTTATTGTTGATTTCTATTATTCCGTTGTTGTTTCAGCTTGTCCTGCAGAAGTTTCTGTTTCTCCTGTAGGTGTAGCCGCTGGTGCACCTGAGGCCTGCAAGCTTTTCGCTCTTAGGTTCATTACATATTCCGCAACTCTCCATCTGTCCACCGGTGTTAATTGACCGGCGTAAGAACCCATCGCATTTTTTCCGTACATGATGACATGATAAACCGATCCAACTGACATTTCTCTTTCTGCATAAGTCGGTACTCCGGAATAAGCTTTC
This sequence comes from Flavobacteriaceae bacterium, assembly GCA_012522185.1. GTDB lineage: Bacteria > Bacteroidota > Bacteroidia > Flavobacteriales > Weeksellaceae > Moheibacter. Next base: position 142,620 of record JAAYKY010000001.1, on the reverse strand, counting down.
GTTTGTACGATAGATCCTTGTCCGTCACCGGTATCACCGTGACAAACGGTACAAGTTTGACCATATAATTTTTCACCTCTCTCCAAATCCTTTTTTCTATTTGCAGGATCAAGTGGTGATTTGGTGATGGCTTTTGTTTTATTGTAATCTTCTAGGGTATTTTTAAATTCCCATGGCAAAATCATCTGTTCGTCTGTTCGAGCAACTGAACCTTCTGCTGGCCAAAGAGCGGTCATCTGATAGCGCTCATTGAATAAGGAAACATTTGATTTCTCACCGTTTCTTTCTGGCCAATATTCAAAATCGGCCTCCATATAAGGATCATAGGCTACCGGATAATACATATCGGGCATGAAGACGATGCTTGGTTTTCGTTTTTTATCCGAACAGGAACTCACTGATACGGCAACGCTGACTAACAATAAATATATAAATCCTCTTTTCATTTCTAATTCTTATTGAACCGGAGTTAAATCTCTTACCGTTACTTCTTCTGCTCCGGTGTTAATAAAGGCTTCTTTTACTTTTTCAATGTCGTTGGATTCAATTTCCATCAGGAATTTATCATCCGTTGTTCTTGGATCCGGATTTTGAGCTTTCGCTCCCGGGTAAAGTTTACTACGTACCAAAAAGGTCAAAGACATAAGGTGAGCTGCACAGAAAACCGTTAACTCAAACATAATCGGCACAAATGCCGGCATGTTTTCAAGCCAAGTAAAAGAGGGCTTTCCTCCAATATCTTGTGGCCAGTCATGGTTCATCATAAACCAAGTCATAGTCGATGCAAGTGTAACTCCGTAGAGACCGTAAAAGAATGCGGCATCGGAGATACGGGTTTTCTTCAACCCCAATAACCTGTCCAAACCGTGAACCGGAAAGGGTGTATAAACTTCTTTGATAGCGATTCCTTGCTTATTGAAAGTCTTTATCGCGTCCAATAATTCGTCGTCGTCACCGTAAAGGCCGTATATAGTTTTCGTACTCATTTTAATGCTCCTCTTCTTTATGATGTTTCTTATAACTCTCTCCTGATGATTTCAATATTGATTTCATGGATGCTTGTGAAATTACTGGGAATGTACGAGCGTACAATAGGAATAACACAAAGAAGAATCCATTGGTTCCGATGAAAATACCTACGTCAACAAAGGTAGGGACGAACATCGTCCAGCCACCTGGTAAATAGTCACGTGACAAGTTCACCACGATAATATCGAAACGCTCAAACCACATCCCAATGTTTACAACAATGGAAATGATAAAGGTCCAAACAAAACTTCTTCTGATTCGTCTAATCCATAGTAATGCAGGAACCAATACATTACAGATTATCAGTGCCCAGAATGCCCACCAATAAGGCCCAACAGCGGCACCAGGTGAGAAATACATAAAGTCTTCATATCTACTTCCTGAGTACCATCCCACCCAGAATTCACTCGCATAGGCTACGGCTACCATACCTCCCGTCACAATGATTACAATGTTCATCAATTCAATATGTTGACGGGTAATATAGTCTTCTAGGTGCATCACTTTTCGCATCACACTCAATAGTGTTTGTACCATTGCAAATCCAGAGAAAATCGCACCGGCAACGAAATAAGGTGGATAAACTGTAGAGTGCCATCCTTTAATAACGGAAGTAGCAAAGTCAAATGATACAATGGTGTGAACTGAGAATACGAGTGGTGTACAAAGACCTGCTAATACCAATTCTAATTCCTCGTGTCTTTGCCAGTGTTTTGCCTTTCCACCCCATCCCATACTGAGGATTCCATAAATTCTCTTTGAGAAAGGTTTTTTTGCACGGTCACGAATCATCGCAAAGTCTGGAATCAATCCCATGTACCAGAAAACTACCGATACAGAGAAGTAAGTTGAAATTGCAAACACGTCCCATAGAAGTGCCGAGTTAAAGTTTACCCAAAAAGATCCAAAGTTATTCGGAACTGGGAAAACCCAATAGCCCACCCAGGGACGTCCCATGTGAATTACTGGGAAAATAGCAGCCTGCACAACTGCAAAGATGGTCATTGCTTCTGCCGAACGGTTAATGGACATTCTCCATTTCTGTCGGAAAAGCAACAATACTGCAGAAATCAAAGTTCCCGCGTGACCGATACCTACCCACCAAACGAAGTTGGTAATATCCCAGGCCCATCCAATGGTTCGGTTAAGCCCCCATACACCAATCCCTGTACCAATGGTGTAAGCGATACAACCTACTCCATACAAAAAGGTTACAAGTGCAATACTGAACGCCAGCCACCATAATTTTCCCGATTTATTTTCAATCGGTCGGGCAATGTCCACCGTAATATCATGGTAGGTTTTATGTCCTATAATTAAAGGCTCTCTAACCGGTGATTCGTAATGTGACATATTTCTTTCTAACTTATTTCTTTATTAAACTTAAGCCTCTGATCTGTTTTTGATTTTTACGTGATAGAATACGTTAGGTTTGGTACCCAGCTCTTCGATTACACGATAAACGCGATTCTCTTCGCTTAGTTGTTTCACCTGACTTTCATCGTCGTTAACATCACCAAACACCATTGCTCCTGTTCCACAAGCTGCTGCACATGCACTCGCATCTCTGAATTCTTCATCGGTAACTTTTCTACCTTCTTTTTTAGCTTTCAGAATTGCCGCCTGTGTTTCTTGGATACAGAATGAACATTTCTCCATCACCCCGCGTGACCTAACCACAACATCCGGGTTCAATACCATACGACCTAAATCGTCATTCATATGGAAATCAAACTTATCGTTCAAGGCATAATTAAACCAGTTGAATCTTCTTACTTTGTAAGGACAGTTATTCGCGCAATAACGAGTTCCCACACAACGGTTGTACGCCATCATGTTTTGACCTTGCTTACCGTGTGAAGTAGCCGCAACCGGACAAACAGTTTCACAAGGCGCGTGGTTACAGTGCTGACACATCATCGGTTGGAAAATCACATCTGGATTCTCTGCACCCGGCTTGATCAGCCTTCTGTACATCGCTGCCTCAGTTTTATCCTCTTTTGCGTCTTCTGTAAGATTCTCCAACTGAACTTTCTGAGTTCTTGTGTTGTTGGTGGTGTCCGAATAATATCGGTCAATTCTTAACCAATACATATCTCTTGACATACGCATTTCTGCCTTACCTACAACCGCTGTATTATTTTCTGCTTGACAAGCAATGATACAAGCACCGCATCCTGTACAAGCATTTAAGTCAATTGACAAATTGAAAACGGGTCCTATAGATCGATCATGAACTCTCCAGATGTCCACCTCACCTACAGGTGAAGTCCCTCTCCAAGTTGGCATAACCGCAGGCTCATTCCAGTCTTCAACGGGTTTATTTATGAAATCTGATAAATTAGCTTGTCGTGCAATCTCATAACGCCCCATCAGTGTATTTTGCATTTGCATACATGCAAATTCATGCTTTTCACCCTGTGCAGTTCTTTCTATTTGAACATTGGTCACACCAATATTTCCATTTGCATAAAGTGGGTAAGCGTTTATCCCTACATTATTACAAACTTTCCCACCTTTGGTTCTTCCGTATCCTAAGGCTAAGCCGACAGTTCCCATCGCTTGACCAGGTTGGATGAATACCGGAACTTTTTCAAGTGTTACTCCGTTTGCTGTTATGTTTACATAATCTCCGTCAAATTGCATACGTCCATTTTTCACGTTTGCATTTTCAGAAGTTTTAATATCAAAATGATGTGCATCATTGGGGTTCAATGTGATGAAATTATCCCAAGATGTTCTTGTAATTGGATCTGGCAGTTCCTGCAACCAAGGGTTGTTGGCTTGTGTACCATCACCAATTCCACAACTTGTATAGAGTTGCAATTCCCATTCCGATGCGCTTGCAGATGCTAATTTAGTTGCTGCGGCCGAAGCATTTCCGCTGGCACTTAAGCTGGTCGTTTCGGAAGTTTCATTGTAACCATTGTAAAGAGCTTGGTTGAAACTATATCCCAATTGAGGTAGGATAGAAGATTCCCAATTCTCTCTTAAATAATTATAATATTCAGTTGCAGGCTGACGATAAGATGGCTTTGGCATAATCAGTTCAATCGTATTTGGATCCTGGTTGGTTACCAAAGTTTCTGCTGATTCAGCTTCCGCATTTAGTTCATCTTTCATCCAGGTTAACAATGAGTCCTGGAATTGTCTTGAGTCAAAAATCCTTTGAATAGTAGGTTGTTGAAGTGAATATACACCCGTTACCGGATTGATATCATTCCAAGATTCCAAGGCATGAGGAACCGGTGCAACCATATCTGCATAAAGGGCTGTTTCATCCAGCTTTTCAGACATTGCTACTTTCAATGCGATTTTAGAAAAGGCACCTGCAATTTCTTTTGATTTTGGATGACTGTAAACTGGATTTGTCTGGAACATCAAAAGTGCACCTACATTTCCGGCTTTGGCATCAGTAATGAACTGATCAAAAAGTTTATCGTTTGATTCTTTTAATAAATTCACTTTGGTTTTGGAAACTGCCTCCGAATTAATCAATTCATTAATTGCATAGCACAGAGCAAATGCTTCTTTGTTTCCGTCTGCTAGGACAACTGCTTTGCTTCCTTTTTCGCGAATTTCTTTTACGATTCCAGCAGCCACCTGATCAGAAGTTGATGCTGTAAGTCCTTTATACACTTCAGCCAATGTTCTAAGAACATCGGTTTGCTTCATAGGGTGACGAGTGTCGGCATTTGCTCCTGTTAAGGATAAATTACTTTCTACTTGAATGTGTCGAAGCATTTTCGGACCAGGTCTACGAGCGATTGCATAACCTTTTTCTGCTCCACCTCCGTTATAATCTCCCAAAAAGTCAGCATTGAAAGAAACAAGCAGTTCTGTATTTTCAAGCACATAAAATGGCAAAACTCTCTGACCGTAAACTTCTTCAGCTGCATCAAGGGCTGGTGAATAATTCACGGCATCATAAATTACATGTTCAGCTGTTGGGTATTTAGCTTTGAAATCCGCAATTACCTTTTTGGTTGTAGGGCTTGGAAGCGAAGAAGTAAGAATGACAACTTTTTTTCCATCTAATGCATTTAATTTTGCATGAACTTCTTCGTCCAAATTATTCCAAGAGACAGGCTTGAAAGAGCTTCCACTTTTCATCAAAGGTCCACGAACCTTATCTGAATCATAAAGCGAAAGCACAGATGCTTGAACTCTTGCATTGGTTGTTCCAAAATATTTTGCCGATTTATTTGCATTGATACGAATGGGTCGGCCTTCTCTGGTTTTAACCAAAACGTTTGCGTAATCATACCCATCAAATATCGCAGATGCATACCATGTAGGCACCCCCGGTGTGATAGTGTCGGGTTTTACGACGTAAGGAATGGATTTGATAACCGGAGCTTCACAAGCTGCAAGTGTTACAGCAGCCGTACTAAACCCTAATAGTTTCAAAAAATCTCTTCGCGAAGTTTGCGATCCTTCCATTGCTTCTTTGTCCCCAAGGAAATCCTCCACCGGAACATCATCTGCAAATTCATTGGACGCTAATTGTTCAGTTAAATTTGGATTATTTAACTCTTCGACACTTCTCCAATATGTTTTCTTAGAAGCCATTTATACCTCTTAATTTTATTTTTAATAATGACATTTTCCACACTCCAAACCGCCGATTGCATCTACTGTAATCTTGGCGCCATCACCATACTCTTTCTTAAGTTTCTCGTGAAGTTCGGCGTAGTATTGACTGTTATATTCGTTTGACATATCCACTTCAGTGGTTCGGTGACATTCGATACACCATCCCATCGTAAATTGATTTGCCATTTGTAATTCATCCATCTTCGTTACGTCTCCGTGACAAGCAAAACACACCTGACTATTTCCTGGCAAGTCTAACTCTTCTGCATTTGGGATTGTCCCTTCTGCAATCGCCTGAAGAATCGCTTTCTCTCCTGCCACAACGTGTTGCTGGTGGCTGAAATAAACAAAATCAGGCATATTGTGAATTCGAACCCATTCGATAGGTCTTTGTTCTCCAGTGAAATTATTTGTATCCGGATCCCATCCTACTGCTTTGTACATTTTCTGAATCTCACCTGTATAGAATGCTTTCACTTCATCCGGTGTTGAGAATCTACCGCTTTCTACTAAATACTCTTCGTAATAATCTCCGCGGTATTCTTTAATGGTTTTGTGACAGTTCATACACAAATCCGGAGAAGGAATTCCTGAAACCTTTCCATATTTCGCGCTTGAGTGACAGTATTGACAATCAATGCCCTGAACTCCTGCGTGAATTTGGTGAGAGAAATAAATCGGTTGTTCCGGCTCGTATCCTTTATCGACTCCGATTCCCAGCATGAAGTTCCAAACTCCATATAATGCCAGAAACACCAATACAGCTAAGGCTACGCGGAATAATTTTTCGTATTTATTAATAAATCCGGCAAAGCTAAAGGCAACTTCTTCATCATCTGCTGTAAGCTCCTCTGCCCGAGTCAATTTCACCAAAGCATTTAATCGGAACAAAATCCAAATTAAAAGTACAGCCAAGATAAAGAATCCAACGATTACGACACCAGCTGCCGCACCGTCACCGCCAGAATTAGCTGCTTTCGCCGCTGCTGCAGCTGCTGCCGCATCTGCTTTCGCTTGCTCAAACGCCGCTTGTCCTGCTTCCGGATCCATCGAAAAAACCAAGATATCATCAATATCTTGTTCTGTCAAAGAAGGAAACGCCAACATTTCTTGGCGATTGTATTGTTCGAAAACCTGAATAGCGTATGCATCCCCCGATTCACGAAGTGCTTTATTATCTTTGATCCAAGCATGTAGCCATTCTCTGCCCACACCTCCTTCTTCTTTCACTCTATCGACTACGCCACGTATTTGTGGGCCGATAAAAGTTCCGTCTATTTGGTGACAAGCTGTACAGTTGGCTTGAAATAAATCATATCCTCTACCACCATCACCGGTTATATCATCCTGAGAATAAGAAAAACTAAATATGGCCAAGAATACAGCCAAATTCAAAAATTGCAATTTGTAAAATGGTCGTGCCTTCATTTACTAAACATTGAGTTCGGTTACAAATGTTAAATAACGTGATTTAACCCGACAAAAATAGGCTCAAACCTTAATAAAATCATAAGGTTTTGATGATGAAGTTTATCATTTTAATTAATTTAAAACGTTTCTAAATAATTACAGCGTCAAACTCTCACATAATCAATCCCTAACTATTTTACAGAAAAGCGGGTTTTAAATTCGAAGTTTCTATTAAAAAGAATTATTCCATGATTTTAATATTCTTCTTAATATATTTGTATTTCAATTTGAAACAGAAACTATGCGCAAATACTTATTTTTAGTTCTGATCTCCTTTGGAATTATCTCGTTTGCTCAAACACTTGAACAAAGTTCTACTTGGATTCTCAACGACAGTATAAGTGGCGGTAAACTTGTAATCGACCTAGACAACCGACTCGAACAACTCCTAAAAAGTAAAGAGCAAGCCGTCTGCAAAAAAAATGTTTACGTTCCTCCCGTCAAACTTTCTCCTGCCGACAAATGCGCAACGCAACAGAAAATCATGGGCTATAAAATCCAGATTTTCTACACAAAAGACAGAGAAACAGCCAACAAAGTCCGAAATGATTTCGCCAAACAATACCCAAATCTTACGCCCGAACTGATTTACGCCAGTCCCGATTGGAGAATTCTCGTTGGCGACTATTTTACGCGACAATCCGCCAGCTCGGATTTGAGAAGGATCCAAAGATCTTATCCGGGAGCTTTTGCTGTTCAATGGCGCGTTTGGTGTAGAAAAGCCATTTAATTCAATAGGATTAATCGTTAATCTTTCTTAAAAAAATACTTCTCATTCGCTTTTTTCGTTTCTATTAGGAAATTGAAAGATTATGCAAATAAAATTATCGATTATTACTCTGGTATTTTCCGGATTTTTAGTCGCACAATCCAATGTTATAAATACCGAATATGGAAACCTCACCATCGAATGGGAAAAGTCTTTGGAAGAATTGATGGAGAAAAAAGAAATCTGCACCAGTGCTCCACCGCCACCCGTCAAAAAGCCTGAATTCTGCCGTGGTGCGAGAATTCAAGTATTTTACAGCAAAAACCGATCGGAAGCCGAAGAAAAACTAAAAGAAACCAAATCGCTTTTTCCAGGTGAATTTTCAAATCTGGAATACAATTCTCCGGATTATAAAATTAAATTAGGCTATTTTGAATCGAGGGAATCTGCAAATTCAACTTTGAACAAAGTCCGGCGCGCATTTCCCTCCTCACTCGTTGTCGAAGAAAGAGTTCGTTGCGTTTTGATTGACTAAATCACTCGGTTAAGTGCCTTGAAAATTTTGGCTCGCATTTCAGTCAGAATCATAATTTTTTCCAATTGTTCATTTCGGACTTCACCCGAAATATCTTCTTGCATCAAAATTTGAGAATATTCACCAATCACTTCTTCCAAATAAATCGATTTATAACGCAATATTGTATCGTTAATGTCCTTAGAAATATTGTCTTCCTTTGGTTTGATGTGGATGTTTAATTTTTTGCTCCAATTCTCACTCAAGGAATATTTTTCCATCATCGCTTCCGAAGCAATTTTAGTCTTTTCTTCATCAAATATCTTGACGAAAAAATCACCCGTCCGAAGTTCTTCATTCTCAAATCCAAGTTTAATATCCTCAAAAATTGACTGATACAACTCACTGCCCCATCTCAAATCATTGGTCTCGAATTGACTTATAATCTCCTCGATCACAGTAGTTTGATAAAGCTCACCTTGCTCATCTTTTAAATCAACAATCAAATCACCGTACTGCAGCAAAAGGCGTATCAATTCCTCTTCTATGACTTGACGGGAATTAACACTCAGCACCTCTTCCTTTACAATTTGCATTTGGGCTGAACTCTCTTCTTTCTGCTTTTTTTCTCGGTCTTCCTTTTGTTTTCGCTGAATATTTTGCCCTAATTCCTTGAATAGAACTTCTTCGCGGACGTCCATGATTTTGGAAGTTTCCTGAATGTATAATTCACGTTGAATCACATTGGGGATCAAAGAAATACTATGGATTATGTCACGAATCAATTCGGCTTTTTTAACTGGACTGTCTTTGGCTTCTTCAAGTAAAACTCCGGCTTTAAAACGGATGAAATCCGTGGCATTTTCTTCTATATAGGTTTTGATTTCTTCCGAAGAATGTTTCTGCGCAAATGAATCCGGATCTTCACCGTTTGGAAACAATAAAACCTTGACGTTTAATTCTTGTTCCAAAATCAGATCAATTCCCCGAAACGAAGCTCGAATGCCCGCAGCATCTCCATCGTAGAGAATGATCACATTGGGCGTTAGCCTTTTGATCAAACGAATTTGATCGGGCGTTAGCGCTGTTCCCGAACTCGAAACCACATTTTCAATTCCGGCTTGGTGAAGCGAAATCACGTCGGTATAACCTTCCACAAGCAAACATTCGTTTTCCTTTAAAATCGCTTGTTTGGATTGATAAATTCCATAAAGAATTTTGCTTTTGTGGTAAATATCGGACTCGGGCGAATTTAGATATTTAGCCGCTTTGATATCACTTCGTAAAATCCTTCCTCCAAACCCCAAAACACGTCCCGAAAAACTATGAATCGGAAAAATTACCCTTTCACGAAAACGATCAATTCCAAAATCGCTGTCCTTGTAAATCGATAAACCGGAAGCTTCCAAAATGTTCTTACCGAAACCTTTTTTTTCTGCTGCTTCCGTAAAAGCATTTCGTTTGGCGGGCGAATAGCCGAGTTCGAACTTCTCAATCGTTTGCTTCGTAAATCCTCTTTCCTTGAAATATGAAAGTCCGACATTTTGACCTTCCTCGGTTTCGAACAATTGTTCTTCGAAATATTTTTTAGCGAATTCCGAAACGATGAATAAACTCTCGCGTTGTTTGAGTTCTTCCTTTTGTTCATCGGTCTGCTCACGGTCTTCCTCGATTTCAATATTGTATTTTTTGGCCAACCAACGAAGCGCTTCCGGATACGTAAACTGCTCATGTTCCATCAAAAAGGTTACGACATTTCCACCTTTTCCGGTGGAGAAATCTTTCCAAATCTGTTTGGCAGGCGAAACCATAAAGGATGGCGTTTTCTCATCAGCAAACGGGGAAAGACCTTTGAGATTACTTCCCGAGCGTTTCAAACTGACGAAATCACCAATTACCTCTTCCACCCTTGCGGTAGAAAAAATTGCATCTATGGTCTGTCTTGAAATCATGCGGTAAAAATAATTAATTTAAAAATGGTTTTCGGATTAATTCCAAATTCAAAAAAGGATTTGAATGAATTGAGTCAGGAACAGTTCTTGCTGGTTGTGAAGCATTCCATTATGAATCAAACTTTTGCCGAAAAAATTATTGCTTTTAATCAAACTTTGAAATTTACAGGGAAATTGCCTCCCGGATTTCAGGTAATGAATCCTTTTGCCGATAATCCCGAAACGATGAAAGTCATGTCGAAATTTTATGGGAAATATTATGATGACCTAAATCAGCGAAAATTCATCATTGGAATCAATCCAAGTCGCCACGGAGCCGGCGTCACAGGCATTCCGTTTACTGATACCAAACGACTCGAAGCGGTTTGTGGCATCCAGATGAATTCGGCAAAAACGCATGAAATTTCATCGGTTTTCATGTACGAAATGATGGAAGAATACGGCGGTGTTGATTTGTTTTATCGGAAATTTTTTATCAATTCTCCTTTTCCGTTGGCCATTGTGCAAAAAACCAAAGGGAAATGGTTGAATGCTAATTATTATGACGACAAAGCATTATTTCAGTCAATGAAAAATTACATGGTTGAAGTTTTGCAAACCTTTATTTCATTTGGATTGGATACTTCCGAAGTATTTGTTTTGGGCAAGAAAAATTCGGTGTTTATCCATCAATTGAATCAGGAAAATAATTTGTTTGAAAAAATGACGGTTTTGGAACATCCGCGTTACATTCAACAATATAAATCCAAGGAAAAGCAAATTTATCTCGACAAATACATTTTGGCATTTGAAAATGAAACTTAAAATTTGAAAAATGGAATTTGCTCAAAAAACAATTTTCACCATCGGACACTCGACCCATAGTGCCGAATTATTTCTAAAAATGTTGAAATCCCAAGGGATCAAAGTACTTGTGGACATTCGTCGTTTTCCCGGTTCGCGGAATTATCCGCATTTCAACCGTGAAAATCTGAAAGAGTTTCTTGAGAATCAGGGAATTTCCTATGAACATTTCGAAGAATTGGGTGGAAGAAGAAAAATTCAAAAAGATTCCAAAAATCACCGATGGAAAAACGCTTCTTTTCGGGCTTATGCCGATTATATGGAAACGCAGGAATTTCAATCTGGTATTGAGAAATTAGAAGAGATCGCATTGGTAAATCCTACGGCTTATATGTGTTCAGAAGCTGTTTGGTGGCGTTGTCATCGTTCGTTGGTTTCAGATTATCTGAAAGCTTCGGGCTGGAAGGTAATTCACATTATGGCCGTGAACAAAACCGAAGAACATCCTTTTACTTCTCCGGCGCGTGTGGTGGATGGAAAAGTTTTTTATTCGGATGAGAATTTATTTGAATGAGATTATTTCTTCTTTATTTTAGATGAATAAACAAGGAAGCTTCTCTTCATTAAGCAGTTACTGTAAACCCCTCTTTAACGTTTGCTATGATTTTTTCGAACTTATTTTTCAATTCCGCATCAAGAATCCCCTTTTCTTTGGAGAAGTTATCTTGGAATTTAGGCAATGAAAATGAGCCCATAATTTCGGCTCCGTGAATCGGAAATCTTTTCTCAGCTGCCTCCAACACAGAAATTCCACCTCGTGGACCCGGCGCCGTCGCTAAAAGCAAAACTTTTTTAGTCTCAAACATATTCAACTTGACACGGGAAGCCCAGTCAAAAAGGTTTTTGAAAGCGGCCGTGTAACTTCCATTGTGTTCGGAAAGTGAAATGATAATTAACTCAGCTTCTGCTAATTTATTTACAAATTCTTTGGCAACTTCAGGATGTCCAATTTCATTTTCCAATTCAATCGTCAACAAAGGAAGCTGGTAATTATTCAGATCCAATATTTCCACATTTGCATCTTCAAACTTCGAAGCTGCATAAGTTGCAAATTCTTTATTGATGGAAGTTTGGCTATAAGAAGCACCAAAGGCTAAAATTTTCATTTTTTTTTGTATTAAAAATTCATAATTCAAATCGTCCGCAATTTAGATTATTTAATATGCCTAAAACATGATGTATGTTAAGAAAATTAGACTGAATTAAAAACTGAGTTAATGTTTATTTTTCAAGAATAAGTTAATGAATCGCCTTTTTTATTTCGCTGTTTTAGGGTATATTTTTTTCTCATGGGGTTAAATATTTATTTTCCGATGGTAAAGTATATTTATTTGACCCTATATTTTGAAAACATTAGAAAATGCGTTTACTAGTTTCATTGAGCCATTGTCAACATTTTTGTCAACACATAAAATAGCCTTAAATCTGATCTGATTTCTACATTTGAGTTTAAACAAATTTTAAAATCATACACATGAGAAAAATTTACCTAATTCTGTGGATGTCATTTCTGGCTCACGGTCTGTGCGCACAAATGCCAATGGTTAAGAAGTTGGATGAATTGAATGCGAACTATTCCAATTTCCAAGAAACCTACAGAATTGAAAATGCAGATGAAATTGGATTTTATGAAAAGGTCTATCAGGGTGTAAACAGTCCACATCAAAGTATTACTGATGCTCTGGGGAACACCTATATCACCGGAACTTCTTCCCATATCGATGCGCCACAAGGCAATATACTGACGGTGAAGTACGATGCTTCAGGTAATCTTGTTTGGGAGAAAAGAGAGGAAAGTAATGATTTTGTGGTAGAAATCGGGTTTGCAATTACACTTGATGCGGAAAACAATCCGGTCATTTCGGGAATAAAGTGGAATGGTGACAATATGGATATTCTTACTGTGAAATATGACAATATCACAGGCGAAACTATCTGGAGCTCGGTTTTTGACGCCGGTTTCGATGGTTTGGATTACCCGCAAAGCATTACCACTGATTTTGAAAATAATATCATCGTCGGTGGGATGAGTTATTCAGTGAATGCGTATGGCGTCGAAGCGGTAGGGTATCTTACTTTGAAATATAATTCCGATGGCGATTTAATTTGGAGCGCATTGGACGAAAACGACATTGAAGGCATTTGGGTCGAACCTTATAGTGTAGCAACTGATGCTGAGGGAAATGTAGCGATTACAGGATTTGGATCCAATGAAAGTTTGCACAGAGTTTATTACACCATCAAATACAACGCAGAAGGTGAGCTTATCTGGAAGAGAAAGTATATGTATGAAGGAGACGGAAATCCCACCAATAATACAGCATCGGATGTTGCATTTGATGAAGCTGGGAATACCTATGTTACTGGAACTTTTGCAGACAACTCAGGAAACAGCCTTATGGGAACGGTTAAATATTCACTAGACGGTGAACTTTTGTGGGTGAAATCCTATCAGTCAGGCGATCATATCACATTGGGATATCATATTGGGGTTGTCGAAAACAGAGTTTATGTAGCGGGCATGCATCGAAGTTATGATCAAACAGGAGGCAGCATTCTCGCTTCTTACTCGACGGAAGATGGATCTGAAAACTGGGTTGAGGAAAGCAATAATTTGCAAATTTGGGGTGATGATATAGGTAATTATGTTCAGTTTCTTTTTTCTGACTCACTGCCTGTTGTTTCTGTCTGGGGAGAAAGAGATTTCAATAATACGGTGGAAATAAGAAAATACAATTTGGACGGTTCTTTGGTTTTCGAAAAAAATTACAATAAAGAATCTCTTGACACCTATTCTTTGGCGGGTTCTATTGGATTGGGCGTTGACGATAATGAAGCAGTTTATCTGAGTTTAAGTCCTAGATATACAGAATTGGGTGAAGTTTATGAATTAATAAAATTTGAAGAAAACCCTGAAGTTCCCGTTTGGGAAAAACGTTATGATAATATGGGCGGCGGAAACATTACCTTACTCGAAACCATACCTGGACCTGGTGGTACTATGACCGCAACTGGATTTCATGGCATTGTGAATGAAAATCTAAACTTATTGTTTAATTATCTTGTAATCCATTACGATGCCGATGGTGAAATTGCGTGGGAAAAATCGTATAGTCCAGAGGATGGATATGTTGCAAACCGGATTTCAATGAATATAGACGAAACTGGAAATATCTATACTTTGCTCACGCCAAACCCTTACGATTTTGAAACATTAATAACTCTTCAGAAAATTTCTTCTTCAGGAGAAGTTCTCTGGGAAGTTCAAAAAGAAATGACTTTCCCTGACTATATTCAACCTTTAATTGATAATCAAGGAAATGTTTACATCGCTGGTTCCGCTCATGAATCTCCCGATGCTTATCAGCCTTATTTCCATGTCATTAAATTTAATTCAAATGGCGAAGAAGAATGGAATCAATTCATTTCCGCTGATGATGGAGACAATCTATATATGATTAATGACGGAGAATTTGACTCAACCGGAAATCTTATTCTAACTGGGCACTCAGGTGTAGGGTCATTTTTCTCTCAAAGTACAAATATCACCCTATTTCAAATTTCTGAAACCGGTGATCTCGACTGGATGAAATCCTTCCCGATTGATGGTTGGAACTCCAGTGCAACAAGTTTAGCTATTGAAAATGAAAGCATTTATGTAAGCGCCTGGAAAGAAAGCCAATCCGATATAAATCTAGGTGAAATGGTTGTTCTAAAATATAATTCTGCGGGTGAAAATATCTGGGACAAAACTTATAGTGAAGCAGGTCGGAGAATCCGTTCCTATGAAGTCCTGACAAATTCAATGGGTAATATAATTATAAGCGGTATGAGCAATCATATTTCTTCTAGAGTCAATCGTGTAATCGTTTTGAATTATGATGCCGAAGGCGAATTGATTTGGAACCAATCTTCTGATGATTTTCAATATTATCGCGATATGTTTTTGGATCAGGCGGACAATTTGTACGTTCTGAATCAAGAATACTCAACTACAAACCCCAAAAGAATCTATTATTCGCTCGGTCCTTATAGCACCGCAACGGTCATGAAAATTTCGGCTGAGGGTGAAATAGAAACAGAAGAATTCAAAGGTGCGGAACTATCGCCTTTGAATCCCGTAAGCCTGATTCCTTTTGAAGATGGAAGATTATTAATTTCCAGCGAAATGTCAAATGAATTGAATCATTTTGCCGGAATTAAATTCTTTGAAACAGAACATGAAGTTTTGGAAGTCCAGAATCCAATTGAAGATTATTCAGACAATTGGTTAGGGCAGAATTATCCAAATCCAGCAAAAAGCATCACTTCAATTCCATTCAGAATTGAAAGTTCAGGAAATGTGGAAATAAATCTTTATGATGTTCAGGGTAAATTTATACGAACTTTAGTAAAAGGGAATTACTCAGCAGGCACTCATATTGCAGAAATTAATCTTTCAGGTCTCCCAAAAGGAATTTATTTCTATCAGTTAAAATCACAGAAATTTGTCCAATCAAAAAAGCTCATTATTAAATAAAAGTTAAATTCTAAAGACCGCATTTTGCGGTCTTTTTTTCTCATTTAAAACCATAAAAAGTATTTTTCAAAATATCTCCCGATATTATCTTCTTAGAAATTAATGATGTATCTAGTAGTTTTCTTTATATTATGCTCTGCAAAATTTCTATTTGAACTAATTTTATCATCATGTTTAAATTCAGAAAGGTATATTGGATTTTTTTGGTATTAATAATTGGATGTCAGAGCAAAGAGCAAGAACCTACGCTTTTAAAGTCCAATGCTGACTCAGAACAATATAATTTCCCGGTACCCAAAAAAGATGCGGATGTCGATGATTTAAATAATTATGCAACTTCAGAATGGGGAAAAGGAAATTATAAAGAAGCTCTGAATTACTTTTCTATAGCCTATCAGAAAGCTAAAGACGCAAATGACGAAATCCAGATTGCTAACATCCTCAACAATACCGGTCTGGTTCACTGGAGATTAGGCGACAATTTTTCTGCTATGGAATCCTATGTAGAGTCCAATCGCATCGCCCAAGACCTAGGATTAAAAAGACTTGCTGGCTTAACTTTCACCAATATTTCTTTGATACAGAAAGAAGAAAGTGATTTTGAAAATGCAATAGAAAATAACACCAAAGCCATCAAGATTTTTCAGGAATTAAATTCCAGAAGGGATCTTGCTATTGCGTACAACAATCAGGGTCAAATTTTTAAGAACCAACATAAAAATGATTCTGCTCTAGTGAATTATATAAAGGCAATTCGCATTTATAAACAGATAGATTATCCGGACGGTATGGCTGCGACTTATTATAATCTGGCCGAAATATATACACGTCAACAAGAAAAAGACAAGGCAATATTTTCAGCAAAAGAGAGTCTGGAATCAGGAATTGAAAGTCAAAGTAAAGTACGCATCAGCGAAGCCTTTCGAAAATTGGGAGAAACTTATGAGTTTTTTAACGAAGCCGATTCCGCACTTAAATACCATAAAAAATCTGCTGAATTTGAAAAAGAGATTTTAGTTGCCAACCAATCCGAAAAACTAATTGAACAACAGGCCAAATTGGGAAATGAAGTCAAAATCCTACGTATTCAAAATTTAGAGAAAGAAAAACTGATTGTCCAAAACCGTTTATGGTTTATTCTTATTTCTATTTTCATCGTTTTATTGATTCTTTCGCTCATTGTTTATCGCCGGATTGCACTTATCAAAATGAAGGAAAGGGAATTAGCGATGAGGCTTGAGAGCTCCCAAAGAATTCTACAAGTCAAACAAGATGAACTTCGTAGCTATATTTTGGATTTATCACAAAAAAATAAACTGATAAACGAGTTACAGAATCGAATTTCAGCTAAATCCGATAAAAATGAACTCCAAGTTGCTCAACTTTTGAACCAGAAGATCCTCACTGATGAGGATTGGGAAAAGTTCAAGGAAAAATTCAATAGTATCTATCCTGAATTTATTCCGAAATTAAAAATATTAAAAACTTCACTTACTGAAGCAGAAATAAGATTATTGGTGCTATTACGCTTAAAACTTTCTGGCAAAGAAATGGCATCGAATCTTGGAATTTCACCACAAAGTGTAAGAGTAACCAAAATGCGACTTAAGAAGAAACTACAAGTAGATCGTTATGAGTCAGTCGAAGAATTCTTGGCTGAATTATAATCACCCCTGCAAAAGATACAGCAGAAACACCGTCGGTATTAAATATATCACAATGGTTTGTGCGCCGGGATAATCCTTTGCCAGCCTTTGCCCCAGAAACAACATCAAAAATGTGATTGCTGAAAGAATCCCACTGATGAGTGCAAATAAAGTTCCTTCGCAAGCTATGAGAGAAACCGCTCCCACTACTGCTGAAAGTCCTGAAAGGATTTCAAAAACCGTAACCGTAAAAAGCGAAAAAGGAACCATGTTTTTCAATGGCGAATTAGCAAAATGACCTTGCAACCAGCTTAAATTTCCTTTTCTATCCAGAATTTTATCTATTCCCGATTGAAGAAAAACGATGGCAAGCATGATGAGAATAAAGATTTCCGCTAAATGTTCCATTTTTTTGATTATTAAGGTTTTTCAAATTTAAGAGATTTAAACGAATTCTTGAATGGATCAAAAAAAACCGGAAGCTTTGACTCCCGGTTTTAAGTATTTCAGAAATTATTTCTTTCTTTTTTTCATTTGCTCTTGTTGCTTTTGAGCTTCTTGTGCCTGCTCCATTAATTGTTGCATTTTAGAGCCCCATTTGCTTTGCTTTTTGGGTTTGGCTTTGTTTTCCTGAATTTTTGCATGGATTTTTTTGTCGTCAATCATCACATTTTTAATGAACATCACGATTCCGATGTTAATCACGTTGGAAACAAGGTAGTACCAGGAAAGTCCAGAAGCATAACTGTTCAGGAATACGAAGAAGAAAATCGGCATCAGGTACATCATGTATTTCATCATTCGCATATCAGGCATTCCTTCTTGTGGCGGCTGATTGAAACTGTCCATCGAACCGGAAACGCGGAAATATACGACCATCGCAATGATGTAAGAAAGCGCCAAAATACTCAAGTGCCCGTCCATAAAAGGAACCCAGTCCGGAAGGGTAATCGGTGAATCATACGCCGTCAGGTCTTCTGCCCAAAGGAAAGACTGACCTCTCAGGTCGATGATGTTCGGGAAGAAACGGAACAATGCATAGAAAATCGGGATTTGGATCAAGGCAGGCAAACATCCCGAAAGCGGATTCACACCGGCTTTCCGATACAATTCCATCGTCGCTTGCTGACGTTTCATTGCATTGTCTTTCCCTTTGTGTTTATCATTGATTTCATTCAATTCAGGTCGCAAAACGCGCATCATCGCACTCTGGCGATATTGTTTGTACATAATGGGGGAAAGAACTAATTTCACCACAATGGTCATCAGGAAAATAACCCAACCGTAACTCATCCCCAAAGAAGCAATCCACTGGAAAATATTCAAGAAGAAATGTTTGTTGATCCAACCCAAAAATCCCCAACCAAATGGAATGATTTCGTCAAAATTGGTCCCTTTGTATTGGTTTTTAGACAATAATTTATAATCCAAAGGAACAAAATCCCATTGCATTTTATAATTCAATTCACTACCGCTTACGGGCATAGAGGCGGCAAAATAATAATCTTTGCTATGCATAGGATCTACATCCTCATCAATCGCATTAGAGCCTCCGACAGGGCTTTGAAACCCTTCACCAAATGAAAGAATGGATGCGAAAAACTGTTGTTTGAAAGCTATCCAGTCGATGCTTTCCTTTTCAGACCACTTATCGGCACCAAATAATTCATATTCTACATCAGTTGTTCCTTTGAATCGGTAATAAGTCTGTGCCCAATAGTGTTCTTGTTGCTTTCCTTTCTCGGTGGAACTCGCTTTTAAATTCCATTCCACATCGATGGAATTATCGTTGGTAATCTGATGAATTCCTTCCGACTTTACTTCGAAACCAATGGAATAATTCGTCCCGATGGTATATATAAAATCGAGTTTCCCTCCATCCACAGGTGCAGTCATCGTCACAATGGAAACTGAATCTGACTTTTTCACAGAAGGCGAAAAACTAAGTTCTGAGGTATGAATTTCCCGACCTGATTTATCTTTAAATTTTAAATTGAATTTATTATTTCCTTCGTTCATCAGGTACAAAGGCTTTTTATGGTCTTCTGCATTTTCCTCAAAGGCAGAATACTCTTTCAATATCAATTCGGAAATGGAACCACCTTTTCCGGCAAATTTCACTTTGAATTTGGAGTTTTCTGTTTCGAAGTCTTTGGCTTCTGCTATCAAAATCGTAGTGTCTGAAACTTCAACTGGAATTTGCTGAACCGAAGTTGCAGTATCTTTTTGAGATTCAACCTCTTCTCTTGCTAATTGCTCCAGTCTTGCTCTTTCCTTTAATTCTTCCTCAGATGGCTGACTGATATAAAAGTACCCCAATAATAAAGCCCCCATAAGTATGAAGGCCACTAAGGTATTTTTATCAAATTTTTTTTCTTGTTGCATGAATCAATTCGTTTTGTTTTTGCATTAAAGCGGCTTCAATAAATTTCACAAAAAGTGGATGCGGACTCGCAACCGTACTTCTGTATTCAGGGTGAAATTGTACGCCTACATAAAAAGGTAAGTTTTTATATTCCAAAATTTCGACTAAACCTGTGTCCGGGTTTTTCCCAACCGGCATAAAGTTTTCATTCTCGAAACTTTCAAGGTATTCATTGTTAAACTCATAACGGTGTCGATGTCGTTCTTCAATCATTTCTTCACCATAAGTTTCATAAATCATGGAATTAGGTTCCAACTGACATTTCCAATTTCCAAGTCGCATAGTCCCTCCCTTGTGAGTTACATTTTTCTGTCCTTCCATGAGGTTGATAACCGGATGAGGTGTTTGTCCATTAATTTCTGTGGTGTCAGCTCCTTCGAGTCCGAGAAGATTTCTTGCGAATTCGATGGTCATGATTTGCATTCCCAGACAAATTCCGAAAGTTGGGATTTTATTTCTACGAGCGTAATTAGCTGCTATAATTTTCCCATCAATTCCACGATCTCCAAATCCGGGTGCAATTAAAACCCCGTCCACTCCTTTTAATTTGTCATCAATATTCACTTCGGTTAAATCTCCCGAATAAACCCAACGGATTTTAACACCCGTATCGGCAGCCGCACCGGCATGCGTGAATGCTTCGGATATAGATTTATAAGAATCCTGGAGCGAGGTATATTTTCCAACCAAAGCAATTTCTACTTGATTGGAAGGGTTTTTATGGCGTTGCAAGAAGTTTTTCCATCGCTCGAGCTCAGGCTGTTGTTCTGTCGGCAAGCTCAATGTTTCCAAAACAACTTCATCAAATTTCTGATCGTGCAGCAAAAGCGGGACATCGTAAATGGAATCTGCGTCGATACATTCGATTACGTTTCCTTTTTTCACGTTGCAGAAAAGTGCCAGTTTTTCACGTACATCTTTTGGCAAATGATGTTCGGTACGGGTTACTAGAACATCGGCTCTGATTCCGCTTTCCATGAGCAATCGGACTGAATGCTGTGTGGGTTTTGTTTTGAGTTCGCCGCTTGCGGCCAAATAAGGTACAAGTGTAAGATGAATGACCATGGAGTTCTTTTCTCCCAAATCCCAAATCATCTGACGAACACTTTCGATGTAAGGAAGGGATTCAATATCGCCGACTGTTCCACCGATTTCAGTGATGATGATATCGTATTTACCACTGCTTCCCAGAAGTTTGATTCTCCTTTTGATTTCATTGGTGATATGCGGAATGATCTGAACGGTTTTCCCTAAATAATCACCTCTTCTTTCTTTCTCAATTACCGTTTGGTAAATTCTACCCGTTGTTACACTATTGGCTTGGGAAGTCGCACGGTTTAAAAATCGTTCATAATGGCCTAAATCCAAATCAGTTTCGGCGCCGTCTTCGGTCACATAGCATTCACCGTGTTCATAAGGATTCAGAGTTCCAGGATCCACATTTAGGTAGGGATCCAGTTTCTGTATGGTTACGGAATATCCTCTTGCCTGCAAAAGCATTCCGAGCGAAGAAGCGACGATTCCTTTACCAAGTGATGAAGTTACTCCCCCGGTAACAAAGATATATTTTGCAGATTCTGGTTTCATTGATTTAAATTCAATGGGTGCAAAATTACGACAAATAATTGAGTTGAAGCCCTACCGAAATGAAATAGAATCAAATTAAATCTCATGATTAAATTCAGCAATGGATGTGGAGTAATAGGTAAATTCAGCGCAGAAAAAAAGGCAAGCTTACTACATCACACCGCTACGACCGGATACCCTTGCTGCGTTCCCGCCCTGGGGGATTCACCAGGAGCTGGTTGTGTAGGACTTGCCCGCTGCAAAGTTACAACAATTTTAATTCCTTCAAAAAATATAACCATTCCTTCATATGAAATAAATCAGGGTAAACTAAGTGGAATTTGATTTTCGATTAACTTTGCGCTTATGCTGAAATATATTTTATACGCAATCCTCTCCGGATTACTACTTGCTATGGGCTGGCCTTCAAAAGGTTTCCCACTTTTGCTTTTCTTTGGTTTTGTTCCTCTTCTGTTTGCAGAGAATAAAATTGCCCAAATGACCGACCTTAAACGAAAAGGCTGGAAAATCTTTGGTCTTGCCTACCTGGCGTTTTTCATTTGGAATGCAATCGGTATTTGGTGGCTTCATTATGCACAAGAATTAAATTCAGAAGGTCAATGGCAAAACTCTTGGACGGCTTATCTTTTCCCTGTTTTCGCAAATGCACTTTTGATGAGTCTTGTTTTTCAGCTCTACCATTGGGTGAAATCCAAAGCTGGAAATTTTTATAGCATTCCATTTTTCGCAGCCATTTGGATTTGTTTTGAGAAATTCCACCTCAACTGGGAGATGACTTGGCCTTGGTTCAATCTTGGAAATGGCTTTGCGAATTATCCGAAATGGATCCAATGGTATGAATACACCGGAACTTTTGGCGGAACACTTTGGGTTCTGGTCGGTAATCTTATTGTTTTTTACTTTTTATACGGTTATCTCAATTTAAAAGAGAAGAAATTACGCAACAAACTCATCGTCTATACTCTACTCTGGATAGGGTTCCCCATTGGAGCCTCCTATATTATTTATGCAAATTACGAAGAAAAAGGAGAGGAAATAACTGCAATGGCTTTGCAGCCTAAATTAAATCCCTACACGGAAAAGTACAATAAGGAGTCTTTTCAGATTGTCAATGATTTAATTGAATTAACGCATAATCATATGCAACCAGAAGTTCAGTTTGTAGTCGCACCCGAAACTGCATTTCCAGGACCTGGCCCTGGATTGAACATCGATAAATTGGAATCGGATTATTTAATCCAAATGCTTCAAACTAACTTCCATCAATACCCTGAAATGAGCTTTGTTTCGGGAGTGGAATTGATGCGGTTTTATCCTTACCAAAAACTCGCTTCTGAAACCGCAACGAAATATGGGAATAGCGATACTTGGATTGATGTTACCAATTCGGGCATCCAGCTAAACGCCAAAGACTCGATTCAATATTACCATAAATCTAAATTAGTTGTGGGCGTTGAACATTTCCCTTATATGAAAACATTGAAGCCTATTTTAGGGGATATCATGTTGAACTTCGGAGGAACTGTCCGAACGCATTTGACTCAAGAAGAACGCTCGGTTTTCCGAAACTCATTTAACGATGCAGTGGTAGCACCGATTATTTGTTATGAATCAATTTACGGTGAATTTACAACTGGTTATGTTAAAAACGGCGCCAATGTATTATTCATCATGACCAATGACTCCTGGTGGGGGGATTCAGACGGGCACAAAGAATTATTGCTTTTCGGCAATCTAAGAGCTATCGAAACAAGAAGAGACATTGTGAGATCGGCTAATTCCGGCATTTCGGCTTTCATCAATCAAAAAGGAGAAATCACTTCCTCTCTTCCCTATGAGACCAAGGGCGCACTCATTGGCAAAGCCAAATTAAACAATGAATTAACCTTCTATACAAAACATGGAGATTACATAGCCAAAATCGCACTTTTGATTGCTGGAATTCTCTTAGGATATACGATTGCTTGGGAAATATTAAACCGAAAGAAAAAGAAAAAGAAAATTTAACCTCTAAATTTTTGTTTTTGTGAATTATATATTCCTATCTTTGCAGTCCGAAAAAAAAACAGGAACAAATGTCGAAAATTTGTCAAATTACTGGAAAGAGAAGAATGGTTGGAAACCATGTATCTCACGCTAACAATAAAACAAAGCGCACTTTTCAAGTGAATTTGTTTAAAAAGAAATTTTTTATGCCCGATTCTGGCGAGTGGATTACGCTTAGAGTATCTGCACACGGTTTGAAAACCATCAATAAAATTGGTGTGGAGGAAGCTGTAAAACGTGGTCGTAAAAACGGGTTAATCGATTAATTGCATTCATCATGGCAAAGAAAGGAAACAGAGTACAAGTAATTTTGGAATGTACAGAGCACAAAGAAAGCGGAATGCCGGGAATGTCTCGTTACATCACAACCAAAAATAAAAAGAACACACCAGACAGAATTGAATTGAAAAAATTCAATCCTGTATTGAAAAAATATACCGTTCATAAAGAAATAAAATAAATAGTAAACCATGGCAAAGAAGACCGTAGCAACCTTACAGACAGGTGCATCCAAAAAAATGACGAAAGTTATCAAAATGGTAAAATCGCCAAAAACTGGTGCCTACTATTTTGACGAAAGAGTAGTAAATTCAGATAACGTAAACGAGTTTTTCAAATAAGTTTACCCTGTATTTGCAAAATAAATTTTAAAGGTTTTAAGTCCACTCTATAGTGGGCTTTTTTTATTTTAACATTCCGTATCTTTGCGGTCTAAATTATTTGAAAAGTGAGCTGGTTCAAAAAAATTCTGGGAAAAGAAAGCAAGGAAAAACTTGACGAAGGATTGGAAAAGTCCAAACAGTCATTTTTTGATAAATTAAGCCGATCCGTTGCCGGAAAATCAAAAGTCGATGAAGAAGTTCTCGACGATCTGGAAGAAGTTCTGATCACTTCCGATGTAGGCGTGGAAACCACACTCAAAATCATCAAAAGAATTGAAGAAAGAGTAGCACGCGACAAATATGTCGGCACCAACGAACTCAATCAAATATTGCGCGAAGAAATAGCCGGATTGCTTTCTGAAAATAACTCAGACCAATCCAGAGGTTACGATATTCCCGAACAAAACGAACCCTACGTAATCATGGTAGTTGGAGTAAACGGCGTGGGTAAAACCACCACGATTGGAAAGCTCGCCAATCAGTTCAAACTCCAAGGGAAAAAAGTAGTTTTAGGCGCAGCTGACACCTTCCGCGCTGCAGCAGTCGATCAGCTTGTCATTTGGTCCGAAAGAGCCGGCGTACCAATCGTCAAACAAGAAATGGGCTCCGACCCTGCCTCTGTTGCTTTTGACACGCTCCAATCGGCCAAATCCCAGGGAGCCGATGTGGTGCTGATTGACACCGCGGGTAGATTGCACAATAAAATCAATTTGATGAATGAGCTCTCCAAAATTAAAAGAGTGATGCAGAAAGTTTACCCCAATGCTCCTCATGAAGTTCTACTCGTTCTCGATGGCTCAACGGGGCAAAATGCATTTGAACAAGCCAAACAATTTACACAAGCCACAGAAGTTACTTCATTGGCAGTTACCAAACTAGACGGGACGGCAAAAGGAGGTGTTGTCATAGGTATTTCTGATCAATTTCAAATACCGGTCAAATACATTGGTGTCGGGGAGGGCATGAATGACTTACAAGCTTTTGATAAGTTTGAATTCGTGGATAGTTTCTTTAAAAAATAATTCCCTAAGAAATTGTTTCAAAACTAATTTTCAAATCAGTTTTCGTTTTAAGATAAAAAAAACCTTCCGAAAGTAGAGAGAAATTCGGAAGGCACTAAGGTTGTCTTTTTAGTTAGGCTAGATAGAGGTAATTGAGTTTAAATCTTACACACACTGTAATAAATTAGCACATTTGCAATAGGCTATTATTGCTTTCCAAAATTATAATTTTAAATTGAAAGAAATGCAAGGAAAAATCCTATAAAAAAAAGGGGTTTTTCCTGTTTTATTTCTCATCTAAATTCCTTATGCAAAAAAAATGCATTTGCCAAGGCAAATGCATTTCAAAATAAGGTATTGTCTTTTTAATCAGCTTTTCTCCAGTTCAAACGAAAGTCGCAATGTTCATAATCGCTATCGATACTAAAAAATGTATCATCAATTTGTTCAGCCACCCAATTCATCACCGTTTCTTGTCGTTTTGTACTGATAGTTAAATTTTTCAGCCGTGCATAATCGGTCTCTAAATTGATTTTATGTTCGGGAATAGTCCTTTCCAATTTGATGATCCGCATAACAGCCTTTCGATCGAATTCATCCTCAAAAGGTTCTGAAATATCTCCATCACTCAATCCTGCAATCGACATCAAAGTTTTGGTAGGTAATTTGGATCGATCCATTTTGTCTTCACCCGTATTCTGATCCATTAATTTTCCAGCGTTAAATTTGGTGTATTTATCGATTGAATAACGAAAAGCAGCTTCTTTAAAAGTTAATTCTCCGGTTTCAATTTGCAAGATGATAGAGTCTGCTTTTTGACGGGTCAGGGCGAGTTCCTCGGCCGTGGGCTTTAATTGAATTAAAATATGTCGAACGTCCAATTCTTGTCCTCTTCTTTTTTCCAATAATGCTATGTGGTAACCAAAATCCGTTTTAAATGGCTCGGAAATTTCGCCTTCTTGAAGGTTAAAAACCACGGCATCAAATTCCGGTACCATCTGCCCTCTTTTTACATTTTGGATTAATCCGCCGTTGCCAGAAGATCCGGGATCCTGAGAATAGAGAATTGCTTTGGTCGCAAAACTTGAACCTTGTTCCACATCGCTTTTGTGCATCATCAATTCATCGATCACTTTTTGTTCGTTTTCGGGAAAAATTTCAGGTGCCAAAACAATATGGCTGAGTTCTACTTCTTCCGGGATATCTGGAAGCTCATCTTTGAATTTCTCATAAAACAAGCGTACTTCTTCTGGAGTCGCATCCAGACCTTGGGTTATGAGCTCCTGTTTTCTTTGTGCATAAGCCTGATCACGCATAATTCCGCGAAGCTCCTGACGGAATTCTGGCATGGTATTGTACCCAAAATAATCCAGAATTTCCCTTTCACTTCCTTGCGTCAAGAATCTTTGAATCGTATTATCGACCTGTCTTTCCACTAAATCATTGGTTACAATCACCAAAGTATCTTCTTTTGCTTTGGTCAATAATAATTTATCGATGAGGATGTTTTCCAAGAAATCACATTCGTTCTCTACTTGATACCCTTGCATTTTGGCCTGAACATAATCTCGTTCAATATCGGAATCCAGAATGATTTCATCTCCGACTACTGCTGCTACTCCATCCAGTTTCAATTGATTCAATGGATTATCCTGCTTAGGCTGAGCGTTTACACCTATTGATGAAACGCTGAAAATCAGCAAGAGTAAATAGATATTAATTTTCATTTATTTTAATTTGATTTTTATTTATGGCTTCTTTGTACAATTGATTTTGTAAATCACCGAGCAAATTTAACTTTCTTTTGTTTAGCAAAAGATTTTTTATGGTAGGTTTAACAAATTCATAAGGTGCTTCGGAACCTTTGGGCTTGAAACTTAGAACACGAATCAGCGTCACGTGCAAATCATCCGACATCTTTATTCGACGACGATTCAACAATTGATTCAAATTATTTCCTTGGTTCAATTGAGGGTATTGAGCTGCCAAAACCTCTGTTGAATGCCAAATGGTGTCATTGTCTTGGTAGGGAGTTCCCGCAACCAATACCAATTTCATCAATTCATCAAAATCTTCATCACGCCCCGAATTGAACAATTTCTCGGCTCTCGCTTCATCTTTTTTCTCCACAATTACAGCCCGATAACGTACAATATCTTTGCTCAAGGGAAAACTTTCTTTGTGTTTTTCAAAATAATCCTGAATTTCCTTTTCAGAAACAGAATCTTTGATATTTTTTTCAATCAGGTAATTATTATAAGCATTGATGAGCAAATCCTGCCGATATTCCACCATTTTATTGTCGATTTCCTTTAAGGTAAGTTCGTCAATATTGGCTTCGGCTTTGTCCACAATAGCTTTCTTTTTCACCCATTCTTCCACATAAGCTTTCACCAATTTCGCGCTGTCTTCCGCTGTGTATTCACTGGGCAAAACCAAAAGAATGTCTCTATCGGTAAGGAAATGTTCGCCGTATTGGACAATAACCTTTTCGTCATCGGCCTTCTTTTTGGAAAAATCAATTTTCCCTTTACAAGCTGCAAAACCTGACAAAATGATGATTCCGAATACTAAATTATTGACTCCTTTCATTCGTTTAGAACGCAAAATTTCTCTTTTCATTATCTCTTTAACCCATTACGCGTATCGCTGAATTATAAGCCGACTCAAATGCAAATAAATTCAAACCGTGCTCCGCTCCTACACTTTCGGCATAGGTAATCAATTTTTCGGTAGGTGTATTTCCGACCAAATCACTTTTGGCCATCGGGCAACCCCCAAATCCTTTGATAGCTCCGTCAAATCTTCTGCAACCGTTTTGATAAGCAGCATCCACTTTGGCGTGCCAATCTGAATATTCCGAATGGAAATGCGCACCAAATTCAATTTCAGGGTATTTTTTTATCAGTTTACTAAATAATTCTTGGACATCTTTTGTAGCTGCCACAGAAGTTGTATCCGACAAATTAATTCTTCGAATTCCGATTTCGGCAAATCTTTCTGCCCACTCATTCACCATTTCCACATTCCATTCTTCCTTATACGGATTTCCAAAAGCCATGGAAAAATAAAGCAGAATTTCTTTATTGCTTCCTTCAATTCGCTTCGAAATATTTAGGATACTTTGAAAAGCTTCTTCCCTTGATTTATGGGTATTGTCTTTTTGAAATTGTTCCGAAATCGAGAAAGGAAAACCGAGATAATCCACATTTTCATGCTCCATTGCACGTTCGGCTCCGCCTTCGCTTGCGATGATAACCGAAAGTTTTGAATGGTGTTTTATGTCCTTAACTGCTTTCAGAACTTCGGCCGTATCGGCCATTTGGGGAATGATTTTGGGCGAAACAAAACTTCCGCAGTCGATTGTATCAAAACCTACTTTCAAAAGCAGAGTCAGATGATCAATTTTATCTTCTGTTTTGATGAAATTGTGAATTCCCTGCATGGCATCACGCGGACAATCCACAATCTTTATCCTTTCGCTCATTTTGTTTGTTATTTGCGGGCTGAAAGATATAGAATTTCCTACTTTTACCAAAAAATTTGAAGTATATGGACAAAATATGGAGTGAAAAACTCAAAAACCGCTTTTTGAAATATGTAAGTTTTTATTCGGAAAGTATTCCTTTTGTGGATGAGTTTCCAAGTTCGGAAAGGCAATGGGACATCGCAAAATATTTATTCGAAGAATTAAAATCCATCGGATTGGAAGATGTTTCCATCGACGACAATGCATACGTAATGGGCTATCTGCCTTCCAATATTGACAAAGAAGTTCCCACGATAGGATTTGTTTCGCATTTTGATACTTCACCGGATTATTCGGGTGAAAATGTAAAACCGCAAATCATTGAAAATTATGACGGCGGAAATATCGTTTTGAATGCAGAATTAAAAATGAACCTGAATCCGGAGGAATTCCCAGAACTGAAACAATACAAAGGTCAAACCATCATCACAACCGACGGAACAACTTTATTAGGTGCGGACGACAAAGCCGGCGTTGCTGAAATCGTTACCGCCATGGAATACCTGATCGCAAATCCCGAAATCAAACACGGAAGAATTGCCGTTGGTTTCACGCCAGACGAAGAAGTCGGACGCGGAGCGGATTTCTTTGATGTGGAAAAATTCGGTGCGGAATGGGCTTATACAATGGACGGAAGCGAAATCGGGGAATTGGAATATGAAAATTTCAATGCAGCTTATGCGCATCTGACTTTCAAAGGAAAAAGCGTGCATCCCGGTTATGCCAAAAACCAAATGGTAAATGCCATCACGCTTGCCAGAGAATTTGCTGATCAGTTACCTTCCGACGAAGTACCGGAATTGACCGACGGTCGTGAAGGATTTTTCCATTTGAATGATTTCGAAGGAAATGTTTCGGAAGCGACCATCAAATACATCATCCGTGACCACGATATGACCCAATTTGAAGCCCGAAAAAAACTCGTGGAACAAATTGTAGCGGAAATGCGTGCGGAATATGGCGAAGACAACATCATCCTGGATATGAATGACCAATATTATAATATGGTCGAAAAGGTGAAGGAAAAATTCCAATCGGTGGAAATCGCAGAACAAGCGTTGAAAGATGTAGGAATCGAACCGAACATCAAACCCATTCGTGGTGGAACTGATGGTTCAAGACTGAGTTTTATGGGACTTCCTTGTCCGAATATTTTTGCGGGCGGACATAATTTCCACGGACCTTATGAATACGTTCCTTTGGAGTCGATGGAAAAAGCGGTGGAAGTCATTGTGAGAATCGGTGAACTCGTTGCAGAGAAATAAAAATTATTTAGCAGCTGATTGAGGCTCCCGAAATCATCTGTTTTAATTTAATCAATCAACCTTGTCAAGGTGATTTTTACGCTGAATAGCAATCTTGACAAGGTTTTATCTTATCTTTATAGCTTATACTGATTTGATTTTTCTAATTTAACTTGACAAATGCACAGACGTGATTTTATCAAAAAAACAACTTTGATGGGCGGATTGCTTATCCTCAATCCAAAGTTTCATTTTGAATTAATGAATGAATTTCCCGAAGAAGAATTAATCGGAAAAGGAAAACCTGCGCTTTATGGAGAAGGTTTTAAATTGCGTGAAGAAGCACGACTCCAATTTAATTTGATACGAAAAGCCGCCAAGGAAAAAGGTTTCAATATGCACGTCATTTCAAGTTATCGAAGTTATACGCACCAAAACGGGATTTGGGAGCGTAAGTACAAAAGCTTCCGCAGTCAAGGTTTCTCGCATCAAAAAACAATTGAGAAGATTATCCAATACAGCACCATTCCGGGCACTTCGCGACATCATTGGGGAACGGATCTCGACATCATCGATTCGACCCGAGGCATTCCATCCAACCCTTTGAGTGAAGTTCATTTCAATGAAGGCGGTCGTATGCGGAAATTTAAAATCTGGTTGGATGAGAATTCAGAAAAATTTGGGTTTCATCTGGTTTACACCAACACACCCGGTCGAAAAGGATTTGCTTACGAGCCTTGGCATTTTTCCTATAAACCAATTTCCATCAGAATGCTAAAGGAGTACAAGGAATTGGACATAAAAAAACTTCTTCAAACCAACAAATTAATGGGAAGTGAGCATTTCACGGATGAATTCATTGAGCGATACAAACGGGAAAATATTTTGGACATCAACCCCGATTTGTTGCCATAAAAAACGTCCGAACCTATTGATTCGGACGTAAATATAAAGTCTAATTTCTTTTATTTCCCTCCTAAGAAAGCTTTTAGCATCCAAGCTGTTTTTTCCTGAAACGAAATGAAATCACTCATCATGGAGTTTGTTCCTTCGTCATCCAGTTCAGCAGAACGGTCTAAAATTCGGCGTTCGATTTTTAGGAGTTCCTGAATGGAGTCCAAAATCAGTTGAACCGATTTTTCGGCATCGGAAATATTTTTCCCAACTTTTACAGTGGACTGCTCTACATAATCTTCAAAGGTATGCAAGGGCGTTGCACCCAAAGTCAAGATTCGCTCGGCAACCAAATCCACTTTTTCTTGGGCGTCCAAGTATAATTCTTCAAATTTCGGGTGCAATTGGAAAAATTGCTCGCCTTTGATGTTCCAATGAACACCACGTAAATTCTGATAATAAATCTGTAAATCGGCAAGAAGTATATTCAGATCTTCCGATAGTTCTTTTGTTGTGGATTTCTCCAATCCAATGGTAGATAATTTCATATTATATGTTTTTTTTAAGTTACTAAATTAATATTCTAAATATAAGGAATTTAGATGACCTGAACAATGTCAAACCTCAGTTATAACTAACTAAAATCATACCATCATTCATAGACAAATTCGATTAAATTAATACCTTTATTGAAAATATTTATATATGACACTGGTACAGTTGGAATATGTTTTAGCGGTTGCAGAATACAAGAACTTCACGCTCGCGGCTGATAAGTCTTTTGTCACGCAACCTACTTTGAGTATGCAGATTCAAAAATTGGAAAAGGAACTGGGGATTGAAATTTTTGACAGGAGTTCTCATCCGATTAAACTTACAACCATTGGTGAAAAAGTGGTAGAACAAGCCAAAATTATTCTGAAAGAATCCAACAAAATGGCACAATTGGTTTTTGAAGAAAAGGGCCAGATAGAAGGCGATTTCCGTATTGGGGTTATCCCAACGGTTTTGCCAACGCTTGTGCCTATGTTTTACAAAACATTTCAGAGAGCACATCCCAAATCAAACCTCATCATCAGAGAACTACAGACCGAAGAAATTATTGCGGGCCTACGCGAAGGCATTTTGGATTTCGGGATAGTGGTAACGCCACTTCATGAAGATCAAATTGTGGAAAAAACGCTGTATTATGAACCTTTGGTGGCCTATGTTCCGGATTCGCATATTTACCATTCCAAAAAAATGATTCAGACTTCCGACCTGGATGTGGAAGATCTTTTGTTGCTGAAAGAAGGTCATTGTTTCCGAAACAATGTTCTGAATCTTTGCGAAGCTGCCAAATTGAAGAAACAACCTGTTAAACTTGACAGCGGAAGTCTTGATACTTTGGTTAAACTAGCCAATGAAGGCTATGGAATGACGCTTTTGCCGAGCCTTCATGCGGAAGATTTACCGAAAGAATCCCAGAAAAACATTCGTCATTTTGAAGATCCCGCACCTTCTCGACAGGTAAGTTTGGTATATCACCAATCCAATCTCAGAAGATCGTTTGAAGAGAATTTCTCCAAAACAATTCAAAGCGTTCTTCGTGGAAAAATTTATTTCGATCAATATGATAATGTGACATCGCCACTCATCAGTTTACCTAAATAATTCAGTATTTCCCTGAGTTGTTTAATAAGACAAAATCGAGCAAAACCATTGCAGAAAGGGCTTCTACAATCGGAACGGCTCTTGGCAAAACACAAGGATCGTGACGTCCTTTGCCTTGCATTTCCACTAATTCGCCTTGGGAATTAAGCGCTTCCTGCTTTTGCATCAAAGTTGCCACGGGTTTAAATGCCACACGGAAATAAATATCCATTCCGTTGGAAATTCCGCCTTGAATTCCACCTGAAAGATTGGTTTTGGTTGTTCCGTCTTCGTTGAATAAATCATTGTGTTCCGAACCTTGCATTCGTGCACCGCAAAATCCGCTTCCGTATTCAAATCCTTTTACCGCATTGATGGAAAGCATTGCCTGACCTAATCTGGCGTGAAGTTTATCAAAAATCGGTTCTCCCAACCCAACAGGCACATTTTTTATCACACAAGTTATCGTTCCGCCGATGGTGTCGCCGGCTTTTCTGACTTTTTCGATTTTTTCAATCATTTTGGCAGCGGTTTCTTCATCGGGGCATCGAAGGATATTGGATTCGGTTTTGGAAAAATCCAGTTGCTGATAAGGTTTCTCTAAAAATAAATCCCCGACCGATGAAACATAGGCATTGATTTCTATTTCCTTGATAATTTGTTTGGCCACGGCTCCGGCCACCACCCAATTGGCAGTTTCACGCGCAGAACTTCTTCCTCCGCCCCGGTGATCTCTGTTGCCGTATTTCTGATGGTAAGTGAAATCGGCGTGCGAAGGCCTAAATACCTCTTCGATGTGCGAATAATCTTTGGATTTCTGATTTTCATTGGGAATGATAAATCCGATGGGCACTCCGGTCGTTATTCCTTCAAAAATTCCGGACAGAAACTGAACCGTATCGGACTCTTTTCTTTGGGTTACAATTTTGGATTGTCCGGGTTTACGCCGATCTAATTCGGATTGGATTTCTTCCACATCAAGCTCAATTCCAGCTGGACAACCGTCAATAATTCCGCCAATTGCCGTTCCGTGGCTTTCTCCAAAAGTCGTAAGTCGAAAAATCTTTCCGAATGTGTTCATAAATTCAGTATAGAATTCTACAAAGATAAAGTTTGATGCGGAAACTAAGAACCTGTTTAAATTTATATTGTAAAATTGCTTATTGAATTTAATTCAAATTTGAGTTAAAAATGAGTACGAAACTGACTTAATTATTGAACTTGATTATTTCATCTGAACTCTCTTTAGCCTACGGTGTATTATTTGTAAATTTGTCCTCCCATGAAGAATTATTTAGACGAACTGAACGAACCCCAGAGACAAGCTGTTGAAATTACCGAAGGACCGCTGATGGTCATTGCGGGTGCGGGATCGGGAAAAACCCGTGTCCTTACCTATCGGATTGCTCATTTGATTGAAAAAGGCGTTGATCCTTTCAATATTCTCGCCTTGACTTTTACCAATAAAGCTGCGCGAGAAATGAAAGACCGGATTTCAAAAGTGGTCGGCGAAAGCGAAGCCAAAAGCCTTTGGATGGGAACTTTTCACTCGGTTTTTGCGAGAATTCTCCGTGTCGAAGCTACTCGTTTGGGGTATCCTTCCGATTTCACGATTTATGATACGCAAGATACCCAAAGCGTGATGAAAAAAGTCCTGGACGAACTTCAACTCGATAAAGATATTTACAGAGTGAAACAGGTGCTTCACCGGATTTCACAATTTAAAAACAACCTGATTACCGTTCGGGCGTATCATAATACACCGGAATTGATTGAAGCCGATGCTGCTGCCATGCGTCCCAAAATGGGCGAAGTTTACAGAGCATATGTAGATCGCTGCTTTAAATCGGGAGCGATGGATTTCGATGATTTGCTGTTGCGAACCAATGAAGTCCTGACAAGATTTCCTGAAGTTCTGGCGAAATACCAGGAAAGGTTTAAATACATATTGGTGGATGAGTACCAGGATACCAACCATTCGCAATATTTAATCGTAAAAGCTTTGGCTTCTCGTTATGAAAATCTTTGTGTAGTGGGCGATGATGCGCAGAGTATTTATGCGTTCCGTGGGGCGAACATTCGCAATATTTTGTCGTTCCAACAAGATTATCCGGACGCAAAAGTTATTCCGCTTGAACAAAATTACCGTTCCACCAAAACGATTGTGGGTGCTGCCAATCAAATCATTGCGCAAAACCGTGACCAATTGGAAAAAAATGTCTGGACAGCCAATGATGATGGACAAACCATTCCGGTTTATCGGGCTTTGACCGATGCCGATGAAGCAAGATATGTGGCTTCGCAAATCTGGGAACTTCAATTGAACGAACACCTCAAACACAAAGATATTGCGGTTCTTTATCGAACCAATGCGCAATCTCGTGCGATAGAAGAAGCTTTGCGAAAGAGAAATCTTCCCTATCGGGTCTATGGCGGAACTTCGTTTTTCCAACGAAAGGAAATCAAAGATTTGGTTTCCTATCTGCGACTACTAATTAATCAGAATGACGAAGAAGCTTTGCTTCGGATTATCAATTATCCGGCGCGTGGAATTGGTCAGACAACTTTGAATAAATTGACGGTGGCTTCGGGCGAATATGAAAAAACGATTTATGAAATCCTGGAAAACATTGGTCAATATGCAGGAAAAATCGGTTTGAACAATCCGACGGCTCAAAAACTGAACGATTTCATTACCATGATTAAAAGTTTCAAAGTGATGCTCCAAAATCATGATGTGTATGAAGTTGCTTCGCATGTCGCCAAAACCACCGGACTCATCAAAACACTAAAAGAAGATGATACGCCTGAAGGAATTTCAAGGTTGGAAAACATTCAGGAATTGCTGAACAGTATTCAGGGTTATGTGGACGAACAAAAACAATTGGATGAAGGCGATCCTTCGCTGAGCGGATTTTTGGAAAATGTGGCACTCGCTACCGATGCGGACAATGATGATGAGGACGACAATAAAGTTTCGCTTATGACCGTGCATTTGGCCAAAGGATTGGAGTTCCCGGCGGTTTTCATTGTGGGATTGGAAGAAAATTTATTTCCGTCTATGATGAATTTGAACACACGTCAGGAATTGGAAGAAGAACGTCGTTTGTTTTATGTAGCACTAACGCGTGCGGAAAAGTTTGCGCATCTGACGTATTCGGTTTCAAGATTTCGTTGGGGAAAAATTGTGGACAGCGAACCGAGTCGTTTTTTGGAAGAAATTGATGATAAATATTTGGAATGGAAAAACCTCAACGCCGGACTTCCTGTGAACAAAAGCGGATTGAATGTTAATTTGTTTGATGATAATTATTCGCAAGTTCCAAAATTCGAAAGAAAGAAAAGCGACCCGAAAAAACCGGGCAATCCTTTGAAGCCGAAAGCGAGTTTCAAACCGATTGCTCAGGCCAAAATCGTGAATCAGTCCAATGGTGAAAATGTGGATTTATCGGCAGGAAAAATCGTAATGCATGATCGTTTCGGGCGAGGAAAAGTGATTTCTTTGGAAGGAGATCCAGACAATGTAAAGGCGACGGTTTTGTTTGACAATGCTGGCGAAAAGAAGTTGCTACTGAATTTCGCAAAATTAAAAGTAATCGGATAATTTTAGATATAAAGCATAAAAAATGCCGTCTCGTTGGAAACAAAACGGCATTTTTAATCATTTGTTTAAATATTATTTAACAAGAATTTTCTTAGTAGTTGTCAATCCGGAATTTCCTTTGAATTGAATCAAATAAACTCCAGCTGAAAGCCCTGTAAGATCCAGATTAGATTTCCCAGCATTCAATTTAAGTGATTTCACGCTTTTTCCTTCCATATTTAGGATTTGGACTGATGCATTTTCTTTCAGTTCAACTGTGGTTGATCCTTTTGCAACCGTTGGATAAACTTCTGCAATGGCGATGGAGCTTAGGTCTGAAACGGACATTGCATTTCTGTCGTAACGATACGTCAGATAAAATGAAGTATTTGGGATTTCATTACCTTGTCCATCAGTTTGAAGAAAACGAATGGTATATTCAGATAGATCTGCTGGATCTAAGTTAATAAGGTAATCATTGAATCCCCAATTAGTGTTGGGCGGTACTTCACCTCCATTTGCATTTGGATAGTAGGCGCCTTCAAAAAGTGGGAAAAAGCAGTTTCCTGCTGGTCCTCCGATACAAAACTGAGCCATTTCGCCATCTGTATTTGTGATTTCAACAACTTCTCCGGACACATATATCGGATTTGAAGTTGTGTTATTTATCACCAAATGAAGCTTGGCTTCGTCAATGGGGTCATCGAAAGTTCCGTGTACATTAAAAACATGCACTGAATTGTTTTCATACTCCACCATGTCCAGATTTGTTACGGTATAATCCTGATCCTGGGCATACCCCGAAACTGCTGCAAAAAACAGTGCGGAAAAAATTATTTTTTTCATTTTTAATTGTTTTTGAAATAGCACCGGCCTCTGGCCGGTGCTAAAAGATTAATTATTTTAAGATTACTTTTTTCGTTGTAACGTTTTTACTTCCTTCTTCGGTTACTTTTACAACGAATACACCTGTTTTTCCAGTCAGGTTAATTGTGTTTGTACCTGCGTTGGCAGAAGATTTGTGAATCATTTTACCGGTTACGTCAAATACTTCCACAGTAGATTTTTTCTCAAGTGAAACATTGAATATTCCATTTGATGGATTTGGATAAATATTCAAGGCTTGTGTAGTTAGGTCATTTACATTCATCGTTCCATCTGTTGCAAAGTTGATAAATGTTGAGTCGGAATATCCGTTTCCTAAGATTACCCAAACGTTTTGACCATTCATGTCTTTTAGAGTAGCTCGTCCTCCTCCATCGCCATAAGCATCATTAATTGTAAAAGTATAGCAGTCAGCAGGAAGTTCTAATTCAATATTGTACGTCTGATTATTTCCATATCCGCTACCATTTGCAACGATTGACCCGGCTGAGTTTTTAATATTCCATGTAGTTTCATATCCCCAATTATCGGTTCTAATTTCCAGTGTAAGCGTACTAGTAGTAGTTGTAGCTTCGACAAAGTCAACAGATGCTGTATTGTTCTGATTATTATCATCCGATGGCAAACTTATTTCCAATGTGTTTTCTGCTTCTGTGAAATTAATTTCTGGAAGTGTGATTTTTGTTTGTTGCAAGCCAGCCAAATTACCTGTCCAAGTAAAGGTTTCTGTAGTTCCTGAATTTAGAGTGTATTCAATATCAAGGGAAGTGATTACATCATTTCCATAGTTTTTAATCGTAAACTCAGGGGTTATAACTCCGGAGCACACGGCAGGGATGTCTTCTACTGATTCAATACTTACATCGTTATCAAATTCCAGATTTATATAAGCAGGAAAGGTTCCATTTCCACTGATAATCTCCTGATTTCCTTCTGCAATAAATGCTACTAGTTCCAATTCTCCCAAAACAATTGGAATGTTATTTAGATCTTCAGGGATTGTATAAGTATAGGTTTTTGACACAAATGTTCCCGCTGTAGTTGTGGTGATATCTTCTCCCCACTGGCCGGTAATCATATCGATTAAACGATGCATATGGACATAATTATTTCCCATTCCCCCTCCTGTTTGAGGTCCTAATGTGTTGTTCTGCAAAAGAACTACATTTAGTTTATTTGTATTTTCGGGACTATTTCCGGTATAATAAACCTCTACATTAATCGTCATCTGACGTGTCTGAAAATCAACTTCTGATTCCAGAGCAACGTTTACATAGGATGCTTCTTGTAGTATTATATTTGAAGCTGCAATCCATTTGTCACGCCCCATAGCAGTAGTACCTGCGCCTGACATTTCCATACCTGGGAAATTATGACGGTTCACAGTTCCTGATGGGTATCCAAATCCGCCACCGCTATAAGATTGATTTACAATGGCATTACCAAAAGGGGTTCTAAAATCAGGCTGACTCCCTGATGGGTTTGCATAGCCTCCTTGGTGTACATTGATAAGAAAGACATTTCCAGGATTGTTTTCTTGAATTTGATTTGCAATCGCATGACCTTGCGGACAATACACACAGTTGATACCGGTGAATTCTTCTAATATAACTTTCTTGTTTTCCGGGTTGGTATTCACAATCGTTTGTGCATACCCAAATAGTGGAAGCGTTAAAGCCACTATTAATTTAGTAAAATTTTGCTTCATTGTTAATTATTTAGTGTGTTAATATTATTACAAATATATTAAAAAGTTTTCACCAGCGACAGTGTAAGTCCACTATTTTCAGGCACATAACGACAAACACCTCCCACACAGATGAGCCCACCTCTTTGTCTACCAAAATTTAGCGCTACACGTGTGGATTCTTTTGTATAACTACCTCCTACCATATAGTAGTGGTGACGTTTTGATTTATCGTCATTTCCATAATTATAACTATCACCCATATAGAAGTTCCATCGCTGATTCATATTATATTCAAACAAAGCTGCTGCCCAGTTTTTATTGTCTCTTTTGGTTTGAAGGTGTTGTAATTCAAAGCGGACTGAATTGTTCGAATTAAATTTATACAAGAAATCTCCCACCACTACGTTGGCAATAATGTGGCTATAGTTTCCTCCTTCCACAATTCCTTTGTTGTAGTACTGATGCATATAAGTGAAAATAGTGGAGAATTTATCGGTCCATTTTTTATTGATTTCAAAATTCACATCGTGGAAAAATTTTCTTCCAAAGTCAAGAAAATCAGTTGTGTACTCATCTCCTGATTCATTGAATTGAGCATTTAAACCATTCCAATAAGAACCGTTAACAGCGAGTTTCGTTCCGTATTTACCTCCCAGAAACGTGCCTTTCGCAAAATTGTAAAATATATCAACCTGCCCTCCAATCTCTCCAGCTTCACCTTTTTCACGGTTAATACCAGGCTGAGCCTGATACACGTAAATATTGGTCAACAAATAATCATGTTGACGCGTAAGAGCTGGCAGATAATTTACGATACCTTCGTTGTAAACATTGGCTGAAATCTCACTTAAATCTCTCTGTGAGTACATTCCCATATTTTCCATTCTTCTGAAAGTGGTGTTAATCCCAAATCCTCGGGTAGAATATCCCAAATTAACTAACAAAGCATTTCCATCATAGTATTTCTCGGTAGGAATTCCGCTGAAGTAAGCGGCCTGTTCTCCTTTATAAACATATTCAAAATTTGTATAAAATCCTGAACTGCCCGAGTACCCTAAACGCGCCGAATAATTACTGATGTTTTGTGGAAAATCCTCAACCGGCCCCGTATAGTCTTCATGCTGTCCCACATAGCTTACTCCAGCAATTACCGAATGTTTGAAATTATCTTTGTTAAACATCCGCACAATATTGGTTTCCACATCAATACCGCCGAGAGTTCCTTGAGTAGTTTCAAATCCCAGACGTTGTTTTCCGATTAAACCTTTGATAGTAGTAAAATCATTGGGCGTATAAGCAACCCTTAATCCTCGGATGGAGTTGTTAATCCCAATCTGACGGTCTTCCCAGCTTCTCAAAATCAATCCGTTTCCGAACTGCTCATAAAAATTACCCGCTGTAATGTCCAATTGCTCTCCTTTGTAATTTACATAATAGGTCGCAATCTTATTATCATTCAGTCTTTCTGAATACCCTAATAAAGCAGACGGAAGATAAGCTTCATACTGCAAGCCTGCAGAAAATTTCCCATGCTGATAATCTAACCGTATATAATTATTTGACCTGAAAGGGTCATTTGGCTGTTCAAAATCTAAATCTTCGTCATCCAGGTACCATTGGGAAGTGGACTCTATACCTCCGGAAAAAGTTCCGCCTCCGATTTCTATCTGGCCAAATAAAGCAGGCGCAAACAAACTTAGCACCGCAAAAGCATTAATTCTTTTCATTTCAATATTTTTCTTGGATAAATTAGTTGACTACTCCTTTGATCTGTTCGTACAAATTATCTTCTGCTCCGGGTTGATATCCCACGTGTCTATAAAGAATTTTACCATCTTTCACAATTACAGTGAAAGGCGGAGTTGAGAAGTTAAGAAGTCTCTTTAAATCGTTATTTGTATCCAATAAAATATCGAATTCCCATCCTTTTCCGTTTACCATGGGTTGAACACGTCCCACAGTTTTTGAATCATCAAGTGATATAGCATAGAACTTGAAGTCTGTTTCGGATTTCCAATCATCCATTTTATCGTTGATCGCATTTAGTTCCAACATACACGGACCGCACCAAGTCGCCCAAAATGCAAGAACTACAGGTTTGCCCTCAGTAGACAATGACTTTATATTTACTCTGTTGCCATTTAAATCCGGAATTGAGATGTCCGGGAATTCAGATTCCTGAGAAAAAACAGGAAACAAAAAGGTAAGTAAGAAAAAAGTCGTAATAAATTTCTTCATAATTAATATTATTTGTGTGTTAATTAAATGCTAATTTAGCTAAAAATAAATTCATAATTATGAAAAAATTAAATAAACTAACACACATTTTTGTCTTTATGGGTCTGATTTCTCTATTGTTCTTCACAAGTTGCGGAACCGAAGAGGAAATTCCAGACGAATCTATCACCTTAACTTTATCGTCTTCCAGCGTAACTGTCGGTAGTACGATTACGTTTACTGCCACTTCCAACATTGGGGGAGACGTTTCAAACCAGGCTATATTTTTTGTAAATGGAAACCAGATTTCTGGGAATACCTTTACACCTACTTCAGTAAATCCTGAGAATGAAGTTCGTGCAACCTTCAACGGGCTGGAAAGCAATATTGCTTATTTTGCTTCCACAGAAGAAGACACTCAACCCGAGGGATATACCCAGAAATTATTACTTGAAGACTACACCGGAACTTGGTGCGGGTATTGTCCGCGAATGGTAACCATAGTGGAATATGTCACCAACTACAGTGACAGAGTAATCCCAGTAGCAATTCACTGTCCGGGAGCACCTACCGACCCTTGGGCATATGAGTTTGCCAATCAGTTAAGCCACCCGAACAATTACAATGTTTTGGGACGCCCCGAAGGTCGATATAACAGAATTCATACTGTAGATATGTTCCAAGGGACCCAGCCTTGCCCAAATGATGCTTCGGCATATCAGGCACAGGTTGACTCTTTCCTGAATCAGCCCGCTCCTCTTGGGCTTGCGATTGATTCCTCATTAAGTGGCAGTAGCCTTAGCATCAATGTGAAAGTAGGATTCGCTACAGACTCGGTACCCAATGCACGACTGGTAGTATATTTACTTGAAGATGGTCTTTCCTATAATCAGGTCAATTATTTCACAGGGCAGTCAGCTACATGCGATCCGAATTTTGATTATGTAAATCTTCCGAATCCAATTCCAAACTTCCCACAAGAGCACGTATTGCTTAAATCTTATACCGATATTTTCGGAGACCTGATTCCGCAAAACCATATTTCCAATGGGAATATATGGTCTCGCAATTTCAGCGTGAGCCTTCCTGATAATGTCACCAATTCTGAAAATCTTTCAATTGTGGCATTTGTTCTTGGAAATGGAGATCAAGTAAACAATCGTCCAGTTCTGAACGTACAGCGCGCCAAAGTCGGTGCAAATCAGGATTTTGACTAAATATTAAAATT
Source organism: Flavobacteriaceae bacterium (assembly GCA_012522185.1). Classification (GTDB taxonomy): domain Bacteria; phylum Bacteroidota; class Bacteroidia; order Flavobacteriales; family Weeksellaceae; genus Moheibacter. The sequence goes on along the minus strand of JAAYKY010000001.1, from coordinate 100,719 downwards.
ACTTTCCATAGTAAAAAGTCGTCTCGGCTCAGCCTAGACGGCTTTTTTTGGTATTGAATTTTAACATTTCATTTTCCTTTGGCACAGCATTTGTTAAATGGCTATGCGAACCTTAAAATAGACATAATTCTAAAACTATTTTAAACTAAAAAATTAAACAGATGAAAAAAATGTTTTTTATTGCCGCTTTAGCGGTTTTTGGAATGACAAGTGCAGATGCACAAGTAAGTTTCGGTGTGAAAGCCGGACCACAATTGACTAACTTCGTCGGAAGTGATGTTGAGGAGTCAGACATGAAAGTTGGCTTCAATGTTGGAGGTTACGCAAATATCCGTTTCTCCGAGCAATTGGCTTTTCAACCTGAATTACTTTTCTCTTTACAAGGAGACAAGTATGAGGAAACTATCTTTGGACAGGACGTTAAGTACACGAGTAATTTTAGCTACATTAATGTTCCATTGATGATGAAATGGTATGCTTACGAAGGTTTAAACTTCGAATTTGGACCTCAAGTAGGATTCAACGTAGGCGCAAAAGGTAAAGTTGAAGGTGGTGACAGCTCATTTGAAGGAGACATAGATGATGTTTCTGGCGTGAACTTTGGACTTAACATTGGTGCAGGGTATGAATTGCCAATGGGATTAAATTTCGGAATTCGTTACGGCCGTGGATTAAATAGTGTGTATACATTAGAAGATACAAACGGTGACAAATTCAAAATCTACAATTCAACAATTGCATTAGGAGTAGGATACACATTCTAATCCACACAAAAAATAAAATACACAATCCAAATAATTGCCCGGTTTTGCCGGGCATTTTTTATGCCTAAATATTTCTCTTCCACAAACCTTACATGAAATAAACCTGCTTTTTCTACGTTTTTTAATTAAATAGGGATTTCTTGACTTTTCGTGCTTTTCATATACTTTCAGTGGTTGGATTATGTCTATTATCCGCTCCGCTGCTATCGCAGGACCCTTTCATTTTCAGCAATGACCGGTTCAGCGGAATCAGCACAGTCGGTATTTCTCCTACCCAAAGCTTTCTTAATCCTAATCAATGGGATGTTCACTTATTTTCAGAAAACATCTTTATTCAAAACAGCTATGGCTATATTTCAAAAACAAGCATTCTAGGATTGACAAGCGGTGAAATCAGAGAAGCAAACATCGGAGAAAACATAACCGGAGAAAACACCAAAAAAGTATGGGATTATTACAACAAAGACATAACCGGATATCATTTCAGCAATGAAATCATGGGACCTTCTGCCTCATACAATTTTACAATTGCGGAGAAGGATTTTTCTGTTGGCATCTTTTCAAAACTCCGTACACAGAGCTCAATTATTGATGTGGACAATTATCTTCAATTTACCAATCAGGAAATTCTCGAACCCGTACTTTATAACTTAAGCCCTTTTGAAGCCAATTTTATGAATTGGACAGAAATTGGACTCAACCTCGCAACAGAAATCCCATTCAACTCTGACTATCAATGGATTGCGGGCGTCAATATTAAATACCTAATGGCTCATGATGCTTTTTACCTGAAAAACAACGAAAATGCTGTGATGCGGCGTGAAAACGAAGACATCGTATTAGAAGACGGTTCGCTCGCCAATCAAAAAAATCTTTTCGTATCAGATTTTGATATCGAAATCGGCTATGCAACGGGCTATGACTTTGAAAATGAAACCTATAATTATCAATCGCAAGGAAACGGTTTCGGATTTGACTTTGGGTTCGCTTTTGTGAATTATGCGGGAAATGACGATGATTATGATTTGAAAATTTCGGCCAATTTACTAGACGTCGGATGGGTAAATTTTGATGGATTTCTTCATCATTTTTTGGGCGAAAACTTTCAGTACACTAATAATTCAAATTTGGAAGACATTGAATTCGAATCGCCCGAACAATACGCCCAAATCATCAGCAATGAAATTTACGGAAACCCAGCTCAATCCTTGGTTTCAAACGATTTTAAAATCGGACTGCCGACAAGTCTTCATTTTAATGCAAGTAAAAATATTGGCGTAAATCAATACCTAAACATAGATGTTGTGCAACGTCTTCCCATCTTTGAAAACAGCTTGAAAAGAAGCAATATCATCAATGCTTCCTACATTGTGAGCCAACATAAATTCGCCTATGGCGCTTCTGTTTCGGCTTATGAATACAAAAATTTTCAAATGGGTGCCTTTCTCCGATATGGTCCACTTATCATCGGCAGTGAAAATTTACTTCCTATATTTATTCCCCACCAAAAACTTCACGGTGAAGATTTCTACATTGGATTAAAAATTTACCCACTCAGCAACCGCGACATCGAAAGACGAAGTCGAAAACCTTGTAAATGCTAAATTTTTCCGTTCAGAAATTTGAAAACATTCTGCAAAGCCAATCGGGAAACTTGTGCGATAAAATCTTCGCGCTCCAGATAAGGAAAGAAATATTTCACGCTTGTCACCGAATTTTTATCGGCTATCCCAATCCAAATCGTGCCGACTTCTTTGCCATCTTCCCCTTTCGCCGGACCGGCAACGCCTGTGGTAGAAACACCGACATCCGTTTGTAAATGTTCGCGAACGCCTTTTGCCATTGCTTCGGCTACTTCACTGCTTACCACCGTGTGTTTTTGGATTAATTCGTTGGAAACGCCTAAAACCCTTTCTTTCACTTCGGTTGCATACGAAACAATTCCGCCTTTGAAATATTCCGAACTACCCGGCGCTGAAGTGAGCAGAAAGGAAATATTTCCACCGGTACAGCTTTCTGCCGTGGCAATGCTTAAATTTAAATCTTTGAGTTTTTCGCCCAGAATTATTTCAATCGTATCGCGAGTTGTAGAGTCCAAACGATCACCAATCAATGGAACCAGCTTTTCGACTTCCGCATCGATTTCCTTTTCCATTACGGATTTGACTTTTCCAATTCCGGTAATCCTTAATTTGATTTTATTTCTCTCGGGCAAATAAGCAAAATGCAGATGTTGAGGCAAATTATTCTCCCAACCTTCCAACGCAATGGCCAACTCACTTTCCGGATAATCCGAAACCGATAAAAACCGATGAACCACAAAAGGCAAATTGAATTTTTGTTGAAGCCGAGGCAAAACTTCCGTTTTCATCAGATTTTTCATTTCAAACGGAACACCGGGAAGATTGATGATAATGGTATTTTGAAATTCCGTCCAGATGCCCGGAGCCGTTCCCAAAATATTTCGCAACGCAATCGATTTTTTGGGTAATAAAGTTTGATTGCGATTGAGTTTGTTCAATTCCCGACCTTGTTTGGCAAAACGCTCTTCGAGTTCTTTCAATACGAATTCATCCAAAATCAACTCGGTATCTAGAAATTCGCACAAAGCCAGCTTAGTCACATCATCATTGGTCGGCCCCAATCCGCCGGTTGTAATCAAAACATCGGTTTCGGAAATTGAATTTTGAAGTGCTTGTATGATGGTTTCGGAACGATCGGCAATGGAAATAATTTCTTCTACTTCCAATCCAATTCCGTTTAGTTTTTGTGCAATGTAGGCGGAATTCGTATCGACCGTTTGACCGATTAATATTTCATCCCCAATGGTCAACAGCTTTACTTTCATAAAATTATTTCTTCAAAAATAGAATAAAGAAAGTTTGAATAGGTAGGTGTAAAAGTGAATTGTTGAATAGTGAATTATTGTATAATGTATCTATTTTCTATCTTCTATTCTCTATTTTCTCTACCAACCTTACCTCTAAAGAATATGCTTCTCAGCGTGATAAGAAGAACGCACCAACGGACCACTTTCTACGTGACGGAAGCTCAAATCTTTCGCAAAAATTTCGTATGCTTTGAACTGTTCCGGTGTGATAAAGGAACGAACTGGCAAATGTTTTTTGGTCGGCTGCAGATACTGCCCAATCGTGATGATGTCCACATTGGCATTTCTGACATCCTGAATGGTTTCAAAAACCTCGTCTTCCGTTTCGCCCAAACCAAGCATAACACCCGTTTTGGTTCTCGGCTGACCTTGCTCTTTTAAGTAACGCAAAACTTCCAAACTGCGTTCATATTTCGCTTGAATTCTCACTTCGCGCGTCAGTCTTTTCACCGTTTCCATATTGTGCGAAATCACTTCAGGAGCGGCTTCCAGAATTCGATCCAGCATTTTTGTGTTTCCCTGAAAATCGGGAATTAAAGTTTCCATCGTCGTTCCCGGACTGATTCTCCGAACCGCGCCAATGGTTTCCGCCCAAATGATAGAACCCATATCTTTCAAATCATCGCGATCCACAGAAGTCAGAACCGCGTGTTTGATTTGCATCAGTTTGATGGAACGCGCCACTTTTTCAGGCTCTTCCCAATCGACTTGTTCGGGACGACCGGTTTTCACACCGCAAAATCCACATGAACGTGTACAAATGTTTCCTAAAATCATAAAAGTCGCGGTTCCTGCGCCCCAGCATTCGCCCATATTCGGACAACTTCCACTTTGGCAAATCGTGTTGAGTTTGTATTTATCAACCAAACCACGCAACTCACGGTGCTTTTTACCCGTAGGCAGTTTCACACGCAACCATTCCGGTTTTTGTACCCTTCCGTCTTCTTTGATGATTACTTCCATAGAATGGTCAAAATTACGAATTATTTTTCGTTTGATGAAGTCCGAAATTCGAAGTTCGTAAAGAACGAATTCCCCTCCTTCGGAGGGGTTAGGGGAGGCTCCTCTGCCATTCCCAAGCCGTACGCATCGATTCTTCCAGCGAAGTTTCAGGTTTCCATCCCAATTCATTTTCCGCTAAACTATTGTCCGCAAAAGCTTCAATGATGTCCCCTGCTCTTCTCTCGACCAATTTATAATTCAATTTCAGATTATTGACCGTTTCAAAAGCTTTCACCACTTCCAAAACCGTTGAACCAATGCCCGTTCCCAAATTGAAAACTTCCAAGTTGGATTTATTTTGCTTTTGAATTAATCTTGTCAAAGCTTTTACGTGTGCATCCGCCAAATCGCAAACATAGATATAATCCCGGATGGCCGTTCCGTCACGGGTCGGATAATCACTTCCAAACACCGATAAAAATTCACGCATTCCGGCTGCTGTCTGTGTAACAAAGGGCACTAAATTATTGGGAACGCCTTTGGGTAATTCTCCAATCAAAGCACTCGGATGTGCACCCACCGGATTGAAATACCTCAAGGAAATCACGTTTTTTTCAAAAGCCGCTACGAAATCTTCTAAAATCTCCTCGCCTATTTGTTTGGTTTTGGCATAAGGCGATTCTGCTTTTTTGATCGGAGCCGACTCGTCAATCGGCATTTTATCGGCCTGACCGTAAACCGTACAAGAAGAACTGAAAATGAAATGATCCACTTCGTTTTCTTTCATTGCTTCCAATACATTTAGCAATCCCAAAAGATTGTTTTTATGATACATTAAAGGCTTCTGAACGCTTTCGCCTACGGCTTTGTGCGCTGCGAAATGAATGACACCATCGACTTTGTTGTTTTGAAAAAACTCATTGACCAAATCAGCATCCTTTAAATCTATCTGATGAAATTCAGGTTCGATTCCCGTGATTTGAGTGATTCGATCCAATACAAATAATTCGGAATTGGATAAATCATCGATGATAACGACTTCATATCCGGCTTCCTGTAATGCTACCGCAGTGTGAGAGCCAATGTATCCTAATCCGCCGGTGACTAAAATTTTTTGTTTCAAGTTCAATGTTTCAAGTTTGTGATTATGCGAATTCGTAACCCAAATTTAGCTCGTGAAAAATTCCAATACCGACTCTTTGATAAACTCCAATTGTTCTTTATCCAATTCCGTATGCATCGGCAACGAAATTACTTCTTCGATTAATTTATTGGTATTCGGGAAATCGGTGTCCTTATAATTTCCTGTATCATACGCTTTTTGTTTTCGCAAAGGAACCGGATAATAAATCATCGCCGGAATGCCTTTGGACTCTAAAAATTCTTTTAATTCATTGCGTTTTCCATTGGTCACACGAAGCGTGTATTGATGATAAACGTGGGTGGAATTATCTGCTTTGGCAGGTGTCAATAATTCAGGGATATCCTGAAAAGCTTCATTGTAAAAATCGGCCGCTTTTCTGCGCGCTTTGTTGTATTCGTCCAAATGATGCAATTTCACTCTCAAAATCGCTGCTTGAATGCTGTCCAACCTTGAATTCACGCCAATTTCATCGTGGTAATATCTTTGGTACATTCCGTGGTTACATATTCCACGCATTTTATGCGCCAAAGCATCATCATTGGTAAAAATTGCTCCGCCATCGCCGTAGCATCCCAAATTTTTGGAAGGGAAAAATGAAGTCGTTCCGATCGTTCCGATGGTTCCCGCTTTTTCACCTTTGAAATCAGCTCCAATGCCCTGTGCGGTATCTTCGATTACAAATAAATTATGCTCTTTTGCAATCTTATTTATTTCATCCATATTGGCACATTGACCAAACAAATGCACGGGAATGATCGCTTTGGTTTTTGGTGTAATGGCTGCGCGAATTTTCTCCGGATCAATTAAAAACGTATCATAATCCACATCGACCAAAACCGATTTCAATCCCAAAAGATGAATGACTTCCACGGTCGCCGCAAATGTAAAATCGGCTGTGATGACTTCATCGCCCGGCTTCAAATCCAGCGCCATCAAAGCGATTTGCAAAGCATCGGTTCCGTTTCCGCAAGGAATGACGTGTTTAACGTTTAAATAAGATTCCAGTTCTGTCTGGAAATTTTTCACTTCAGGGCCGTTAATAAATGCTGAAGAATCAATGACCCCCTGAATGGCTTCGTCTATATCTTTTTTGATTTTCTGGTACTGTGCACCCAAATCAACCATTTGTAATTTGCGCATATTCTGAAATTTAAGCAAATGTAGTGATTAAGGGAAAATGGCGAAAATTTTGTGGAGTTTTGCCTATCTTTGTGAGATAAATCATTTCCGATGGACACGCTGATTGTAAATAAAGCCTCGAAAGAAGATTTGGAACTGCTGATCCGCATTGCCAAGCGGATGGGTATTGACATTGAATACGTTCCCAAAAATGCAAAAAACAAAACTTCCGAACCTGCTCCCTTTGACCTTATGACCGAAGAAGAAAAGGAAAAACATATAATGGAGCTTTCAAAAAAGGTAAATAAGGCCGGAACGAAAAGATGGTTTAAAGAAATGGGACTGGATTATGATAGTTATTTCGGACAGCAATCTACTCATTAGTGCACTTTATAATCCCAATGGGGCGATTGCTGAAATTCTGACTTCCAAAAGCAATATTCAGATTTCAGCACCCGAATTTATCCTTACTGAGGTCAATAATCACTTTTCGGATCTCCTTAAATATACGGGAAAAACCAGGCTTCAAATTAACCAAGATTTGAAACAACTTACTTCAAAAATTACTTTTTATAAATCTTCCGAAATAGAAAAAAAATATCTGAAAGAAGCTTTTGAAATTGTAAAAGATATTGATCCAGATGATTTTTTCTTTATCGCTCTTCATTTGCAAATCAGACACAAAATCTGGACAGGCGATATCCAACTCATCAAAGGTTTATTGAAAAAAGGTTATGACATTTGCGTAACCACCGAAGAACTCAAAAAATTCTTGTACAAAAAAAATTAAAATGCAGGCACTGTACACTTTTTTCATCCAAATGTATGGCTTTGCCGTTTCCATAGCCGCTCATTTCAATCCCAAAGCCAATCTTTGGATTTCCGGCAGAAAAAACTGGAAAAACAAAATGAAACAAGCAATTTCGCCTGACGACAAAGTCATCTGGGTGCATTGTTCTTCTTTGGGCGAATTCGAACAAGGTCGTCCCGTGATGGAAAAAATCAAAAAAGAATTTCCTCATCATAAACTCGCCGTCAGTTTCTTTTCGCCTTCCGGATACGAAGTCAGAAAGGATTATCAAGGTGCCGATTATATTTTTTATTTACCGCTCGACACGCCGAAAAATGCCAAACAATTGATTAAAATCCTTCATCCCGAAGTTTTGATTTTGGTGAAATATGAATATTGGTACAATCTTTTAAAGCGTTTACAGAAAAAGGATATTCCGGTCATCGTGATTTCAGCGGTCATCAAAGAGGATATTTTATTTTTCCGTCCATTTGGAAGTTGGTTCCGAAAAATAATTGCCGGGATCGAGCATTTCTTTGTGCAGGACAACGACTCAAAAAATTTATTGGAATCCATCGGGATTGAGAAAGTCACCGTTTCGGGCGATACGCGTTTTGACCGTGTGAAAGAAATCCGTGAAGCCAATGCCCGAGTGGAATTCATCGAAAAATTCAAAGGAAATTCAAAACTCATTGTTGCCGGAAGTACTTGGCCCGATGACGAAGAAATTCTGGTAAAATTCATCAATGAAAAAATGCCCGATGACTGGAAACTGATTTTTGCGCCGCACAACATCAAGGAAAAGGAAATTCTTTCTTTATCTGAAAAAATCAATAAGAAAACAGCAGTTTATACAAAATCCGATCAAAATCAAATCGAGAATTCTCAAATTTTGATTCTAGATACCATCGGGATGCTGACCAAAATTTATGCTTATTCCGATCTTTCTTATGTCGGTGGTGGATTTACCAAAACCGGTGTTCATAACACTTTGGAGCCGACTGTTTTTGGTGTTCCGATTATTTTCGGACCGAATTATGAAAACTATTTCGAAGCCATTGATTTGTTGGAAAATCAGGGTGCCGTTCGTTTTATTGACCAATATGATTTTGACCAAAAAATGACGAATTTAATTGCAAATGAAGACGAAAGAAAACTTCGCGGAAATGCTGCCGAAAACTACATACAAGGGAAACCCAATTCCACTGAATTAATAATCGACTATTTGAAGAGTTTAATCAAAAAATAAATCTTTACATTTAACCTGTTACCCTGAGCGGAGTCGAAGGGCATTTAAAATTTATCATTTTTAATTTTTAATTCAATAATGCTGCAACCTAACGATTTCAAAATCTACAATGCCTCGGCCGGCGCGGGAAAAACCTACACACTGGTCAAAGAATATCTGTCCATTCTTTTGTCGAGTAAAAATCCTTTTGCTTTTGAGTCGATCCTCGCAATTACCTTTACCAATAAGGCTGCGAACGAAATGAAAGAGAGAATTCTCGAGCAACTTCAAAAGTTTTCACAAAACAATTTCACAGAAAATCAGGATTTACAAATGCTGAGCAATGAACTGGATCTAGCACCGGAAATCATTCATCAGCGATCCAAAGAAATGCTGACCAAAATCCTGCATAATTATTCGCGGTTTTCGGTCAGTACGATTGATAAATTCAACCTTAGACTGATGAAATCTTTTGCGCAGGATTTGGGGCTTTCCTCCAATTTTAATGTGGAAATGGAATTGGACACTTTGCTGGAAGACTCTGTCAATCAATTGTTTTCAAAAATAGGAGAAGATGAAACCCTGACTTCGGTTTTGATCGAAATCGCCATTGACAATCTGAACGAAAACCGTTCCTGGGACATTACGCGCGAACTCATTCAGAACGCCAAAACGCTTTATTCGGACACCCATTTGGTCAAACTGGCCAATCTTCAAAAGTTTAATCTGGAAGAATTTAATGAGTTTCGAAAAACCGTTTACCGAAATGTTTCAACTCAAAAAAACAAACTGATTGAAATCGGAAAAAAGGCGTTTCAAATTTTGGAAACCAACCAAATTTCTGCTGATGATTTTTCGTATGGAAATTCGGGTTTCATCGGATTTTTCAATAAACTTCAAAACGAAAATTTTGAATTCCCCGGAAGTCGTCATTTGGCTTTCAAATCCAATACCGATCCTAAAAAATGGTGTTCCGGTAAAGCTTCATCCATCGCCAAAAACACAATCGAACAAATTGCACCCGAACTAATTTCACTTTCAGACGAAGCAGTTGAAATCTTACGTGAATTGGCGGTTTGGCAAGGAATTCAGCGCACGATTACTTCGTTGAGCATCATCAATGAAGTCGAAAAATCAATCGAAACCATCAAGGAAGACAACAATGTTTTATTGATTTCTGAGTTCAATAAACTCATCAGTGCCAACCTCCAAAAACAGCCTTCAGGCTTTATATATGAGCGAATTGGCAATCGTTTTCATCATTATTTCATCGATGAATTTCAGGATACTTCCACGCTTCAATGGCAGAATTTATTGCCGCTTGTGGAAAATGCCCGAGCAAGTTCCGATACGGTGATGCTCGTGGGCGACGCCAAACAATCGATTTATCGCTGGCGCGGCGGAAATCCGGAGCAAATGGTGGATTTGATCAATCGAAAAGACGAACTCGACATTTTGGTGGAAAATCTTCCCCGAAACTGGCGTAGCCACCGAAATATCATTGAATTCAACAATGAATTTTACACCAAAATCGCAGAAAGTCTCAACGAAGATTATCGGAACTTATATGCCGAAGGAAACCAACAATTGAGCAATCACAAAGAAGGCGGATTTGTTCAATTGAATTTCATTGCCAAAAAAGGCGAAACCGAGGATTATAATTATGACGAAGAAGTTCTCGGGCAATTGCTGAAAAATCTAAATTCAGCTCAGGAACAAGGTTTTCAATTGGGTGAAATTGCGATTTTGCATCGGACCAAAGCCGAAGGAAAAAAAATTGCCGAATTCCTGTCCGAAAAACAAATTCCGATTATTTCTTCCGAGTCTTTGCTTTTATCGAACTCGCCTGAAATTCAACTCATTGAATTGTTTTTCAAAACCATTTCCAACGAAGAAGACAAAGTTTCTTTGGCAGAATTTTTAATTCAATTAAACGAATTGAAAAACCATCCTTTTGTGGACATTACCGAAAAAATAAAGCCGGTTTTGGAAAGGAAACAATCCTTGAAAAACTTTCTCAAAGAAATCGAAATCGATATTTCATTTGCTTTTTCGCCTTCGGTTTCACTTTATGATTTTACCGAAAAAACCATCAAAGCTTTTGATTTGAGTCAAAATGAAACGGCTTATTTGCAATATTTTCTGGATTATGTTTTGGAATATTCGATGCAAAACGAGTACAATTTGCAAAGATTTCTGGAGCATTGGGATTTGCAAAAGGAAAAACTGAGCATTTCTTCTCCCGAAGGCGTGGATGCCGTTCAGCTGATGACCATTCACAAATCCAAAGGACTGGAATTTCCAGTGGTGATGATTCCATTTGCGAGTTGGGGCGATCGCGTGAAAGTCGATAAATTCTGGATTCCGATTCAGAAAGAAGAGTTGCCTTTTGAGGAATTTATTATGGATTCCTTCGGAAATCTGGAAGAAGTTTCGAATGAAATTAAGGAAATCATCGACAAAGAAAGAAACGAATTTCTGATCGACAACCTGAATTTGTTATACGTAGCGACGACGCGTGCGGTAGAACAACTTTACATCATCACGCCAAAAGATGCCAAAAACGGCGTGGCGGTTTATTTTAATGAAGAATTTTCCGGCGAAGATGAAATCATTCTAAAAGGCCAAAAAGGAAGAATTTCCCAACCCAAAACTTCGGAAAATCTGACAGAAACTTTGCCGTTTGTGGTTGAAAATTGGGAAAACCGAATTCAAATCAGTAAAGAATCGTCCAAACGTTGGAAAAAGAAAAAAGAAATCGTTTATGGCGATTTAGTACACGGATTGATGGAATTTATTTATACCGAAAAAGACGTGGAACCTGTACTAAAAAAGGCTTTGAATGCAGGTGAAATCCGACAGGAAGAAATTCCCGGAATGAAAAAACTGATGTTGGAAATCATTCATCATCCGGATTTAGCGACTTATTTTTCGGATGAATTTAAAATTCTGAACGAACGAGATTTCATAGATGATTTGGGTGAAATCATTCGTCCGGATAGGATTGCTTTGAAAGAAAATCAATGTACGATTATCGATTATAAAACGGGCGGTAAACAGGAAAAACACGTTCAACAAATCAATCATTATGCAAGAAGTCTGGAGAAAATGGGCTATTGGGTTCACACTAAATTACTGGTGTACATTGGGGAAGAAATTGTAGTGAGGAAAGTGGGATGATTAGAGGAAATTTATTTAAATTTGTGGATATGAGCATTTTGGAACCTACCATACAAGACATTGAAAAAAATCTTCACGAACTTCCGCCCGACTTACTCAGACAAGTCAATGATTATGTGTCTTTTCTGAAAGATCGTTATCTGGATCAAAACATGGAAATACCGCAATGGCAGATAGACGAAGTAATCAGAAGAAAAAAGGAAATGGAAGAAAATCCTGAAAATAGTTTATCGGAAGAAGAGATGGAAGCTTTTCTGAAAGATATTGAAAATGGCAATTAAAATTTTCTACTCAAAATATGTAAAGGATGATTTAAAAGATATCACGCAGTGGTATTCTAAAATAAACACTATTCTCTCCAAAAAATTCTCATCCGATTTTCGTAATAAAATAAACCTAATCAAAGAAAACCCTCAATATTTTGAGATTAAGTATTAAAATTCTAGAATAATTTTCTTGGATACTTTTCCTTACGGTATTCATTATGAATTTTTCGAAGCTGAAAGTTGCATAAAAATTTACGCTGTTTTCCATACTTCTCGAAATCCTCAAATCTGGCAGGAAAGAAAGTAAATTCCCAATTCCCAAAAAATCTTGCGAACTTTGTTAGCTCAGATGCAGGAAAATTTAAAACTTATCGTTCAGACTTTGCCCAATTCTCCCGGTGTTTATCAATACTACGATAAAACCGGAAAGATTTTGTACATCGGCAAAGCCAAAAATCTGAAAAAACGAGTCTCCTCCTATTTCACCAAAACCCATGATTCCGGAAAAACAAGATTGCTCGTCAGCAAGATTGCCGACATTCAGACCATTGTGGTCGATACGGAATTTGATGCGCTTTTGCTCGAAAACAATCTGATTAAAAAATATTTACCGAAGTACAATGTGATGCTTCGGGACGATAAAACCTATCCCTGGATTTGCATCAAAAACGAAGCATTTCCACGCGTTTTCAAAACCCGAAAACTCATCAAAGACGGTTCGGAATATTTCGGACCTTATGCTTCTGTTTTGATTTTAAATGCATTGCTCGATTTAATCAAAGAGATTTATCCGCTTCGAACCTGCAATTATGATTTAAGGCCAAAAAACATCGAAGCCGGAAAATTCAAAGTCTGCCTGGAATACCATATAGGAAACTGTTTAGGACCTTGTGAAGGTTTTCAATCCGAAGAAAATTACGATAAAAACATACAAGCAGTTCGTGAAATCATCAAAGGAAATTACAACGATGCCATTCGCTATATGACGGATTTGATGCAAGATATGGCAGCCAAACTCGATTTTGAAACGGCGCAATCCATCAAGGAAAAAATTGATTTGGTTAAAAATCATCAGGCCAAATCCACTGTGGTCAGTCCTACGATTGGAAATGTGGATGTTTTCAGTATCATTTCCGACGAAACTTCTGCTTATGTGAATTTCCTTCGTGTCAATAACGGCGCGATCATTCAATCGCATACTTTGGAATTGAAAAAGAAATTGGATGAGTCCAACGAAGAATTATTGGAAGAAGCGATTGTGGAAATTCTGGAAAGATTTGGCCGTCATTCAAAAGAAATCTTTTTGTCGATTCCACTCGAATTGGAAATTCCCGATATAAAAATTTCGGTGCCGCAAATCGGCGATAAAAAACGTTTGGTTGAACTTTCGGAACGAAATGCAAAATATTATCGACTCGAACAATTGAAACAAATCAAAATCGTCGATCCGGACCGTCATACCAACCGAATCATGGCGCAAATGAAAAAGGATTTGCGAATGCCCGTGGAACCTCGACACATCGAAGGTTTTGACAATTCCAATATCCAGGGAACCCATCCGGTTTCGGCTTGCGTGGTGTTCAAAGATGGCAAACCGAGCAAAAAGGATTATCGGATTTTCAATGTAAAAACCGTGGAAGGACCCGATGATTTCGCCACGATGGAAGAAGTGATTTATCGGCGTTACAAACGAGTTTTGGAAGAAGAAGGCGAATTGCCACAACTGATTTTGATCGATGGTGGAAAAGGCCAGCTCAGCGCGGCTTTGAAGAGCATCGACAAATTGGGTTTACGTGGAAAAGTAACGGTCATCGGGATTGCCAAAAAGCTGGAAGAAATTTTCTTTCCCGGCGATTCCATTCCGCTTTATTTGGACAAAACCTCTGAAACTCTGAAAGTTTTGCAACATGTCAGAAATGAATCGCATCGGTTTGGAATTTCCAAACACCGAAACCGAAGAAGCAAAAGCAGTTTCAATTCGGAACTGGAAGGAATTCCCGGCGTAGGCGAGAAAACCATTCAGGAACTATTGAGGAAATTTAAATCGGTAAAACGAATCAAATCCGCTACCAAAGAGGAATTAGCGGAAGTTGTAGGAAATTCGAGAGCGGAGAAGATTTTGAATTTTTTCTCCAATCGGGAATAATATTTGCTAAGTTTAGCTTTCAAAATTCTGATATGAAATTAATTGCTGCACTTTTATTCTTATTTTCCAGCCTTTTTCTTTCCGCTCAAACCGAGGATTATTTAATTCTGGAGGGAAAAATCGGGAAATATCCGGTAACGATGGAACTTTTGAAACAAGGCGAATTCTCTAGCGAACAAGGAGCTTATTTCGGGAGTTATTATTACCATTCACAAGAAATTCCAATAGAAATTTACCAATCTTCTCCCCAACTGGCTTTTTCGACTTATGATGACGGCGAATTTATAGAAACTTTTAGCGGAACTTATGCTAATGACACCTTCAAAGGCACTTGGAAAAAAGGAGAGAAAACTCTTCCTTTTGATCTGAAAAAAGTTCCGAAAGAAAATTATACCGAAATCATACATTACAATGCCAGTAAGGAAATTATCATTCCCAAAGAAGAATATTCCGATACCGTGAAAGGAACTTATGAAATTGATTTCTACCTGCCAAAAGACTTGAAACTTCAAAGAGAACTGGTGCAAAACATTGACTCAACTTATTTGGATTTTCAAAGTTTCTCCCGAAAAAATATTGAAAATTTCGAACGCGACTACAGAGCGGAAGTCGAAGATATATTGGAAAATTCCAGCCAGTTTTATGCCTCTATGTACAATCATCAGATTATGGAAAGTTTCTCGCCTTATCTGAACGGAAAAGATTATTTGGTGATGCGTTATTTTCAATATTTATACACGGGCGGTGCACACGGAATGTCGCATGAAATTTATTACACTTACGACAAAAGAAAAAACAAATGGCTCGAAATCAGTGATGTACTTGATTTAAAGCACACCAAAGAAATCAATAATATTTTGGACAAAGCTGTTCGGAAAGAACACAATATTCCGGCCGGAGTAAAATTGAATGAACCCGAAACCACACCTTTTTTAGCCGAAGAAATTTACTATTCCGAAAACTTTACGCTATCTAAAAAAGGAGTTACCTTTCATTATGGTTTATATGAATTGACACCTTATGCCTATGGATATTTCAATTTATTTGTGTCTTATGAAGATTTAAAACCGTATTTGAGAAAGGATTTTAAATATTAATTTGACCTAAATCATTTCCTAAGCCGTTTGAATTGAATAACTTTGTTTTTTCATTCAAAAAAGACTTTAAATTGAGTTTCAAT
The DNA here is from genome assembly GCA_012522185.1 of Flavobacteriaceae bacterium. GTDB lineage: Bacteria > Bacteroidota > Bacteroidia > Flavobacteriales > Weeksellaceae > Moheibacter. The sequence continues at coordinate 85,070 of JAAYKY010000001.1, read as the reverse complement.
ATACAAGATATACGCGCCCAATTCCCCATTTTAGAACGTGAAGTAAACGGAAATTCGCTGATTTATTTCGACAATGCAGCGACTTCCCAAAAACCCATAATCGTTCTCAACGCCATTGATAATTATTACTCAAATTTCAATTCAAATGTCCATCGGGGCATTCACACCATCAGTCAGGAAGCAACGGTGATGATGGAAAATTCGCGTGAAAAAATCAAAAATTTCATCAACGCCAAACAAGCGCACGAAGTACTTTTCACCAAAGGAACCACCGAAGGAATCAATCTGATTGCCAGCGTTTTGAGAGACATAATCAAGGCGGGCGATGAAATTCTCATCACCGGAATTGAACACCATTCCAACATCGTCCCCTGGCAAATGCTTTGCGAAAGAACCGGCGCTAAGTTGAAATACATTCCATTGAACGAAAACGGAAGTTTGCAGATTGAAAAACTAGACGAACTCCTAACACCTAACACGAAACTCGTAGCGGTTAATCAGATATCCAATGCATTGGGAATTATCAATCCCATTGAAAAAATCATCGAAAAAGCACATCAGGTGGGCGCTTGGGTTTTGATTGATGCGGCGCAATCCATTCCCCATACAAAAGTAGATGTTCAAAAACTTGATTGTGATTTTTTGGTTTTCTCAGGACACAAAATGTATGCACCGACCGGAACCGGAGTTTTATACGGAAAAGAAGAAATCCTGAACGAACTTCCGCCCTATCACGGTGGCGGAGAAATGATCAAAGAAGTTTGGATGGATCATTCGACCTACGCCGGATTGCCTTTTAAATACGAAGCAGGAACGCCGAACATAGCGGGAAATATCGTTTTGGGAACGGCGATTGATTTCATCAATTCGATTGGGATTGAAACTATTCATAGGTATGAAGATCAGCTTCTCTCCTATGCTAGCGAAAAATTGTCCGAACTGGAAGAAGTTGTGATTTACGGAAAAGATGTGCCAAGGTCGGGCGCGGTTTCATTTAACCTGAATTTACCGGGTGTTCATCCTTCCGATGTCGGAATGATCCTCGACAAAAAAGGAATTGCGGTGCGAACCGGACATCATTGTGCGCAGCCGATCATGCGACATTTTGGAATTCCCGGAACGGTTCGGGCTTCCTTTGCGGTTTTCAATTCCAAAGAGGAAATCGATCAATTGATTGAAGGCGTGAAACTTTCCATCCGAATGCTCGCTTAGTCAAAAGTCAAAATAGGAGAATTTGGGAAATTTTAATAATTCCGCCCCTTTACTGGCACAGAACTTGCCAATTTGACGAGCGGAAATCGTAAATTTGTAAAAGTCCTAATTTCATCAAAATGAAAACAACCAGTTTATTTACCGTATTTTTTCTCTTCATTTTTTCGTTTGCAAATGCACAAACTGCATCCAACAATCGTGTGAGTCCGTTGGACACCATCCAAACACAGATTGAAGATTTGAACGTGGAAATTACCTACAGCCGTCCATTTCTGAAAGGAAGAGAATTTGGAAAGGACATTGTTCCTTATGGTAAAGTTTGGAGAACCGGCGCCAATGAAGCCACTGTTTTTGAGGTCAACCAAGATGTTTTGATTGAAGGGAAATTACTGCCGGCTGGGAAATACAGTTTGTACACCATTCCCGACGAAAAAGAAACCATAGTGATTTTTAACAAAGAATGGAACCAATGGGGCACTCAATATGATGAGTCCAAAGACGTACTTCGAGTAATAATTCCAACTTTTAATGCTCCCGAACCAGTTGAACAATTTACCATTGATTTGGACGAAGCCGGAGCTGCTTGCATGGTTTGGGGCGACAAACTTTTTACCTTTCATTTGAATCGAGCTTAATCCCTTCTAATAATTCTCATAGAGCGGGAATTGCTTCTGGATTATTCGTTTTTCTTAAGTCATAATTCTTACCTTTGATAAATTCAAAAAATCAAGAATTAAAATGATACAAAACGAACTCAAAAAATTAGGTTTAAACGAAATAAACGAAGGAACTTCAACTGGTTCGAATTGGTTTTCAAATGGAGAAATCATTGAATCTCATTCGCCGGTTGACGGAAAATTAATCGGAAAAGTAAAAGCAACGACTCAAGAAGATTACGAAAAAGTAATCGCTTCGGCTCAAGAAGCTTTCAAGGTTTGGAGAACAACTCCGGCTCCGAAAAGAGGCGAAATCGTACGTCAGTTCGGAGATAAATTAAGACATTATAAAGCCGATTTAGGGAAATTGGTTTCCTACGAAATGGGAAAATCCTATCAGGAAGGTTTGGGTGAAGTGCAGGAAATGATTGACATCTGTGATTTTGCCACCGGACAAGCCAAAATGCTTTACGGACACACCATGCATTCCGAACGTCCCGGACACAGAATGTACGAACAATACCATCCGTTAGGGATCGTCGGAGTAATTTCAGCGTTCAACTTTCCCGTAGCGGTTTGGTCGTGGAATGCGGCTCTGGCTTGGATTTGTGGTGACGTAGTAATCTGGAAGCCAAGTGAAAAAACGCCTTTGTGCGGGGTAGCTTGTCAGAAAATCATTCAGGAAGTTTTAAAAGAAAACGATTTACCGGAAGGTATTTCTTGTTTAATCAACGGCGATTATAAAGTCGGAGAATTCATGTCAAAAGACAAAAGAGTTCCTTTGTTATCAGCAACCGGTTCCACCCGAATGGGAAAAATCGTGGCGCAGGAAGTTGCGGCGAGATTAGGTCGTTCTTTATTGGAATTAGGTGGAAACAACGCCATCATCGTGACGCCGGATGCCGATGTAAAAATGACCGTAATCGGTGCCGTTTTCGGAGCAGTAGGAACAGCAGGACAAAGATGTACTTCGACACGTCGTTTGATCATTCACGAATCTATGTATGACAAAGTAAAAGACGCAATCGTTGCGGCTTACGGACAGTTGAAAATCGGAAATCCTTTGGATGAAAATAACCACGTAGGACCTCTGATCGACAAAGATGCGGTCAATGCTTACCTTGGCGCTTTGGAACAAGTCAAAGCACAAGGCGGAACCATTTTAGTCGAAGGTGGCGTTTTGAAAGGTTCAGGTTACGAAAGCGGATGCTACGTAAAACCTGCGATTGCCGAAGTAACAAACGATTTGGAAATCGTTCAGCACGAAACTTTCGCACCGGTTTTGTATTTGATTAAATATTCGGGTGATGTAGAAAATGCCATCGAACTGCAAAACGGTGTGGTTCAAGGACTTTCTTCTGCAATTATGACCAATAATTTGCGCGAAGCAGAAAAATTCCTGAGTGCTGCAGGTTCAGATTGTGGAATCGCCAATGTAAACATCGGTACTTCCGGGGCAGAAATCGGAGGTGCTTTTGGTGGTGAAAAAGAAACCGGAGGCGGACGTGAGTCGGGTTCGGATGCTTGGAAAGTTTATATGAGAAGACAGACCAACACCATCAATTATACAACGAATTTACCTTTGGCTCAGGGAATTAAATTTGATCTTTAATTGAGTTTCGAAATTCGAAGCTCGAAATTCGAAGCTCGAAATTCGAATAATAAATACCTCACGGAAATCAAATCTGTGAGGTTTTTTGCATTTTTAAATTTCTATATTTTTCAATACTTTCTCCAACTCCTCTGCTTTTTGCGTTCCGATGAGTAAAGCATTTCCACTTTTGAATTTTAATTGCAGGCCTTTGTTTCCTTTGATATTATACGCTTTTCCATTCCACCCGAAACGAATTCCCCAACCGCCATATTCCTTCAGCGGCGAATATTTACGCACGACAGCAGTGGAAATTTCTTCCCAAGGATAAAATTTGAATTTTGGAACAACTGGGAAAAACTTCACATAAATTCCCCTTTCGTCAATCCGGGTTTCGAGTCGAATTATAAACATAAACAAAATAACAACCGCCAAAATAATCACGCCGACCCATTGTCCGGCATCCAAAGATTGATCATTTGAAATCGCTTCTGAAATCGGTCTGAAAATAGAAATGCTCACGACAACCAACAATAGCCAAAGCCACCATTGTGTAAATCTTTGAGTTTCTTGGAATAATGGTTTATTCATTTAAACCAGTTTAGTTGAATTGAATTCCTAAATATACAAAAACATAATATTCAGAAAATTCAATTTCCTTTTGTACTTTTACAAAAAACCCGATTGGTGGCGAGTTCACAGGAAATACTTAAAAAATATTGGGGTTATGCGGATTTTAAATATCCGCAAAAAGAAATCATTGACGCTGTTTTGGAAGGAAAAGACACGCTGGCAATCTTACCGACTGGTGGCGGAAAATCTTTGTGTTATCAGATTCCGGCCGTGATGTCGGAAGGAATAACGCTCGTTATTTCTCCGCTAATTGCATTGATGCAGGATCAGGTAAACCGCCTGAATCAATTGGGAATTGGAGCGGAATCCATCACTTCCCAACTAAATGCTGAAGAAGTAGCCGTCGTTTTTGCCCGTTGTCAATTGGGAAAAGTAAAATTGCTCTATGTAGCGCCAGAACGTCTTTTGAGCCGTAGTTTCATTCAGAATCTGATTGAATTAGAAGTAAAAATCATTGCGGTGGATGAAGCGCATTGCATTGCACAATGGGGTCACGACTTTCGACCTTCTTATTTGAAAATCAATAAAATAAGAGAAATATTTCCAAAAGCGACAATGCTTGCCCTGACTGCAACAGCGCCGCCCAAAACACGTGAAGAAATCGTTTCGGCACTCGAACTGAAAGACTGCCGGATTTTTACGCGTTCGCTCAAAAGAGAAAATCTGGTTTACAAAGTCCAATCCTCTCAAAATGAACTGGACGATTTGGTATATGAACTAAAAAAAAATCCGGGTTCTTCAATTGTGTTTTCAAGAACGCGAAAACAAACTTATGAAGTAGCCCAATTCCTTTTGGAAAAAGAATTGGATGCCGATTATTTTCATGCCCGACTTCCCAACGAAGAAAAAAAGAAAAAACAAGAGAATTGGACCAAAAGCAACCAGCAAACTATGGTTTCAACCAACGCCTTCGGGATGGGAATCGACAAAGCAAATGTGCGAACGGTCATTCACCTCGATTTGCCGTCTAGTTTAGAAGCTTATGTGCAGGAAGCAGGTCGTGCCGGGCGCGATGGGAAAGACTCCGAAGCAATTTTGTTTCTCTCACCACACGCGGCGGAAGAAGCTGAAGATATATTTAAATCCGGTCTGCCGAATCGAAATGAATACCGGCAAATTTGTCGGATGTTTTACAATTATTTTGAAATTGGCGAAAATGAACGCCCTGAACAAAAACTTGAATTTAATTTCTCCGAATTTGTTCAAAAATTCAAATTAGATAAAAATAAAACACTGAAAGTTCTGGATTTTCTGGAACGTAAAGAAGTCATCATTTTTCAGAAAACCGCAACCTACAGTACGGTTCAGATGTTTGCAAATCCCAAAAACCTGAATTTCCCCAAATCACTGCCCACACAAATTCTCGAATACCTGGTACGGCACCACCCCGGAATTTTATCAGACGAAAAATCCATCAGCGAATTTTATATAGCACGCGAACTTGAAAAACCGGTAAAGAAAATCAGAAAGACACTGGCCAAATTAAGCGAAGCCGGATACATTTATTACCGAAGCCGGGAACTTCAAAATGTAATTTTCCTACGTCCGAGGGAAACAGATTATGTGAAGAATACTTTGTGGAAAGAATTTGAAAACCTTCAAATCAAACAATGGAAACGACTTCAGGATATGATTTACTATGCAAGCCAAACAGAGGTTTGCCGCGAAAAACTGATTCTCCGATATTTTGGAGAGAAACCCAAAAATAAATGTGGAAACTGTGATGTTTGTAAAAAGGCAAAAGCCAAATTGGACAAGGAGCAGTTATTGGATTTTCTAAAAGATTCTCCAAAAACTATTCAGGAAATCCTTCTTCAGTTTGTAAATTCGCCGAAAGAATCCGTTTTGGAAGCCTTACAAGATTTGGCTGATGAAGGTTTGGTGAAAAATTCAGGCATTGATTCTTTAATTAAAGTTGATAAATAATGAAGATTGTTTTTATGGGGACGCCAGAATTTGCGGCGATTTGTTTGGAAGAAATTTTGAAGAGCAAACACGAAGTAGTAGGTGTGGTTACCGTACCCGACAAACCTGCTGGGCGTGGGCAAAAGATTTCTCAATCGGCTGTTGCAAAGCTGTCCATTGAAAATAATTTAAAATTACTACAACCCGAAAAACTCAAAAATCCGGAGTTTTTGGAAGAATTAAAATCCTTAAATGCTGACGCCTTTGTCGTGGTCGCTTTTCGGATGTTGCCCAAGGAGGTTTGGCAAATTCCCGTGAAAGGAACTTTTAACCTTCACGCTTCTCTCCTGCCGCAATATCGTGGTGCGGCGCCGATTAACTGGGCAATCATCAACGGTGAATCCCAAACCGGTGTAACCACTTTTTTAATTGATGAAAAAATCGATACCGGCAATATTTTATTAAAAGAAAAAGTTGAGATATTGCCCGAAGACAATGCCGGGACACTTCATGATAAATTGGCTGAAACAGGAAAAAGACTCATTATCGAAACATTAAATGGTTTGGAGGAGAATTTAATCGAAGCCAAGCCACAGGAAAGTCTGGGGGAATTAAAATCGGCACCGAAAATCTTTAAAGAAGATTGTGAAATCGACTGGTCGGAACCGATTGAGAAAATCCACAACAAAGTCCGTGGATTAAGTCCTTATCCGGCTGCTTGGACAAATTTCATCCATGAAGATGAACCGCGAATGGTGAAGATTTACAAAGGCCATTTTGACAATCAAGTGAATTCAGATTTAAAACCAGGCACAATTTCTTTTGAAAAAAATCAAATTCAAATACCTCATTCAGAAGGAAATTATATCATTGAAGAACTTCAGCCACAAGGGAAAAAGCGTATGTCGGCACGGGATTTCATCAATGGTTTGAAAGAGAAAACAGGTTGGAATTTAGGTTAGAAAAGAGCTAATAACTGTGGTTATTAACAAATTAGCTAGATTTTTCAACAAAAAAGTGATTTTTCTCATGCCTAAACTTGCTTGAATAAAGGATTCTTCTATATTTGTTCTATCGAATAAATTAAAAATCTTGAATTATGAACAAATCAGAATTAATTGACGCAATCGCGGCTGACGCTGGAATTTCCAAAGCAGCTGCAAAAAAAGCTTTGGATTCATTTACAGGAAATGTAACCAAGGCCTTGAAAAAAGGTGATAAAGTTTCATTGGTTGGATTTGGTACTTTCTCAACTTCCAAAAGAAGTGCTCGTAAAGGGATCAATCCTCAAACGAAAGCACCCATCAAAATCGCTGCAAAAACCGTAGCTAAATTTAAAGCTGGTTCTGAACTTTCAGCAGCTGTTGATGGAAAGAAAAAATAAATCCTAAACGATTTAAAATTCAAAGATCCTTTCTTATTGAGAGGATTTTTTTTATGGCATCAAGGCGACAAACGGGATTGAACCCATTTTCCGTTTTCCAGTTTGTATCGAACGCGATCATGTAATCGACTTGGTCTTCCCTGCCAGAATTCGATTTCCATAGGTTTCACCAAATATCCGCCCCAGTTTTCCGGTCGTGGAACTTCTTTTCCTTCAAATTCTTTCTGAAGTTGTCTAACTTTTTCATCCAAATCAAAATCAAATCCGATTTCTGAACTTTGTGCCGAAACAATGGCGCCAATCTGACTTTCTACAGGCCGTTTATGGAAATAATCGTCTGATTTTTCAGAAGAAACTTTTTCGGCAGTGCCTTTTATGATGATTTGTTGTTCCAGTTTGTCCCAAAAAAAGGAAATACAGACTTTTTGATTATCACTGATTGATTTTCCTTTCTCACTTTCATAATTGGTATAAAAAATAAATCCTTCGGGATTTACTTCGCGAAGCAAAACAATACGCGTTCGAGGAAAACCATCTGAGCCGAGTGTTGATAAGCTCATGGCGTAAGGTTCGGCAATCAAATCACTCTGTGTCGCCCGATTGTACCAGTCATGAAATAAATCCATCGGGTTATCGGATAGTTTTGTAAAGTCTATAAAATTTTGTGAATAATCCTTTCTTTTATCGCTTAAGTCTTGTTTCATTTAATTTTTTTTTTATCTTAATCAAACAGACTGTTTTCTTAATTCAAACTTAGTGCAAATAAAAACGATTACAAAAGGAAATATTCTCATTGCCCAACCGGCATTGTACGACTATACTTTTAATCGGTCTGTGGTTTTAATCACCGATCACAATGAATTGGGTTCAGTGGGCTTCATTCTAAATAAACCGCTGAATCATTCTGTAAATCTTTATGTTTCTGAATTGGAGTCCGATTTTACAGTTTATGAAGGCGGTCCGGTAGAAACCCAAAATCTTTATTATATCCATAAACGCCCGGACTTGATCCGCAACAGTGAACCCATCAGCAATGGTTTGTATTGGTCGGGTGAATATGATGATGTAAAAAATGCCATCAACAATAATTTAATCGGCGAAGAAGAAATTCGTTTTTATCTAGGCTACAGTGGCTGGGGTGAAAATCAGCTTCAAACAGAAGTTGAGGACAACGCCTGGATTGTGGTAGAAGATGATTTGGATATTTTCCAAGATTGGGACAATAATCTCTGGAAACTTCAAATGAAAAAGTTAGGTGGCGAACACCTCATCTGGCTCAATACGCCTGCCGATCCTTCGATGAATTAATCGCTCATTGAATCATTCAACAACTCAAAAATCTCCTTTGTTTTTTCGGTCGAATACGTTTTTTTCCGGTTTTGGTGAACGGAAAGAATTCCTTCGCTTTCCAGACAAATAAAGAGTTCGTCGGTTTTTTGTAATTCGAAAGGAAATATTTCGGCTTCTTCAAAACTAAAATTTTCTGATTTGGAAATTAGTTTCGTCAAATGATTTCGGGTTACATTTCGAATTCCTCCTTCTTCGATTTTTGGTGTTTTGATATGATTTCCCTGAATCAGAAATGGAACTCCCAAGATAGTTCGTGCAATTCGTTTGTCGGGATTTAGCAAAACCAAATCATCGTATTCGTTTTCCTGCATGAAAGCTTGCGCGATGATTTCTTCCGGTTTATGCGAATTTACTTGTGAAAAAAAGCTTGGATTAATTGTATAATCTTTAAAAATTTCAATTTCGGACGAATCATTTGTCCAGGAATATTCTGCTTGAGAAAAAGTTTTTTCCACATCAATCAAATAGGAAACCGTGGATTTCGTAAGCATTTCATTTCCCGGATTTCGGAATACGCTGATTTTAATTTTAGCGTTTGAAGTTCCATTTTCCTTACAGACTTTCAAAATTTCTTCTTCGAGAAATTCCTGCGTAAATTCGATTGGAATTCTCATTCGGAAAATTCGCATGGAAGCCATCAGGTTGAAATAATGTTCTTCCCAGAGAAGCAATTTCCCGTCTGATATTTTTACAAATTCAGAAATAAAATCACCGTAGAGAAATGCTCGGTTAATTTTACCAAAAAGTGCATCGGCATCATTGAAAAGATTGCCGTTAAAAATGAATTTCAAGGTTATGAATTTTATGAATTAAGAGCCTAGAATTTTTTTAAGATCTTCAATCTGGCTTTCCCAAAGTAATTTTGCTTCTTCGATTTCGTCTGAATCGGCAAAATCGGTAATCATAAGCGATACATCGCCCGTCAAATCGTCTTCCACGATGTTCAATTCAAAGAAATATTTGGTATCCTCATCGTCTTCCCATTGGAAACGTACATAAGTATCTTGTTTGCTTTTTATCAAAAAAGCGGATTGCTCATCCCCATCCCAGATGAATGTATATTTTTCACCCCTTGAATTTACATTATCTGCAAACCATTCCGATAATCCGGAAGGATTCGAAATATAGTTGTAAAGCAATGAAGGGGAAGCGTTTATAACAAATTCCGATTGAAATTTTTCTCTGGTCATAATCTATTAAATTGGGTTGCAATATATAAAATACCCTTATACCACCAAACTTTTTTAGATAAGTTTTGATGATTTCAAAGAAGATTCTATATTTGCAGTCCCAAAATGAGACGAGTAGTCTGCCAAGGCAGATAAATAATAAAATTTCAGAAGTAAAAATAACCATGGCGAGGTAGCTCAGGTGGTTAGAGCGCAGGATTCATAACCCTGAGGTCGGGGGTTCAATTCCCCCCTTCGCTACTAAAAGGACGGTGTTTGCATCGTCCTTTTTTTTATGAAATATAGCGCAGGATTCATAACCCTGAGGTCGGAGGTTTAATTCCCATCCTCAAGAGATTTCATCAAAACTTTAGAAGATTATTTAATCATTACCTAAAATAAAAAAGGGCTGCCCTCTGGCAACCCTTTTCATTATCACGAAATTTCGAATTATTTCTTAATGATTTTTACTGTTTTCACTTCTTTACCAGAGTTAATTTTCAAAATATAAATTCCGGCATCTAATCCTTTCAGATTCAGATCAGCTTTTACAGCATTTATGGTTTGAGACATAAGTTTCGCTCCTGCCAAATTGTAAATTTCAAGATTGTCAATTTTTGAATTGTTTCTCAAATACAAATAATCTTTTACAGGGTTTGGATAATAACTAAACGAATCAAAAGCGAAAGAATCAACTCCTAGTTCCTGGGTTTCAACCATTAGCGCTTCACTTTCACATTCACCAATTGTTTGGGTTACAAAATAGACTGCTCCGTCTTCCAATAAAGTCGTGTTAGGTAAAACAATGGTCAATTCCTCATCTGCATACCAAGTCAATGTTCCGGTATATTCCAATGAATCTTCCAAATCTGCCAATGTATCGCCCGCAACGAATTCGAAGTTTCCAATTGCAATCGGTGCTGGTACATCACATGGCTCTTCCAGACAAGTCCAGTTAATGTTGTCAATTACAGTTTGTCTGTTGGCATCCGTTTCACCTACATTTTTAATTCGGATTACCACCTCTTCTGTTGTATTCAAAACATAAGTGAACGTATAAATAGTAGGATCCTCACCGCTCACATCTCCAAACACAGGCGTTGTGGCAACCTGAACACCATTCACGCTCAGTTCCAATTGTCTTTCATTGCCTCCGGTAAATGCTTTTCTGTATTCGAATGAGAATACGCCTGCACCGGCAGGAATCGTTGCTTCCAGATAAGAATCCAAAGCTCTTCTCAACATCAAACCTTTTCCGTCAATCGGGAAGTCTCCTTCATTTCTGGAGTGCGCATAGGTCCAGGTGATTCCGTTGTTTGTAAAACTTCCATCACCGTAAGCGCCCGGAAGTTCTGTTGTTTCAAAATCTTCTACGAAACATGGCTCACCTACTAAGGTCAAAACTGCCATTTCAGAAATCGTTTCGCCACAATCGTTGGTTGCAGCAACTCTGTATTGATTTCCATCCATTTCCGGAGTTGCCGGTTCGGTGGTATAAGTAGCTTCAATTGCTCCGTCTATAATGGCCCAAGTTGCGCCATGGTCATTGCTCACTGACCATTGGTATTCCAAAGCTCCTTCTACTTCAACTGTAAAAGTTGCTGTTTCCCCTTCATTGACCGTCTGATCCGTAGGTTGAAGTGTAAATACCGGTCCTTCGCTAATTAGAACCTCTACTGCCAATCGATCGCTCTCACAATCAATGGTTTGAGTAACATAATAGGTTCCGGTCACCAATGCAACTTCCGGAGCAAGTGGCTCAGTTGAAGTTTGGGTTTCGTACCATTGGATATTTTCACCTTCCGCCACTAAATCCGCAACAGTTGCTTCTTCACAGAAAATCTGAGCTTCAGCAGTTGGCAATGGTGTTTCACAAGTTTCTTCCGGACAAGTCCAAGAAATATTATCGATTACAGCTTGTCTGTTGACATCAGTTTCTCCAAGATTTTTAATTCGGAGGGTAACTGGCCCTTCGATGTTTAGAGTATGTGTAAACGTATGAACCGTAGGATCCTCACCGTTACCTGCTCCAAAAACAGGAGTTGTAGCAACTTGTTCACCATTTACAATGATTTCCAACTGTCTTTCATTGCCTCCGGTAAATGCTTTTCTGTATTCAAAAGAGAAGGTTCCAACTCCCGCTTCAAAAGTCGCTTCTAAATAGGAATCGGAAGCTCTTCTTAGCATCAAACCTTTGCCATTAATGGCAAAATCTCCTTCATTTCTGGAATGACCATAAGTCCAGGTAATCTCATTGTTGGTAAACTCTCCGTCTAAATAGGCGTCCGCAATATCAGTTGTTTCGAAATCCTCCAAACCTTCACAAGATTCTTCCTGAATTATTAAAGTAGCAGAATCCGAAATCAGTTCTCCACAGTCATTGATTACAGTTACTCTGTACAGATTACCGTTCATTTCTTCTGTTACAGGTTCTGTTGTATAAGTAGATGCTGTTTCTCCATCAATTTCTGTCCAAGTAATCCCATCGTCTGCACTTAGTGACCACTGGAATTCCGCTGCATCTTCTGCTTCCACAGAGAATGTTGCAGTTTCACCAATGCTTAGTGTCTGATCGGTTGGTTGTGTAATGATAATCGGAGCTGTTGTCAAAGTCACTTCAACTGCAAGCTTTTCACTTTCACATCCGTCGATTGTTTGTGTAGCATAATAAGTTCCAGCAACCAAAACCGTATCTTCTGACAATGGCATAGTCGCATCTTCCGCATCATACCATTTGATTTCGGTTCCTTCAGCAACCAAATCAGCAACAGTAGCGCCTTCACAGAACTCCTGAGCTTCTGCAGTCGGTGTCTCAAGTGCAACTGCTTCAAAAACAGCTGAAATTGTGTGGTCAGCAGTCACATTTGTGAAAACATAAGGATTGGTGTTTCCGGCATTTTCACCGTCCACAATCCAATGGCTGAATGTATAACAAGCGTCTGCAGTAGCAGTGAATTCAACAGTCCCTCCTTCTTCCACTTCCACCGTTCCTGAAGGTGAAATATTTCCTCCCTCCGCTTGGGTAACTGTAATTGAATAGTCTGATGGTGAAGATGAGTCTTTTTTATATAATTTTAATTTTACTTGGTTTGAGGTGTAGGCGGCGAAACGACCTTGATTATTATTTTGATTCCATTGTAAAATTCTGTCAGATTTTTCAACATTTGTAAGAATCCATAATCCGTCCTCAACCGAATAGGTCCAATTTTCCAAATCAGTAGGGGTATCATTGTAAAAACTCGCATGATTTGCACTCCCTCTATAAGTAACGTATCCTACCTCATCATTAAAGATAGTAAGATGGTTTGCTGTAACATTAATCGTGAATACATTATCTTGTGTATAGCCAGTCGAAATGGAAGTTCCTGGATTCGAGATTGGACTAAACAAAATATAGGTATTATGACCGCTTGAACTATTAGCTTGATTAAGCATCATTCCATCATTATTCCCATCACCTACAATGAGATATTCGCCCGTCGTGAGCTCCGCTAGCGAAGTAATTTGAGAAAATGTATCCTGCGCTGACATTTTCGTCAAAGTCAGTAACATTAAACTTAAAAAGAGTAAAAATTTGTTTTTCATTATTTATTAGTATTTGTTTTGATTCATCGTCGGCAAATCTAAAGCTTTAAGGGTAGAACAATATGAAGAGAATATTAACCTTCTATAATTATTCAAATCCCAAAATTCATCCCTTTTAATTTCTACAAAATTAATATAAATAAGAGACTTATCCCCCTTTAAAACAAGACTTAAAACATAAAAAAACCTCTCACAAAGTAGCGAGAGGCCCTATTCATTCATTTAAAACTTTCAAAAGAAAACTCTTTCTCCTACTGGTTTACCTTGGGATTTGGCCAAAACTCCACAGAGGTGAAAAAGCATCCTTGCGCCTACATTTCCGTCCCAGTCATCTTCTCCCGGAGCCACTTCCACTAAGTCAAATCCAATGATTTCTTTTCCCGATTTGACTAATTGGGTCAATAAAAACGTTGCTTGTTCAAAGGAAAAACCTCCCGGGACAGGTGTACCCGTATTGGGGCAATACCAAGGATACAATCCGTCGATGTCAAAGCTGATGTGAACTTTTTCTGGCAATTCAGAGATGATTGCTTGGCATTGCTCCGACCAATTTATGCCTGTAAACTGCTGAGATTTCAAATCTGAATCGGTAAAAACCTTCACTCTTCCGTTTGAACTTTTAACTAGCTCAACTTCTTCTTCACAAAAATCCCTGATTCCGACTTGTACAATTTTTTTTAGTTGTGGAATTTCCAATGCATTGTACATAATAGAAGCGTGGGAATATGTAAATCCTTCATAAGCCTGTCGCAAATCCATGTGTGCATCCAAATGTAAAATCCCGAATTCTTCATGTCTTTCAGCCTGCGCTTCAAAATAACCAAGCGGCGTGGAATGATCCCCACCCAATAAGCCTACAAGTTTTCCCTGATTCAACCAAAGGGAAATCCTCTCTTTCAATTCATTTTTAAATTGAGTTCCGGCTGAATTGATTTTTCCCAAATTGGATTTCAATTCCGTGTATTCATCTGGGTTTTCACCTTTTTCAAGCGCTTCGATGATTGGCGAAGCTAATTTTTTATACTTGTCACTTTCTGTTTTCCAATCGGGGATTTCTTCATCCATATAGATTCCAAGTTTCCATAATTCCGGGAACTCTTGATGAAATAAATCCACTTGAAAGGAGGCATCAAAAACCGCATTTACTCCTTCCGAAGCACCCGATCCATAACTTACGGTAACTTCCCAAGGAGCAGGCACAATGATTACATCACTAATTTCAGGAGGAAAAGGCAAGCCAAAGAGGCTTGCGTCGGCAAGACCTGGCTGATTGGGATCGAAATTTTCAATAATTTCTTCTTTGGTCATTTTGGAATTATTTTTTGAAATGAGTTTGCTAAGATAAGGCAATCAAAATTTCATTTAATTAAATTAAAGCCCAGATTTATTAAGACTAATAAAATAATCCCTTTAATTTGTGGAAAGAACTTGACTTAAATAGGAATTTAGAATAAATTTGTGAAAATCCAAAAGAAAGCTTAAAATGAATTATTCGAAACTACCACCGGAGGACATGATATTTGAACCAGCAACAGCTGAAGATGCAGATGAGTTGAGCGCAGTAGCGATTCGATCAAAACGTCATTGGGGCTATTCTAAGGAAGCGATGGAGCTTTGGAATCAAAATCTGACGATTACCGAAGATTTCCTGAATTCTCATACTGTTATCAAAGCTACCTTGGAGGATGAAATCGTTGGTTTTTTCGCCTTGGAAGACATCCAATCCGTTACGCGAATTGCTCAGTACTGGATTGACACGCCCTATATGCGAAAAGGCTATGGAACTGTGATGTACAACTATTTACGTGACTACCTAAGACAAAGAAACGTTGAGAAAGTGACTTTGGTTTTAGATCCAAATGGAATGTCATTTTTTGAAAATAAAGGAGCTAAAATTCTTGATAAAATCGAACACAAAGTCAAAAATAAATTCCTTTACATTGTCGAAGTTCCCGTAAATTAAAAAAAGCGCCCACTTCGAGACGCTTTTCGTATTACACTATTTGATAATTAATCAAGTTCCGGTTGAGGGGTCATTCGTAAATAAGGTTTCAATTCTTTAAATCCCTTTGGAAATAATTTTTCAGCATCCTCATTCGTTACCGCAGGCGTAATCACCACTTCTTCTCCTCGGTTCCAATTGGCGGGAGTCGCTACCTTGTGATAGGCCGTCAATTGCAAGGAATCAATTACACGAAGTAATTCATCAAAATTCCTCCCCGTCGAAGCAGGATAAGTTATGATTAGCTTAATGGTTTTATCTGGCCCTATAACATAAACCGAACGAACAGTTGCCGTCGCCGATGCATTGGGGTGAATCATATCGTACAATTCTGAAATTTCACGATTCTCATCAGCAATAATCGGAAAATTCACTTCTGTATTTTGAGTTTCGTTGATGTCTTTGATCCACCCGAAATGAGATTCCAATCCATCGACACTCAAGGCCATAACCTTTACATTTCTTTTGTCAAATTCACTTTTGTATTTGGCGGTAGTTCCTAATTCAGTTGTACAAACCGGCGTATAATCAGCCGGATGCGAAAATAAAATCCCCCAGCCGTCTCCCAGGTATTCATAAAAATCAATTTCTCCTTCTGTGGTCTGTGCTTTGAAATTGGGCGCTATGTCCCCTAATCTGATTGTTGACATAATTTTGAATTAAAATTTTGTCAAATATAATATTAGTCTACCAATTCAGTAGACTAAATGAAATTATTTTATCAAAACTTTAATAATTACCTGATTTAAAACTAGATACTTAAACCAGGAATGGACGGCAAACTTTCCTTTGCAGTCCTTTTAGCTTCTTCTATAGCGTTTTCTTTTACTTTTTCTAAAGCTTTGTTGAGCGTCACCACCAAAGTATCTTCCAGTTGTTCTTTATCGGCCAATAAGCCCGATGCAATTTGAATGTCTTTGATGGTAGCCAATTCCGTTAAGGTAATCGAAACGGTTCCATCAGAAGAAGTTTCGATAAAGGTCTGATTGTCCAGACGTTCTTTGAGTTTCGTGAAATTTTCTTGGGCCGATTGTAGTTTGCCCATCATTTCCATGATATTTCCAAACATAATTTCTTAATTAAAAATACTGATGATATCCCCGTTTCGAACTGCCGAATAAACTCTTGGGGCACGATCTGCAATGAGGATAGGTTCACCTGTTAAAAGGATCCACTCGGCACCATCCTCTGGACAATAAAGTTTAATATCATCGACTACTTCCATCGTTGAATTTAAAGTCGGGCAAATATGCGGAGCGTTTCGATCATAGGCTTTGTATCCATTATTTGTTTTCACCAAAATCAATCCTCGAGTGCCGGTTCCTTCTCCGTCCACATACGTCCAACCACGTGTTTCGACTTCACTATAGAGTGGCAAATTGACATTGATAGATGCCGAAATCAGGTATTCAATATTGCAACTTTTCTGTCCGTCATCCGTATCACAGGATATAAAAAACACAGAAAACACCATCAAAACCAATCCCCCAAACCTGCTTAATTTATTCTGATTCATAACTTCTACTACATATAAATTTATTATCTTTGCCCTGATAGTCCTGCGGAATTCCGTAGGATTATTCTTTTATAAATTGATTAGATTATGGCAAATATACAATATGTAACGAAAGAAGGGCTCGATAAATTGCGTGCCGAACTGGATCAACTGGAATCGATTGAAAGACCGAAAATCACTCAGCAAATTGCAGAAGCCAGAGACAAAGGCGATTTGTCTGAAAATGCCGAATACGACGCAGCAAAAGAAGCACAAGGACTTTTGGAAATGAGGATTTCTAAACTAAAGGATCAGGTAGCCAATGCAAGAGTAATCGACCCGTCCCAATTGGACAGTTCCAAAGTTTCCATTCTTTCTTCCGTAAAAATTAAAAACATCGCCAACGGAGTGGAAATGAGTTATACCTTGGTTCCCGAAACCGAAGCTGACCTTTCGAAAGCAAAAATTTCTGTCAACACACCCATCGCCAAAGGACTTTTGGGTAAAAAAGTAGGAGAAATTGCCGATATTACACTTCCCAACGGAACACAAATGCAGTTTGAAGTTTTGGACATCAAATTAGATTAAACCATGGCCAGTATTTTCACAAAAATTATCCAAAATGAAATTCCATCTTTCAAAATTGCGGAAGATGAAAACTACATCGCAATTCTGGATGCATTCCCATTGGTGAAAGGCCATATTCTGGTTATTCCAAAAAAAGAAGTCGATAAAATCTTTGATTTGGACAAAGAAACCTATCTGGGACTGATGGAGTTCACCTATAAAATTGCACCCGCAATCGAGAAAGCCATTCCCTGCCTGCGAGTAGGCATGGCGGTAGTCGGGTTGGAAGTTCCGCATGTTCATGTTCATTTGGTTCCATTAAATACCATGAACGACATCAACTTCACACAACCCAAATTGAAATTGAGCAACGAAGAAATGACCGAAATTGCAGAAAAAATTAAATCCTATTTATAAAATATGAACAAATTCATCAAATTAATCATAGCAGCTTTAATGATCGCAGTAGGTATCTATATGTTTACCGACCGCGAATACGGATGGGGATTCATTTTGATTTTCTTGTCAATTATACCGATTCTTTTATTTTTCCGAAATGAATATATCTTATTGGCCTTCTGGCAGATGCGCAAACAAAACATCGAAGGAGCCAAAAAATGGATGAATAAAATCACCCGTCCCGAGTCACAACTTGTACGTAAACAAATGGGGTACTACAATTATATGATGGGAATTACAGAAGCTCAAAGCAATGTAAATCTTGCCGAAAAATACATGCGAAAAGCTTTGGAATATGGACTAAGCTTCAAACATGACCGTGCAATGGCCAAAATGAGTCTTGCCGGTGCCGTAATGGCAAAAGGTAGAAAACAAGAAGCCGAAATATTGCTTAAAGAAGCAAAACAATTGGACACACAGGGTATGTTTACCGATCAAATCAAAATGATGCAGGAACAAATGAAACGCATAAACGTTGGAAAAAACATGCAAAATCCGCATATGCGTAAAAGAGGAAAATATTTCTAAACAAAAATCCCGGAATTCACCGGGATTTTTTCTTCCTAAAAAGGAAAGACATATAAATAACTAACACACATAATTAATCAGAAAACGAAATTTTCCATAACCCACGGAAATCTCCGATTGCATAAGCTTTTGCTTTGTCATAAGGATATTTCTCCTGAATGATTTTCAGCGTATTAGACGAAATATCCGTTTCGGGATTCCCGTGGCATTTTAAGCAGGTTGGCATAGTCAGCTCAATTCTTTTGTAATAAGTCAATTGATCATCCGTAGAAATCAAAGTATCAATCACTGATTTATTTTCTGAAAACTCTTTGAATAATTCCAATTCCGTTTCAGACAAAGCGTTCTTTGGATTTCGGTTTCCATCCGAAATTCTGGAAATCTCCACCTCAAAATTTTGGGACAAAGAATCGGTGAGAACCATCGCTTTTTCATTGCAAAATTCTACGGCATATTCGGCTCCACCTTTTGCCATTGATTCTGCGACATTTTTCATTAAAATTCTCTGAGCAGTTTCTGCAATTGACTCGCCCAATTCTTTTGCTGAAGCAAGTTCCCGAGTTTCTTCCGGTTCGGAACAGGAAATTACAATCAAAAAAGCCAGAAAAATCCAAGATCTTTTCATAATGAGTAAAATTATTTCAAAAGTTGAGTCCAGATTGTAACCTAAGTTACATTCCATTTAAATTCAATAAAAAAGCAGACTTTCTAGTCAAAAGCCTGCCTTTCAATATATAAAAAACAATTATTTACGAGAGAAAAGGATTTATTTCCTTTACTAAATCCTCTTTAAACAAGACACCGGAATGTCGCCAGAGCAGTTTTCCCTCTTTGAAAAGCATCATCGTGGGCACGCCCATAATCTGATAAGTTGAGTCAAAATGAATGGTCGTCACTTTTTCCTCATCAATATTGATCCGTTTCACTTGTATTTCTTCACCCAATTCCGACTGAACTTCTTCCAAAATTCGTCCCAGCATCGTACAAAGCGAACAGTTCGATGTGTAAAACTCAATCAAAGTCGGGGTTTTACTTTGAGTGATTTCATTGATTTCTTTCCACATTTTAAAACTATTTGTGGGTATTAATTAATTTTTCCAATTCAGCAGCCGGAAAAACACCTGACTGACGCCATTGGGTTTCACCGTTTTTAAAAATCATCAAAGTAGGAACACTCTGAACCTGATATCTCGCTGCAACTGCCGGATTTTTGTCCACATCGATTTTGATAATGACCGCTGCCTCGCCTACCTTTTGTTTTAATTCCTGTAGAATGGGTTCCTGCATTTTACAAGGCCCGCACCAAGTAGCAAAAAAATCGACCAAAACCGGTTTGTCTTGATTTATAATTTCTTGAAATTTCATTTGAATTTGATTTTAAAGATTAAATTAATTTTCGGAAGTTGAATTTCCCTTCTCCTTTTTAAACATCGAAAAAACAAGTCCGCCCATCACCGAACCGTAAATCGTGCTGTTATAAGGATTGGACGTAATAGCACAACTCCCTGAATTACAACCAATAAAATTCCAATACAAAAACCCTGAAATCGCTCCCAATAAAATTCCGGCGATTAATAATTTATGTTGAATAAATAATTTCATATTCGTTTGTTTAATTTTATAATGTTCAAAAAGCAGACCTTAAATTTCGGATTTTCAATCTGATTTTACTGCGAAAATTCGGACAACCGAAGCTTTTCCTTTGTGCGAATTTCCTTCGTTCAGATTAACATTCTCAATTTTTGCTTCTAGAAAATCAAATCCCTCAAAATCGGATTTCAATTCTTCCAAATCCCAAAGCATTTCGGGATTTCTTGGGCCTCCGGCCGTCGGATTGTCTTTTTGATTTCTGCTATGTTCTTTGCTAAATCCTTCCAAAATCAAAATTCCACCGGGTTTTAAAGCTTTGGAAATTCTCTGGTGAATATCTTTTCTTTTTTCATTTGGAAAATGCGAATAAATCAGAGCAACCGCATCAAAAGAAGTTTCTTCCAATGGAAAAAATTCGGCATCTGAAATCCGATAATCAATCGAAACATCATTTTTCTCTGCCCATTGCAGCGCTTTTCTTTTCCCGATTTCACTCTGATCAAAAGCAATAACTTCCCAGCCAAGTTTGGCGGCATAAACTGCATTTCGCCCTTCGCCCTCCGCTACAAACAAAATTTTTCCTGCTTTCTGTCCGCTCAGTTTTTCTTTCAAATACTCATTGGGCTGAATTCCATACACGAATTCCTCCTGATTGTAACGCTCGTCCCAAAAATATTTAGTCATTGATTTTATCTAAAATTCGTTGCACATTGCTCAGCGAACCGCCATTGAACACATTTTGAATTCCATTTTGTTCCAATAAAATTTTCGCCTGATTACTACGGTTTCCACTTCGGCAGAAAAGCACCAGATTTTTCTTTCCTTTCAGCTCTTTGATTTTATTTTTTATTTCAGGTAAAGGAATGTTCACCGCACCTCTCAGGCTTCCGTGTGAGAATTCATAACTCGAACGGACATCCACCAGATAGGCCTCATTTTTAATCGCTTGTTTCAATTCCGAAGCTTCAGCAAAAGGTGAGAATAAATTTTTAAATATTGATAGCATTTTTGTTTTGTTTAATGAAAGCCGGCAAAATTTCACCGGCTTTTCAGATTAATAAATGGAAACTACAACATCGTAGTCGGGCACACATAATCACTAATATTGAATTTCTCTGACTCCTTGATAGCCGTAAATCCACCCTGAACATCGATCAGATTTTCGTAACCGCGCGCTTTGAGAATGGAGATGAAAATCATCGAACGATAACCGCCGGCACAATGTACGTGATAGGTTTCATCTTTTTGAATTTCAGCCAAATACTCATTTATGTAATCCAAAGGCGTGTTTTCAGAACCAATGATATGTTCAGAAAAATACTCGCTTTTCTTGCGTACATCCAGCACTTTTAAATCGGCATCGTTTTCCATTCGCTTCGCAAATTCATCCACCGAAATCGACTCGATACGATCCACTTCTTTTCCTGAATTTTTCCAGGACTCAAATCCGCCTTTCAGAAATCCGATGGCATAATCATATCCCACTCTTGCCAATCGTGTCACGACTTCTTCTTCCCTTCCCTCGTCAGCAACAATCAAAATTTTTTGTTTGATATCGGGGATCATTGCACCCACCCAAGGCGCGAAACTACCATCAATCCCAATGTTAATGCTATTGGGTATAAATCCTTTGGCAAAACTTTGGGCATCACGGGTGTCGAGCACGAGGGCATCGGTTTCATTTGCTGCCGTTTCAAATTCTTCCGGAGACAAAGCTTGCAAACCTTTTTCCAGAACATTGTCGATGCTTTCATAGCCTTGAATGTTCATCAGCACATTTTCAGGGAAATAAGCCGGTGGCGGCATCAATCCATCCAAAACTTTTTCGATGAATTCTTCACGACTCATCGACTGAAGTGCATAATTTGTTTTTTTCTGATTTCCGAGTGTATCGGTGGTTTCTTTGCTCATATTCTTACCACAAGCCGAACCTGCACCGTGAGCCGGATAAACAATAAGATCATCCGACAAAGGCATAATTTTATTGTGCAAAGAATCATACAAATGCGATGCAAGTTTTTCCTGGGTCAGTTCAGCTACAACTTTTTGTGCCAAATCGGGACGACCTACATCGCCAATGAACAAAGTATCACCGGTAAAAAGTCCTAGTTCTTTTCCAGTTTTATCAGAAACCAGGAAGCAAGTACTTTCCATCGTATGTCCGGGCGTATGAATGACTTTTATCTTCAGATTTCCCAATTCGAGGATTTCACCGTCTTCAGCAATATGAGCTTCAAATCCGGGTTTAGCCGTTGGCCCATAGACAATGGTTGCACCCGATTTTTTCGCTAAATCCAAATGACCGCTTACAAAATCTGCGTGGAAATGGGTTTCCAATACGTATTTGATTTTGGCTCCGTCATTTTCAGCTTTGTCCAAATAAGGTTGAACCTCACGCAAAGGGTCGATAACAGCTGCTTCGCCGTTGCTCTCAATGTAATAAGCGCCTTGCGCTAAACATCCCGTATAAATTTGTTCAATTTTCATTTTATTCGGTTTTAAAATTATACTACAAATTTATAAATGACTAACATCCTGCACAGTAACTTTGGTTACACAGCTCTATAAAACAATTCTTTCACCAAAATATAGACACCCATAATCAGTACAAACCAGCCAAAAAATGTTTTTAATTTAGTTCCGGCAATTTTTTTCGAGAGAAAAATTCCAAAGAAAATTCCAATGACCGAAAGGGCAGTAAAGCCTGAAAGCAAAGTCCAATCAATGGTTTCAGTTCCCTGTAAATCACCGATAAATCCCAATAAAGATTTGGCAGCGATGATAAACAAAGAAGTTCCTACGGCAAGTTTCATCGGCATGCGCGCCAAAAGCACCAAAGCCGGAATGATCAGAAAACCTCCACCGGCTCCCACCAAACCAGTCAAAACACCAACGATGCTTCCTTCGAGGAGAATTAATGGATAATTGTATTTCAATTCGATTTTTTCGTATTTGTCGCAATTGATACAAGGTTTGATCATCGAAACCGAAGCAGCAATCATCACGACTGCAAAAAGGACCATCAATGAAATGGATTTGGTAAACTGAAAGTTCCCTACGGTAAAAATCACATCGGGAATGAAAGGAATGAGGTAAGCGCGCGTTAAATAAACCGCAAGGATAGATGGAATTCCGAAAATCAAAACCGTTTTGAAATCAACATTTTTTTGCAAGGCATTTTGAACTCCACCCACCAATGAAGTTACGCCTACGATGAAAAGTGAATAAGCCGTTGCCATAACCGGATCTACATCGAGGATATAAACCAAAATCGGAACGGTAAGAATGGAACCTCCGCTTCCAATTAATCCCAGCGAAATCCCGACCAAGGCAGCTAAAACCAGCCCAATTATCAATGCGAAATTCATATAAATTCTACTAATTCAGTGCAAAATTAATCAGGACTGCCGGGCTTTGCAGTAACTTTTGTTACATTGAAATTTGAATTAATAGGAGTTAATCATTCAGGATAGAAGTTCAATATTATTCCGATTCAAAATAATTTTCCCTTCGTTTTCTAATGCTTTTAGCAATCGGGAAATAACGACACGTGAACTATTCAGTTCGTTGGCAATTTCCTGATGGGTTTTCTGGATAGTTTGGGAATTATTCACTTTGGAAGTTTCTTCTAAATAATCAATTAATCTTTGATCCATATGCTTGAAGGCGATGTTGTCGATGGCCGAAAGTAATTCATTGAAACGGCTATTGTAACTTTCAAAAACAAAAGCCCGCCAGCTTCGGTATTTCCCTACCCATTCTTCCATTTTCATCACCGGAACCATCGCAACGAGTCCGTCGTTTTCGGCAATTGCGCGGATTTCACTTTTTTTGTCGCCCATACAGCAAGCAAGTGTCATGGCGCAGGTATCGCCCTTTTCGAGAAAGTACAATAATAATTCTCCGGAGTCGAAATCTTCACGCATAATTTTAATCGCACCCGCCATTAACAAAGGCATAGATTTAATGTATTGGTCAAAATCAATCAGGACTTCACCTTCCTGAAAACTTTGCAATCGAACTTCATGAGCAAGTTCTTCAATCAGTTCCGCTTCAAAAATTCCTCCAAAAGTTTCGGTCAGTAATTCCTTTAAATCCATCAGTGCGGTAATTTATTTTTTAATAATCCATAGAACCAAGTGCCAAGTAAAGCACCCAAAATAACGACTAAGATAGGAAAATAACCGGCACCTGTGAGCACGAACATCGGCCCGGGACAAGCGCCTGCCAAAGCCCAGCCCAAACCAAAGAAAATTCCGCCAAACAAATAGCGTTTGATGCTTTTTTCTTTATCGGGAATTTGAATGGCTTCGCCGTGAACGTCTTTTAAGTTTTTTCTTTTGATAAATCGAACCAAAATAATGCCCACAGCAAGTGCAGAACCCATCAGTCCGTACATATGTATGGACTGAAAGTTGAACATTTCATAAATTCTGAACCAAGAAGAAGCTTCGGATTTGTACATTAAAATTCCGAAAAAAATTCCGACAATCAGGAACAAGCTATTTTTTTTCATTTCGAATTAAATTAAAATAAAATTGGAAAAATAAGGTGGATCATAAGAAGCCCACCGATGAAAAACCCGATGGTGGCAATCAGGGATGGCATTTGGAGATTACTGATGCCTGAAATCGAATGTCCGGAAGTACAGCCACCTGCGTAACGTGCGCCAAATCCGACCAAAATTCCACCGATTAATAAAATCGCTAAAGCTTTGGGATCGGAAAATGCTTCATTCCCGAAAAGTTCAGTCGGAGCATAGGCTTCTCCGGCACTTAAAAAGTTTTGACTATGAAGTTTTTCGATTGTTTTGGGATTTAAATCCGGAACTTGATTTTCGGACACATAATGTGCGCCAAGAAATCCGCCGATGATAGCACCTGACATCATCAACAAATTCCAAGATTGGGCTTTCCAGTCAAAACAGAAAAACTCACAAGTTTTATCGGCTCCACACATGGTGCAAAGCGTTCGTAAGTTAGAAGACATTCCAAAATTTTTGCCCAGATAAAGCAAGGTAAACATCGTCATGGCGATGAGTGGCCCGGAAACGTACCACGGCCATGGTTGTAAAATCCATTCCATACATCAAAAATTCAATTTACAAAATTGAGCTTAAACTTTGATTAGGTCTGTGACTTATGTTACATAAGGACTTCAGTTTAATTTAAAATTCGAAATAAGGAGAGTAAAAAAAGAAGCCTGATGAGTTCATCAGGCTTCTGGTATTATAAATCGAAATCCATATTGACTCCGAGTTTCATTGCTATGAGATTTGCAATTCGCTTTTTGATTTGCGGAAGCTGAACGTGTTCCAAGACCTCGCCAGCAAAAGCGTACAATAAAAGTGCTTTGGCTTCCTTTTTTGGAATTCCACGTTGTTGCATATAAAACAATGCGCTTTCATCCAATTGTCCAACCGTACATCCGTGCGAACATTTCACATCGTCAGCAAAAATTTCCAACTGCGGTTTGGTATCAATTGATGCTTTATCGGTCAATAAAACATTGTTGTTTTGTTGAAAAGCATTTAATTTCTGTGCTTCGGGATGAACATAAACTTTTCCATTAAAAACACCGTGAGATTGTTCATCAAAAATCCCTTTGTACAATTCGTGGCTTTCACAATGTGGAAATTTATGTTCAACTTTTGTATGATGATCCACGTGTTGTTTTCGAGAAATAATCGTAACTCCATTTAGGATTGAATTAGAATTTTCTCCCTTTTGAACAAAGTTCAGATTGTTTCTTGTCAATTTCCCACCAAAGGAAAATGTCTGAAATGAAGCCACACTATCACGTTCTTGTTCGATGTAAGTATTATCAATCAAAGAAGCTTCGACAGCATCATTTTGAATTTTATAATAATCCAGTTCGGAATTTCTCCCCACATGAACTTCCGTAACAGAATTCGTCAGATTGGCTTTTTCATTCAGGGTTTGATGTCTTTCGATGATTTGTGCCTGGGAATTGTTTCCCAAAACAATCAGGTTTCTCGGGTGGTACAAAACTTCGGATTCCTGAGCCGTGGAGAAGAAAATTATCTGAATCGGTTTGGACAAAATTACTTTATCCGGCACATAAATATAAGCTCCGTCTTTGAAAAATGCGGTGTTCAATGAAACAAGACTATCATCTTTCGGTGCAATTTTGCTGTAAAAATTTTCGATGACTGGTTGATGCATCATTTTGTTCATCGCGCTGGAAAGCACACAGATATCGGCTTCTTCATGTGTGGTCGAAGACAAATAACTGCTGTAAACTCCATTTACGAACACGATGTTGTAGGTATCCATATCGTGGATGAAATACTTTTTTACATCTTGGTAACCGATGGAAATTTCTTCGGATTCCGGAAATAATTTATAATCGGCTTTCAGTAAAGGTGCCAGATTGGTGTATTTCCATTCTTCTTCTTTTTTGGTTGGGAAACCGTTTTTCCCGAATATTTCAATGGCTTCATGGCGCAGGTCGTCTATCCATTTATTTTTTGGATTTTTCTCATTGAAAACCAAATGTCTTGAAACCAAATTTTCTTTTAAATCTATCATTTTTAAGAAATTAGAAGTTAGAAATTAGAAGTTAGATTTCTCAGTTTTCCAATTCTAAATTCATTTAAATTTTATAATTTAACTTTTAAAATAATTAAATCGCTGCTTCTTCAATCACCCAGTCGTAACCTCTTTCTTCGAGCTCCAAAGCCAGAGATTTATCGCCTGTTTTGATGATTTTACCGTCGTTCAATACGTGAACAAAATCCGGAACGATATAGTCCAGAAGTCTTTGGTAGTGCGTAATTACAAGTACCGCATTGTTTTCTTTGCGGAAGGCGTTCACACCGTCTGCTACAATTCGAAGTGCATCAATGTCCAATCCTGAATCGGTTTCGTCCAGAATGGCCAGTTTCGGATTGAGCATCATCATTTGGAAAATTTCGTTTCGCTTTTTCTCACCGCCCGAAAAACCTTCGTTGAGTGAACGCGAAAGGAAATCTTTACGAATTCCTAATTTTTCGGCATTTTCACGAATTAATTTCAACATTTCCGAAGCGCCCATATCTTCCAATCCCTGTGCTTTTCGGGTTTCGTTGATCGCCGTTTTGATGAAATTCGTTACTGAAACACCCGGAATTTCCACCGGATATTGGAAAGAAAGGAAAATTCCTTTGTGGGCACGTTCGTCCGGTCCCATTTCCAATAGGTCTTCGTTTTCAAAATTGATTTCACCCTGAGAAACTTCGTATTCTTCTTTTCCGGCAATTACCGATGACAAAGTCGACTTCCCGGATCCGTTCGGGCCCATGATCGCATGAACTTCTCCCGGTTTGATTTCCAGATTGATTCCCTTTAAAATTTCTGCTCCGTCTTCAATTTGAGCATGTAAATTATTTATTTTTAACATTTTTGTACGTTTAAAGGTTAAAGTTTAAAGTTTAAAGGTTTTACTTAAACTAATCTACTTTAAAATCATTTTTATTTAAATTTTTTATAAAGTTTTGAATTTTTCCACTTAAATTTTCTAAGTCGATTTTTAACTCCTCAAATTTCTTTTGATTAATATAATCAAAGTCCCATAATCGATATAATTGTGACCTCGTCTCTCCGGCCGAAGCTTTTGCTACGGAAAGAAATTGTCTGAATTCTAAATTCCCTCCTCTTTCAAAGCCTTCGGCTATGTTGTCCATAACAGAACCTGAAGAGTTCTTCATCTGATTTTTAAGTCCAAAGTCGTTTTTCAGTTCTGTTTCGAGAGACAAAAGATGAATTTTCTTCGAAATAATACGAGCTGATTGCCATATTTCTAAATCTTCAAATCTTTCAATTGTTGCCATAAGCTCTAACTTTAAACATTAAACCTTGAACATTAAACTTAACTTACCCCACGGATCCTTCCAGCGAAATCTCCAAAAGTTTCTTGGCTTCTACGGCGAATTCCATTGGCAATTTATCAAGCACTTCGCGGCTAAATCCGTTTACAATCAAAGCAATCGCTTTCTCGGTATCAATTCCTCTTTGGTTACAATAAAACAACTGGTCTTCTCCGATTTTCGAAGTCGTTGCTTCGTGTTCCAATTGAGCGGTTTTGTTTTTGATTTCGATGTATGGGAAAGTGTGGGCTCCACATTCATTCCCCATCAAAAGTGAATCACACTGCGAGAAATTCCTTGCTCCTTCTGCACCTGCATTTACCTTTACAAGTCCTCGATAACTATTTTGGGATTTCCCGGCTGAAATTCCTTTGGAAATAATCGTCGATTTGGTGTTTTTCCCGATGTGAATCATCTTGGTTCCGGTATCGGCTTGCTGATAATTATTGGTAACCGCAATCGAATAAAATTCTCCTACGGAATTATCACCTTTCAAAATACAGCTCGGGTATTTCCAAGTAACGGCCGAACCTGTTTCTACTTGTGTCCAAGAAATCTTGGCGTTTTTCTCTGCAACTCCTCTTTTGGTTACAAAGTTGAAAACGCCCCCTTTTCCTTCTTCGTTTCCGGGGTACCAGTTCTGAACTGTCGAATATTTGATTTCGGCGTCATCCATAGCGATTAGTTCCACAACTGCAGCGTGCAATTGATTTTCATCACGCATCGGTGCGGTACATCCTTCCAAATAAGAAACATAAGAACCTTCGTCGGCAATCAATAAAGTTCTTTCGAACTGACCGGTTCCGGCTTGGTTGATACGGAAGTAAGTTGAAAGTTCCATCGGGCAGCGAACGCCTTTTGGGATATAACAAAATGAACCGTCTGAAAATACTGCCGAGTTCAACGCCGCATAGAAATTATCGGTTCTTGGAACTACTTTTCCGATGTATTTTCTCACCAATTCGGGGTGTTCTTTGATTGCTTCGGAAATCGAACAGAAAATAATTCCCAATTCGTTCAAAGTATCTTTGAAAGTTGTTGCGACGGACACAGAGTCCATTACGACGTCCACAGCAACGCCTGTCAGACGTTTTTGTTCGTCGATGGAAATCCCCAATTTCTCGAAGGTTTTCAACAATTCCGGATCCACTTCGTCTAAACTTTCTAATTCCGGTTTCTTTTTCGGAGCGGCATAATAGGTAATGTCCTGAAAGTTTGGTTTTTCATAATGAACATTGGCCCATTCCGGTTCGGTCATTTTTTGCCATTCACGAAAAGCTTCTAAGCGCCATTCGGTCATCCATTCCGGTTCTTCTTTACGTTTTGAGATTTCTCGAATGATATTTTCATTGAGGCCAACGGGAAATTCTTCATATTCCACATCGGTTGTAAAGCCAAATTCATATTCTTTTCGGCTCGACAAATCCTGTCTCAAATCGTCTTCTGTATATTTTGTATTGCTCATTTTAATAATAAATATAACTAAATGAAAATTTAACGGGCTTTTTGTTTTCCGACTTGTTGCCCATAAACTCAAAGTTCTTTACAGTCGTATTTTTATCCAGTTCCACGCGGTAAATTTCTGATTTACCGCTCAGTATGCTGTAGGTTCCATTTCTTTGTTTTTCTATTGTCCATTTGGTTTCGGGAACCAAAGTGATTTTTTTTGTTTTAGTGTTTTCAGTCGTTGTAAACTCTTCCATTGAAAAAGGAAGCTCTCCCTGAAAATTACTGTAACAAGTTTTGTCGATATCTTCTTGCAAATATTGAGTGATTCTGCATTTCCCTTCGATCCGATCTTTGAAGACTTTCTTTCCGTCTAGAAAAGTTTCTTTGAACAAAATTTTTCCTTTTAACTGAAATACATCAATCATATCGCGGAAATTCTTCACAATCATTTTCCCTTCGGAATAATAAAATTTATTGGTTCGTTTTCCTTCTGCGTCACTAAAAATTTCTTGCGAAATCAATCCTTCTTGGTAAACATAATCCACCGTCATGGCTTTTCCTGAAAGTTCTTCTGAAACTTTCATCTTTGTTAGCTTTCCAGCTTTGTCATAATTCAAAATCATGATATCAGGAATTCTTTTCCCATCGCTTAAGGCTGAAATCCGAACGATTCTTAGGTTTTCGTTTTGGATTGGAAGGGCATTTACTAAGGGTTTAATTCCAAAATTTCCAAAGAAAAAATTCTCAGTATAAATTTTGTTGAACTTCGCTGAGTTTTCATCTGGAGCGAACACCAATAGCCGATTTACATCAGAAGCCGACTGTGCCATTATGCCTATCGAAAGAAAGAAAACTATGTAGGTCAGGAATTTCAATTTCTTTCTGATTAAACCGCAAAACTTTCACCGCAACCACAAGTTCGCTGTGCATTTGGATTGTTAAATACAAAACCTTTACCGTTTAAACCACCGGAATATTCCAAAGTAGTTCCAATCAGGTAAAGAAATGATTTCTTATCCACAAGGATCCGCACGCCATTGTCTTCAAACAATTTGTCTTCTTCATTTCGGTCTTTTCCAAAACTTAGTTTGTACGAAAGTCCTGAACAACCACCACTCTCAACTCCTACACGCACGAAACTCTCTTCCAGATTGGTTCCTTCTTCACCCATCAACGAAATAACTTTCGATTTTGCTTCTTCTGAAACTCGTATCATCTTTCTACCAATTTTTTGAAGATACAAAGATACAAACCAAAAGGCGAATTTCCTTAATTTTTAATAAATTATAACAATTAAACGATTAGAAAAACTTTAGTTCATTTGTAGCGAAACTTATGTGGTTTTAACTATTTTTCGGAATATCACCATGCCCATTTTTGCTAGAAAAAAAATTTAATAGCTACCTTTGTTGTCTATCTCAACATTATTCTTTTTTGAGAATTTTTAATTCATAAGAAATTTCAAAGTGAAAAATTTACTGAATGTTTTAGCTACCAACCAACCTAATTTTATAAATATCACCCGTATTGCAATATTTGTGGTTATGGCTTGGATCGGTGGATTAAAAGCATTTCAATATGAAGCCGACGGAATTGTTCCTTTTGTCGCCAATAGTCCGGTGATGTCATTTTTTTACACGAAAGAGGCTCCTGAATACGCTGAATACAAAAATCCCGAAGGAAAAACAGTTAAGAAAAACATTGACTGGCACAAAGAAAACGGGACCTATCTGTTTTCATACGGATTGGGAACCGTCATCGTCATCATCGGAATTCTCGTGCTACTTGGCATCTGGTCACCGAAAATCGGTATCTGGGGTGGTTTGCTCACCTTTGGAATGTCACTGGTAACGCTCTCTTTTCTCATCACGACTCCTGAAGTTTACGTCCCAAATCTGGGCGGTGATTTCCCCACGCCTCAACATGGATTTCCTTACCTTTCGGGTGCAGGAAGGTTGGTCATCAAAGACGTCATTATGATGGGTGCCGGTCTTATTGTTGCATCGGACAGTGCAAAAAGAATTTTGAAACCTAGTAGCTTACATTAATTCTTCAGCCCTAATTTCCCTCTGACACGACGCAGAACTTCGTCTGCCACAACCGATGCGCGAATGGCGCCATTTTGAAGGAAGGTATCCAATTCAGATTTATCGTCCAATAATTCATTGAATTTAGCTCGTGCGTCACCGTATTTCTCCAACAAAACCTCAAACAATGCGGTTTTTGCGTGGCCATAACCATAGCCGCCTTTTTCATAATTCTGACGCATTTCTTTGGTTTGCTCGGACGTTGCTACCAGTTTGTACAAAGCAAAAACATTGTCGGCATCCGGATTTTTAGGCTCTTCCAGCGGTGTACTATCGGTCTGGATCGACATAACTTGTTTTTTCAATTGCTTTTCGGGAAGGAAAATATTCAGGAAATTATTTCTGGATTTGCTCATTTTATTTCCATCCGTTCCGGGGACGATCATCACTTCTTCGCTGATTTTTGCCTGTGGCAATACAAAGGTTTCGCCCATTTGATGATTGAATCTCTCTGCTACATCACGGGTAATTTCCAAATGTTGCAATTGGTCTTTTCCTACCGGAACCAATTCGGCATCGTACAATAAAATATCGGCCGCCATCAAAATCGGATACGTAAACAATCCGGCATTGACATCTGAAAGATAATCTTGTTTGTCTTTGAAGGAATGCGCCAAGGTCAAACGCTGAAAAGGAAAATAGTTCAAAAGATACCACATCAGTTCAGAAACCTGAGGCACATCGGACTGACGGTAAAAAATCGCTTTCTCTGTATCCAATCCAAGTGAAAGCCAGCAAGCAGCTACTTCGTAAGTATTTTGTTTCAGAATTTCAGGATCTTTGATTTGGGTCAAAGCATGAAGGTCTGCGATGAAAATAAATGATTTGTCATCGGAAGAATTTGCCATTTGAATGGCTGGCGAAATCGCTCCCAAAATATTTCCCAAATGTGGGGTTCCTGTTGCTTGGACTCCTGTCAGAACTCTTGGCATTTTTGGATATTTAGATTGTTAATGTTGAATTTTGAATTGCTAAGTTAATTCGAAATAATTTTTAGGAAGGATTTTCCTGCTCAAACTTTTTTACTTTTTTGTGAACAAGCCAAGTAGCAAATGGAATGAAAGCAAACATCAGGATAAACGCAAACTCTTCATCGTCCCATCGGTAAATTTTCTTTACCAAAAAAGCAAATAAAACATAGCCCATAAATGCTACTCCGTGAAACAATCCGATCGGAAACATCAACCAGGTCTCCTCATCCACTCCGTATTTGATTGGCATTGCTATACAAAACAATAAAAAACAGCTGATAAATTCAGCAATGCAAAAAAGATTAAAATACTTTTTCTTTGACTTCTCGTCCATCTTCAGATTTTTGACAAAGATATCTTTCCGCTCAGTTCTATCCAAATCCATAAATCCTATATTTATCAGTCCATTTCAATTTATTCTCAGAACTAAATTTAGTTTAATGAAATCCTGAACTCATCAAATCATCATAAATGTGAAAAGTGTATATACCATTAAAATCAAGAGAATGAAAAATGAATTAATCCAAAAAAGACTGAAACTTTTCACCCTGGAGATTAGTTTCCTCTCTCCATAAACTCTGCTGTGCGCCCTGAAAAAGTAGAAAAACGCATAACCACCTGAAAATAAATTTACAAATAAGGAAATCAGCGTAAATATGTTTTCCAAAGAAGGAATCAAAAGAGAAATACTCGTCGTCATCCAACTCACTAAAATATTGAAAGTAATCAACACCAAAAGAAAGGAGAAATAATAAAGCGTGAAAATTCCATGGTCATAATAAAGCCACTTCTTTTTGCTATGAAACAACCATAGGAAGAAGGCAAAAAACGGAAGGTAAATGAAGAGCGCTTTGGATAAATTATGGCTTAATTTTTCCAAAAATATGCTAGAAACATTTTCTCCCTTTTCCACTTCTCTTTCACGGAATTCAATCAGTTTTTTAAAGAATTTTTTAGAAGCCCATCCCATTCTGTCCTCTTTTGCCAATGATTTATCTATGGAATCAAACTGCGCGACGGACTGTATGTTTTTATATTTCCCCACATTGAACCCTTTGTGGTTTTCTTTGAAAAACCTACCATCCTCTTCGCTCATGTCTATCCCCAAAGCCGAATTTCCCACATCAGCAGAATCCGATAAAATAGGGTTCATATTTTCTTCAATCGCCTTCAAAGTCTGCGCATAAATCCCATATTCCAATCCTGTCAGCTTTTTATTTTCAGGCAATACAGACTGAAGCGAATCCAGCTGCTGAATTGTTTTGATGTTATTGACCCCTGCCACCTCAATTCCTTCAAAATCATTGTTGGGTGTTTCTGAAATAAATCGGGACTCATTTTCTGATTGGTCAAAATCAGGCAGAATAAAGGGAATAAAAAAGGTAATGAAACTCACAAAAATATAGAGCTTCACAGGCGGAACATAGGTTTTCCGTTTGCCATCCAAATAATCACGAATAATTTTACCTGGCTTGCGCGTCAGGGTTTTCATCGTTTTCCAAAAGCCGCTGTCATAATGAACAAAGTCTTCTGCAAAATGCGAAAAAAGATAATGAAAAGAAGGCCGATTGATGGAATTTTCTTGTCCGCATTTGGGACAAAATCTATGCAAAACGAATGATCCGCAATTCAGACAATTCTTTTCTTTTCTAAGTTTATGATGAGACATCTGGCAGTAGAATTTCTACCAAATATAATTATTATCGGAAGACTTTATTTCGGAAGATTAAAATAATTGCGCCGCCTACAGTAATCGCCGAGTCGGCAACATTGAAAATGTAGGAAAAGAATTCAAAATGTTTTCCTCCTATTCCGGGAATCCAGTCCGGCCAGGTAAATTCAAACAGCGGAAAGTAAAACATATCCACCACACAGCCTTTTAAAAATCCTGAATATCCCTGAAAATTGGCTTCGGAAATTCCCGAATAACCGTCCCAACCGCCACGTTCACTGTTCCAGGTAAGGCCTGTATCGAAAATCATTCCGTAAAAAAGACTGTCCACAAGATTGCCGATGGCGCCGGCAAAAACAAATGCCATTCCGACTTTGAAATAATTATTATTGTGGATTTTGATGTTTTTCCAAATGTACCAACCGATACCGGCAATGAGAAAAATCCTCAAAACCGACAAAAGCATTTTCCCGGTCAGACCACCGAATTCTGCTCCATAAGCCATCCCGGGATTTTCTACAAATTTCAGTTGAAACCATTCCCATCCAAAGACATAGATGCCTTCGTTCAGATGGAAATTGGTTTTTATGTAAAATTTGGAAATCTGATCAATCAGTAAAACAATCAGAACTATGATTCCTACTTTTTTCAAACCCTCTGATTAGCGTTGCATATTTTTGGCTTCGATGCTCAAAGTCGCGTGGGGAACCAGTTTCAATCTTTCTTTGTTGATTAATTTTCCGGTAACGCGGCAGATTCCGTAGGTTTTGTTTTCAATTCGGATCAATGCATTTTTCAAATCCCGAATGAATTTTTCCTGACGCGCTGCCAACTGGGCATTCTGCTCTTTGCTCATCGTTTCAGAACCTTCTTCAAAGGCTTTAAACGTCGGCGATGTATCGTCCGTTCCGTTGTCAAGTCCGTTCATAAAAGTTTCTTTAATCAGCTCATAATCACGCTCTGCTTTCTGTAATTTTTCCTGTATGATCTGACGGAATTCTTCCAATTCTGCGTCAGAATATCTTGTTTTTTCTTCTGTTGTTGACATAGTTTTAAATTTTAGAAATCGAAATTTCGGTTACTAAATCATCTATCTCTATTTGGATACCGCCCTCTACTTCCGACTGAATCTTCAAATCATCTGTGAGCGTCTCCGAACAAATATAATCTTTATTTTGAATTATTGCGTTTTCTAATTGTTCATCTTTCTTAACAATTACTTTAATTCGGTCCGTAAGTTCAAAATCCTTTTCTTTTCTCAGGTTCTGAATGCGGTTAACCAACTCTCTTGCAACCCCTTCGGAACGAAGCGCATCGGTCAAAGTCAAATCCAGCGCAACGGTCATCGTATTGTTGGAAGCCACCGTCCAACCCGGAATGTCCTTGGTCGAAATTTCAAAATCTTCCAGCTCCAATTCCAATTGTTGATCGCCCAAATCCAACGAAATTCTCCCTTCGGACTCCAATTTAACGATGTCTTCATTGTTTAATTGCGCCGTCGCAGCCGAAATCGCTTTCATATCTTTCCCGAATTTCGGACCCAGAGTTTTGAAATTTGGTTTGATGTTTTTCACCAATAAATGCGAAGCTTCTTCGTTGGTCAAAAGTTCAATTTCTTTCACATTTACCTCTTGTTTCAGCAATTCTGAAACGGACTCCAAGCGAAGTTTCATCGTATCGTCCAAAACCGGAATGATGACTTTCTGCAATGGCTGACGAACCTTGATATCGGCTCCTTTTCGAAGTGATAAAATCATCGTGGTCGCTTGTTGTGCCAACTGCGTTCTGATTTCAAGCTCTTTGTCAATCAGGCTTTCATCGGCTTTCGGAAAATAAGCCAAATGCACCGACTCAAATTCGTTTTTACCGGTGGCATTGTTTAAATCATGGTACAATCTTTCGGCAAAAAACGGTGCGATCGGCGAAATCATAATCGCAACTTTTTCCAAAACGGTATAAAGCGTCTGATAAGCCGAAATTTTATCGTTCGAATATTCACCTTTCCAGAAACGTCTTCTGCTCAAACGTACGTGCCAATTACTCAAATTATCGATCACAAATTCTTGAATGGCGCGCGCCGCACGGGTCGGTTCATAATCGGCATAGAATTCATCGACTTTCTTGATCAATGTATTCAGTTCCGACAAAATCCAACGGTCTAATTCCGCTCTTTCACTTACCGGAATTTCTTCTTCCGAATAGTTAAATCCGTCCACATTGGCGTAAAGCGCAAAGAACGAATAAGTATTGTAAAGCGTTCCGAAGAATTTACGGCGAACTTCGTCGACGCCCGCAATGTCAAATTTCAAATTTTCCCAGGGTTGCGCATTGGAAATCATATACCAACGCGTGGCATCGGGACCATAAGTTGCCAATGTTTCAAAAGGATCGACCGCATTACCCAAACGTTTGGACATTTTTTGTCCGTTTTTATCGAGCACCAATCCATTGGAAACCACGTTTTTATAAGCTACGCTATCAAAAACCAAAGTTCCGATGGCGTGCAAAGTATAAAACCATCCGCGGGTTTGATCTACACCTTCGGCGATAAAATCGGCGGGGAAAGCCCCTTCTTTTTCTATTAGTTCTTTGTTTTCGAAGGGATAGTGAAACTGGCTGTAGGGCATCGCACCCGAATCAAACCAAACGTCAATCAGATCGGACTCGCGTTTCATCGGTTTTCCGGACGGGGAAACCAAAATGATTTCATCTACGATATTTTTATGCAAATCAAGTTTTGCATAATTTTCATCCGACATATTTCCGATTTCAAATCCTTCAAACGGATTCATTTCCATGAATCCTGCATCAATTGATTTTTGTATTTCATTCATCAATTCTTCTACCGAGCCGATGATAATTTCTTCGACTTGCCCTGAGCTTGTCGAAGGGTCTGTGCGCCAGATAGGCAAAGGAATTCCCCAATATCGGGAACGCGATAAATTCCAATCGTTTGCATTTTCCAACCAATTCCCGAAACGGCCTTCACCGGTTGATTTCGGTTTCCAATTGATGGATTTATTCAATTCCGCCATTCGTTCCCGAACCGATGTAATTTTGATAAACCAAGAGTCCAGCGGATAATACAAAATCGGCTTGTCGGTTCGCCAGCAATGCGGATAACTGTGTTTGTATTTTTCGACTTTAAAAGCTTTGTTTTCTTCCTTTAGTTGAATGGCGATTTCCACATCCACCGAACGTTCAGGTGCTTCTCCGTCGTTGTAATATTCATTTTTTACATATTTCCCACCAAATCCTTCGGGCAATTCTTCTATAAATTTCCCTTGTAAATCGACCAGAGGAACGGGATTTTGATTTTCATCCAAAACCAACATTGGCGGAACACCGTGTTCTTTGGCGACTTTGGCGTCATCCGCCCCAAAAGTCGGAGCGGTATGAACAATTCCGGTACCGTCTTCGGTGGTTACGAAGTCTCCGTCGATTACCTGAAATGCTTTGTCCGCATCTTCGTACGGCAACGCCCAAGGCAATAATTGTTCGTACTTGATTCCAACCAAATCAGAGCCTTTGAAGGTTTCAAGTATTCTGTATGGAATTTGCTTATCTCCTTCTTTGAAATTTTCAAAATCGGATTCTTCATTGGTTTCGAAATAATTTTTACCAAAAACCGAATTCAACAAAGGTTTAGCTAAAATCACTTTCTGTGGTCGGAATGTATATTGGTTAAAAGTTTCGACCAAAACATATTCGATTTTTGGACCGACGGTCAAAGCGGTATTGGAAGGCAAAGTCCAAGGAGTTGTCGTCCAAGCCAAAAAGTAAGCCCCATCTAAATCTTCCCCAAAGGGGAAGACTTTATTTTGTTGTTCTTTTGGAAGAATCTTAAACTGTGCTACAATCGTGGTGTCGGTCACATCACGATACGTTCCCGGCATGTTCAGTTCGTGGGAAGAAAGTCCGGTTCCGGCTTTGGGTGAATAGGGTTGGATTGTATAACCTTTGTACAATAAATCCTTGTCATAAATCTGCTTCAACAACCACCAAACCGACTCCATGTATTTGGGTTCGTAAGTGATGTAAGGATCTTTTAAATCCACCCAATAGCCCATTTTTTCGGTCAGATCATTCCAAACATCGGTATAGCGCATAACCGCTTCGCGACAGGCTTTGTTATAGTCTTCAATTGAAATTTTCTTTCCGATGTCTTCTTTCGTGATTCCCAATTCTTTTTCCACACCCAATTCTACCGGAAGACCGTGTGTATCCCAACCGGCTTTGCGGTGTACTTGTTTTCCTTTCAGGGTTTGGTAACGACAGAAAATATCTTTGATCGCACGTGCCATCACATGGTGAATTCCCGGAAGTCCGTTTGCGGATGGCGGTCCTTCGTAAAACACAAAATTTTCCTGACCTTCACGTGTGGATACACTTTTTTCGAAAATTTGGTTTTGCTTCCAATCTTCCAAAACATCATTGGCGATCTGAACTAAATCTAATTGCTTGTATTCTTTAAAATTCTTGCTCATTTTGGTCTCTGCAAATTTTAAGCACAATATTTTGTACTTATCTCGTCGTTATCAATTTATTCCTAAAAATTTAGGATTTGCGAAATTACGAAAAAAAAGCTTTTTGCCATTTATATATATGCGAAATTTCTACTTTACCAAAATACTCTGTTTTTAGAAAAAATTAAACTGATATTATTCATAAAAAATAAAAGAGTTTTTTATCTTTTATTAAATAAATATGTATAGTTTTGTAGTGTAAAAATGAAACGATATGTTACTGTCAAAAACCTGTGAATATGCCATCCGAGCAATGATATACATTGCACAGCAATCCAATAAAGGAGACCGGGTGGGCATCAAGGAAATTGCGGCAGGCATTGAATCTCCTGAATATTTCATCGCAAAAATACTTCAGGATTTGAGAAGAAAAGGATTTGTACAATCTGCCAAAGGACCCAACGGAGGATTTTACATGGATGACGAGCATAGAAATATTTCACTTGCCGACATAGTCCGGGAAATCGATGGAGAACAATTGTTCAAAGGTTGCGGACTGGGGCTCAAGGAATGCTCTTCCCAACACCCCTGCCCCATCCACCACCAATTCAGTTCCATCAGAAGTGAAATCAGGCATATGCTGGAAGAGTCGGTCGTTTCTATGTTTGTGGACAGTCTCGACTTGAATCTTACATTTTTGAAGAAATAAAAAAATTTATACCAATAAAAGATTTTAAGGTGTTTTTATCTTCAATCTAAATCTTAGTAAATTAAAAAATTAAAATCAAACAATATGAAACTTACAACCATTCTTTCAGTGCTGGCAATTATGATTGCAGTTGTTTCCTGCAAAGACAGTTCTCTGAACAAATCCAAAAATGGAGAACTTTATGCCGAAACCATCAAAACAGACGGTACTATTGAGACTCATCCCGATGTGGCACCGCCATTTGTTCCAGAACCCGTCGGAAGACGAAAAGCCAAAAAGGTTATTGTCCACCTTGAGACTATTGAGAAGACAGGAGAGCTCGCCAATGGCACCGAATACAACTTCTGGACATTCAATGGAACTGTCCCGGGAAGTTTCATCCGTGCGAGAGTCGGTGACGAAATTGAACTTCATTTGAAAAACAATGAAAACAGCAATTTCCCTCACAACATTGACCTTCACGCTGTCAACGGACCAGGCGGAGGGGCTGAAGCGACTTTCGTAGCACCCGGAAAAGAAGCGGTGTTTACTTTTAAAGCACTAAATCCCGGATTGTATGTTTACCATTGTGCTGCTGCACCCGTAGGAATGCACATTGCAAACGGTATGTACGGATTGATCCTGATCGAACCCGAAGGCGGACTTTCAAAAGTCGATAAGGAATTTTACATCATGCAAGGTGATTTTTACACTAAAGGAAGTTTTGGCGAAAAAGGTCTTCAGGAGTTTGACATTGACAAAGCAATTGCTGAAACTCCGGATTATGTAGTATTTAATGGAAACACAGGCGCTTTGCTTGGAGAAAACGAGCTCAAAGTAAACGTCGGTGAAACCGTACGACTCTTTGTTGGAAACGGAGGCCCCAACCTTACTTCTTCGTTTCACATAATAGGGGAGATATTTGACCGTGTTTATGTGGAAGGCGGAAGCCAGATTAACGAAAATGTCCAAACCACCACTATTCCTGCGGGTGGAGCTGTAATGTTGGAATTTAAAGTAGATGTGCCGGGCGACTATGTTTTGGTAGATCACGCGATTTTCAGAGCGTTTCACAAAGGCGCTTTGGGGATTCTGAAAGCCACCGGAGAAGAAAACCCTAATGTATTTATCAAAAATAATTAAGATAAAACTTTTTGTTCATTGAGGATTAAAAACAGTAAAACGATGCGACCTTTTTCATTTATTTTTATATTTTTTATTTTCATCACATCTTGTTTCCAGAGCAGAGAAACAACCCATGCATCTGCGGTTCCGGTTCAATTGAATCCTGTCAGCATTCAGAAAAAAATGGTTGATATAGAAGGCGGAACCTATGCGGCATTCATCGGAAAAGATTCGGGAAGAATTGTTGAAGTTGCCTCTTTCCAAATGGATGAAACACCGGTTACTGTTTCAGAATATTTAATATTCCTGAAAGCCAATCCTCAGTGGACGAAAAGTAAAATTCCGGCGCTGTATGCAGACAATTCCTATCTGCACAATTGGTCCGGTGATTTTGAACCTCCTGCCGATGTAAGCCCTGACGCACCTGTGACCAATATTTCCTGGTTTGCCGCAAAAGCTTATGCAGAAAGCGTTGGAAAGAGATTACCGACGGTGGACGAATGGGAATTTACCGCCATTGCAGACCGGACTTCAAAAGACGCTTCGGAAAAACCTGAATTCACCGATTTCATTCTGAAATCTTATCAAAACAAAAAAAATTACCGCAACGCAGTGGGACAAGATGATGCCAATTATTATGGCGTTCACAACCTCTACGGAATGATTTGGGAATGGACCGATGATTTTAATTCGGTGATGATTACCGGAGAATCGCGAAAAGACCAAACAACAAATGAAAACCTTTTCTGTTCGGGTGCAGCGGTTACCACCGATGATTTGAAAAATTATGCGGCTTTTATCCGCTTTGCGATGCGAGGTAGCTTGAAAGCCAATTATACCGTGAACAATCTGGGATTTCGTTGTGTCAAAGATTATTAATCAATTAATTATGAAAAAACTACTCCTAATATTCATTATTCTTTTCGGATTTACTGCTTGCAGTGAAAAGGAAGAAATGGATGCCCAATCAATTTTCCAGTTGAATTCTACCTGGGAAAATCAATTCGGAAACCAATTCAAACTCCATGAACTCAAAGGAAAAACTTTGGTAATGGTGATGATTTATACAAATTGTAAAACAGCCTGCCCGCGACTGACCGCCGAAATGCGCGACATTGAAAGAAACATCGGAGAATATGATCCTGAAAAAATTAGATTTGTATTGGTTTCGATTGACCCTGAACATGACACGCCCGAAACCATGAAAACCTATTTGGACCACAATAAATTTTTAGGTGAACAATGGCTTTTCATCCGTGCAAATGAAGCCGACACACGAGAGTTTGCCAATGTCCTTTCGGTGAAATACAAACAGATTTCCCCGATTGATTTCTCGCATTCCAACATCATCAGCGTCTTTTCTGAATCAGGCGTACTTACTTATCAGAAAGAAGGACTCACGGTTGATACAGAAGGAATTACCAAAGAAATTAAAAAACAATTAAAATCCTAAAATTAACAATATGAAAAAAATAATTCTTATCGCAAGCGTTTTATTTGCCACCTTTTCTTGTTCATCAAAAGAAGAAGAACCTGATCCTTTTGAAACGGTGGTGGACTATGACCAAATGGCCAAGGAATACGAGGAATTCAGATCCGAAAATCCAGTAGAAAAGCCAAAAGAAGATCCGGCTGTTCGAGGTTTGGCACTCATTGAATCATCCGATTGCTTATCCTGCCACACGACGGCTACAAAAATGATTGGGCCAAGCTACCAAGAGGTTGCCGACCGGTACACAGATGCCGATATTGATTATCTGGCCGATAAAATCATTGACGGAGGGAAAGGCGTTTGGGGTGATATCCCGATGACGGCGCACCCCGGCGTTAATAAAGAAAACGCCCGTCAAATGGTTAAATACATTCTTTCACTTAAAAAATAAAATTATGAAAATCAAATCAAAACACATAGGAGAAATAGTTGCAGAAGACTTCAGAACTGCGGCAATATTTAAAAAGCACGGAATTGACTTTTGCTGCAAAGGCGGAAGAACGGTAGAGGAAGCTTGCGAGACGAAAAATTTGAATCCGGATGAAATTTTTAGGGAAATTAATATTCTTCCCGGTGATAACAACGGTTCTATCGATTTCAAATCCTGGGCGCTTGATTTGCTGGCGGATTATGTAGAAAAAACGCATCATCGTTACGTTGAAGAAAAAACACCGATCATTCAGGCTTTTCTCGAGAAGCTTTGTAAAGTTCACGGTGATCGTCATCCCGAATTATTTGAAATACGCGAATTATTTGACGAATCGGCCAAAGATCTGGCTGCGCATATGAAAAAGGAAGAACTCATCCTTTTTCCGTTTATCAGAAATCTGGTAAAAATGAAATTACGCGGTTCTGATTTTGAATTCCCACCTTTTGGAACGGTAGAAAATCCGGTCAATATGATGAAACATGAACACACCATCGAAGGGGAAAGATTTAGAAAAATCGGAGAAACGTCGAATGAGTTTACACCTCCGTCAGATGCTTGCAATACGTATCGGGTTACTTTTGCGATGCTTCAGGACTTTGAAAATGACCTCCACAAACACATTCATCTGGAAAATAATATTTTGTTTCCGAATTCTATTTCGCTCGAAAACGAACTACGAAGCCGAGCGAATCCCAGTTAAATCTAAATAAGCCGTCTCAATATAAATTTTGAGGCGGTTTTTTCATGAAGTTAGACTTTGGAATTAGTCCTTTGAGTATTGTGTATAGTGGCGCCATTTTTCCAATAATTCCACCATGTCGTCTGGCATAGGTGCTTGGAAAAACATTCGTTCACCGGTCACGGGATGGTCAAAACCAAGTGTTTTGGCGTGTAGTGCTTGACGCGGACATACTTTAAAACAATTCTCTACAAATTGTTTGTAGCGAGTAAAAGTCGTTCCTTTCAAAACGACATTTCCACCGTATCGCTCATCATTAAAGAGCGGATGTCCAATGTGTTTAAAATGGGCACGGATCTGATGCGTGCGTCCGGTTTCTAGTTTACATTCCACCAAAGTTACATAGAGAAAATGCTCGATGA
This sequence comes from Flavobacteriaceae bacterium, assembly GCA_012522185.1. Lineage (GTDB taxonomy): Bacteria > Bacteroidota > Bacteroidia > Flavobacteriales > Weeksellaceae > Moheibacter. Next base: position 41,596 of record JAAYKY010000001.1, on the reverse strand, counting down.
CCTTGTATCGTGTCAGTGCAGGTTTTCCTAGACTTCCATCTTCAAAAACAGCCATTTGCAGTCGATTTTTTAAATGGCGACCAATGTGACCTTCGATACTTCCGGTTTCTTCTTTCAAACTTCCCCAAACAACTGCATCGTAAAGCCTGTCTGTAGTTCGGGCTTTGAACTGCGAAGTCAGACTTTGCATGGCTTGTTCGGTTTTGGCGATGACCAAAAGTCCGCTTGTGTCTTTATCAATTCTGTGTACCAATCCAGGGCGTTCCAGTTCGGCGGACATCGATGGTAAATTGTCGAAATGAAATTTCAGCGCATTGACAAGTGTTCCTTTGTAATTCCCGTGTCCAGGGTGAACTACCATTCCGGGTTCTTTGTTAATGACCACCAAGGATTCGTCTTCGTAAACGATTTGTATCGGAATATCTTCCGCAATTATGTCAATTACGCGAGGTGGTTCGTCCAATACGAGTTTCACCTCGTCATCAGGCTTTACTTTATAATTGGATTTGACGGGGATTCCGTTTACGATGATTTGTTCGTTGTCTGCTGCTTTTTGGATTTTGCTCCTTGTCGTTTCTTCAATAAAGTTCAATAGAAATTTATCTACACGAAGCGGTTGCTGCCCCTTTGGCACTTTGAATGAATACTGCTCAAATTGCTCTTGTTGATTTCCTTTCTCGTTTTCTGGCATCTAATCTATTTCTACTCCTTCTGGTTTTTGTATAGGCTGATTGGGAGTTACTTCGGGAGTTTCAGGCGAAGAAGTCTCTTCATTGTCTTGCATTTCTCTGTCACGCAACCTTAACTCTTCTGCGTATCTTTCGATGGCAATGGAATCATTGTCGAAGTTTCGGTATTGTCTGTCCAGTTCTTTTACACGTGGAGCAAGTTCACGCGGGTCTTTTTCGGAAAGCCATAGATCAACCGGCAATCCTTGGTCGTAATTATCGCCCGGCAATGGGTATTGATAAAAAATTCTCAGAAGCGAACTATCGGTCACGCTTCCTTCGGTATTCAATTGTCCTACTTCAAATCGATTGGCCAAGATGGAAGAACGTCCCTGCTCAAGCGTCATTCCTATCAGATTTGCCATATCGACTCCATACTCCAATCCTTTTCCCAAAACCAAATCCACTTTGGTAAATCTTGGAAGTTCGGTGTCTTTTGAGATTTGTTTTCCTTGAAACATCACGCGCAAAACCGCATCTTTGGCGATGTCTGGTTCATAAATTGTATCTCCTACTTCCAGTCCAGCAAGTTTAAGCTGTGTAAAGGCAAGTCTTTTGGATTTGCCGATGATGTCGGGCAAATTTGTTGGGCGCCAGCTTTTCGGATTGGATTTGATGAATATTCTTCTTCCTTCTTTTACTTTAAATCCTTTTTCGGGGTAGAACTCCAAAACTGCAAAAGGTGGTTTGGAGGAATCAAAGCGAACGCTGTCCACTTCATAAGTTAAATTCAGACTATCCAAAGTCTTCATTGCTTGATTGATATCCATAGATGCCAAATCGGGAATTTCGATTTCCTGATTGTGGTTCGTATAAGCAGAAAGCCATACTTTGAATATGAAATGATAAAGGCCAAAACAAATAAGCCCCATTGCGAGGATACTTGCCCAGAATTGCCATTTGGTTAGTGCTTTTAAAACTTTCACCCGATTCGTTTTTGGTTATTTAATAAGCGATTGATTAGTGAAAAACTCAGCCACAAACTTACATATTTTTTTTATGCGTTTTACTTCAACGTTTTTAACCTCCCTAAAATTGCCTCATCGATTTTTAATTTCATGATTGATTCTATTCATATGTGGACAGTCATTCTTATATTTGGATTCAAATTAAGAATCTTATGTTGAACGTAGCAGTAGTCGCTGGCGGGTATTCGGACGAATATATAGTTTCGTTAAAAAGCTGCGAACTGGTATATGATAGTTTAAATCCGACTAAATACAACCGGACACGTGTCCGGATTCTTCGGGAAGCTTGGTATGCTGAAATTGATAATGAGAAATATCCAATTGACAAAAAGGATTTCAGTTTTGAAAAGGATGGAGTCAAGCATCAGTTTGATTGTGTTGTTAACATCATTCACGGCACACCCGGTGAGGACGGCTATCTTCAGGCTTATTGGGAATTGATTGGAATGCCTTATACAGGTTGTAATTTTTACCAAGCGGCGCTTACATTTAACAAAAAGGATTGCATAGCGGTATTGGAAAAATATGGAATTCCTCATGCTAAATCCTGTTATATTCATCGGGACATTCCTTATGATATTTCGGAAATTATAAAAACTACTGGACTTCCTTGTTTTGTAAAACCCAATCAATCGGGTTCAAGTTTGGGAATTTCAAAGGTCAAAAGCAGAGATGAATTTGAGCCTGCGCTTGCGAAAGCTTTTAAAGAAGATACCGAAGTACTGATTGAATCTTTCCTTGATGGAACTGAAGTTTCGGTGGGCGTCATTCGGTACAAAGGTCAAACTCGGGTTGTAGGTGTGACGGAAATTGTCAGCCACAATGACTTCTTTGATTACGAAGCCAAATACGAAGGCGCATCGGATGAAATTACCCCGGCTCGACTGGATGCTGCCACTTATATGAAGGTGGAAGAAATTGCTTGTAAAACCTATGATAGTTTACAAATGACGGGAATTTCAAGATCGGAATACATCATCGTGGACGGCGTTCCTCATTTTTTGGAAATGAATACACTTCCTGGATTTTCTTCGGCGAGTATTTTCCCTCAACAAGCCAATCATGCAGGATTGGATTTAAAAGATTTATTTGACAGCGAAATTGAAATCGCATTAAACCGAAAAAATTTATGGAACGAATAGCCGTTTTCCCGGGATCTTTTGATCCTATCACCCTTGGTCATTACGACATCATCGAAAGAGCCGCACCGCTTTTTGATAAAATAATTGTAGCAATCGGGCAAAATGCTCAGAAGAATTATATGTTTACTTTGGAGCAACGCAGAAAATGGCTGGAAGAGTCTCTTCAGCGTTTTCCCAATATTCAAGTTGATGTTTATGAAGGTTTGACCGTTGATTATTGTAAAAAAGTAGGAGCTTCTTTTATCCTGAGAGGACTTCGAAACCCTGCGGACTTTGAGTTTGAGAAAGCCATTGCACATACCAATCGTGCCATTACAGAAAAGCACATCGAAACAGTTTTCCTATTGACTTCCTCCGGCAAATCCTATATCAGTTCAAGTATTGTACGAGACGTCATTCGCAACAAGGGAAATTACGAAATTCTTGTTCCTTTGGAAGTTCGGATTTAAGTTTTAAAGTCAATTTCAATTTGTTGAGGCAAAAGTCGAAACGACTTTCTGTGATGATCGGAAACTCCGTAAACCTTGATTCCATGCCGGTGAGCTGAAGTCGGATAGCCTTTGTTTTGATTCCATTTGTAATGAGGAAATTCTTCGTGGAGCTTTTCCATGTACTCGTCACGATAGGTTTTGGCCAAAATAGAAGCGGCTGCAATGTTTTTCAGTTTCGAATCGCCTTTTATAACACAGGTATGCGGAATGTCTTGATAGATTTGAAAACGGTTGCCATCCACAGCGATATGCTCAGGTCTGATGTTTAATTGATCGATTGCGAGGTGCATGGCAAGAATACTTGCATTTAGAATATTGATTTCATCAATTTTTTTGGGGTTCACTTTTGCGACTGCCCAGGCTTCTGCGGATTTTTCGATTAGAAATTTGATTTCTTTTCGATTTTTTTCGGATAATTGTTTAGAATCTATAAACCCCTGATAATCAACATCAGGCTTCAAAATAACGGCAGCTGCAAAAACAGGCCCCGCAAGACATCCTCTTCCCGCCTCATCACAACCCGCTTCTATTTTATCAAATAACAATTGATTTTTCATGTCATTATTTTTGAATTCAATCATGATTTATCTCAGATTTAGTTGGTCGTCTAGTTAAATTTACATTAAATTTGTTAGATAAACATTAAATTCTTTAACAAATGAGTACAAAGTTAAGAAGTTTACTTGTGCTATTTGGGATCCTTTTCGGAGGAATTCTTTTGGCACAAGAAAAAACAGTTACAGGTACTGTGACTGATGCAGACGGTTTCGCTTTATCGGATATTTTGGTAACATCATCTTCCGGTGAAGAAGCGTACACCGATGCAGACGGAAATTATTCCATTCAGGCAAGTGAGGGAGACGTCCTCACAATTGAAACACTTGGTATGGATGTCGTAACGGTCAATGTTGGTGCGAGCAATGTTTACAATGCAACGCTCACACTAAGTGAATCCGTAGAATTGGAAGGAGTTGTAGTAACCGCTTTAGGTATTACAAGAGATCAGAAGGCTTTGGGGTATGCTACTCAAGAAGTTTCCGGAGAGTTAATCTCCAAAACTCGTAGCAGCAACGCCATCGCATCCTTATCGGGTAATATTGCAGGAGCTCTGATTTCGGCTCCAAGTGGAAGCCTTGGAGGATCAACTCGAATTACCCTGAGAGGTATTAATTCCATTACACAAGAAAACCGACCTTTGATTGTGGTCGATGGTGTACCTATGTCTAACTTCAATGCCAACAACAGTGACACACAGCGTGGTGCAGGTGGTAGGGATTACGGGGATGGCATTTATGACATCAACCCAGACGATATAGAAAACATAAACGTGCTTACAGGAGGGCCGGCTTCTGCGCTTTATGGTTCAAGAGCATCCAACGGGGTTATTATGATTACAACGAAAAAAGGTAAAAGAGGCAAAAGTGATATCACCTTGAATACAGGTGTTGCCTTCGAGTCGATTGCTTATTATCCTAAATTACAGAAACTTTATGGAGGTGGTTACGGAAATTCATTTGAACAAGTAAACATCAACGGAACAACTTACAACATTGTGGATTATTCAATGGATGAATCTTGGGGACCTCGACTGGACGGTACGCCTGTACTACATTGGGATGCATTTGATCCGGAGTTCCCGAACGATTACTTGAATCCTCGTCCTTGGTCTTACCCGGCTAACGATGCAATGTCATTGTTTAATGTAGGAATCACCTATACCAACTCTGTAACTTTTGCCAACGCAAATGAAAACACAAACTTCAGAGTATCATTGGCCAATGTTAACCAATCAGGTATTTTACCTAATACCAATTTGGAAAGAACCAACGTGGGGATGAGTCTTGGGCATAAATTCAATGAGAAGTTTTCTGTGAAATCCAATTTCAACTACACCCGAACTTATGGTAAAAACAGACCTGAACAAGGGTATGGTGACAATTCAATTCCACAAAAAATCTGGCAATGGGGACAAACCCAATTGGATTACAGCCGTTTAAAAAATTATAAATTAGCCAACGGACTGCAAAGAACTTGGAACCGAAATTCATGGGACGACGGAACCCCACTTTATTCCGACAACGTTTACTGGACGCTATATGAGAACATTTCAACCGACGAAAGAAACCGATACTTCGGAAACGTTGAGTTGAGATATGATTTCCAGCCCGGTCTTTATGTAATTGGAAATGTAATGGGCGATAACTACAATCTTGAAATCACCGAAAGAGTTGCTGTAGGATCACAAGCTCAGTCTGGATATTCTTATGGATTGAGAAGGTTTTCTGAATTTAACTACGAAGGTCGATTGCATTTCGATCGTACGTTTGGAAAATTCTCATTGAACTCATTTGTAGGTTTGAACCGAAGAGAAGTTAATGGAAACCACATCTTTGGAAATACCGTAGGTGGATTAGTGGTTCCAAATGTTTATACGCTTACCAATAGTATGAATGATCCTTATGTAGAAACAGACAAATTCGCCCAAAAGCGAGTTAACTCTGCATTTGGGATGATCTCATTGGGGTACAACAATATGTTGTTCTTAGATGTAACCGGTAGAAATGACTGGTTCTCCACACTTCCTGCTGGAAACAATAGTTATTTCTATCCATCTGTAACAGGGTCTTTTTTATTCTCTGAATTAGTGGACGCAAATTGGTTAGGTTATGGTAAAATCCGTGGAGGTTTTTCACAGACTTCCAATGACTTGTTGGAATACCAAACACGTGACTATTTCAACTCTGCATCAAACTTTGGTGGACCTTCATTTGAGTTGAGCAACACCAAGTCCAACCCATTATTGAAACCCGAAATCAAAGATGCTTGGGAAGTTGGTTTGGAAATGAATATGTTCAAAAACCGTGTGGGGTTGAACTTCACTTATTACGAAGAAACCATCAAGGATTTATTAGTTCCCGTGCAACATTCTTATTCAGGAGGATTCATGTTCAAATGGTTAAATGCCGGAACGATGGAAAACAAGGGTATTCAGGCTAGTTTAAATTTAGTTCCTGTACGTACCCAAGATTTCGAATGGAGAATCAACTGGAACTTCTCAACCAATGATAACACGGTTACGAAAGTGGCAGATGACATGGATGCAATTAACCTTGCCAATGCTCCTTTCCTTGTTTCACTTTGGGCAGTTGAAGGAGAAAAATACGGTATGTTGAGAGGATACAACTATAAGTTCGATGATAACGGAAATAAGATTATTGACGACAATGGATTGTATGTGACAAGTGATCAGGTAGAAAACCTGGGGTCAATCATTCCCGACTATAATATGGGTATCCGAAATACTTTCACTTACAAAAACTTTGATTTCTCATTCCTAATTGACATCCAAAAAGGAGGGCATTTTTACTCAACTACACATATGTGGGGTAATTATTCAGGAATGCTAGAAGCAACTGCAGCCAATAATATCCGCGAAGACGGGATTATTCTAGACGGAGTTGTTTGGGATGCAGGTTCCAACTCTTATACGCCCAATACCACCGTGGTTGATGCGACAGATTATTTTGCCAATTTCTACAACAACGTAGATGCTCAGAACGTATTTAAATCTGACTACATCAAGTTAAGAGACGTATCGATTTCCTATACAATTCCACAAAGATTAACCGGTCCATTTGAAGGAATTACCATTTCTGCATTTGGAAGAAACTTAGCGATGTGGGGTGTGGATAAGAAAGGATTTGACCCAGAAATGGCTACGTATGGCAGTGGAAATATCCAAGGTCTAGAAGGAGGTTCTCTTCCATCAACGAGAACGTATGGTATGAATTTAAGATTCCAATTCTAAAAAGTAAAATCATGTTTTTAAATAAAAGAATACTATTACTATCATTTTTAGGACTAACACTTATGTGGTCCTGTGACAATGATTTTGAGGAGATAAACACAGACCCGGACAGACCAGAAGCTGCCCCTACTTACACAATCTTCAACACCGCAACTAAGAGGTTGATGGATGAAACAAGAGATGGATGGGTAAGCGGACGCATGGTACTCCCGTGGATGCAGTACAGCGCACAGCGAAATTACGTAGATGAAGACAAGTACCAATACAGACCCACAACGGGAGATCAGGCTTGGAACAACATCTACAGAGCACTGGCAAACTACAAGGAAATCATCACTTTCTGCGAAGACCCTGAATTAGGACTTCAAATGGCAGCTTATGGTGACTTAAACAATCAAATCGGTGTAGCCCGAATTATGATGGCATACGCCTTTCTGGATTTGACGAATTACTTTGGCGACGTTCCTTATTGGTCCGTGAGCGAAAGAGACAATCCTGACTTTCAGGCATTGCAAATCGACACTTACCCACAACCAAAATACGTGAGTCAGGAAACAATTTTCAAAAACCTATTGGTAGAACTAGACCAAGCGGTAAACCAACTGACTTCAGGTAGTGTATTTGTCGAGCCAGGAGGAGTTTCCGGGGATAAGATTTATGAAGGCGACGTCGAATTATGGAAAAAGTTTGGTAACTCACTTCGCTTGCGAATTGCCAATATGGTAAAACATAAAATTCCTGCCGAAGCAAATGCAGCAATTGCCAATGCGCTTAGCTCAGGTGTATTTACAAGTAATCAGGACAATGCCGCCTTGCATTATATGAATACAGCAACCGGTGGTTCTCCTTTCTGGGCAGAATTTTTTGTAGGAGGTAGAAATGACTTCTTCGTAAACAACCAATTGATCAATCTTTTGCAAGGCGAAACCGGCAACTTTGGCGTAGACCCAAGACTGCAGAAATATGCTGCACCATTTGGAACCCCCCGAAATGATGTGGGAGCCGGAGCTTACGAAGACTCAAATGACCCAAATGATTACCAAGGAATGCCTTATGCATTACCCGCCGATCGAATGACTGCAAATAATGCCCTGGCTAAATTATCGCCTTTCAGCAAACACGTTTTGACAGCAACTTTCCCTGAAGTTTTGATGGAATATTCAGAAGTCGAATTTATTCTTTCCGAATTAAACGGGTGGGCACAATCTCACTATGAGAACGGAGTAATTGCTTCCATGGAAAAATGGGGCGTAGATCCAGACCAAATAACAACTTTTGTGAGCAACCTACCAGCAGCTGATCAAGAAAATGTAATCACTCAGAAATATGTAGCGATGTATATGCAACCACAAGTTTCTTGGGCAGATTATAGAAGAACCGGATTCCCGACTTCACCTATCCTCCTATTACCAGGAGACACAGGATATGAACTCGACGGAACTCCCTACGTATTTACGCCACACGTAAGTGGAATGAGCGATATGCCGTACCGAATTTCTTATCCGGTCGCTGAGCAATCCGTAAACAATGCAAATTGGAATGCCGCTGCAACCCAATATACGGGTGACAGTCAATCCATTGATGCAATCAACGCAAAACTATGGTGGATGCCGTAGAGATTTGTAAATAGAATTTAATTGAAGCTGCCTCTCGAGGTAGCTTTTTTTATTTTATTTCAACATTCTAAATCCAATTAGCTTGACTTAAAAAACTGTTAACTCCATAAGTTTTACCTATAATTCATTCAACTTTCTTAATTTTGAATTAAAATTGAGCCAAAACAATTATCCATGTCAAAACCCATCATCCTTTGCTTTACAATCCTATTTACCTTCGTAGCTTGTAACGATTGCACAAAAGAAGAAGATTTAGTCCAGAGAGAAAACGCTCTGCAGCTAAGAGAAATGCAAATCGCCGAAAAAGAATCCGAATACCTTTCCTTAGTGTCTTTTCGCGACAGTGTTCGTTTGAGCATGGATACACTGACTTATCGAGCTTGGCCCGACAGCATTGCAGGAAAATGGAACAGCCGGACGATTTGCACCGAATCCAATTGCAGCGATTATGCAGTAGGCGATCAACGTGTGAACGTCTGGATATTTGATCAAGACTCTACTGGATTAAACGCCAGCGTACTCGATAACCGAAACGAAATCATCAGAACCTACAATGCGAAATTCACACCAAGAGGAATCCAACTTAGTTTCCGAACCGATTCCACCTCCACAAGAAACGTAGTGATGAATGTGAATTTCGACCAAATCAGAACAGATAAAATGAGTGGGAAAAGAATCATTAGTTTAGATGAGAAATGTTCCGCCTTGTTCAATATCGAACTGAATCGTCCTTCGCAAAAAAATTAAACACAACTTAAACATTTATTCATGATTTTATTGAACATTCATGATCTCAGCCTCCCTATCGCAGATCCTGTTCTAAAGTTTCTGCTGGTCCTAATTATAATATTGTTTGCGCCTTTGTTATTAAACAAAATAAAAGTACCACATCTTTTGGGGCTCATCATTGCCGGAGCGGTCATCGGACCCAATGGGTTCAATGTCCTTGCGCGAGACAGTAGTATTGTCGTAACCGGGACCACCGGACTACTCTACATCATGTTTCTCGCTGGACTTGAAATTGATATGGGAGATTTCAAGAAAAACAAATGGAAAAGCTTAACATTTGGGATTTACACCTTTCTCGTTCCACTTGCTTTGGGATATTTGGGCGGATATTATATTCTAGGCTTTTCACAATTAACTGCTCTATTATTTGCTAGTTTATTTTCATCACACACTTTAATTGCCTACCCTATTGTCAGTAAACTTGGCGTCGCCAAAAACCGAGCCGTCAATATCACTGTAGGCGGTACCATGATTACTGATATCCTTGCTCTTTTGGTTTTGGCAGCTTGTGTGGGAATGGCACAGGGCGAAGTGGGGCAAGAATTCTGGATCAAAATGTCGGTCTCCATCATTGTTTTCGGACTGATTGTATTATTGATCTTCCCGATTATCGCAAGATGGTTTTTCAAAAAAGTGGACGACAAAATTTCTCAATATATTTTCGTGCTTGTGATGATCTACCTCGCAGCTCTATTGGCTGAAGTAGCTGGCGTAGAAGCCATCATCGGCGCTTTCCTTGCCGGACTCGCACTCAACCGACTCATACCGCACACTTCCACTTTGATGAATCGTGTTGAATTTGTAGGAAACGCCATTTTCATCCCGTTTTTCCTTATCAGTGTCGGAATGTTGATTGATTTCAAAGTATTTATCAGTAGCTGGGAGACCATTCTCGTAGCTGCGATTATGCTAATTGCTTCCTTTGCAGGAAAATATTTTGCTGCCGTAGCAACCCAAAAAACTTTCCGACTTTCCAAAGAAGAAGGGAAACTTATATTTGGACTAAGTGTAGCCTCAGCCGCTGCTACACTTGCCGCAGTCATGGTCGGATATAACATCATTATTTCAGAAACCGAAGCCGGCGAACCCATTCGATTGTTAAACGAACATGTTCTGAATGGAAGTATTTTATTGATTTTAATTTCCTGTACACTCTCTTCTTTCACCTCAACTGCAAGTGCCGAGAAAATTGCGCAACTGGAAAATGCGGATACTGTTGCGGGAAAATCAGAAGAAAAAGAAAATATTTTGCTTGCGCTAAATTACCCTGAAACCGTCGAACCTCTTGTTAATTTAGCCGTTATCACAAAATCAAAACACAATACAGACGGAGTTTTCGCACTAAACGTCATCAATGAAGAGAAAAATGAATCTTCTATGAAAAATGCCGAAAAACTTCTCGATGAATCAGTCAATCAAGCATCCGCAGCAGAGGTAACGCTTCAACCTTTAACTCGCTATGACAATGACGTAATCAATGGCGTAAACAACGTCATCAAAGAAAAGAAAATTACCGATTTGTTCATTGGATTAAATCCCGGGAAAGGATTTTCATCCTCTTTTGTTCATAATCTTTACAACGGTTATCTACAAAACGATAAATCCAATATTTTTATTTACCATGCCGCACAGCCTATTTCAACCATCAAAAATCAAATCGTAATTATTCCAGCCAATTCACATACCGAACCTGGATTTTTTCATGCACTTTTACGGGTTTGGAATATCGCCAGAAACACTGGAGCCATCATCCATTTCTATGCAACTGAACCCACGATTGATGTGCTCAAGAAAATCATCAAAAAAGTAAACATCGAAGCCAAATTCTCGGTTATCAACACCTGGAAAGATTCGGAAGAAATCGCTCGATCAATTGGTGAAAATGAAGGCCTGATTATTTTCCTTGCAAAACGAGGCATGAACTCCTACATTCCTCAAATGCGTTATATCCCTGGAATTTTAAATTCAGTTTTTATCGAAAAAAATTATTTAATTATTTATCCTTACCAAGGCGAAATGGAGAATTACCCGGAAAAAAGAATGGTAAACAACCACGGGGATTTCGTTCAAATCGGAAATGTGGTTCGCAAATTATTTAAATAAAGCCGGATGGGTTAAATTTGTAAAAAATCATCAACATGCAACCTCTTGCCGAACGTTTACGCCCAAAATCTTTGGACGACTTCATTAATCAAACCCATTTGATTGGAGAAAATGGACCGATTCGGATTATGCTCAAATCCGGACATATCGCTTCCATGATTTTCTGGGGACCACCGGGAACCGGAAAAACCACATTGGCACAAATGATTTCTGAACTTTCAAAACGTTCCTTTTTTGAGCTCAGCGCCATTAATTCAGGCGTAAAAGAAGTCAGAGAAGTCATTGAGAAAGCGAAAAATCAAAATCTCTTCTCTGGACAACAAGCACCTATATTATTCATTGACGAAATCCATCGTTTCAACAAATCCCAACAAGACAGCTTATTGGGCGCAGTGGAGAAAGGTTGGATCACCCTGATCGGCGCCACAACCGAAAATCCAAGTTTCGAAGTCGTTCCCGCTTTGCTTTCACGTTGTCAGGTTTATATTTTGAAATCGCTCGAACGAAATGATTTGGAAGAATTAATTCAAAGAGCCGTCGAAAAAGACGAATTTCTAAAAGAAAAAAATATCAAAATTCTCGAAACCGAGGCTTTAATCCGATTTTCAGGAGGCGACGCAAGGAAACTTCTCAACGGCCTTGAACTGGTGGTCAACAGTGCTACTGAAAAAGAAATTAAACTTACCAATGATTCGGTTACACAAACCATTCAACAAAACCTTGCGATGTACGACAAAAGCGGCGAAATGCATTACGATATCATCTCCGCTTTCATCAAATCCATTCGCGGTTCTGACCCGAACGGCGCAGTTTATTGGCTCGCCCGAATGTTGGAAGGCGGTGAAGACCTCAAATTTATTGCAAGAAGATTATTGATTTCGGCTTCAGAAGACATCGGAAATGCCAATCCAACGGCTTTGGTAATTGCCAATAATGCTTTCCAAGCGGTTAATTCAATTGGCTATCCCGAAGCGAGAATTATCCTGAGTCAATGTGCGGTTTATTTGGCCAATTCCCCAAAAAGCAATAGCACGTATGAAGCCATCGGGAAAGCACAACAAATCGTGCGACAAACCGGAAATTTACCAGTTCCGCTTCATCTCAGAAATGCGCCGACCAAACTAATGAAAGACTTGGATTACGGAAAGGATTATAAATATGCACATTCTTACGAAAACAATTTTGCAGAACAGGAATTTTTACCAAAAGAATTATCGGGAACAGTCTTTTATGAACCCGGGCAAAACGCTCGCGAACAATCTGACAAACAATCCCTGAATAAAAAATGGAAAGGTAAATATGGGTATTGATTAGAATTCGAAAATCAAACCGAAATAAGGCAAAACTGTACTTCTGTCCTGCTCTCCTATTTCCAGTAAATATCGTTGCTGATCGGCCGGCGCTTCGGGGTTTAAAATAATTCCGTTATTACTGTCATCTCGCTGAAGATTGACCACCGGCAAAGCACTTGGACTGTTGGAACCATATACATTTACCACATCGAGGTAAGCCGTCAACTGCCATTTGGCAAACGCCCATTTTTTCTCCACCCGAATATCCAATTGATGCGCCAAATTTCCACGCAATGAATTCAATTCTTCAAAATTCTGAACCGGACCATTTGAAATCGTCCAGATATTGACCAACGAACTTCTTTCCAAATCATAAGGCGTTTCAGGCAAACCGCTTTGCAAACGGAAACGCGAACCTATGTTCCAATTTCGGTTGAAATATTTCCCCACTGAAAGCGTTAGAATATGACGACTATCCCAGGAAGAGGGAAGCAGATTTTCATCGGCATCGCTGAATTTTGAATACCCAAAAGTATAAGCCGCAATTCCATAAAAATTGTTCGTAGTCCGCTTTTGAATTAAAACTTCCATTCCATAGGTTTCACCTTCTCCTCTTGCGTCCAGCGGCTCATTACCGACCACGCCAAAATCCGCGCCCACATTGGCAAGACTGATTTGGTTTCGAAGCGAAAAAGGATAATTTTTGTATTTTTTATAATAAGCTTCCAGCGTAATTCTCAAATTGGATTTTCCCTTGTATTCAATTCCTCCCACTAAATGTGAATTCTTGATGTATTTCAAATTTGGACGGTTCACAAAATCTTCATTTTCCACATAACCCAAAGCTGTATATGCCGGCAATTGATGGTAAATTCCGGCATTGAAATTAAAAGCAAACCTCGGCGCAAACTTATAGTTCAATGAAAATCGGGGTGAGAATTGCTCAAAAGGATTATTGGTTTTTTCCGAATAATCCGTGGCGTCCATTCGCATACCCAATGAAAGCTGAAGTTTTTGACTGAAAAAACTTCTGGCCGCCTGAAAATAAGCACCGTACTGAAACAAATCCATATTGACATCGAGTTCATCCAAATCCACATTGTTCTGACTTACCGAATGAATTCTCGAATCATTTTTATAATTGGCAAAATTGACATTCGCTCCGAAAGAAACTTTGAATTTCCCTAAATTCAGATTTCGGTCTGCTCTGATTTTACTTTCAAATTCTCTCGAATGATAATCCAATAAAAGATTTTCGGGCGTTTCGATGTTCCGATAATATTTTTCCGCTCGATTGTCCATCATATTTTGACTATAGGTAAAAAGCCAGTTTCCGTTGTCCGTCAATCGTTTATAGCCCGCACCAAACGTATAATTCCATTGTGGCGATTTGGGCAATCTTTCGATCAAAGTCAAATTGCTCAGCGTCGGTTCGGCGTCTTCGTTAAATTCAAACTGATCAATGGCTCCAATTCCGATGAAATACAATTCATCGCCGGTATTGAATTTTTTGGAAACCTTGAAATTCGCATCGTAATAAGAAGGCAGAAACGGAAGTCCAATCGCACTGAACAATAATTGCAAATTCGATTTGCGAACCGAAAACAATCCCGTCCAGCTTTGGTCTTTGCTCAAAGGGCCGTCCATCATCAGTTGTAAATCATCGAGCCCGATGATCCCTTTAAAACCGAGTTTATCTTTGCGCGCTTGTTTGAGATTAAATTCAAAAAGAGAAGATAAAACGCCGTTTCTACGTGCAGGAAAAGCGCCACTGTAAAAATCCACATCCTGAATGAAATCTACAGTGAGAATTCCTCTTGGTCCGCCGCTTGCTCCCTGAGTTTGAAAGTGATTGATAACCGGAACTTCAATTCCATCCACATAAAATTTATTTTCGCCCGAACTCCCTCCTCTGATGAATAAATCATTTCGGAAAGTCGCTGTTGAACCCACGCCCGGAAAACTCAGAATGGCTTTGGAAACATCACGGTTGGAACCTGCGTTTTTCTGGATTTCTTCACTTGAAATGCTTCTCAAAGAAAGTGGACTTTCGGCTGTGGTTTTATAAGTTTGACGAGTAATAATGGCTGCTTCCAATTCTTCGGAAATCGAATACAATCCTATCGAATACGAAATATTTTGATTGGGAACGATGGTAATATCGTCCAGATAACTCGGCAAATATCCTTCTGCAGAAATTTCGAAGCTGTAATTTCCTTGTTGTAAACTATCGATCTGAACATTTCCCAAACCGGTAAAAAACCTTTCCTCACCCGAAACCGAAACCATAGCTTCCAAGGGTTGTTGGGAAAATTCATCGTAAACATTGATATTGATGCTCCCGACCTGAGCCATTCCCAAAAACGAAAGCGCCAAAAAAATCAGGCCAAGTGTATATCGCATATTTACGTAATTTCAACAAAACTACGCTTCTCCATCAAATTATTTGCCGAAATAATTCGGATTCAAATAAATCAATGCGCGTTTGAAGTTTCCACTTTGTCCACATCAATTCCTTGTTTTTTCAGGAACGATTTTACCAAAATCGCAAAAATGGTTAGGTAAACAAAACATAAAACCGGAATGATATACGACTGATGGATCCCGATGATATCGGCCAGTTTCCCTTGAATCGGTGGAATAATTCCACCACCCAAAATCATCATTACCAAAAATGCTGAACCTTGCGCCGTGTATTTTCCAAGTCCCATCAGTGAAAGTGCAAAAATGGAAGGCCACATGATGCTACACGCAAGACCGCCAGCCAAAAAGGCATAAATCGCAGTCGTTCCATCGGTCATCAGTCCAACAATCATAGCGGCAACCCCAAAAATCCCGAAAATCATCAAAGTGATCGCAGGACGGTCTTTGCTAATGAAGAACATAATGATTTGAATAAATACACAGAAAACATAGTAATAAAGTGGTGTCATGTCTTTTCCGGCCAGTATATTTACGATGATAATCACGGTAAAAGCAAGCAATGGCATAATGATCAACAACATATTCTTCTTCATTCCCATCAGGTTAAATGCTGAAATAGCACCCGCCCAGCGGCCAATCATTAAACTTCCCCAATACATGGAAATATAAGGTGCGATTTCTGAAGAAAGATGCCCTCCGAATTCCGGTTGTTGCAAAAGATCGCCCAGATTACTTCCGATAGCTACCTCTACGCCTACATAAACAAAAATCGCAATCATCCCCAAGACCAACTGAGGATAACGCATTGCCCCCCAGCCTACTGGCTTTTTTCTTGCTAAAAAATAGGAAAGCATTAATCCGCCTACAACTGCGAGAAAAGCTCCCAAAAGCCAATACATCCGAAATTGCTCCAAGACCGACATTTCCGAAGCCGTATAGGTAGATAAATCCAATTGGTAAGTTCTGAAAACCGGAATGAAGCATACCGCCAATAAAATCGTGATGATTACCAAAGTAGTGATGGCTTTATTGGCTTTTTCGATCGGCTCGTTTGAAATTCCGGCAGGTACTTTTTTAGAAAAATAAAACAAAGCGGCCGCTGCTATAAACAATAATCCGACCCCGGCATACAGATAAACAACTTTGTTGAGCGGTAGATTGGCGATGTCTTCATCCGAAACGGAAGCCGTCGTCCCAAATAGTGCAAAAGCCAAAATCAACGGGCCAATTGTCGTTCCAAAGGAATTAATCCCGCCACCTAAATTCACTCGACTCGCTCCTGTTTTGGGATCTCCCAACAAAATTGCAAATGGATTGGCTGCCGTTTGCTGAAGTGAAAACCCCAAAGCGACAATAAATAATCCAATCAACATTCCCGCATATGTATTTACCTCTACAGCGACAATCATCGCTGCAGCTCCCAAAGCCGAGAACAATAAACCGTAAACAATACTCTTTTTATAGCCCCATTTGCCCACCAAATCTTTACCGGAAACGGAACTGAAGATAAACAAAAGCAATGCGCCAACATAGTAGGCCGTATAGAAAGCAAAATCCACTAATTGCGACTGGAATTGATCGAGTTGGAAGTAATGTTTACAAAAAGGAATGAAAATACTGTTTCCAGCTGCAATAAATCCCCAAAAGAAAAACACTACAATGAGTGTATAAAGCGCAGGATAGTTAGTTTTGATTTGATTTGATTCCATAAAAAGATGTGTTTACTCAAGGTTTTTTAAAAACGCCCAAAAGGTAAATAATTTCAATGAAAGAAAATGAATGGATTTAGTTTAATTAGAATTAGTTTAAATTAGAATAATATAATTCATCATAACAAAAATCACTTGTGAATTGATCTTAAATCGTTGAGCATAACTTATTTTTGTAGCTCAAACAGGAAATGAAGAAATGACGAAATTTGAAAAATTCTTTTTCTCTACTCGAACAATGACGGTTTTGTTGTTCATTTATGCCATCTCAATGGCGGTGGCAACGTTTATAGAGAATGATTATGATACTCCTACTGCTAAAGCTTTGATTTACGAAGCCAAATGGTTTGAGGTATTGATGCTTTGGTTGATTATTTTATTCATCGGAAATATCAAACGTTACCGTTTGTTGAGACGCGAAAAATGGCCAGTTTTGATATTTCATTTGTCATTTGTTTTTATTTTCCTCGGTGGCGCCATTACGCGTTATATCAGTTTCGAAGGGCAAATGCCCATCAGAGAAGGTGAAACTACCAATGAAATCATTTCTGACAGAACTTATTTCAAACTTGAAATCAACGATAAGGAAAGGGCTTTACGCTACGATAAAAACACTTATATGCTATCGCATTTCAATGCGAAAGACACGCCATGGCCGTTTAAAAGAACCTACAAAGAAGATTATCCTTTTGGAGACAAAGTTGTGACTTTAAAGACTTTGGATTACATCCCATTGGCCAAAGATTCCATTGAAAGAACTAATTCCGGCAAAAAAATGTTGGAAATCGTGACGATGGGCGAAGGCGGTCGTGAAACGGACTACATCGGCGAAGGTGAAATCCGAAACATTGGTGGCACCATGATCAGTTATAATAATCCGATTGAAGGTTCGGTTCAACTCATCGATGAAGACGGAAAGTTAATGATAAACTCCCCATTTGAGGGACAGTATATGACCATGACCGGACAAGAAGTCGGAGTCGTTACGGATTCGGCTCTACTTGCCGAACAATCAGGAAGCATTGGTATCAATGAACCTAAAATGTTGAATTACCGAACGCTTTACACCATTAACAACACCAATTTCATCATTCCTACACCTGCATTTCAGGGAAGAGTTGTTTATTACAAAGGTGATAAAACCAATCAGTCAGAGAAAGATTTGCCAGGAGCAATTATTGTGGAATTAAGCTCAGGAAATGAAAAAGACACGCTGACCATCATTGGAGGACGCGGTTTGACTTCCTTCAGCAAAAACACTACCATCAATGGATTGGGCGTTTCGGTTGGTTTTGGTTCGAAAATCATTCACACACCCTTCTCAATCCGTTGCGATGATTTTATACTCGACCGCTATCCCGGTTCTATGAATCCCTCCTCTTACGAAAGTGAAATTACCGTCATCGACCGTGGGCAGGAAACCCCGCATCATATTTACATGAACAATGTAATGGATTACAGAGGCTATCGATTTTTCCAGTCCAGTTATTTTCCTGACGAAGGCGGGACTATCCTTTCTGTAAATGCGGATTGGTGGGGAACTAATATTACCTATGTTGGATATTTCTTATTGTTCTTTGGCCTTTTCGCTACCTTATTCTGGAAAGGAACTCATTTTTGGAAACTCAATAAACAACTGACTGATTTACATAAAAAGACATTGGTACTTCTTCCGTTCTTGTTTTTATTCGGAACGGGAATTTCACAGGATTCGATTTCAACTGATTCTTTACCTACCGCACACAAGGAGGTTCAAGCTTCGGTTCAATTTATGACCCCAAATTCGGGGACTCAGTTCGAAGTGGATCCGATCCATTCTGAAAAATTCGGGCGCCTTTTGGTTCAGGATTTCGAAGGTCGGATCAAACCCATGAATACGCATACGCTGGAATTGCTTAGAAAAATTTATAAAAAAGACCGGTACCGAATCAGTAAGGACAAATCTGTAAGCTCAGACCAATGGTTTCTAGCAATGCAAATCGACCCGACTTCTTGGGCAGACGCAGATATCATAAAAGTAGCCGCGAAAGGTGGTGAAGAATTATTGGCCGAAACGCAGGCAAATGCCGAAGGATACACTTCCTACATGAAGCTGGTGGATCCACATACAGGCCAATATAAGCTTGAGAGCCAATACAACGCAGCTTTTAGTAAACGCGCTGCCGATCAATCCAATTATGACAAAGAAGTCATCAATATAACCGAACGTTTTAATGTTTTCAGCAATATCGTTTATGGATATTATACCAAAGTAATTCCGATTCAAAACGACCCAGGAGAATCATGGACTTCATGGATTTACAGCACCGAAGATAGTCCGGTTGAAATCAACAAAGTCGCCTATGATTTTATTACCCAATATTACAATAATCTGAAATCGGGATTTGCAACGGGTGACTGGACGGGTGCAGACAAATCCCTTCAGGCTATGGTGGATTATCAGCACGAATGGGGGAAAAACGTCATTCCCTCCGATGCCAAAGTCAATCTGGAAGTAATGTACAACAAAGTCAATATTTTCTTTTGGTTGATGATTGTTTACAGTATGCTGGGTGGCGTTTTGATTTTCCTTGCATTTATTGAGGTTTTCTCCACAGAAAATCGATTAGGAAAAATCATCCACAAGGCTACTTTATTCTTTTTAGGATTACTCGGACTTGCTTTTTTGGTTCATTTGCTCGGACTTGCGGCTCGCTGGTATTTATCCGGTCATGCTCCTTGGAGCAATGGTTACGAAGCCATTGTATTTATTTCCTCCATAGGGGTTTTATCGGGTTTGATTCTTTACCGAAACCGAAATGCATTCATTCCAGCAGCTGGAGCAATTGTAGCTATGATCATGATGGGATTTGCGCACGGCGGAGGTTTGCTTGACCCACAAATCACACCTTTGGTTCCGGTACTAAAATCCTATTGGTTGATGGTTCACGTAGGAATCATCACTTCAAGTTATGGGTTCTTCGGCCTATCAGCAGTTATCGGAATTATTTCTTTAATTCTCTTGTGTTTCAAACCGACTCCTAAAATCAAAAAATCCATTCAGGAAATCACCATCGTTAGCGAGATGGCATCCACCATCGGATTATTTGCACTAACTGTAGGAACTTTCCTCGGTGGGATGTGGGCCAACGAAAGTTGGGGACGTTATTGGAGCTGGGATCCAAAAGAAACCTGGGCGTTTATTTCTGTGATTGTTTATGCGATTGTTTTGCACTTAAGATTGGTTCCTGGATTACGTGGAAAATGGGCGTTCAATATGGCGAGTATGTGGGCGATTTGGTCGATCATTATGACCTATTTCGGGGTGAACTATTATCTGTCAGGACTTCACTCCTACGCTGCCGGTGACCCGATTCCAATTCCTGCTTGGATTTATTATACAGCTGCATTTATGCTTATTTTGAGTTTGATTTCTTATTTTAGAGACAAGAAATTTAATCAGAAGAAAAAGAAAAAAATCAAAAAAGATGAAACCTCTTAGTTTAATCGCATTGTTCAGCTTTTTGATAAGTTGCAATGCTCAAAACCAAACAAAAATGAATACTATATATGATTATAAAGTAGAAGATATCAGTGGCGATGAATTTGACTTTGCTGATTTGAAAGGAAAGAAAATACTGATTGTCAATACCGCTTCCAAATGTGGATTTACGCCACAATTTGAAGGTTTGGAAGAAATATATCAAAAATACAAAGACCAGAATTTCGTCATTGTGGGATTTCCATCCAATGATTTTGGACAACAAGATCCGGGATCCAATGAAGAAATCGCCGAGTTCTGTAAAATTAATTACGGCGTAAGTTTTCCGATGATGAGTAAAATTTCGGTGAAAGGCGACAGCATTGCACCGATTTATGAGTTTTTAACTCAGAAAGAATTAAACGGAAAGAAAAACTCATCGGTCAAATGGAATTTTCAGAAATATCTAATCAACGAAGACGGCACTTTCCACGATTATTTCTATTCGATTACCAAGCCTGACAGTAAGAAGATTACGAAATGGATAGAAAATAATAAATAATTATAAGTCGTTAGTAAATAGTTTCAGCTAATTACTAATACTATTCACGCATCACTGAAGAATTATGAAATTAGACATTCTTGCCATAGGCGCACATCCTGATGATGTGGAATTGGGTGCTGGAGCAACCCTTGCCAAAATGGTTGCATCCGGCAAAAAAGTAGGTATTGTTGATTTGACTCAAGGTGAATTGGGAACTCGAGGTACAGCGGAAACCCGAAAGCAAGAGGCGACGGAAGCAGCCAAAATACTCGGTGTTGAAGTCCGGGAAAACATGAAATTTCGGGATGGATTTTTTGTAAACGATGAAGAACATCAGATGAAACTCATTGAAGTCATCCGGAAATACCAACCGGAAATCGTTATATGCAATGCAGTGGAAGATCGGCACATCGATCATCCCAAAGGAGCTGAATTGGTTGAAACTTCTTGTTTTCTTTCTGGTTTGAAACGAATTGAAACCGAATTCCCTGCTTGGCGTCCGAAACATATTTTTCATTTCATTCAATGGTATCCGCTCAAACCAGATTTCGTTTTGGATGTATCAGGATTTATAGAAAAGAAAAAAGCGGCCTGCTTTGCTTACAAAACGCAGTTTCACGACCCAAACAATCAAGAACCCAACACGCCTATTTCATCTATACAGTTCAAAGATAGCATCGAAAACCGAGCTCGGGATTTGGGAATGCTAATCGGGGCAGAAGCCGGAGAAGGCTTTATGCTAAAAGGCTATTTGGGATTAAAGGATTTTGAAAGTCTTTGCTGAAATTATATTTGAAATTTCAAGCGTATAAATGAAATAATTTATATATTTGCAATCCAATTGAAAAATGGTGGTTGTAGCTCAGTTGGTTAGAGCGTCGGATTGTGGTTCCGAAGGTCGTGGGTTCGAGACCCATCATCCACCCAAAAGTCCTGAAGAAATTCAGGACTTTTTTATTGAAATAAACCTAATAACTTCCTAAAAATCAACCCCTTGTATTCACCTCACCATATCCCATCAAAACATCATAGCGTACGCCCCAAGGTCGGTAATAAAAAAGTCCTTGATATATATTTTCCGTTTGCCAAAAGCTCCCATTGATAGCTGAATAACTTACGGTGTTCGTATTTCGGTCGTAAACTGCGTATTGGTAATTATAATACCCTTGTTTTAGCAAAACTGCCACTTCCCAATAATTCTGTTCAGATAAACTTAATCGATGCTGGGGAGTCAATTGCCAATTATTAAAAGCACCGACCACATAGAGTTCTTTGGTTCCGCCCGCATCGTCAAATTCGTCCAAAGCAAAATGAACCCAAGTATAATCAGCTTCGGAATTGGACAAACTCTGATTTGCCAATTGTACATTTCGAACATAGAAAGCACCGTTCACATCCGACTCATCAAAATAACTCATATTCCATTTCTGAAAATCAGGACGCAAAATTGTATGATACAAACTATCTTGTCGGAAAATCCGTTCGGTACTCATCGCCGCAACGTCTATATTTTTCGTATCGAACCAAAGGTATTCACTGTTTCCTTCGAAAAGATAATTTTGGTCTCGATAGGTCAATTGACTATTTCGAATAAACGAAGGTTTTTCAATGGTTAAATTGTCTTCCCAATTTCCATTCTTCATAATGAAGAGCGTTGCACCGTCCGGGGTTTCCGTCAAATTCACTTGTGAACTACTCACCACTACGTTTAATCTTTGATTCAAATCACCCGTACCAATTCCTCTTTCGGTTTGCATACCGACAGTCACTTTTCTTTCATCATAAAGCGCAAAACGACGTGTAAAAACAGGATTGTTTTCATCACGAGTATAAACTTTAATCACATAATTCCCAGGTAATTTCAGTCGCATATTTTGATTGGGAATCATCAAGCGATAATGCGTATAGGTCTGATAGGTATTGAAAGAGTTTTTATAGTCTCGAATATAATCGGAACTATAGCCGTCCAAAAATTCAGATTGGAAAATACCGGAAGGCGTCCAATCGGCATTGTAATGCTCAATTTTGTAATTGTATTCCTGAAATCCGGAATTTAAATCATCGAATGACAAAATAAGATATTCTCCGCTCAACCGAATTACCGGGGTTTGATCATTGGTTTGTGGGTTAAAGACCTGAACGGTTTTGATGTTTTCAGGCGGTAAAACCTCAGCATATTTTTGAGCCGATAAAACCAAGGAAAAAAATAGGATTATGATTGTGAAAACTCTTTTCATAGTCTCAAAAATACTAATTTGAATCGACAGAAAAAACAAAAGACGGTTTTGATCTTCACCGTCTTTATAATTTATCCTTGGATTGAATTCAATTCATTACCCCAAAACATCGTGCAAAGCTTGCTCTTTGTCAAACACAGACTTGGCAAAAGGACAAAGCGGAATGATTTTTAAATTATTGGCTCGAGCAAATTCCACAGCTTCCATCACCATTTTTTTTCCAACTCCTTGGCCACTAAAGCCCGGATCTACCTCGGTGTGATCAATGATAAACTTCTCATTTCCTACCCAAGTATAGGTCATCAATCCGGCTTGAAGTTCGTTTTCCATAGCTCTGAAGAAGCCTTTGTGCCCGTTGTTCATACGTTCGATTGTCATTGTATTGGTATTTCTGGTTTTAATTATTGATAAAGTTAGCCAAATTCATCGGGATAGACCATCCGTTATTTAATAAAAATTTTCTTGGGGAAATTCAGGCACGTAATTTGAATTTATAGAAGAGTTTAATAATTTAAAACCAACGAAATGAAAAAAATCATCACAATTTGTGCAGTTGCACTTGTAGTAGGTGTTTCGGCACAGGAAAAGAAAATGGACAGAAAAAATGCTTCGATAGATCGAATGGAGATTTTTGAAAATTTAAATTTGACCGAACAACAAAAAACCGAAATTCGTGCTTTGTTTGAGTCAGAAAAAGCAGAATATAAAAACAAAAGAGAGAAATCTTCCTTTACTGCCAAAGAACAAAAGGTCAAAACAGATCGTAAAAAAAGAGAATTCTCAGAAGCTGAAAAAGCGGAATTCAAGGCAAAAAGAGATGCTAAGTTTAAAGAAAGAGATGCAAAAATTCAATCAATTTTGACAGCTGAACAATACAAAGAATTTCTTGCAGAACGCGAAAAAAGACAAGCAGAAAAACAACTTAGAAAAAAGAGTTCGGATTTCAAAAGATCCAAGTAAACTGAACTCTAAGTAGTTAAAAGCCGCTTCAGATTTTAATCAGAGCGGCTTTTTTATGGTTCTAATGCATTCTATTCTTTTTATAATAATTTGGAGTTAACTTCCACTTGCCCCATCAACAATCGATGAATCGGGCACTTGGCTGCGATTTCATATAATTTTTCTCTTTGAGTTGCATCCAAATTTCCTTGAAAACGGATGTTTTTGGTAAAACGTGTTAATTTTTTTTGGGCATCAGTTTCATAGTCCACTTCGACCTCTACTTCTTCCAATTCCCATCCCTTTCGGTCAGCGTACATTTTCATTGTTATCGAACTACATGAAGCAAGCGCCGCTGCGACTAATTCACCTGGCGTCGGCCCTAAATCTTTTCCACCTACAGAAATAGGTTCATCGACTATGAAATGATGTGCATTGGCACGAATTTCAGTTCTGTAATTTTCTTGTTTTGATACTGCGATTGTTTTCAACATTATGCTTTAGGTTTTAAGTTTTTATATACGTCCGGCAGAGGAACATATCCGTCATCACCAGGCACCAAAGGAAATCTATGATTCATCCAATCTTGTTTGGCTTGTTCAATTCTTTCTACTCGACTCGAAACAAAATTCCAAAAAATATAGCGCGGCTCCGGAAAGGCTTCTCCTCCAAAAATATAAACAGTCGTACCGGGTGCCATTTCAAATTCACAAAGTTTGGTATCTTTTGCGATAAGTATATGTTTCGGTTCGTAGTGATTTCCACCATCTTCGATACTTCCTTCCAATATGTACAATGCGCTTTCGCCATATAAATCCTGTCCGATTTTTACCTTTCCTCCTTTTTCGGATTTGATTTCCAAAAAATACAATTTGCTGTAAACAGGGACCGGGGATTTATACCCCAAAGCTTCACCGGCAATTAGTTTAAACTGCATTCCATCCTTTTCCCAAGCTGGAAGTTCTTCCGCTCCGAAGTGATGAAACTCGGGTTCCATTTCTTCCAAATCTTTGGGCAAAGCCACCCAAATTTGCAGTCCATGTAAGTTTTTATCTGTCGTGCGAAGGTATTCGGGGGTTCGCTCAGAATGCACAACACCTTTTCCGGCAGTCATCCAATTTACAGCACCCGGCTCGATGACAATATCAGACCCAATACTGTCTTTATGCGTAATTGCTCCTTCAAAAAGGAAAGTCAATGTGGAAAGTCCTATGTGGGGATGCGGTGCCACATCGAGGTTTTCATGATCTTTTAGGGCGGCCGGCCCCATGTGGTCAATAAATGAAAAAGGACCTACCGTTCTTTTTTCGCGAAAAGGGAGCAAACGACCTACTAAAAAGTTACCAATATCCGCTGCTCTTTCTTCTATAATTAATCCTACGTTTGACATTTGACTGTTTAATTGGCGTTAAATTAATTAAAATAAACGGATAAAACAGTTAACTCCCTTTTAAAATTCATCTTCCAAATAGCCAAACTTCCCGGAGTTGTAGTCGTGGAAAGCATCCCAAATTTCCTTTCTTGAATTCATAACAAAGGGTCCGTGAGCAAAAATTGGTTCACGCAAAGGTTGTCCACTCAAAACCAAAACGATTGAATTCTGAGTTGCTTGCAGCGAAACTTTCTCTCCTTGATTTTTAAAAAGAAGGAAATGATCTGCAGCTACTGTTTCTGAATTCACTTTTACATCGCCTTCTACCATCAACAGCCCGGTATTAAACTCCGCAGGAAGTTCAAATTCAACTTTACCTCCCGTATTTAATTTCACATTCCACACATTTACAGGTGAAAAGGTTTGAGCAGCCCCCATCGTTCCATTGAATTCTCCGGCAATTAATTCCAAAAAACCAGCCTCGTTGGGAAGTTGGCGTTTCGGGATTTCTGCATTTTTCAAGGGTTGATATTTGGGTTGGGTCATTTTATCTTTGGCTGGAAGATTGACCCATAATTGTACCATTTGAAAATCGCCTCCAGATTTGCAAAATTCTTCTTCATGAAATTCTTTATGCAAAATTCCTGAGCCGGCAGTCATCCACTGCACATCTCCTTCTCCGATCACACCACCGCCACCGGCGCTATCATTGTGGGCAATCTTGCCTTGATAAGCAATAGTTACTGTTTCAAATCCACGATGCGGATGAACTCCTACGCCACGAATTTTATCAGAAGGTGGAAAATGATATTTGGAATTATAATCGAGCACCAGAAATGGATCCATGCGCTCCATGGTCAATTCAGGAAGTCCAGGAATGAAATTATGCATACGAAATCCATCGCCCACTTCATGAATTTTGGGCGGTGAAAATATTTTTTCTATCTCTTTTTGTCTCATATCTAATCTTTTATACAAAATTAGGTTCAGCAGACAAATTCTACATTGACATTTGATAAGAACTAATCCGGTCGAAAGTTCTTGCGCGCCAATTCTTTGCGAACACGACTCAAAGACTCGGGTGTAATTCCTAAATAGGAGGCGGTCATCCATTGAGGAACCCGAAGCAAAATATCGGGATAGAGTTCAATGAAATCCATGTAGCGAACTTCGGCAGATGCACTGATGAGTAGGTTGATTCTTTTGTGCAGATGGCGGATATGGTTGTTCAGCGCAAGCATATTGAATCGTTGAAAACTAGGACTTATTTCAGATAATTTTTCAAAAAAACCGGTTTCAATCAGAATGATTTCGGAATCCTCTACCGCTTCGATAAACTGCTCCGAAACGCCGTCAAACAGGACGGTAGAACGATCGGAAATCAGCCAGTTTTCAGGTGCGAATTGTAAGATATGCTCTTTTCCGCCTTCGTCGAGTGTGTAAGCCCTTAAAAGTCCTTTTGCTACAAAAAATGTATAATTACAAGTTTCTCCAGGACGTAGAATCATTTCATTTTTTCCTACTGATTTTCTTTCCAGTTCGCTTTCCATTAAACCAACGAGTTCGGGGGTTAATTCCACCGATTTTTCCCGAAAATATTCTTTCAATTCTTCCAACATCCGATAAAATTTGGGATTAAATTACGGCTTTTATTAATTTTTTTGAAAGGAATTGAAAGGATAATAAAAAAAGGCTTGCTGAATGGTCTCAACAAGCCTTAGAATATTTGTTTGGATTTATTAATCTCTCAATACCGATCTTGAAATTACGATTTTCTGGATTTCAGAAGTTCCTTCGTAAATCTGAGTGATCTTTGCATCGCGCATCAATCGCTCAACATGGTATTCTTTTACATAACCATATCCTCCATGGACTTGCACGGCTTCTACTGTCACGTCCATCGCAGTTTTGGATGCAAATAGTTTGGCCATTGCACCTTCTTTATCGAAGTTCTGCCCCTGATCTTTCAGCCAAGCTGCATGCAGACAAAGATGGCGTGCCGCATCGATATTCGTTGCCATATCAGCCAATTTAAATGCGATGGCTTGATGCTGGGAAATTTCCTTGCCGAAAGCTTTTCTTTCTTTCGAATATTTCAATGCCAATTCATAAGCACCGCTCGCTATTCCTAAGGCCTGAGAAGCAATTCCAATTCTTCCGCCGGACAAAGTTTTCATAGCGAATGTAAATCCAAATCCATCTTCACCAATACGATTTTCTTTTGGGACTTTCACATCGGTAAACATCAATGAATGTGTATCAGAACCACGGATTCCAAGTTTGTTTTCTTTGGGTCCGACTTGAAATCCTTCCATTCCTTTTTCAACGATTAGACAGTTGATTCCTTTGTGTCCTTTTTCGGGGTCAGTTTGTGCCATTACCAAATAAACCGAGGCTGTGTTTCCGTTGGTAATCCAATTTTTTGTTCCATTCAGCAAATAATGATCTCCTTTGTCTTCGGCAGTAGTTCTTTGAGAAGTTGCATCGGATCCGGCTTCTGGTTCAGATAGACAAAATGCCCCAATCACTTCACCCGTGGCAAGTTTGGTTAAATATTTTTGTTTTTGTTCTTCTGTCCCAAACTTTTCAAGTCCCCAACACACAAGCGAGTTATTGACCGACATCACCACCGAAGCGGAAGCGTCCACTTTGGAGATTTCTTCCATGGCCAAAACATAGGAAATTGTATCAAGTCCGGCTCCTCCATATTTGGGATCGACCATCATTCCAAGAAAACCAAGTTCTCCCATTTTTTTGATTTGTTCTGCTGGAAATTTTTGTTCTTCGTCACGTTCTATTACACCGGGCAATAATTCATTTTGGGCAAAATCTCTCGCCGCCTGGCGTATCATTAATTGTTCTTCTGTTAATTGGAAATCCATTTTCTTTGTTTTAGATGTCCAAAGATAAGATTTATCCAAAAAGTAAAAAACACTGGCTGATTTTCTTTTATTTCGAGGAATCAGCGAGCAATTGGAAGTTAGTTTTAAGCAAATCAATGACTTGTTTCAAATAAGGAAGAATTTGACTTTGTGATAAAGTTTCAGTCGCAAACAAATTGCTAAAAATAGGCAACACATAATAAACCAAAGCGCTCAATGTCAAAACATTCAACAAAACCCCAAATAAGGCGCCACCCAATCGGTTAAAAATCCCAAGACCTATGGTATGGGTAAGTCCATGGAGAATTTTCCCGGCTAATTTGACTGCGAAATAAATTAAAACAATCGTGATGAGTAAAGACAAGATATAGGTCAATTCTTGGGGAATCGACTCCGAGTTTCTAAGGATTGATTCGGTGATTCCCGAAAAACTGATTCCAGCCCAAATCGCAAGTCCAATGGCCAGAAATCCCACTACCGCACGGACAAATCCTTTTCGGTAGCCCCAAATCAAACCGGAACCGAGAATAAACACAAAGAACCAATCTAAGTAATTCATCAATGCGCCACCAAGTGTTTCTGACTGATGTTTTTCAAAACTCCCACAAGTCCGTCAATATCTTCCTTGGTGTTATATGCACTGAAAGAAACACGCAAAGGTGTAGTGGATTCAATCTGCTCGGGCGATAAAATCGACTCGATGACTGCCGAAACTTTGGAGGCTCCGGAACTACAAGCACTTCCCTGAGAAACCGCAATCCCCTTTAGTTCCAATTCAAATCCAATCAGTGGGTCTTTGAATGGAAGTCGAATGTTCAAAACCGTATAAAGACTTTTTTCAAGATCACCGGAAAGCCCGTTGAATCCAACTCCCGGTATGCTTTCTTGTAGTTTTTCAATGGTGTATTTTTTTAGTTCTTCGATCTGCTTTTTATTCTTATCTAGATCTAGAATCGCCATCTCAAAGGCTTTGGCCAAACCTACAACGCCGTAAACATTTTCTGTCCCAGAACGAAGACCTCTTTCTTGTCCTCCACCGGTAATCTGTGGTTTCAATCCAGTAGATTTCTTGATATAAGCAAATCCAATCCCTTTGGGGCCATGAATTTTATGCGCGCTACAAGAGGCAAAATCAACTTTTAATTCTGCGAGGTTGACGGGATAATGTCCCAATGTTTGCACAGTATCTGTATGGAATAATGCACCGGTTTCTTCACATAGAGACTGAATTTTTTCTATGTCTAATAAATTCCCGATTTCGTTGTTGGCATGCATCAAAGTTACCAAAGTTTTTTCCTTCGATGATTTTAATTTCTTTTCAAAATCTTCATAATCGACCGAGCCTTTTTTATCGGTTTTAACTTTGAGAACTTCAACCTCTCTGCAAGCGCCCATTTCCGCAGTTGTTTCTTTTACGCATTTGTGTTCGAGATCGGAAGTAATGATTCTTTTTACACCCAAATAGTCAACGCAAGAACGGATAATCAGATTATTGGATTCCGTGCCACAAGATGTAAATACAATTTCTGAAGAATTCACGCCCAAGGCTTCGGCTATTTTTTTCCGAGAAATTTCCATTCGGGCTTTGGCTTCTCTTCCAAAAACATGCGTGGAAGAGGGATTTCCGTAGGTGTTTTTCATGCATTCGGTCATTTCATCTATGACTTCCGGGTGCAATGGCGTTGTCGCAGCATTATCTAAATAAATTTTTCGCATTTCAATAACTTCAATTAATTCTGGGCTCTAAATTCTACCAATGGATCAGAGGTTTTTTGCACAACCACAATCAAAAGCGGACTTGTAATGGCCATTGTTGCCATGCCTTCAGGAGAAGAAACTGCATAATTGACTTGGGTTTGGTTTCCTGACTGATTGACAGAGATGATTTCATAGGTCGTTCCGCCGCTATTTCGGCTTTGGAAATGCTGAGCAATTACCATTTTTTCATTAAAATCAATGGAGGGGATTTCCTGCGAGTCCGAATAAGCGTTTAGGGTTTCCTGCCAAAATTTCGTAAAGCTTTCTTGATCCGTTAAAACCATCGTGGTTTCCACTCCTCTTCCTCCGTATTCGGATTGGTGGATTACTTCGAAATTTTTTAGTTTGTCGGTTTCTGAACTCACAACTTTGGAATTATTACAGGAAATTGCAAATAGCAATAATCCAAAACAAAAAACCAGATTTTTCATTTTGATTAAATTTAAACAAAAATACAGAAATTATTTCGGACGAAATTAGAAAGCCTAGAAAAATTCAGTTGGAACTGAGCTGGCAAAAGGTTTTAACCTTAGTCGTCTTGAAGAAATTTAAAACGCATAAGATCCGAAGTCATAAATCGCCATTCGGGAGTAAGTAATTCGCCTTCTTTCAATTGATACCAAGGGCTGATATCGTCTCGATTGGGATTGGCTAAAATTTGAATTTCTTGTGCGGGCTGAAATCCTTGGGCAAGCAAAAATAGTTTATCTCCTTTTGCGTTTTCCACCATGTCCACTACGATTACTGCATGGCCGTTTGGTTGTGTGTTTTGAACAAATATATCTCCCACTTTGATGTCATCAAGTTTCACGGGTTTCAAATCGGAGCAAAAACTCGGAGTCGATACTTTCTCCATAACATACTCTAAGTATTGATCAAATTTCTGACGGGAATAATCCTCTTTTGCAAACTCCGTAAAGCTTAATTTTTCTTTGTCGGCATGAAATACAATTTTTTCATAACTCTCCATTTTGTACAAGTATTCAGAAATTAACCGCATCACAGAGTCCGTGGAGTTTTGAATGTTTTTATCTGAAATTGGCATATCCACAACGGATACATACACATTGTTATTGGGTTTGGTTTTTCCATTATAGAATTGAACCAAAGACCCTTCGGGTTTGAGCATAAGTGTGCGAAGATAGTTCCCAAAAGTATGGGTGGAAACAGAAACTCGGTTGTAACCCAAGGGCGCATCGAATCGCTCTAATACCGTCTTCCCATAATCATTAATCAGCGGACTTCCTTCCACCAATCCCATTGAGTTAGAGTAAAGAACACTCTCCTGATTCAAAGTATTGCAAGAAAAGATAGTTAAAAATACACAAATAAAAACCCCCTTTTTCATTCATTTTCGTTTCGCCCGAATTACCCAAGCAAAAACTATTCCAACCTAAATCAATTTGAATAATAAAGCCATAACTTAAAAATAAATTATGGCTTTTTCTATGTTTAAAATTAAGTTATGATTCGCAACTGCTGCACGAAACCAAATTGGTAACCATTTCTTTTGAAACACTTTGACTACGTTGGTAATACAGAGTTTTTACGCCTAACTTCCAGGCTTCTATAATCAAATTATTAACTTCTTTGATCGGCAATTCAGAAGGAATATTCAAATTCAGACTTTGGGCTTGATCTACATATTTCTGTCGAATGGAAGCTTGTTGTATGATTTCCAACTGACTGATTTCGCGGAATGTTTTAAAGACTGCTTTTTCATGATCGGTCAGTCCATTAAGTCCTTGTACGCTTCCTTGGTTCAGCATGATATTTCTCCAGGTATCTTCATTGTCCATACCTTTTTCTTCCAGGAGTTTCGCCAAGTATTTGTTCTTACGCATAAAGTTTCCTTTGGACAATCCAGCTTTGTAATAGTTAGAAGCAAAAGGCTCAATTCCAGGCGAAGTTTGACCTAAAATCGCTGAAGAGGAAGTCGTCGGCGCGATGGCCATCGTGGTCGTATTTCTGATTCCGTATTCTTTTAGCAATTCCGGCTCGCCATAAATTCTCGCCAAATCCTGGGTTGCTTTGTCGGCTTTTTCTTTGATATTTTTAAAGATTTCAGAAGTCAGCATTTTCGCTTCCAATCCTTCAAATGGAATCATGTTTTTCTGCAAATACGAATGCCAACCCAAAACGCCCAACCCAAGCGCACGGTGACGTTTCGCAAAACGGTTGGCTGAAGCCAAATAATGGTTTCCTTCAGTTTTTTCTATAAATTCCTGAAGTACGGCATCCAAGAAAAATATGGCCAGTTTCACTGCTTCGGTGTCTTTCCATTCATCATATAATTCTAAGTTCATAGAAGACAAACAGCAAATAAATGACTCGTCTTCGCTTGATGGAAGCATGATTTCTGAACAAAGGTTACTTCCGTAAATTCGCATATTTAAGTCTTTGTAAACCTGCGGTTTGTTTCGGTTAATATTGTCCGAGAAGAAAATATATGGCAAACCTTTTTGTTGACGACTTTCCAGAACTTTTGCCCAAATCTGGCGTTTTTCCACATCTCCGTCAATCATTTCTTGCATCCAATAGTCGGGCACACAAACTCCAGTAAACAGATTTTGGATGGGATTACCAATGTTTTTGATTTTTAGGAATTCTTCAATATCGGCATGATCAATATCAAGATAGGCAGCAAAAGCACCTCTCCTTACACCTCCTTGTGAAATAGTATCCATAGCCGTATCAAACAACTTCATAAAACTTACGGCTCCGCTACTTTTCCCATTATCGGTCACAGCACTTCCACGCTCTCTTAGCGAACCGAAATAACCGGAAGTACCTCCCCCGATTTTGGTCTGCATGATTACTTCGCCGAGTTTGTGGGTAATTCCTTCGATGCTGTCCGGAATAAAAACATTAAAACAAGAAATAGGCAATCCTCTTTGGGTTCCCATATTGGCCCAAATTGGAGAACTCAAACTCATCCACCCACGTTCGATCATTTCTTTGAAAGGTTCGATCAGTTCGGGTTTATACAAACGTTTTGCTGCCGCCGTCGCCACTCGTTCAATGGCACCTTCTACCGTTTCCCCTTTCAAAAGATAGCCACGGTTTAGGATTTGTTCACTTTCTTCATTTTTCCACCAGAGTTTCTCCATCAATTCCGGTTGTAATGAGGTTTGTATAGGGAGTTCGTTGTTGTTTGCTTCCATATTTCTTGATATTTAGTAAATTATTTAGAATAAATCGTTTGCTGTAATGGGCTTATCGTGTTTGGTGTAATCTGTAGGACGCTTCGCAAAGAAATCGTCCATACTATTGGCAAAAACTTCTTCTTCAAACCAAGCCATCGGTTTGAAATACTCGTCAGTTACATTATAAATCGTTTTCAATCCGATTTTTTTCATGCTGTCGTCCACTCTAAATTTCATAAAGTTCAGCAAGTCTTCTTTTTTCACTGTTTCAATTTCGCCTTCGCTAAAAATCCAGTCCAAAATTTTCCCTTCGATTTCGATGGAATGTTCAACGGTTTTTCGAATGTATTCGGTCGTTTCTTCGTCAAAGAAATCCGGGAATTCTTCACGGATTTTGTTTACGATGTAAATTCCGGCGTTGGCATGAATCTGTTCGTCGATTGAAGTCCATGCAATGATATTGCTCACGTTTTTCATATATCCTTTGAATTTGGTAAAGGATAAAATGATGGCAAACTGACTGAACAGAGAGACGTTTTCAATTAGAATCGAAAACAAAATCAAGGATACCACATATTTCTTACGATCCTGCGAACGTGCATCTTTCAACGCTGCCGACAGATAATCAATTCGCTCCCGGATAACCGGCACGTCCAATAGTTTTTCAAATTCGTCATTATACCCCAAAACCTCAAGAAGCCTCGAATAAGCCTCTGAATGACGGAATTCACATTCGGCAAATGTTGCGCCCAGTCCATTGAATTCTGGTTTGGGGAAATGTTCATAGATATCACCCCAAAACGTTTTTACCGCCACTTCGATTTGCGCAATCGCCAGCAAACTGTGCTTGATGGCTGTTCTTTCAGCAAGATTCAGATGAGAATGAAAATCCTGAGTGTCGGCTGTAAAGTCCACTTCGCTATGTACCCAAAAGGACTTATTGATAGCGTCTGTAAACTGCAAAATGCCGGGGTATTCAAACGGCTTGTAATTAATTCTTCTGTCAAAAATAGACATGGGCTAATGATTTTTTTGTTAATGTAATTCCAAATTTCGACCCAATTCTCACAAAAATTCCAGACGTCTGACTTATGATTTCGGATGCTAAAAATAGAACCATTTAAAAGTCATCAGATTATGAAATTCCACACGGTAGTTTGGGTATTTTCAAAATTATAATATCTCTCTAATGATTTGCTCACCTTTCGGGAAAAGTAATCAAAATGTTATTAACATGAATTTATATAGCTGATTTACAGAGTTTTACCTTGGGAGGCTTTTCTGCTGAATTTCCACTCAAAATACCTAAAAGTTTTTACTACAAAGCTTTACAAAGCTGTTTTTCCTCATAAAAAAAACCCGGTCATTTTTATTTTACGACCGGGTTTTTGTGGATAAATTATTTTGTTTATCTGGCGACATTCACAGCCCTTGTTTCCCGAATTACGGTCACACGGACTTGTCCCGGATAGGTCAATTCATTTTGAATTTTATCGGTAATTAAAAAGGAAAGCTCCGATGCTTTTGCGTCATCCACTTTATCGCTTTCCACCATTACACGCAATTCTCGTCCGGCCTGAATCGCAAAGGCTTTTTCTACTCCATCAAAACTAAGTGCTGTTGTTTCCAAATCTTTCAATCTCTGAATATAGGATTCCACCACTTGTCGTCTTGCCCCTGGCCGTGCACCACTGATTGCGTCAGCAACTTGCACAATCGGTGCAATCATACAAGTCATTTCAATTTCATCATGGTGAGCCCCTATGGCATTGATAACGTCGGGGTGTTCTCCATACTTTTCGGCCCACTGCATTCCCAAGATTGCGTGCGGCAATTCTGACTCCTGATCTGGTACTTTCCCAATATCGTGTAGAAGCCCGGCTCGTTTCGCAAGTTTCGGATTTAGACCAAGCTCTGCTGCCAATGTTCCTGCCAAATGTGCTACTTCACGCGAGTGCTGTAAAAGGTTTTGACCATAAGAGGAACGGTATTTCATTCTACCCACGATTTTCACTAAATCTTTGTGCAGTCCGTGAATACCCAAATCCATTATAGTTTTCTTTCCAACCTCTAAGATTTCGTCTTCAATTTGTTTTGTGGTTTTCGCTACGACTTCTTCAATTCTCGCCGGGTGAATTCGACCGTCGGTTACCAATCGGTGCAAAGACAATCTCGCAATTTCACGACGCACAGGATCGAAACATGACAAAATAATCGCCTCTGGCGTATCGTCCACAATCACCTCTACACCTGTAGCTGCTTCAATTGCACGAATGTTACGCCCTTCACGCCCGATGATTCTACCTTTTACTTCATCGGACTCAATATTAAACACCGAAACTGCATTTTCAACTGCTTGTTCGGTTCCAATTCGTTGAATTGCTTGAACTACAATTTTTTTCGCTTCGTTTTTTGCATTCAATTCCGCTTCGGTCATGATCTCCTGGATATGAGATTGGGCTTTGATTCGAGCTTCTTCTTTCAGGGTTTCCATGAGTTCGGCTTTTGCTTCCTCTGCCGTATAACTTGCAACTTTTTCCAAAACTTCCACCTGTTTTTTATGCAGGGTATCTACTTCTTTTTGTTTCAGGTTTAATTTGTCTTGACGTGATTGCAAATTACTTGATTCGTTCTTCAACAAATCTCTTTGTCTCTGCAAATCAGAGAGATCCATCTTCAACTTATCTTCTCTTTCTTTTAATCTCGACTCTGATTCTGCAAATTTTCTTTCTCTTTGGTTAATTGCTTCCTCATGAGCTGATTTGAGTTCCAAGAATTTTTCTTTGGCCTGGAATATTTTTTCCTTTTTGATGGCCTCACCCTCCTTTTCAGCGTCATTGACGATTTCTTCTGCCTTTCTTTTGGCATTGTCGATTAGTATCTGGTTTTCTTTATCCACAGATTTCTTCGCCAGAAAATAACTTACCACCGCTCCTATTATGAGCGCCAGAATTCCAACAATTATTGTCGCTGTATCCATTTTTATTTCAATTTTAGGTCATAAAAAAATCCCACATTAGTTAAGTGTGTTTTGAGTAAACTCCTGAAAAACAGGGTTTGGGCTATTTTGTCAGTCAAAAATCCGCTGTCAAATAAATTTGAACAACTTTCGTCGTTGCGGCCCGCTTTCCGGACAACTTTCACCCGGCAACAAAACTAGTGTTGAGTTTACCAAAAATGTTAGAACTAATGTGGGATACTAATTTTTACTGCATTTAAGCAGCTGAACGTCTTTATTTAAATTTTATCCAATTCTTTATCTATGAATTCTGTTAATTGAGTCAGCTTTTCATTCATCTCTGCGTCATTGCCTGAGCCTGCCTGCTTCATCAGGTTGTACTTTGAAGCCATTTGCAATGCAACCATGGAAATCGCATCTTGCTTATCAGTTACAGCATAACGATCTTCAAATTCCTGAATCAGTTTATTAATTTCTTTTCCTGCATTTCTCACTGCCTCTTCCTCTTCTGCATTGATTGACAAAGGATACTGTCTTCCCGCTATGTTTATCTTCACCTTCAGCATATTTATCCTTTTTCGTTTTTAACTTGAGCGATACAAAAATCCAATTCCTTTATGAGCTTGTTCACTCTGAGCTTCATCAATCTTCTATGTTCTTCATCTCCCAACATAGCATTTGCAACTTTAAGCCGGTCATTGTCATCTTTCAGCTGCAAAAAATCCTCTCGGGATGATTTCAAATTTTTCTTCAACGCCTCTACTTCCTCCTCCAGCGACTCTTTTTCTTTTTTAATATTTCGATAAGCATCTACCAATTGATAGAGCTTCTGTTCAAGTTTTATGAAATTTGATTCATTTTGATTCATTTGATAAGAGAACTTTTGTCCTAACTTATTTAACGCAAAGGTAATTTTTTTTTAGCAGAGTTCCATATCGAATTTCATTTTAATTTCATTTATCAAATCAACGACTTCTGTATAAATTTATATTTTTGTCAAAATTTAATCTGAATGAAGAAGTTAAATGTTTTGTTTTGTGGATTAATTTTCCTCTGCGCTTGTGCGCAGGATTTACCCGAAACTCCAACCTCCAAAAATCCTTATCCCAAAGGCGATTTCCAAAACCCACTCGGTATCACTAATTATCTTTCAGGGAATTTTGCAGAATTAAGAAATAATCATTTCCACAGTGGAATCGATATAAAAACCAACCAAAAGGAAGGCTATAATATTTATGCAGTAGGCGATGGATTTATCTCACGCATCAACG
This sequence comes from Flavobacteriaceae bacterium, assembly GCA_012522185.1. Classification (GTDB taxonomy): domain Bacteria; phylum Bacteroidota; class Bacteroidia; order Flavobacteriales; family Weeksellaceae; genus Moheibacter. The sequence continues at coordinate 3,958 of JAAYKY010000001.1, read as the reverse complement.
TTTCGCCCCGTGGTTATGGGAATGCGATTTATATTGACCACCCAAACGGTTATACCACCGTATATGCGCATTTGCAGAAATTCAATTCAGAAATCGAAGCTTACGTAAGAGATTATCAGTACCAAAATGAAAGTTTTGCTGTCGAAATTTATCCCAAAAAAAATGAGTTAAAAGTTTCACAAGGCGATATCATTGCCCTTTCGGGCAATTCAGGCAGTTCGGGTGGTCCGCATCTTCATTTCGAAATTCGTGATACCCAGACCGAAGAGCCTATCAATCCCTTTTTATTTGGATTTGACGTTCCCGACACCAGCGCACCGATGATCAACGGCACTTATATTTATCCGATTAATGGAAATGTAAATGGAAAGACTTCGCGGCAAACTGTTGCGAATGGATCGACCGTTTCAGCCTCAGGAAAAGTAGGACTCGGTGTGAAGGCTTATGACAAACATAATGGCGCTGAAAACATGAACGGAATTTTTCAAATCAATGTTTTCGTCGATGAACAACCTTATTATACTTATACCGCCGAAAGATTGAATTTCGATTGGACACGGGCCATAAACTGTTTAGTGGACTACGAAGACAGGATGAAAAACAACAGCTGGGTTTATCAACTTTTTCGCAAAGCAGGAGATCCAGTTCAGATGTATTCAAACGTTCAAAACGAAGGAATCATCGATTTGGAAGAAGGAAAAACTTATGATATCCGCATTGAAGTGCGTGACTATGCCGGGAATAAACGAGAATCTAAATTTAAAATTTCAGGAAAAACTCCTCCGCGCGAAAAACCTGTGGATGAAAGCGCCCTTGTTTTTCATTGGAACAAAGAAAATTATTTCAAAGCAGAAGGAATTGAATTACTATTTCCCAAAGGAATTATTTATGAAGATTTAAATTTTAAGTACAGAAAATCAGATAACGGAAAACATTGGGTTCACGACTGGAATATCCCGGTTCATAGATATTATACGATTGCCATCGAACCAGATGGGATCCCAACGGCTCAACTTGACAAAGCCATTCTGGTTAGAGAATATCAGTACCGAGGCGCATGGCGAAAAGAACACATCAATGCTGAGTACAAAAACGGAAAGGTCGTGGGAGAAGCAAGGGATTTCGGTGTTTTCTCTGTGGAAGTGGACAATACGAAACCTGTAATAAATCCCGTTAATATCAAAGAAAATAGTACATTTACAGGCTCCAGAGGAGTGATCCGATTTACGATAAGCGACAGTCAGACAGGGATTCAAGGCTTTGCAGCTTATATAAATGGTAAATGGATATTGACCAATTACGATCAAAAAACCAGATCATTGACCATTGATTTAAACAAAGAAGGAATCGCCAACGGAAAACATCAATTAGAATTAAAAGTTTGGGATGAAAAAAACAACACTGCAACCTACACCGTCAATTTCAATAAGAGTTAATTTTCTTGTAATTTTCTTATTAATTGCCGGATTTACCTATGCCCAACAGGCAAGTTTCAAAGGAAAAGTTTTTGACGAATACCAACTTCCGCTTATGGACGTTTCGGTTTCGGACGGAACACAAACCGTTTATACAGACGGTGATGGGAATTTCTCCATCGAAATTACAGCCGGAACGGATGTTACCATTCAATTTGAACAAGACGGACGATCTACCTTTACCGAAAACGTCAATCTTTCGGAAGGCGAAACTTTGGAAAAATACATCATTCTCGCTACAAGCGTTCAACTGGAAGGCGCCGTGATCTTCCAACGAGTGACCGAAAAACCATTGAACAGTATTTCGCTGGATCCGGCAGCGATGGAAACTTCTGTCGGATTGACAGGTGGTGTGGCAGAAATGTTGGGAAGCTTACCTTCGGTAAGCATCGGCTCCGAATTGACTTCTCAATACCGAGTACGTGGTGGAAACTTTGACGAAAACCTGATTTATGTAAACGGAATCGAAATCTACAAACCCCAACTCATTCGTTCCGGCGAACAAGAAGGTTTAGGATTTGTAAATCCGGCGATGACCGATGCGGTGAATTTCTCAGCCGGTGGTTGGGAAGCCAAATACGGCGATAAAATGTCAAGCGTTCTGGATATCATTTACAAACGCCCAAGAGAGTTCGAAGCGACTTTGGAGGCAAGTTTAATGGGCGGAAGCCTGACGTTAGGGACGGGCTCGAAAGACCGTAAATTCTCAGGAATTATAGGCGCACGTTATCAAAATAGAAATTTAGTCCTCAATACATTGGATGGAGAAAGTGATTTCAATCCCGTTTATTATGATGTGCAGGCAAATTTGAATTATAAATTTAATTCAAAATGGGAAATTTCCTTTTTGGGAGCGATGACCGAAAGTAAATTTGAGCTTGTACCGAAAAACCGTGAAACCAAATTCGGAACTTTGGACACCCCGATGAGCCTTACCGTTTTCTATGACGGAAACGAAGAAGACCGTTTCGCAACCGAATCGGCTTCACTTACACTTCGCCATACACCGAATTCCAAACTGGATTTGATTGTGGATGCTTTTGCTTTTCATTCCAAAGAGCGTGAATATTTTGACATTCATGGTGCTTATTTGTTGAACGAATTGGACGGCGAGGGAAATGTTTTGACCACGTATAACATAGGTAGCCAAATCGATCATGCAAGAAATAATTTTGATGCTTTGGTCATCGGAGCGCAACACCGAGGACGATACAAATTGGACGTCAACACAGACATAGAATGGGGCGTGAAATACCAGCGCGAGGACATTCGGGATTTATTGAGCGAATGGCAATATTTGGACTCTACCGGATATTCACTTCCCAATCCTTATCAACCCGGAATTTTGGATGAATCGGATTTGATGCTCAACTATCACGTCAACGCCAGAAATGAATTGGCTTCCAACCGATTTTCAGCTTATGCGCAGTACACCAAAAAATTCATGTGGGGAAGTTCCAAAGTTTTGGTCAACGGTGGGGTTAGGGCAACTTACTGGGACTTTAACGAAGAATTTAATATTTCGCCAAGAGCTCAAATCGCCATCAAACCGGATTGGGACACGGATATGACTTTCCGTTTCAACACCGGACTTTATTACCAACCGCCTTTCTATCGTGAAGTACGAAGACTGGACGGTTCTCTGAACAACGAAGTAAAATCCCAACAATCCATTCATTTCATTTTGGGACATGATTATGAATTCACCATGTGGAATAGTCCGTTTAAACTGACGACCGAAGCTTATTATAAATTATTCAACGACTTGAACCCTTATTTCGTGGACAACGTCCGAATCCGTTACACGGCGGATAATAATGCCGACGGATACGGGTATGGAGTTGATATGCGTTTGTTTGGTGAGTTTGTTCCGGGCGTGGATTCCTGGTTGAGTTTGTCGTATGCAAGGGCTTATCAGAACATCGACGGACGCGGCGATATCCCATTGCCAACCGATCCGAGATTCAAAGCTTCGATTTTCTTCCAGGATTATATGCCGATTTTGCCTTCTTTCAAGGTGAATGTGAATTTGGTTTATGCTTCGGGCTTGCCAAACGGAGCGCCGCCTTTGACGGATCCTTATGATTATCAAAATTATCTGACGGATTACAAACGTGTGGACATTGGCTTTGTCAAAGAATTCATCAATCAAAACGAATTGAAAGCAAGCGGAGATTTCTGGAGAAATTTCAAAGAATTATCATTGGGCGTGGATTTGTTCAACATATTTGACATCCGAAACGAAATCAGCAACAATTGGGTTCGTGATGTAAATACTTCCCGTATTTATGGCGTCCCCAACCGTTTGACCGGAAGGTTTATCAATGCGAAGATTCGTATGAAGTTTTAATTTGAAAACCCGTAGTGCATTATTAAACGAGATTAATTTTTAGGTTGTTAATGTTCCTGTTGAAAAGGAATTTATTGAGATATTGAATGGTTGTAAGTGTTGTAATTTTAGCCAAGATTCTGGTTTTAAATCC
>JAAYKY010000030.1 GCA_012522185.1 Flavobacteriaceae bacterium | reverse complement strand
CAAGCCATGGGTGAACCGAATTTTCTTTACTTATGAATTGTATATAAACAAACCCGTTCCTGATAGTATAGAAGCACCAATCGAAGGCTGGAAAGAATTACCTGATTGGGCAAGAGAGTGATTCAGAGCAAAGTTTAAATAAAACTTATGGCAATTAAAAGAAAGGATAAGAGTACATTGTTTTTATTGGAATCGGACTTAATATTGATTTGAAGATTGCAAGGAATTGACTATACCCGTGGATAAAGAAGAAATTCGTAAATTTTTAGAAGATTATTGAAAAAATATTAAAACAAGAAAAACGAAGTATGAAAAAATTATTGACAGTTGCATTTTTTATGATTTGTTTCACCAGTTTTGGTCAGGTAACCAAAGAAATAATAAAGGATGTCTTTGTGACCTTTCCGGAGGAGCCTGAACGAATCCCTCATGAGAAAGGACAATTGGAATATAAAATCTCAACCGATGATTACCTCTTGTCTGTTCAAATTTCCGAAGATGTCTTACCAAATTATTCAGAATATGAAAAACATAAGAAAAATGCCACTCCGGCTCAAATAGAAGAATTTGAAGGTGAGTTTATTGATGGGTTTATTCAATATTTATATGGAGGGAATTTTGAAAAATCAAATTTTAAACTTGGGGAATATTTTGGTCGCCATGTAAAAGCTGAAATTACTTTTCCTGAAATAGAAACTCCTGCAAAAAAAAGATTAAAATTCGTTTTGATAAATAATACAATGATTGTGTTAGAAGGAGGTTATCTTTATGAATCAGAAAGAACAAACCAAATCATAGCAGCCTTCTTGAATTCATTGAAGTTAAACTGAGCCGACTCTTGAGTTTTTGAAGCGAAATTCATTATAGCTGTGACCTTTTTTAAATTTGTTCCATAAAAAAAGAGAACCTTTTTCAAGATTCTCTTTTCGCTTAGTAGCGGGAACAGGACTCGAACCTGTGACCTTCGGGTTATGAGCCCGACGAGCTACCTACTGCTCCATCCCGCGATTTGGACTGCAAATATATAACAATTATTTTAATTGTACAAAAATTATACCTTAATTGGTGGATGTTTTTCAATAAAGTCCACTACGAGCTCTGAGTCATCGGTTAGATAAAGCAAATCTTTGTAAGGCATGCCTACTGCCAATTGATGCAATACCGAATAAAGCGCCGTGTCTTCGATGTATCGTTTTTTGCCCAAAAATATCATCGGACTATAATACCCAAAGGTGCCATAATGATTTTGTGCGGCTTCCTGAAAGATTTCTTGGGTGGTTCCGGCGCTGCCCGGGGCATAGACAATTCCGTAAAGACAAATGGCCAGCAAAGTATCTTCGCGAATGCTGTTTGAAAAGTATTTGGCAATGTGTGAAGCAAAAAGATTGGAAGGTTCGTGTCCGTAAAACCAAGTCGGAATGGCGAGGTTTTCGGTTCCATTTGGATATTTTTCCAAAACTTTTTTGGCTTGTGTAAAATAATTTATGGCGAAATAATCACGTAAATCGTCTCCATCAAACTGCAAGTCGGATAGGATTTGAATTGCGTCTTTCAATTCATCATCGGAATAATTTCCGAAATAAGCACCCAAATTAGCGGCTTCCATGATGCCCGGGCCACCTCCTGTTGCGATGAAATAGCCTTTTTCTGATAAACGTTTGGCGGAAATTGCAACTTTTACATAATATTCAGAGCCTCGTTTGGTGGCATGTCCTCCCATGAAACCCACGATTTTCTTTTCGGTCATCCCAAAGTCATCATAGGCAATGATGTTTCGCAAAGCGACATCGATGGCATAATCGTGAATTCGTTGCGCCATGGCTTCGTCCATCGGCGGATTGTATTTGCTTTGAATGAAATGATTGTAAATCCTCAAATCTGCTGTGTCGTGGATATTATCAGTCTCAGAATCCATCAGTTCCTGCCAAGTATAAAGCGAACTTCGGTGCGGATTATAAGGTAGTTTGCTGAATTTCGGATAAACAATGGCGCCATTGCTGATCAGGTGCACGGCATCTCCTTTTTTGAATTCGCATCCCAGAAAGGTAGCTCCTTTGATTTTCAGGCTTTGCCAGTCAATATCTTCATGGATGAAATCTAGATTTTGAATGACTTTTCCTTTTAAATTTTGGGTATGGGAAAGGATTTCGTTCCATTCTTGTTGGGTACGGATTAAATTGGTGAATTTCTTCAACGACATAGGTCAATTCTTTTGGGCAAGTTAAAGTTTAATTCGAAAAATTAAAAATGAGTATTTCAAAAATAAGAAAGTGAAATCAGGATTAAAGTTTTTCTCCCGCAGATGACGCAGGATTTCGCAGAAATTTATGAACTAAATAATTGTTTTAAATGGAATGCAATGAGGAAGAAAGCTTCGCGCAGCGCAAATCCGGCTTTTTTAGAAAAAGATTGATATCGGGAAGTAGAGGTAGGAGAAGAAAATGCTTCGATCTGATGTTTTTCTGCTATTTTCATCGCTCTTTTCATATGAAGTGGATCGCTTACCAGCAATACCTTTTTGAAATTTTCTTTTTCCAGAATGGGTTTGGAAAATAATAGATTTTCATCGGTAATCCTTGATTGGTTTTCAAAGAAAATTCGATCTTCAGGAATTCCATTTTCCATCGCATATTTCTTTGCAACCTCGGCTTCGGAATATTTTTGTCCTTCGCCTTTTCCACCTGTAAAAATCAGATAATCAACTTGATTATTTTGGTGGAGCCAGATGCCGTGTCGGATTCTTTCTCTGAAAACAGGCGAAGGTTCATCTCCCCAAACGGCGGTTCCTAAAACAATCGCCGCATCTGCTTTTTGTGTATGATTGGTTTTGGAATAGGAATAAATCAAAATTGCCGTTAATAAATAATATCCCAAAATCAGTAGAAAGCTGTAAACCAATAATTTTTTGAAAGATAGTTTCATAATTTCTCAAGGAGATTGACAAGTTAAGAAAACGCATTTCGAATTTAGTCAGAATAATTTTAAAATCTGGTTGGCGAACTTATAATTTTAACTTCGTTGATTTCTAAGTTCTAACTTTTATCTTTGCAGCTTAATTTAAAATAAAATGAGCGGATTAATTGCAGAATTACAATGGAGAGGTTTGATTCATACAATCATGCCAGGAACGGAAGAACAACTGGAAAAGGAAATGACGACGGGTTATTGTGGATTTGATCCTACGGCTGATTCTCTGCACGTTGGAAGTCTGGTTCCCATTATTTTACTGATGCATATGCAGCGTCATGGACATAAGCCCATTGCGCTTGTGGGGGGTGCGACCGGGATGATCGGTGATCCGACTGGGAAATCTGCCGAAAGAAATCTTCTGGATGAAGAGACCCTGGACAAATTCGTGAAGGGAATTCATGCGCAACTGGAACGTTTTCTGGATTTTGATCCTTCGAAACCGAATGCGGCTGTGATGGTCAATAATTATGATTGGATGAAAGATTTTTCATTTATTGATTTTGCGCGAACGGTTGGGAAGCATATTACCGTGAATTATATGATGGCCAAGGATTCGGTGAAATCCCGTCTGGGAGCCGATTCTACCGTTGGGATGTCGTTTACTGAATTTACTTATCAGTTAATTCAAGGCTATGATTTTCTTCATTTGTACCGAACGATGAATGCGAAATTGCAGTTCGGAGGTTCTGATCAATGGGGAAATATTACTACCGGTACGGAGTTAATCCGAAGAGTAGATCAGGGAGAAGGTTTTGCTTTTACTTGTCCGTTGACCACCAAGTCCGATGGAACGAAGTTCGGGAAAAGTGAAGGCGGAGAAAATGTATGGTTGGATAAAAATCGTACTTCGCCTTATAAATTTTATCAGTTTTGGTTAAATCAAACGGATGAAGATTCGGAGAAATACATTAAAATCTATACGTTTTTAAGTCAGGGAGAAATCAATGAATTGATTGAAAAACACAGAACTGAACCTCATTTGCGTCATTTGCAGAAAAAACTGGCGGAAGAAATCACCACTTTGGTTCATGGAAAAGAAGAATTGGAAAATGCGATAAAAGCTTCTGAAGTTTTATTTGGTAAATCTACTACAGAGGATTTGATGTCGCTGAATGCTGAAACTTTTCTGGCTGTATTTGAAGGAGTGCCGCAGGCCTCCATTTCCAAGTCTGAATTAACCGAAGGAATCAATATTGTAGATGCATTGTCGGAAAAATCCGGTTTTTTGAGTTCGAAAAGTGAAGCAAGAAGAGATTTAAAAGCCAATGCAATTTCGATCAATAAAGAGAAAGTAGGAGAGGAGTTCAGCCTGACCGAAAAGGATTTGATTTCGGGACAATATATTTTACTTCAGAAAGGAAAGAAAAATTATTTCATATTGATTGCGGAATAAGTTTTATAAAAAATTAAAAGAAATCTCAAGTTCTAACTCGTTTGAGAAATAGACTTGGGGTTTTTTGATTCTGTTTTTTTGGATGATTTGTGGTTTGAAGATCATGGAAATTTGTGTTTGTCTTTTGCCATAAATGAGAAAGAAAAAGCCCCGGCATTTCTGCCGGGGCTTCCTTATTTAAATTTCAAGAATTTACTTCTTAATCACCTTGAAGGTTTCTACTTGTCCGCCTTCCAGGGTTACTCTGAACACATAAGTTCCTGGTTGCAATGTCGAAACAT
>JAAYKY010000029.1 GCA_012522185.1 Flavobacteriaceae bacterium | reverse complement strand
CCATAGACTACGGATGGAATTCCGGCTAATAATTCGATGACGGGTTTTAAAAATTTCCGTATGCGTTCGTCCGCTAATTCAGACATATAAATGGCAACTCCCAATCCCAATGGCAATGCCAATGCAATTGCCATGACGCTAACCAGGAGTGTGCCGAACAACAATGGCAATACGCCAAAAAGCGGTGCTGGTGTTGCGGTTGGCAAATATTCTTTTCCAAGAAAATAATCCGAAAATGAGATGTTTTCTGTTGGTAATTCTTTTAGGCTTGGACTGTTAATAGGAGCATATTGATGAGGAAGAAAAGCAATAATTCCTTCGTTCTTTTGGATTACCTTAGCCAATTTTTCGGGAAGATGCTCGTAGTTTTCACCGATTTCCGTATTGGAATATTCATTAAAAATATCGTCTATTCTAAAAATTCGGATTTCCTGATTTTTACCGCCAACTGCATTCCAGTTTGTAATTTCAGCATCAAAAATTTCTTTGATTTGATGAGAACTTAATTTGCCAACAGGATTTGCTGAATTAACGACCAAAACATATCCTTTTTCGATGCTTGAAGCTTTAAAAAGTCCTGCACCCTCTTTAAAAAGGAAAAAAGAGATAAACAGAATAGCGATACCTGTAACTGCACCGCTAAAGCTTAATAGTTGCCTGATAAACTGATTTGAAAGTTTTCGAAACATCTCTATTTTTTGAAATAGTTTTTGAAAAATTTATCTTAAATCCACATAACCCACTTCGTCCACGATTTCTTGTCCTTCAGGAGAAAGGAGGAAGTCAATAAAGGGTTTTACTTTTGATTCGGATTTGTCGAGATAGTAGTAAAACAAAGGTCTGACAACAGGATAGGTTTTGTTTTTTGCATTGGCAAAAGAAGGTTCTATAAACGTTTTTCCACCGTCATAAGAAATATGTACAGCTTTCACATCTTTGTTGAGATAAGCCAATCCCACATAAGCAATTGCACCTTTGGTTTGTTTGATGGACTGAATAATCGCCCCGTTGGCAGGCATACTCATGATACCGGACAGATAGTTTTTGTTCAACAAAACACTTTCCTTAAAGAACTCATAAGTCCCAGATGAAGTTTCCCTTGCATAAGGTACAATTTTCAAATCCTCGCCACCTACTTCTTTCCAATTCGTGATCTTTCCTGTGAAAATATCTTCCAATTGCTCCCTGGTAAGCTTGGCAACTTTGTTTTCTGGATGGACAATAATCGCCAGTGCGTCATAAGCAACAGTAATTTCTTTGAAGGAATTTCCATTCTCTTCAATTTTCTGTTTTTCACCAAACTTTATGGCTCTGGAGGTTTGTGCAATGTCTGTCGTGTTATTTAGCAAAGCGGCTATACCAACACCGCTGCCGCCACCAGTAACAATTAATTTCAGTTGAGAGTCCACGTTTGCAAATTCTTCCACCGCCATTTGAGTTAAAGGTAAAACGGTTTCCGAGCCTTTTATTTGGACAGTTTCAACTTTTGTTTTTGACTCGATGCCAGTGGATTTTGTTTCCTCATTTTTGGAATTACATGACAGCAAGGATATTCCAGTCAATAGTAATAAAATGTGTTTTTTCATTATTTTCTCTTTTTAATTATTTGATGCAAAATTGCTGATAGCTTGTTAAGTACTTTTTTAGCTTCGGTTACAATTTGGTTACGGTTTTAGAATTTGTATTGAAGTCGAAGTGTAAAAACATCGTCTTTAATATCTTTTTCAAATCCGCTAAGATTTTCTGAAGTTTCGTTTTTTATCAAATCGTAATAGGCAGTAATTCTTAAAGCATCATTGATTTTCCAAAGCAATCCGAAACCAATTGTCTGATACTCGATATCGCCTTTTCCGGTTTCATTAAGTCCAATGTCATTTTTTGAGATTTTGGTGTTGGGATGATACCAGTCGTACTTAATTACCGCTGAGAATGGTACTTTCTCAAAATCCTGAACAAAAGAAAGGTAGCCACCGTTAAAACTGCGGATATACATATCGGCATCCCCTACGGATGAGCTGTTTGGACTCTTACTCCCGTCTT
>JAAYKY010000028.1 GCA_012522185.1 Flavobacteriaceae bacterium | reverse complement strand
TACCTAAAAAATCTGGTGTAAAACCTTTGTCGGAACCAAAAGAAGTGGATTTACACATCGGACAACTTGTCGATTCTTTTGCGCATTTGTCCAATTATGAAATGCTTCAGATTCAACTTGACAAAGTTCGTGTAGAAATGGATTTGGCACGAGCCGAAAAACGAAGCCGACTCATTTTTATTCACGGCCACGGAACCGGAAAACTAAAAAAGGAATTGCTCAAACTTCTGAGCCAATACACAAAAATTGAAGTTTACGATGCGTCTTATCGGAAATACAATGGCGGAGCCACCGAAGTGAGCTTGCGCTGAGTTATTCTGTTAAAAACTTGGTAATCAGAAAAAAATAAAACAAATTTACATCTGACATTTGTCGGCAATGGGAAAGTTTTATACTTGTTTTTTCTGGATTTTCTGCTTTGGATTTTTGTTTTCCCAGCAAACCGATTCGATTTATCTCGATGTAAAACTCGATTCTACTCGTCACGAACTTCATGTAAAACAAGAGTTTGTTCTTGTAAATCAATCTCAAAAAACGCTCACAGAAGTTTATTTACACGCCTGGGCAAATGCTTATTCGGGTAAACTTACCGTATTGAACAAAGTCAAACTTCAGGACCGAAAAGGCGCTTTGCATTTTTCGGAACGGGAAGACCGCGGAGGCGCAAGAGATTTAATATTATTGAATGATGAAAATGATAAGATTCTTTACCAAGAACAAGAACGTGAATTCTTAAAAATTGAACTTGAAAAGCCCTGGAAAAAAGGAGAAATCATCCGACTAAAAGCAGAATATACGGTAAAAATTCCCTTTGATGCCGTGACGTGCTATGGGCGAACTGAGAAAGGAAATTACTTACTTAAATATTTCTTTCTACAACCCGCAACGCTGAATGCAAACGGAAATTGGGTACTTCAACATTACAAAGATTTTGAAGGACTTTCTGCTTATCCTTCTTATTATCAGTTGAAAATTGAGTATCCCGAAAATTATTTGATCTCAACCGATCTTGAAAAAAATGAAGAATTCTGGACGGCTGGAAATCTGGAACATTTCAGGATTTATTTAACCAAAAATAAAGAAGAAAGACATTCTTATTCCGATGAAATTTCAGGATTAAATGTAGATTTTGGTTTTGGATACGACAGCATTGAAAAACCGATTATTGATTCGATTTTACCTGCTCAGATTCATTTTCTCAAAGAACATTTGGGAGAGCTTCCTTCCGATAAATTATTCATTTCGTATAAAACCAAAAAGGAACAAGAGTATTTTGGTGTGGATGATTTGGATGCTTGGCTTTTTGAAGTGAAATTATTTACTGAAGAAGAAAAAAACGCACTGAAATTATTTCAAATCCTAAGTTACGAATACATCGAGCGGCTTTTTTCGGTCAATAAAATCGAGGATCACTGGCTCAAAAACGGACTGCAATTTTACCTGATGATGAAATATGTGGACGAGAATTTCCCCGCATTAAAACTCGCCGGACATCTTCCCGACAATATAAAAGTGTTGGGAATTAAGCCTTTGTATTTCTTTCACGCCGCCCGATTGAAAATGAACGACCGATATAAATTGCTTTATCTTTATTTGGCACGTCAAAATTACGACCAGCCGATCAATACGCCATTTGATGAGTTGAGCAATATGAACCAAATTGCGATAAGCGGTTTCAAAACCGGTTTGACTTTTTACCTGATGGACGAATATTTGGAAAACGGAACTTTCTACGAAATGATTAAAAATTTCAGTGAAGAAAACCGTGGAAACCACATTTCGCAAATGGATTTCAGGAATTATCTGATTGAAAATTCGCCCAAAGATCTAACTTGGTTTTTTGAGGATTATATTGATAAAAAAGACAAAATTAATTTCAAACTCGTCAATGCAAAAGAGACGGATGAAGATTTAGAAATTAAAATCAAAAACAAAACAGAATTTTCCGGTCCGTTTCAAATAATAGCTTCCAAAAGCGGAATTCCTGTGGCCGAAGAATGGTATGCATCCGCTGAAAAAACGACGATTGTTTCCTTTCCCAAAGGCGATTATGACAAAATCGAACTCAATCCGGGGTATCTTTTTCCGGAATTTAACGACCGAGATAATTTCATCCGAACCCGAGGTTTGTTTAAAAATGGGAAGAAACTGCAGTTTAAATTATATTCCGACATCGAAAATCCGGAGTATTCCCAGATTTTTATGAACCCGCAAATCCGTTGGAACAATTACGATAAATTCTTGATTGGGATGAGGTTTCACAACCAATCTTTGCTTACTCGGCCTTTTAAATGGAACATCACGCCGAAAATTTCTACCGGAACCGGAAAAATTGCCGGAAGTGGTGGAATTCAGAATACGTTTACACCGCAAAAATCGATTTTCCGTTCGATAACTTTGGGCGCTTCGGCCAAATATGAACATTACGACCGTGATTTAACTTATCTCAAATGGTCGGGTTATCTGATGACGAGTTTCAAAAAAGACCCGCGGGAAACCCTTTCGCACGGATTTATTTTCAGTTATGACAATCTGGACAAGGAAGTGCCGGAATTTGAAATTCAAACCGATGAGGATCAATACGGTTTGTGGAATTTGACTTATTATTATTCCAAACCTGATTACATCAATGAGTCGTATGGTTCGATGACTTTGCAAACGACGGAGTCTTTTCAGAAAGTAATGGGTGAAATTCATTATCGTTGGCGGTTCGCACCCAAAAAACAATTGAGCATCCGAGTTTTTGCGGGAAGTTTCATTGAGAATAAAAGCAATACCGATTATTTCAACTTTGGGGTGAGTAAAGTTTCGGATTATGCATTCAACCTGAATTTATTGGGGCGATCGGAAAGTTCCGGGATTTTGAGTCAACAATATGTGATGGCTGAAGCCGGTTTCAAATCGCAATTGGATTTTACGGTCAATCAATGGATCATTTCAACCAATGTAGATTATCCAGTGTTGAATATGCTCGATATTTATGCCGATTTCGGTGTTTACAAAAATAAATTTCAACATGCAGAATTTATTTATGATACCGGAATTAAATTCAAGGTCATCCCCGATTTTCTGGAGTTTTATCTGCCCGTTCAGTCCTCACTCGGATTTGAACCTGCGATGGATAAATATTGGGAAAGAGTTCGGTTTACGTTTAATTTCAACCTAAGTAGTATTATTAATTATTTGAGAAGAGGGTGGTATTAGAATTTAGGATTTCAAACTGAGTAATTTACCGGGATTTTGATTGACATTGAAAACATCCAAAATGATTACTTCATTTTCAGTTCTTTCGTAGATGATTTATAACTCCATTTTGGAATAAAACGAAATCTTTCGTCATTAATAATTAAATCTTGAGAATATTCTATTTTGGGATTGGAAAGTGAGTTTCCTAAATCAATCAAAGTTTTAATAACCATTTCGGCGTTTTGGGGACTATCTTCGAAGATGTAGTCGTAAATATTTGCTAAACTTTCTCTTGATCGCTTTGACCATCGGACTTTCATCGTTTGTCTTGATTTAAGACATATTCCAATACTTCTTCAGAGGAAAAAGTTTGAGCACCGTTTTTTATTTCTTCACTAATTTCTTTTAGTGATCGGATGTATTGCTCTTTTGTCAAAGCCTCTCCCTTTGTAGTATAGGCGACTATTTCTTCCGAAGCGAAATTGGCTTCAGAACGTAAAACTTCTTTTATTTCCTGTAAAATAGAAACTTTATCTACTTCCATCAGCATTTTGATCAATTCCAATTTTGTTGCCTGAATGTCCATTGTGAAACGTTTACGTAAAGATAAGAAATTTTGAATTTATGACTTTTGGTTATTGTCTGATTCCTCTTTTTCTGAATTTCTCGGATGAAATTTCAGCACAGCTTCGCGGATCATCGTATCGTCCAGATGAGTGTAAATTTCGGTTGTGGTAATACTTTCATGACCAAGCATCATCTGAATCGAACGGAGATCTGCTCCGTTTTTCAACAAATGCGTGGCAAAGGAATGTCGGAAAGTGTGCGGACTGATTTTTTTGCGAATTCCGGCTTTTTCGGTCAGTTGTTTGATGATGGTGAAAATCATCACCCGCGTAAGTTTTTTTCCTCTTCGGTTCAGGAAAAGATAATCTTCAAATCCTTTTTGAATGGGGATATGCACCCGAATTTCGTTTCGATAAATATTGATGAATTTAATGGTGTAATTCGAAATAGGTATTAATCTTTGCTTGTTTCCTTTGCCGATTACCCGAATGAAATTTTCTTCAAAAAACAAATCCGAAAGTTTTAATTCCGTCAGTTCAGAAACCCTAAGTCCACATCCATAAAGCGTTTCGAGAATGGCGCGATTTCTTTCGCCTTCGGGTAAACTCAAATCAATTTGCGCAATTAATTGGTCAATCTCTTTTTCCGATAAAGTATCGGGCAGTTTCATTCCTAGTTTTGGGGTTTCCAGCAGTTCCGCCGGATTGTCGGCTCGCCATTCTTCCCATTGCAAATAATTGAAAAAACTTTTGACCGATGAAATCAGTCGTGCCTGAGATCTTGGTGCAAAATTCTCTTTGGCGTACTGATAAAGAAATTCATCCAAATCAGACGATGAAACTTTCAGAGGTGGATTTTCAGAAAAACTTTCCAGCTTTCTTAAATCCCGTAAATAGGACTCAATCGTATTAGGCGAAAGAGATTTTTCGAGTTTTAGGTAAGTCCGGTATTCAGAAAGCGCTTCTTGCCAGTCCATTTTAAGATTTTGTTTCCAATTCCAGTACGCGTTGGATCATATTGTCTTCCGGCCACCAAGCTTTGTAAAGCGCATTGGTTCCGAAAAGTTCTTCCGCAATCGCCGAACGGATGAAGTTCTTGATCAGCCTTTCTTCCTCTTCATTTACACGTTCGGGTAAAATGCCCAAAGTGCCGAGATATTCTTCATAAATCGGTGTGATGTCGTTATGCTTCAAAAACCATTTTTCGTTCATCCAGAATGGATTGTAACGATTTTCCATAATTTTATTGAAGAAGAAATTCTGGTTGTTGTCCGAATAAGCGTTCTGCATAATCCAGCCTTTCAATTGGGTGGTATCGACCGCTACAAATTCGTCCGGAATAATTCCGCCGCCGCCATAAACGATTTTGCCCGATGGTGTTTTGTATTCCAGTTCTTTATTGACTTTGATGCTGTCTTCCGAGAGAAGTTCGCCGCTTCGCACACGTCGGTAAAGTTCTTCGGAATAATCCTGTTTTCCTTTGCCATAAGGACGCTGAATGGAACGCCCCGACGGTGTGTAATAATGCGCAACCGTCAGCCGGACTCTGGTTCCGTCACCCAGATGAATTTCCCGCTGAACCAATCCTTTTCCGTAAGATCGGCGCCCGATGATGGTCGCGCGACCGTATTCCTGCAAAGCACCGGCGACAATTTCGCTGGCAGATGCCGAACCTTCGTCGATCAAAACATAAATTTTTCCATCTTCAAAAAGACCTTTGTTGGTGGCATAAATGTATTTTCGTTTTTCTTCTTTGTCCTGGGTGTAAACAATAAGCTCATTTTTTTTGAGGAATTCGTCGGCAATTTGTTCGGCCACTTTCATGATTCCGCCCGGATTTCCACGTAAATCCAAAACCAGAGATTTCATTCCCTGATTTTTTAAATCTTTCAGGGCATCGTGTACTTCGTCTGCCGATTTTTCTGCAAATCGAACAAGTTTGATATAACCTAAATCTTCATTGATTTTGAAATGCGAAACCACGCTCGGCAAGGGAACATTTCCTTTTTTGGCGTTCACAATGATTTCTGCTGAATTTCGTTTGAGTGTGAGGGCAACTTCATCCGAATTAATTTCATTGAATATTTTCTGCGCATTTTCGGAACTCATTCCCACAATGTTCACACTGTCAATTTTCAGGACTTGGTCTCCGATTATTAGATTTTGAAAATTCGGACTTTGACTTAAAACCTGGGTAATGGTCAAAGTATCATCCATTCTCCTGATTTGAACACCAATTCCCTGATAACTTCCGCTCATTTCGCGGTTTACTTTTTTCAGCTTCTCTTTATCTAAATAAGTGCTGTGCGGATCGAGTTGTCCTACAATCTGATTGATGGCCTTGTCCACTAGACTGTCGGTGTCCACTTCTTCCATGTATTGATCATTAATCAGCGAAACCAATCGTCTGATTTTCTGTTCGTTGGCGCTGTATTCGAGTCCGACAAGTTTGTCGTTTTCGTCGATGGCAATGTCGTATTTTCTTCCGAGCATAAATCCCGCAAGCAAAATAATCAGCACCATCAGTACGAGGTTCAGGATTTTAAGGAATGTCCTCATTTTTACAGTTCTTCTTCATTTATTTGCGTTAGTTTCACGTCTGCATTTCTCAAAAATTCTATTCCCGAATTGTCTTTGTATTCCTGTAGATAGACCACTCGCACAATTCCCGCCTGATGAATGAGTTTGCTGCATTCTTTGCAGGGTGAAAGTGTGATGTAAAGGGTTGCGCCTTTGCAGCTTTGCGTGGATGAGGCGACTTTTAATATGGCATTGGCTTCGGCGTGCAAAACGTACCATTTGGTGTAACCTTCATCGTCTTCACAATGGTTTTCAAATCCGCTGGGCGTACCGTTGTATCCGTCTGAAATGATCATTCGGTCTTTTACAATTAAAGCGCCCACTTGTCTTCTTTTACAATGTGACAATTTTCCCCATTCCAAAGCCATTTTCAGATAGGCTTTGTCATACTTTAACTGTTTAGCTTCCTTCATAGCCGCAAGTTAGAAAAAGAATGAGAATGATTGATTTAATTAAGAAAAATTTAATCTTTTGAATGAGAAAAAGATAAGTTCCATCTCATTAAATCAAGCTCTGTCGGTCTTTGTAATTTAGAATTAAAAATATAGTTACCAAGGTGATAAAAGCCCAGAGAGAACTTCCTCCATAACTGAAAAAAGGGAGGGGAATTCCAACGGTCGGGAAGAGCCCCATGACCATGGCGATGTTGATGAAATAATGAATTAAAAAGATGGATGCGACAGAATATCCAAAAAACCTTGAGAATGGGCTTCTTTGGTTTTCAGCTAAATAGTATATTCTCAAAATAAATAATCCATAAAAAATCACCAATAATGAACTTCCGACAAATCCCCATTCTTCACCCACCGTACAAAATATATAGTCGGTGGATTGTTCCGGTACAAATTTCCCCATTTTGACTGTTCCTTGAAGGTAGCCTTTTCCTAAAAAATCACCTGAACCAATGGCGGTTTTGGAATAAAGTAGATTGTACCCAGAGGTGTCACGGTATTTCTTTTCTCCTTCGAACAATACCATAATTCTTTCTTGTTGGTGTTTGGGTAATTCGGTATATATTTTTGATGAGAAAAGAGAAATTCCCGAAATCAACATGAAAATGACGGTCGAAAGAATGGCTACTTCATAAGTTCGGTTAGAGCCAAATTCCGGACTGAACATTTTATAAGGAGAATCTGAATTGTCTCGAAGAATAAAATAGGACACAGAAATCGCGGAAAGCAAAGCAAGCAAAAGCCCAATTGCTGAATAGAAATAGACATTGAAAGCTAATACTGTAGGTTCGGCGTATTGTCGAGCTGTTTCATCCTCTATGGCTCCCATTTCCGGGAAAAAGCTAAGTAAGCCCATTAAAATCAGAAAGAAAACGACCAAACCGAGCTGAACTCCCATTAGGTTTTTAAGTAAATTTCTTTTGTATGTAAAAGCAATTACAAACAAGCAAATGACAGTAGTCAAAAAGCCTAAGGCAGTCAAAACATAATACGCAGGATAGGAAATGGAAAGCAAAAATAAAGCCCCACCAATTACCGGAATGAATATATACCAAGCAGAAAATCCAGCTCGGTAAAGGGCGATGATAAAGGCGCTAAAAACCAAAACCGAACCCAAATCGGGTTGCAAAAGAATCAAAGCCACAGGAATTGCTATAATGGCAAAAGCGGTGACAATGGTTCGTCTCGATTTAATTTCGATGGATGGAGAACTGATGAAATTGGCAAGAAGTAAACCCGTGGCGAGTTTGGCGACTTCGGCAGGTTGAAAACTAAGCGCACCAAAGCTAAACCAAGCCTTTGCGCCGTTGATTTCTCTACCAAATATCAAAACGCCGATGAGAAGTGCAATCGATCCCAAATAAATGAAAGGACTATATACTTCGAAAAAATTGGCTGTGGTGGAGGAGAAGGAAATCAATCCGATGATCAGAATGAAACTCAAGCCAAAGAATACTAATTGTCTGATTCCCTTTTCGGGTTCCACAGAATAGATATTCATAATCCCAAAGGCTATGAGCATCAGACACATAATTATAGTGATCCAATCAATTCCTCTTAACGATCTGCTTTGACTCAATGCTTTCTGTTTTTACACTTTCAGTTGCTGGCTCTTTGTACCAGCCTTTTCTTTTCAAATATTCAATCCATTGTTTTCTATATTCGCCTTCCAGGTTTCCGTTAAACATACGGGTTTCCAGATGGGTTCTTTTGATGGTATCGGTTAGATACTTTTCAGCAATTAAAGTGGACATAGGCGCTGCCCAGCGTGAACCCCAATAGCCATTTTCGACGATGACTGCCACCACAATTTGAGGATCCTCTACCGGAGCAATCAGCGTAAACAAAGAATGATCCTGCCCATGTGGGTTTTGAGCGGTTCCAGTTTTCCCGGCTTGAGTGAAATCTTTTGTAACGAAACTTCTCGCCGTTCCATTGGTGAAAACTTGTTCCATCCCTTCCAATATCGGAATGAAATGACGGGATTCTACCAATGTTTTTTTCTTTTGTGTAAACCTTGGATCGGTTTGAGGTTCGCCATCAATTTCTTTTACGATGTGTGGGGTGAAAAACTCCCCTTTATTGGCCATAATCGCAGTGAAATTCGCCATTTGAAGTGGAGTAGTGGTGATGTCTCCTTGACCAATTCCATTGAAAATCACTTGATAAGGAGTCCATTTTCCTTCTCCAAATCGGTTGTCATAAAAATTAGCAGAAGGAATCAATCCTGGGCTTCCTACTGCCAAATCGTTGTTTAAATAAGTCCCCAATCCAAAACTATTCATGATCGCTCGCCATTCATCCATGCCTTTTCCATAATCATCTGGGTATTTTTGAACAATGTCTCGATAAGCTTCAGAGAAATAATTATTACAAGATTTAGCAAGTGCCAGACGCAGTGAAATCGGGCGGTAATATTGACCACAACCACAAGCAATTCTCAGTCTTCCATATCGGAAACCATTTTTGCAAACATATCCGGTGGAGTCTGCGTGTAGAGTTCCCATTTGCAATCCGGCAAGAGCCGTCATCATTTTAAAAGGTGAACCGGGCGGATAGGTTCCTTGAGTGGCTCGGTCGTAATTGGGCATTGAAATCGTATCGCGTAAAATAGCATTTCTTGTATCGGAATTCAAAAATAAATTGGGATCAACCGTTGGCGCAGAAGCCATGGCTAAAATTTCACCTGTTTTGGGGTCGAGTGCTACAATGGCTCCTCTTTTGTTTTGTAATAATTTCTCAGCGTATTCTTGCAATTCATAATCGATGGTCAAAGTAATGGTTTTCCCACTACGTGCTGCTTTGTCGTATTCTCCATCTTTGTAGGAGCCTACGGATTTCATAAGTCGGTCAGCAATATAATGTTTAACACCTTTGACGCCTCTCAACTCTTTTTCATACGACTTTTCGACTCCTGAAATTCCTACCAAATCGCCGGGTCGATAATAATTCGAATCGGTTTTGATGTAAGCTTCGTTGGCTTCGTTGATGTACCCCAAAATATTTCCGGCCGAATTTACCATGTACATTCGTTCCGGCCGTTTTACAATCGACATAGAAGGGTAGAGGTAAAGTTGCTCTTGGATTCGAGCGAAATTTTCTCTTGAAATATTTTTAATCAAAGGATAAGGCGAAAGTGCACGGAAATGTTGTTCGGATTTAATCTGTTCCAAACGATTATGAAAATCCGAAACCTTGATTCCAGCCATATCACAGAAATTGACAGTGTCAAACTCTTCCGTAATCAAAGCTGGAATTACATTTAATTCATAACTATAGGTATTACTCACGAGTAAAACACCGTTCCGGTCGAGAATATCGCCCCGGTTGGGAAAAAGAATTTCTTGTTTAATGGACGTGTTGATAGCGTTTAATTTGTATCGATCTGTGGAAAGTTGTAGGAAATACAACCTCCAAACAAATAAACAAACAATCATCAATAACACTGCAGAGATCACATAAATCTTCCTCATCTTTCCGCCCTCTTTCTAAACAAAATTAAGTAGAAATAAACAAATAAAAGCGTAAAAGCCGAACAGTAAACTGTTCTTTTCATAATTCCAGCAAAATTGGCAAAGGATAAGCTTTCCATGAAGAATAATAGGAAATGATGTATAAAAACCATCAGAATTGTATAGAAAACCCATTGTCCAGCGTTGAATTCCGAATAACGAAATTCTTCAATTTCAAAGAATTTTGTACCGGAAACCATTTGGATAATGTATTTGCTCAAATAACCAATCGTGAGCGAAGCAAAGGCATGAATTCCGCCTGTATCTTCAAACAAATCAATTCCCCAACCCAAAAGAAAGCAAAGAATTAAAAATATGTATCGGTTTCGATAGGCAGGATAAAGCAAAATGAAAATAACGTAAATATACGGCGTGGCGACCAGTTTGAAGCTGATTTTACTGAACAGAAAAGTCTGAAGTAAAACCAGAAAGATGATCATTAAAATATTTCCAAAAAGTCTAAGGTTTAACATTTTGAGCCGTGCTGTCTATTTTTTCTACTTGTTTAATTTCTTTTATTTCCAGATTTACAACGACTTGCGCATAGCGAAGTCTTGCGAAATCTTCTTTCAATCGTACCAGAATGTCCAATTCTCCGGTTACATCATCGATCTCAGAGTTCACGACAGTTCCCAACATAATTCCACCTGGGATCACACCCGATTTCCCATCGGTTTCAATGGTGTCTCCTTTTTCGACTTCTATATATTTAGGAATTTCTTGCAAACGTGCATAACGCGGATCTTTCCCATCCCAAATTAAAGTTCCGAAAAAGTTATTTCGTTTAATCTGTGCGGTAATTTTTGTGTTTAGATTCAAAGTGGACATCACACGCGAATAGTTCTCGGATGTTTTATAAACATATCCAATAACTCCATTTCCCGAAATCACGCCCATCCCTTTTTCAATTCCCTGACGGGAACCTTTGTTGATTGTGAGCATATTGTGTGATTTCATCACCGAGTTATTGATGATTTCTACAGGAACAAATCGATAGGTTTGATGGAATTCCAGATTGGTAATGGGTTCACTGATTTGATCTGTTTCCGAAATTTCACCTTTTAGTTTTTCCAGTTCTTTTCTCAATTCTGAATTTTCTCTCTGTAACAGCCGGTTATCATCCTTTAGGTTGATGAATTGGGTGACTCCAGAAATTCTTTCGTCCATGTATCCGCTGAGCTGTGTGCTTGTCTTGTCAAGTACTGATTTGTGATAAACCTTTTGCCGGAAAATAAATAAAAAGGCAAGCAGGGATAGCAGGACGTAAAAAATAAACAATCCATTCTTTATGATGGGATTAAGGATGAATTGCATAATTAGGTTATTTCATTAAGAAAGTAAATTTGTCTATGTTTTTCAAGGCAATCCCAGTTCCGCGTACAACGGCTCGCAACGGGTCATCTGCAAGGAAAACAGGTAATCCTGTTTTTTTGCTGATTCGTTGATCCAATCCACGAAGCATCGATCCACCACCCGCCATATAAATTCCGGTATTGTAAATATCGGCTGCAAGCTCCGGTGGCGTTTGTGATAATGTTTCCATCACGGCATCCTCGATGCGTAGAATCGATTTGTCAAGTGCACGGGCTATTTCTTTGTAATTAATCGTGATTTCTTTTGGCTTTCCGGTAATCAAGTCACGCCCTTGAACTGCCATGTCTTCTGGTTCGTGCTCCAAGTCTTCAATCGCTGCTCCTACTTCAATTTTTACACGTTCTGCAGTTCTTTCTCCGATGTAAAGGTTGTGATGACTTCGCAGATAATAGGCAATGTCATTTGTGAAAACATCCCCGGCAATTTTCACCGATTTATCACAAACGATTCCTCCCAATGCCAAAACAGCGATTTCGGAAGTTCCACCTCCTATGTCGATAATCATATTTCCTTTGGGTAATTGTACGTCAATCCCTACTCCGATCGCAGCGGCCATAGGTTCGTAAATCAATCGTACATCTTTTGCGTTGACATGTGCTGCTGAGTCTTTTACAGCTCGTTTTTCTACTTCTGTAATTCCAGAAGGAATACAAATCACAATGCGAAGTGAAGGCGAGAAAAACTTTCCGCGAATCCCCGGAATTTGTTTAATAAATTCCCGGATCATAAATTCCGATGCTTCAAAGTCGGCAATAACACCGTCTTTCAACGGGCGTATGGTTTTGATATCGTCGTGGGTTTTTCCTTGCATATGCTTGGCTTTTTCTCCCACAGCGATGACTTTATTGGTTCGCCTGTCAATAGCAACTATCGATGGGCTGTCAACTACAACTTTGTTGTTATGGATAATCAGCGTGTTGGCCGTTCCCAAGTCAATGGCAACTTCCTGTGTAAAAAAATTAAATAATTTCATTTAAACTCTAAAACTTTTATTCTTTGTAAGAGGTTACAAAAATAGATAATTTATAACGAGTTTGGGTGGCTAAAAATTGTCTTTTTTAAGAAAAAAACTAGAAATATCAATATTTGATAAAAATCTTGGTGTCTAAACCTGCAATAATCTGATTTTCAATTTTATAAAATTCTACGGATTACTCTGAGTTTGTGGGAGTAAGTTTGAGAATCCGTGTTGAAAATTCCAGTGATATCAATAGGGTCAATTCGCACTTTTCCATGGGCGTGAATGATCTTGTTTCCTTCCAGAATTATTCCTTCTTGAATAATTCTTCCTTCGGGATTATCAAAAATCGCCAAATCACCTGGTTCTGCTTCTTCCACGAAGCTCAAAGCTTCGCCGATTTCCGCTTGCTGATAGGCATCTCTTGGTAATTTTACGCCACAAAATTTATAAACTTGTTGAACCAATCCAGAACAATCAATTCCAAATACTGATTTCCCACCCCATAGGTAAGGAGTGTTTAGGTACATCGATGACAAAGCTGGAATTTCAGATTTAGAAAAATTTGCTTCACAGAATTCACCTAAATAATCCAATTCTTTAGTTCCGAATTTGATTTTTCCATCCCTTAAATTTACCAAAGAAGAAGCCAAAGGCAAAGTGAAAGGAGCATCGTTTTCAACCGCAAGATTGAAACTTTCAGATGCGAATTTATCGTTTTGAATGGAGTGAAACTCCTCTTCCGAAACCTCGGTAAATTGTTTGGAGTCGCACCAGCCTTCATAGCCATCGAAATCAGCTTTGATTTTGATCCAGTTTTTTTTGGTTTCTAGAACCTCCACCTTTTCCCCAAATAAAACCTGGCTGACCATTTCCGAAAGATCGGTTGGTTCGGAACGTAAGGGCGATACACTGACCTGACAAATTGCGTATTTCATGCTGAAATTTAGAATTTTTAATTAGAATTCAAAAGAAATCAGATTTTTCTTATCAAACTGATGCCGTCCCGAACCGGCAAAATAATGGATTCAACTCTTGGGTCTTTTGAGGTCAATTCATTGAATTCCTTCAGGATTTTAGTGTCCTTATCATTGGCTTTGGTTTCTTGCAAAACTTTTCCGTACCAAAGAACATTGTCGGCGAGAATGACACCTCCGGGATTCATTTTTCCCAAAACCTTTTCGTAATAATTTATGTAATTGGACTTGTCGGCATCGATGAAAACCAAATCAAATTTTTCGTTCAATTCATCCAAAACATCCAAAGCATTTCCAATTCGGAATTCAATCTGCTGCGCATATTCCGATTCGGCAAAGTATTTTTTGGGAAGATACATCAGTTCTTCATTTCGGTCGATGGTGATAATTTTACCTTTTGGAGTCAAGCCTTCAGCTAAACACAGTGTAGCATAACCGGTAAAAGTTCCGATTTCCAAAATTCTGTTGGGGCGAATTAATTTCGAAATCAAACTCAACAAACGCCCCTGATATCCACCTGAAAGCATTTGAGGTTGTGTGGTTTTCTGAAAAGTCTCTTTCTCAAGTTTTTTCAATAAATCAGTTTCGGCTGTGCTATGTTGGGCAAGGTAATTTTCCAGTTCCTGAGATAAAATATCCATTCGAAATCCTTTTAATTCCAACAAAAATACAGATTTCGCTAAAATTATTTTGTATTTTTATCGGCAATCAAAAGAAAAGAAATGATTAATAAGAAAGTAGATAATGTTCAAGTAGCGCTGGAAGGAGTCAAAGACGGTATGACGTTTATTGTCGGAGGATTTGGTCTTTGTGGAATTCCTGAAAACATCATTGCGGAACTTGTTCGCTTAAATGTGAAAGATATTACTTGTATTTCCAACAATGCCGGCGTGGATGATTTTGGTTTGGGATTGTTGTTGAAACAAAAACAAATCAAAAAAATGATTGCTTCGTACGTAGGTGAAAATGCTGAATTTGAACGTCAGATGTTGAGCGGTGAAATGGAAGTGGAGCTTACGCCACAAGGTACGCTTGCTGAAAAATGTCGAGCAGCTCAACATGGTTTTCCAGCTATTTGGACGCCTGCCGGATTTGGAACGGAGGTGGCCGAAGCAAAGGAAACTCGTGAATTTGATGGGAAAATGTATGTATTGGAAATGGCTTATAAAGCCGATTTTTCCTTTGTCAAAGCTTGGAAAGGCGATGAAGCCGGAAATCTAATTTTCAAAGGAACCGCAAGAAACTTCAATGCACCAATGACCGGAGCCGGAAAAATAACAGTGGCAGAAGTAGAAGAACTCGTTCCTGCCGGTGAATTGGATCCGAACCAAATTCACATTCCGGGGATTTTTGTCCAGCGGATTTTCCAGGGAGAGAAATATGAAAAGAGAATTGAGCAGAGAACCGTTCGGCAAAGAGTTTAAGGTTCAAAGTTTAAAGTTAATTTGAGGAAAGATTCTAAATCTGAAATCTAACAATCAACACAGAAAAAAAAGATGCTTACAAAAGAACAAATCGCACAAAGAATAGCCAGAGAGCTGAAAGATAAATATTACGTCAACCTGGGAATCGGTATTCCGACTTTGGTGGCCAATTATATTCCGCAAGGAATTGAAGTGGAATTCCAGAGTGAAAACGGTGTACTTGGAATGGGACCTTTCCCTTTTGAAGGCGAGGAAGATCCCGACCTGATCAATGCGGGAAAACAAACCATCACCACTATGCCGGGCGCCGCTTTTTTTGATTCGGCGATGAGTTTTGGGATGATTCGTGGAAAACATGTGGACTTGACGGTTCTCGGAGCGATGGAAGTAGACCAAAATGGAGACATCGCCAACTGGAAAATTCCTGGAAAAATGGTGAAAGGAATGGGCGGTGCAATGGATTTGGTAGCTTCGGCCGAAAATATCATTGTGGCGATGATGCACACCAACAAAGCCGGAGAGTCCAAACTTCTGAAAAAGTGTACACTTCCTTTGACCGGTGTAAATTGTGTTAAAAAAGTGGTAACTGATCTCTGCGTGATGAGCATTGAAAACGGGAGTTTCCGATTGCTGGAAAGAGCACCGGGCGTTTCTGTAGAGCAAATTCAAAAGGCTACTGAAGGAGATTTAATCGTAGAAGGAGAAATTCCGGAGATGGTTTTTTAATTTGAAAATCTTCTATTGTCATTCCGACGAAGTTGGAATCTACAAGTTAATTCAAAATAAAATATGCACGAACAGTTTCTTACTTGTCCGCATTGTTGGGAAGAGATATCGATGTTGATAGATACATCGGTTTCTTTTCAGAAATATGTAGAAGATTGTGAAGTATGTTGCAATCCTATCGAAATAACCGCAACTTGTGAAAACGGAGAATTGATTGGGTTCAATGTTAGTAAGATAGATTGAAAAAGGCTTCCTTTTGGAAGCCCTTTTCATTTATAATTTAAATCTTAATTGGCGACTTTATATACATATAGTGAAACTTTGTTGTCAGTGAGAAGTCCGAGGTTAATTCCGCCAGTTTCAACTGCAAATGTAAGCGTATCACCCGCTTCAAGTATGACCATTTTATTGATATTGGTAGAAGTTACAGGGATTGTTGCAATATTTAGAGGGCCTAAAGCAACTCTGACACCATCAAAAACTTTATCTTCGATGACAACACCATTTTTTATTAGCCCCAAACGTTTGTTACCAAGTAAAGTAATATCTACCCCGGCTTCCAATTGAAATTCATAGTTTACGACGTAAACGCCCGAGCTTGGTGCGGTGTAGGTGCCGTTTACAAAATGAGTAGGATCTCCAATAGTAGTATCTCCGCTGCTTAAATTAAGTCTGTTCCAGTTGGTGCCAGATATACCTAAATTTAAAAGTGACCAACCGCCATCACTCTCTGCAGCATAGGCGGTAGCGGCAGTGAAATAAGAAGAGCTTATCTGAGAAATTTCGTTATCTCCCGATGCTGATTGATCTTTTACCAAAATATAATGGTCACTGGTAAGTGAGGTTACTTCCGGAGTGGTTCTAATCTTAACGTTTCCATTTACATCCAAAGTAGCTTGAGGGTCATCTGTGCCAATCCCTACTTGGGCATAGCCTGTAATGCCAAAACCAATGGATAGGATGAAGAGTGTAAATTTGTTTTTCATGTTATTAAGTTTTTAATGTTTCACGTTTTAACCAACGGAAATATAAAGACGCAAAAAGAAACTTTATAACTTATCCGTGCCTATAAAGATTAGGTTTAGTAGGAGATATAGATTAAGTTTAGTAGATAATCCAAAATTAATACTTTTTATTTAAATATAAAAATTTACATCAATTATTTTACATCAAAAGCATCCCTTAAAACGTTTCCGAAAACGTTGAAAGCAAGCACAATTAACATGATTGAAATTCCTGGAAACAATGCCAGATGAGGTTCTCCGATGATGATGTGTGAGTAATTTTCCTTGATTAGATTTCCCCAAGAAGGAGTAGGGGGTTGAGCGCCGATCCCCAAGAAACTTAATCCGCTTTCGACCAAGATAGCCGCTGCGAAATTGGCAGCTGAAATTACAATAACAGGCGCCATAATATTAGGCAGAATTTCTTTGAAAATAATTCGCATATCGCTAAAACCAAGTGCTCTTGCGGCTTCTACAAATTCTCGTTCTCGATAACTGATGAACTGACCTCGCACAACTCGTGCTACTTCCACCCACATCGTTAAACCCACAGCGATAAAAATCTGCCAAAATCCTTTGCCCAATGCAAGGGTGATAGCAATGACCAAAAGTAAAGTTGGAATGGACCAAACTACGTTGATGAGCCACATGATAAAATCGTCCGTTTTTCCTCGGTAATATCCACCAATAGCTCCAATAGGGATTCCTACAATCAAAGAAATAAAAACAGCTATGAATCCGATGAGAAAGGAAATTCGGGTGCCAATGACCAATCGGGAGAAAAAATCCCTTCCATAAGAGTCGGTTCCAAGTACGAATTTTTTATCGTAAATAAAACTCGACTCGATTTGATCTTTTGAAATTCCTTTGTCCAACCATTCTTTCAAAGAGATACCGCTAAGCTCCCCCGAAAAGTCTTCACCCAAATAAGGCGTATAAAAAATGGAATCTTTACGGATTTCATAAGAATGTATCGCGATTTGATCCGATTCAATTTGTTTCCCGAAAAAGAAATCTTTCAAAGAATTCTTAGGAGTATAATTCTCTAAAGGAACTTCTAGAATTTTCTGAGAATATCCCATCGGTTTGTGTGCCAATACCAGGTTTTGCTGATTGGCATTTAGAACTTTATCCGTGGAAATTCCATAGGCAAAAATCGTTACAATCGCAGCCAATACAATCAAAGCAAAAGACAAAATCCCGAGCGGATTTTTTTTAATCTTTTGGAAAGCTTGCCGATTAAAAGAGCCCGTGGATTTTTCCATTATCAATTAAGAAATGTCTTTCAAAATATTGACAGATTCTTCCAGATAAAAATCATTGGTTAGATTTTTATGCCATTCTTTTCTTCGTTCACGAAGTATCGTATCGTTTTCGAATTTAGGGAGTTCAAACTGCGGAGAATACACATTGAGTTTGGTTTTATAAACCTGAATGGAGTCAAATTGTTTGGATTGCTCTTCTCTGGATTTTCGATCTGATTTAAACTTTTCAATATTTAATGGAATACGATCAATTTTGTCAAGCTCCTGATAATATTTTGCGGCTTGATCAATTAATTTTAAATAAGAGTTATTCTCCAATCGTTGCGAACTTTTTGTTTTCACATAATCAATGTCAAATGAATTCTGCCAAGGCTCAAATTTGATGGCTTTGATTTGATCCCATGGAAGCGCATCATGAGAATTGGACTCGCTGATGTCAGCATAAGTCAATAAATCGGGCATGACAATATCCGGTGTAACGCCTCTCAATTGTGTCGAGCCTCCATTGACACGATAAAATTTCTGAATCGTAAGTTTCAATGCGCCGTATTCGTCCGGGTTAAAGGTTCTCTGATCCAAAGGAATGAATGTCTGAACTGTTCCTTTGCCAAAGGTTTTATGACTACCTACGATGACAGCTCTTCCGTAATCCTGCATAGCGGCTGCTAAAATTTCAGATGCGGAAGCAGAAAGTTCATTTACCATTATAACCAAAGGTCCATCGTAGAGAACAGCCGGATCTTTGTCTTCGTGAATTCTTAATTGACCATCACTTCTTCGAACTTGAACTATCGGTCCTTTTGGTATGAATAATCCGGCAATTTCAACCACTTCTTCTAGTGACCCACCACCATTGTAACGAAGGTCAAAAACCAATCCTTTGATGTTTTCTTTCTTGAGTCCGATGATTTCCTTGGTGATGTCATCCGATGGATCGCGACCATTTCGATCATTGAAATTGGTGTAAAACTCTGGTAAATAAATGATTCCGTATTTTTCACCATTGTCTTCAATGATAGCACTTCTGGCAAAAACTTCATCTTGTTCGATGACGTCACGAATCAATTTAATTTCTTTGCTCGTTCCATCTTTCTTCTTTACAGTAAGAATGACTTCGGTTCCCTTTTTACCACGAATGTGGCGAATGGCTTCGTCCAAAAGCATGCCCACGATATTAACCGGGTCTTCACCTTTTTGTTTTACGTGTGTGATTTGATCGCCAACTTCCAATTGACCGTCCTTCCATGCCGGACCGCCAATCACTACTTCCATGATCGTAGCATACCCTTTTTTGTCTTGAAGTCGCGCTCCAATTCCTTCCAATTGACCCGAAATGTTGACATCAAAATCATCTTTGTCATCGGGCGAAAAATAACTTGTATGAGGATCGTACTTTTCTGTAAATGAATTGATATAGTGTGTCAGAAAACGGTCTTTTTTCAATTGAGCTTGTCGCCTGAAAAAGTCAGAAATGGTTTCCGATACATTCTCCCTTGCTTCCTTTTCCAATTCCACCAAGGGCATATCCATCTTAGTGGAATCTTCTTGCAAACGAATCAATTCCGTCAATGTATTGTATTTCAAGTACTTTCTCCATAGATCTTTGGCTTCGGCTTTGGATTTTGCATAGGCAATTGCATCATCACCAATTAAAAAATCTTCATCTTTAGTGAAGTCAAAAGGTTCTTTAAGAATTTCTTCCGAATATTCTTTGGCTTCTTTGTAACGTTGAAACAAAGTGTCGATAGTCGCATGGAAAAACCTCAAATCCTGATTGTTGAAATAATCATCGAGATGATGATAATCTTTTTTGAACTCGTCATAATCCGACTGCAACAAATATCTTTTGTTGGGGTCAATTTTTTCCAAATATAAATTAAACACATCTTCGGAAAAGCTATCGTTGATAATTTGGGGGCGATAGTGCATATAAGTAAGCGTATTCCGTATGTTTTTTATGATTGTTTTTATTTTTGTATCGTCCGTTTGGTTTCCGGGAGTGCAAAAACAAAAGGCCAAAAAGCACATGGAAAGGAAGGACAAAAGAACAAATGTTTTTCTCATCAGCATATAAAATCCTTGTTAGGTAATGTTTAAATTTAGAAACAAATATAGAGCCAAAAAATAGTTTGACTAACTTTGGACTTAAAACATTCAAATATACATGAAATCCAAGGAAAAACCATTGATTCTGGTAACAAATGATGACGGAATTACAGCGCCGGGAGTACGCGCATTAATTAAGATGATGAATGAGATAGGTGAGGTCTATGTTGTGGCACCTGACAGTCCGCAAAGCGGCATGGGACACGCCATTACGATTAATTCGACTTTGTTTTGTGAAAAAATTAAAATAGATGATGGGCCTCAGTCCGATAGGGAATGGGCTTGTTCGGGGACACCAGTGGATTGTGTGAAGCTTGCAATCACTCGTATTCTTCCACGTCGCCCCGACTTATGTGTTTCGGGGATTAATCACGGATCGAATTCCTCCATCAATGTGATTTATTCAGGAACTATGTCCGCAGCAGTAGAAGCTGGTATTGAAGGCGTGCCTGCCATCGGATTTTCGCTTTGTGATTTTTCTTATAGTGCCGATTTCTTTGCTGCTGAAGAGCAAATAAAAAAAATTGTGAGAGAATCCATTGACAAACAAATGCCAAAAGGAATGGTATTAAATGTCAATATTCCAAAACTTCCAAAAAACGAAATAAAGGGCATCAAAGTTTGTCGACAAGCCAAAGCTGTTTGGGTGGAAGATTATGATGAACGAAAAGACCCGAGAGGAAGAACTTATTATTGGCTCACCGGGAAATTTGAAAATCGTGACAAAGGAGAAGATACAGATGAAAGAGCTTTGGAAGAAGGTCATATCTCAGTGGTGCCGATCCAGTACGACATGACAGCGCACCATTATATTGCGCAAATGAACAATTGGGATTTGTAAAATAAAAAAGGGAAAATTCATGGCGAGTTTTCCCTTTCTCCTGGTTAAAAATGTCCCATTCGGGGAAACCAAACGGTGCACATAATTCCTTCACTGGCTTTGCTCGGATGAGCACAAGTCGTAGTTTGAAACTTAGCACATTTTAGACAATCATCCTCACGATGCAAGACAGGTTTGAAAGTATAAGCCTCACAGACTTGATTTTCACTCACTACGATTTCTTGAACTGCGCAAATTTGACCATTGATAAAGTGTTCACAGTTTCCGCAACATTGGGCTAATTTGACTTTCATGACTAATGATTTTAGGATTATAAGTCAAATTTAGTTTGAAACTTAGGAAGAATTAATATAAATAATTGATATTCAGTTATTTGTATTTAGATTAAGTTGAAATATAAATAGAAAAGCCGGGTGAGAAATCACCCGGCTTTGATCAATTATTTAATTAAACAATTAAAAAGAATCTGCATAACTTGGATCCAATTCAAAGGTTTCCATGAATTTTGTGGTATAATTTCCTTTTACAAATTCTGGATCATCCATCAATTGTCTATGGAAAGGAACTGTAGTTTTGATGCCTTCGATATAAAACTCATCAAGTGCCCGCTTCATTTTTGCCAATGATTCTTCACGTGTTTGAGAAGTTACAATCAATTTAGCAATCATAGAATCGTAATAAGGAGGAATCTGATATCCTGCATAAACATGCGTGTCTACTCTGACTCCATGACCACCCGGAATGTTGATATTGGTGATCATCCCTGGTGATGGACGGAATCCATTGTAAGGGTCCTCCGCATTGATCCGGCATTCAATCGAATGTAATTTTGGGAAATAATTCTTTCCTGAAATCGGCTGTCCGGCAGCAAGTAAGATTTGCTCTTTGATTAAATCATAATCAATTACTTGTTCTGTAATCGGGTGTTCAACTTGAATTCGGGTATTCATTTCCATGAAATAAAAATCTCCGTTTTTGTCCACCAAGAACTCAACCGTCCCGACGCCTTCGTATCCGATGAATTCCGCAGCGCGAACCGCAGCGTCACCCATCTTTTCTCGTAATTCCTTTGTCATGAAAGGAGAAGGTGTTTCTTCTACCAGTTTTTGGTGACGTCGCTGAACGGAGCAGTCACGTTCGGACAAATGACAAGCTTTCCCGGTCGAGTCGCCTGCAATTTGAATTTCGATGTGTCGGGGTTCTTCGATGAGTTTCTCCATGTACATTCCTCCGTTTCCAAAGGCAGCCGTTGCTTCTTGAACGGCAGATTCCCAGTGTTTTTCCAGTTCTTTTTCATTCCAGACGGCACGCATCCCTTTTCCACCACCTCCTGCTGTGGCCTTGATCATGACTGGGTATCCGATTTTTTTGGCGATTTTTTTGGCCTCTGAATAGTCTTTTAAGATTCCTTCGGAGCCAGGAACTACAGGAACTCCTGCTTTGATCATCGTAGCTTTAGCCGTGGCTTTATCACCCATTTTTTCAATGTGTTCTGGCAAAGCACCGATGAATTTAATTCCGTTGTCTTTACAGGTTTTGGAAAATTTAGCATTTTCGGAAAGGAATCCATAGCCGGGATGAATGGCGTCGGCATCTGTGATTTCGGCAGCTGCAATGATGTTGGCCATTTTCAAATAAGACTCAGAGCTTGCTGCGGGGCCAATGCAAACAGCTTCGTCTGCAAATCTTACATGAAGGCTGTCACGATCGGCCGTGGAATAAACCGCAACGGTTTTAATTCCCATTTCTTTGGCGGTCCGGATCACGCGCATTGCGATTTCTCCCCGGTTGGCAATTAATATTTTTTTAAACATCTTTTTTAAATTATGAATTATAATTATTTATGAATTAATGATTTGGGAAATTGTGTTCAATACAAACTCCTTCAAAATTCATAATTTATTAGGATGGGTCAATCAAGAACAAAGGTTGATCGTACTCAATGGGAGTAGCATCATCCACGAGAACTTTAACGACTTTACCGGAAACTTCCGATTCAATTTCATTGAATAATTTCATGGCTTCCACGATGCAAAGTACGGAACCTACAGAAACAGTATCGCCCACCGAAACGAAAGGATCTTTCCCCGGGCCGGATGCACGATAAAAAGTTCCGATCATCGGAGATTTTACAGTAATGTATTTGGAGTTTTCATCCTCTGCTGCTGGCTTTTCTGCTGCTTGAGGTGCAGGTGCCGCTGGAGCTGCTTGAGGAGCAACCGGCATCTGAGCAGGAATTACAGGTTGAGGTGCGTAGGTAACCGTTTGTCCTCCAATGTTTTTGATTTTTATTTCAAAATCTTTAAGCTTCAGATTAACTTCTGCAACATCTGATTTAGAAACGAATTTAATCAGATTTTGTATTTCTTTGATATCCATAATGTATAGAATTTATTTGTAAATATGGGTAGTGAACTTCAAATGTATAAAAAAATTGAAAAAGCTGCTTCTAATATTTTTAGAAACAGCTTTTTATTTGTCGTGGAATCCGAATTATTCTGCTTCTTCTTCCTGAACTTTCTCCATTACTACTTTTCCTCTGTAGTACATTTTACCGTCTAGCCAGTATGCACGGTGGTAAAGATGTGATTCGCCGGTTGTTTTATCTACAGCCAACTGAGGCGCTTCAATTTTGTAATGGGTTCTGCGTTTATCTCTTCTTGTTGTCGATTGACGTCTCTTAGGATGTGCCATAACTTATGTTTTAATAATCCGTTATTTTTATTTTCTTAATTTTTTCAAAGCTTCCCAACGTGGGTCTATTTCTTCGTTTGAATCCTTTGCATCTTCTGCTTTTTCCTGAATACTGTACTTTTCAATTAAATCCAGCATTTCAGAATCACTTTTTCCGGTCAACACATCGGGATGAATTCGCTTGTACGGAATTGACAAAAGAGCCAATTCATAAATCAATTGAGCCACATTTATAAAATGCTCCCCAGACGGAATCACCCAAACTTCATCATCGGAATCATCAAATTCATCACCAAATTTAACAATCAATCCCGATTTTCCATGAATTTCTTCTCTATAAGCATCGCTCGTTAAGTCGCAATCCACTTCAATATTTCCCGATAAATGAAAAAACAATTCCAGAAAATTGTTCTTTTTGTCCAAAATCAATTGGAGTTTCAAATCGGGATCACGAAAATCCTGATCAAATTCAAACAAATCAAAGAACGATTGAGCTATCTGAAATTCAAAGTCATGCTGCCCTAAACTCAAACCTGCAAAGGAAACGTTATAATAACTGAACTTCTCCAGAACTCAAACGGGTGGCAAAGATAATACATCTTGCTGAAAAACAAGAAGGTTTTGATTAAATTTTATTGACCGGGATATTTATCCGGATTTTGAGATGTGTGGAATACGGCTTTGATAATTACAAGCTTTTTATCTTCATTTAAAGTGTAAAAAACGAGAAATGGAAATTTCTTCATCGGAACTGCCCTAAACTCAAGAAAATAGAATTGAAAATAGAGAACTTCTAAAATGGTTTCGCAAGTGTTTCTATATTCTTCCAAAAAATTTCTTGCCACCTTTTTGGATGCTTTATTTTTATAGTAAGTAAGCGCTTCATCAAGTTGCAACTGAGCATCAGGTGTAATGATTAGCTTATAATCCATGCTTGGTCTTTAACCTTTCATAAGATTCTTGCGCGCTAATACACTCATCCAAAGGAACTTTATTTTGTCTTAATAAGAACTCTTTTTGTTCACTAGTCAACTCAAATTCCTGCTTTTCAAAACTTCCACCAATTAATTCCAGAAATTCCAGAAAAAAGGAAGTTTTATCGTCCGGTATTTTTACGCTGAAAGTTTTCATTTTTTTGATTTATTCAAAGTTACACATCTACATTATACAATCCTACAGCCATACAATAAAAAATTACCTTTCTCTCTCCGGCTTCAGTTCACGGTGTTTCAATACATTGCTTGTGAGTTCTTTGTATTCGGCGCGTTTTTGGAAAATAGTGACCGCCGTATAAATTGCTTCGCGGAAGGAAGTTTCGTCTGCGATTCCTTTGCCGGCAATGTCATAAGCCACGCCGTGATCGGGCGAAGTACGTACAAAAGGAAGCGAAGCTGTATAATTCACACCATCTTCAAAACACAAAGTTTTGAAAGGTATGAGCGCTTGGTCGTGATACATTCCCAAAACCGCATCAAAGGTTTCAATATTCGACGGCGAAAAAAAGCTGTCAGCTGCATACGGGCCAAAAACCAACATTCCTTTTTCGTAAAGCGATTGAATGGCCGGTGTGATGATTTCTTGTTCTTCTTGTCCCAAAAGTCCATTGTCGCCCGAATGAGGATTCAATCCCAAAACGGCAATCTTCGGTTTACGAACGCCAAAATCCATTTTTAAGGATTCATGCAACGCCAAAACTTTTTCCGTAATGTTCTCTTTACTGATTTTTGAAGCCACGTCTTTCAGCGGAATGTGTTGGGTAACCAAACTCACTTTAAGCATTTCAGTTACCAAAAACATCAAAGGCTTTCCGCCCCAAACTTCACCTAAATATTCGGTATGACCGGGAAAATTAAATGCTTCGGACTGAATGTTTTTCTTATTAATCGGTGCGGTTACTAAGACATCGCATTCACCATTTTTCACGGATTCAGCGGCGGCTTTAAGCGATTCAAATGCAAGCCTACCCGAAAGTTCGGTGGCATTTCCAAATTCCATTTGTGCAGGTTCTTTCCACAAATTCACCACATTGATTTTTCTTTCCACCGCTTTGTCGGGAGAATTTATCCCAAAAAACTGAATGGACTCATCTTTCAATTGATTTTTATAGAAATTCAAATGTTTGGTCGAACCAAAAATAACGGGCGTGAAAAAATCCAGTATATTCTTGTCGGCCAAAGCCTTTACGATGACTTCACATCCGATTCCGTTGATATCGCCAACCGAAATGGCTACTTTGGGTTTATATTCCTGCAAATTCATTTTTTTAAACTATTATTTAGTGTAGAAATCGGAATGTCCGAATTAAATTTCCACAAAGTTAAGATTCTAAATTTTTATTTCTTTAACCAGGTCATCAAATCCCAGTAATTTTGCGGAACTATTCCGTGTCCGCTTCGGTATTCATGGTACAGATTTTTAATTCCCAACTGATCCAAAAAAGGTTGGGCTTTTCTCGCCCATTCCACCGGAATGACCGCATCGTCCGTTCCGTGCGACACAAAAAAATCCAGATGCGAATAATCTTTTTCGGAAGAAATTTCTCCAATAAAATCCATTTCGGGATAACCACTCAGGCAAATCACATTTTTTACTTTTTCGGGAAAATTCAGTGCGATTGCATAACTCAAAATCGCGCCCTGACTAAATCCACAAATCCAGACATTTTCTTTGTCTAAATTTTCCTGAACTGTAATTTCATCAATGAATTCCACCAATTTATTTCGGGACGCAATTCCCTGTGGCACATTGGTGAATTTCTCCATATTTATAAAATCGATTTCGTACCAAGCGTACATTCCAGGCGTGAGTGTATGAATTCCACGAACGCTGATTACGTGAAATTCCGGCGGTAAATCTTCCGCAAAACTGAACAAATCGGCTTCGTTGCTCCCGTATCCGTGGATTAACAAAAGCAATGGATTTTTTTCCAGTTGAATTCCCGGTTTTCGTTCCAGGTAACTAATTCCCTTCAGTTCTTTCATCATTTGAATTGATAATTTTTATTTCTCTTGGCGCCACCGGAATTTTAAATCCGTTGGCTTCCATTACATCTTTGCAAATTCCGCGTAAAATCAACGGCGCATCCCAATAATTCCTCGGTTTGGAAAAAGCACGAACCGTCAGATTGATTCGGTCTTGGGTAAATTCTTCAATTTCAATTACAATCGGTCTGTAATCCAGAAACATTTTATTTTCGGAAATGGCGGTTTTCAACAAAGGTCGAAGTTTGTGAACGTCCGATCGATATTCAACGCCCACGGTTATATCGATCCGATACGCATCTTTGGCTGAGAAATTCTGAAGATTGGTATTAAACAAAGGCGAATTCGGCAAAACAATTAGCTCATTTCTCTGACCTCGAATGGTCGTATTCAACAAATTAATTTTCTCCACAATTCCTTCGAATTCATCGGATTTAATCAAATCGCCGACCCGAAAAGGATTGGTCAGAATGATCATCACGCCACTTGCCAAATTGGAAAAACTTCCTTGCAAACCCAATCCCACACCCACAGCCGCACCTCCAATCAATGCCAGAATGGAAGTTACTTTCACGCCTGCCGTATTAATCGCAACCACGATGACCAGAATGTTGAGCGTGATTTGAATAATGTCTTTCAGGAAAAGTCGTACGGAGTCTTCAATTCCGCGTTTCAGCATACCGAAATTCGCGTATTTGCTGATGATGCGTGAAAGCCAGAAACCGATGACGAAAATAGCAATGGCTTCAAGAAATCCGATGCTCAGATCGATGAATTTATCGAAATATTTAGAATTGAAATTGGAAAATAAATCCCTCATAAGGGCAAATTTAGAATAAATAATACATTAAAAATTTTCTTCCTCATCATCGTCATAAGTTTTGGCGATTTTTTCAATGTTCAGACTTCTCGCCATCGCATCAAAAATACCTTTGTAAACGCCCTGCTGCTCATAAATTTCTTCGTGCGAACCTGATTCAACGACTTTACCAAGTTCCATCGCATAAATCCGGTCGGAGTCGATGATTTGCGAAATACTGTGCGAAATAATCACAACTGTCCGGTTTTTCTTAATGGCGTCCAGACTGTTTTTGATTTGCTCCGTCGCAATGGCATCGAGGCTTGCCGTGGGTTCATCCAAAAAGATAATCGGTGGATTTTTTAGGAACATCCTTGCAATTGCAATTCGCTGTTGTTGTCCGCCCGAAAGCAAAAGTGCATTACTTTCAAATTTCTGAGGTAAATCCATTACCTGATCAAATATATAGGCCTGTTTTGCGGCTTCGTGAACTTCTTCTTTCGTCGCATTTGGATTTCCGTATCGGATGTTTTCTTCAATCGTTCCGCTGAAAATATGGTTTTTTTGAAGCACTAGCCCGATGTTATTTCGCAGAAACTGCGTATCATAATCCTTCAAAGGAATGCCGTCCAAAAGGATTTCACCTGTGGATGGTTCGTAAAACTTATCGAGGAGATTGACAATCGTACTTTTTCCCGCACCGCTCAGACCCACCAAAGCCGTGATTTTATTGGGAAGAATTTCCATATTCACGTTGTAAAGTGCTTGAGTTCCGTTCGGATAAACGAAATCCACATTTTTTAGTTCGAATTTTCCGATCAATTTTTCCGGTTTATAAGTTCCTGAATTCTCGGTTTCCTCATCCGCATTTAGAATATCGAAGAAACTTTCGGAATAAATCATCGCATCGTTCATTTCATCAAAAATCCGGTGCAGTTGCCCGATGGGCGCAGTTACGTTGTTGAATAATAAAATGTGAAACATAATCATCCCGATGCTCATTTGTCCGTCCAAAACCAAATAAGCAGTCAAGATAATGATGATCACCACACCGATTTGTTCGATGAATGTTTTGGCACCGTTGAACAAAAATCCGGTTTTTTGAGTTTTTAGCTGATTTTCCGTCAGATCGTATTGGATTTGATTTTGTTTGTCGGACTCGATTTTTTCCCGATTAAATGATTTAATGACCGTAATCGATTGAATGATATTGACAATTCCCTGGCTTTTGCTTTCGCGAAAATTCCGCATATTTCTTCGCCATCCGCTCAGCGTTCGCGCTTGTTTGATGGTGATGAAAATATAAACCGGAACGATCATCAGCCCGACAAATCCCACCCAGAAATTGGCATTGAACATTAAAATCAATGCGATAAATGAGTTCGCAAAAAGCGGTAAAATATTGATGAAAAAATTCTGAACCAATCTTGTCAAACTTTCAATCCCGCGGTCAATACGGGTTTGAAGTTTCCCTGACTCATTATCATTTGCCGTATAAAAAGCCATCCGATACGTCAGGATTTTATCCACAATGGCTTGTGCCAAATCACGGGAAACATAAATCCGGAGTTTTTCGCCGTAAAATTTTTGTCCAAATGTGATGATGACGTTCAGGATTTCTTTTCCCAATAAAATCAGTGTAATCGTCACCAAAATATTCATTCCGGACTTTAAACCTTGTCCGTTTTCGACCAATCGGTTTACTTCATCGACGGTATATTGAAGCGTCAAAGCGTTTACCTGAGCGGTAAATGAGCCAATCAAGGTTAGAAACAATGCGCCGAAAACAAGCCATCGATAGGGCTTGACATAGGGCCAAAGGTTTTTGAAAAGTTGGAAAATCGTCATAGGGTTTCAAATGTAATCAAAGTTTTGAAAAACCTTCAAAAACACCCAGCCCAAAAAGTGCAAAATCGTATTTGACGGGATCTTCAGAGTCGAATTTTTTCAAGTTCAAATGCAGTTCAGAAGCGGCTTTCCAATCATTTTGCTTTCGGGTCAAAATGCCGAGTTTTCGGGCTACATTTCCCGAATGAACATCGAGTGGACAAACCAATTGCGAACTTGAAATATTTTTCCAAATCCCAAAATCAACTCTTTGATTATCATTGCGAACCATCCAGCGGAGATACATATTCAACCGTTTCGCAGCGGAGTTGTTGGCCGGACTTGAAAGGTGTTTTTCGGAACGTTTCTGATGCGGAATTTCCAGAAATTTTTGCCGGAAATTCTCAATGGCATGAAAACTATCGGTATCGGTTTTTTTAAATTGAAAGGTAGACTCCAATCCGCCGTGGTTTTCATAAAGATTTCGAAGTGATATCAAATAAAAATCCAAATCAATGGAATTTAAAGTCCGGTGTTTGAAGGTTTCGATTTTTGGGAAGTTTTCTTCGGAATAATTCATCACAAAATCATAAGGCGAATTGCCCATCCGATCCATCAAATCATTTAATTTATTGATAATCATTTTTCGATTTCCCCAAGCCATAGTCGCCGCAAGAAAACCAGAGATTTCGATGTCCTCCTTTGACTGAAAACGATGCGGAATTTGAATGGGATCCGTTTCAATAAAGTCTAATCGATTGTATAAAATCACTTTTTCGTCTAAAAAATCCTTTAATTCTTCCAATTTCATTCTTTCAATTTTTCAAAATAAAATCCATCTTTTAAGCTTTCGCTACGCATTTGCGGTCGGATTTTATACCATTTCTTAAAATATTCAACCATTCGGCGGTTTACTGTTGGCAAATCACCATCGCCCGTAATCCAGAAAAACTCTTTCTGCCCGATGGGAGAATTGTACTTTAAATTCCCTTCTTCCATTAATTCATATTCAAAATTATGCAGTGAGTTTTTTGCAGGCTTGATGATGTTTTCAATCCGATAAGCTTCGAGTTTATCGGGCATAAATTCGCTGTTTTTTAGATTTGAAACATTGAAGGAAAAAATCAGTGGAACGACAACAATCAAACTGAAAAATGCAAAAACCGGAATGACTTTTTTAGGAGAATTTAAAAGTAGTTTTGCTAAAATGTATAAACTCATCCCGATGATCAGCGGCATAAAAAAGCGATATTGCGGCGAAGTGAAATACAAAAGTCCGAATTGAACCAACGCATAAATATAAAGCCAGAAAAGGGTTTTGTTTTTTCTAATGTAAAGCGGAAAAATCAATAAAAGGACGATGATGAGTTTGTTAAAAATGCTTCGCAATCCCGGTTCCAGCAACCAATTTTTGAAAAGCTGAAAGAAATTTTCTCGGTTGATTTCTGAAAGCTGATCGGGGATGATTTCATATTCGGGTCGTTCTTCAAAAAACAATCGAAGCATTTCAGGAGCGGCTTTCCAATCCGGATTTAGAAAGGAACTTAAAATTTCCGTCGGATAAAAAAGATAACCCGAAATGATGTAGTTTTTGAGCAGAAATCCGCTCAAGGCTATCAAAGAAATTCTGAAGGCATATTTCCATTCGGATTTGAAAAGTTGATGCCGGATGATTAAAACCAAAGGTAAGATCAACAAAGGAACGACTGTGATTTTGGTTAGAATTAAGAGCAAAGTCAGAATGAAAAGCATTTTGAAATCGCCTTGATATTCCACATAATTTCGATAAAATAGATAAAAAATGAGCTGTGAAATCAGGAAAACCGGTAAATCGGGCGAAGGCGCGCTGAGGAACTGAAACAAAAATAAATTTCCCACAGGAATTAAGCCTAAAAACAAATCCATCGTAATTCTGGTTTGGAAAAATCGGTTGAGGTGATAGAGCGAAAACCCGGTAAAAATCAACATCAGAAATCCGTTCACATCATTCAAAGAATTAGAAACGAAGCCAAAATTAAATCCGCTTTGCAAAAGATGCCAGCCCGACATCTGCCCGAAGAAAATATGAAGATTGGCCAAACCTTTAATTAGTCCGAATTCGTTTAACCATTTAGTGGATTGAATGTAATAAGTTTCGTTATCAACAATGAAAGGTTGGGTTGCGCTTTGCATTAATATCAAAATCGTCAGCAGAATGCCGAGAATTTGAATGGGTTTTTTCCAGGTTTTCCAATCAGAAACAGCCGATTTAATTTCTTGGGAAAGGATTTTTTTGTGAAAAATTATTCCGAAGGATGCCAAAATAAAATTAAATCCATAAAAAAACTCATTGATAGGAAAGCCGATTGCATAGAAATGTATGAGGATTATTTCGGCAAAAATTCCGAGCAAAAGTGTATAGAAAAGTCCGGTTTTTGTGCGCAAAATTGAATTCAAAATTGCGCCCATTCCCAGGCAAATCAGGAAAATATAAATCCAGTTAAGGAGTATATAAAGCATAATTTAAATTACATCTCAAAACGGCCATCGCTCATTACGAGCTTTCGGTCGGCCATGTTGGCGAGTTCTTCGTTGTGCGTCACAATTACAAAAGTCTGACCGAACTCGTCGCGCAAACGGAAAAAAAGTTGGTGTAGTTCTTCGGCGTTTTTGGAGTCGAGATTTCCGGAAGGTTCGTCTGCAAAAATTACCGCAGGCTGATTGATAAGCGCACGGGCCACTGCCACACGTTGTTGTTCCCCGCCGGAAAGTTGCGCAGGTTTATGTTCGAGGCGATTTCCAAGTCCGAGAAACTCCAACAGTTCTTTGGCTTTGGCCTGAACCGCACTGCTTTTTG
Source organism: Flavobacteriaceae bacterium (assembly GCA_012522185.1). Taxonomy (GTDB): domain Bacteria; phylum Bacteroidota; class Bacteroidia; order Flavobacteriales; family Weeksellaceae; genus Moheibacter. The sequence goes on along the minus strand of JAAYKY010000028.1, from coordinate 32,470 downwards.
CATTGCCGATGTATCCCGGAATGCATACGTTTTCGATGGCCGAAAATTCAGGTAAAAGTTGGTGAAACTGAAAAATAAATCCAATGTTTTCGTTACGAAATTTGGAAAGTTTTGCATCCGACATTTTGGTAATGTCTTCTTTTTTGATGAGGATTTGGGTGTAATATTTTTCCGGTTCAGAACTTTTTTCCAAACTACTCAAAATCTGAAGCAATGTCGTTTTTCCTGCTCCCGATGCGCCAACAATTGAAACTATTTCCCCCATGCTTACATCGAGAGAAACGCCTTTCAATACTTCAAGACTACCAAAATTTTTGTGAATGTTCTTTGCCGAAATCATGGAGCTAAAATAAGCTTAATAATTAGAAAAATAAAATGGGATTGAATTGAAATAATATAATACAAACCTAACCTTTCAGTAAGGTTCAGTTTAAATCTGTGTGGTTATTTTGCAGAAACACTTCATGAAAAGAAAGGTAGATTTAATCATTCTTTCCGATGTTCATCTGGGAACTTATGGCTGCCGAGCCAAAGAATTGCTTCAATATTTGAATTCGGTTCAACCCAAAATGCTTATTCTAAACGGTGATATCATCGATATCTGGCAGTTTAAGAAATCTTATTTTCCGAAAAAGCATTTGAGCATTCTGAAGAAATTCATCGATTTTGCGGTCAAAGGAACTGAGCTAATTTATATAACGGGAAATCATGATGAAATGCTCAGGAAATTCAGCGATTTGCGAATGGGAAAAATCAAATTAACCAATAAAGAAATCCTTCAGCTCGATGGGAAACACGCCTGGATTTTTCACGGTGATGTTTTCGATGCTTCGGTTCAGCATTCCAAATGGATAGCGCGTTTGGGCGGAGTCGGATATGATTTGCTGATACGTTTGAACAATGTAATTAATTGGTGTTTGATGAAAATGGGACGTGAGAAATATTCCCTTTCAAAAAAAATTAAGAACAGCGTAAAAAAAGCGGTAAAATATATTTCGGACTTTGAAAATACAGCTTCGGAATTGGCAATTGAAAAAGGATTTGATTATGTGATTTGTGGGCATATTCATCAGCCACAAATGCGAAAAATCACCAATAAAAAAGGCGAATGTATGTATCTGAATTCAGGTGATTGGATTGAAAATTTGACGGCTTTGGAATATCACAATGGAAATTGGACAATTTTTTCTTACGAAGAAAACAAAGAGAAACTCGCTTTGAGAAAGGAAGAAGAGACGGCGGATATGACGCTCGAAGAATTAATTTCATCGGTTACGAGTTTGAATTGAGTTTTAGGTAAGAAATTTGTGTAGTTAATTAGAAATCAGAGTTTTTGCTCTCAAAATTAATGCGATGAAAATTTTATATGCACTTCAGTGTACCGGAAACGGACATATTGCCCGCGCACAGGAATTGATACCAGAATTGAAAAAATATGCAGAAGTAGATTTATTGACAAGTGGTCATCAATCCCAAATCGAATTGCCGCAGGAACCGAAATTTCGTTTTGATGGGATTTCGCTTTTGTACGACGCTAGAGGCGGATTATCTTATTGGAAAACGGCGTTTCAAAATAATTTTTTCCGAGCCATCAAGGACGTAAAAAAAGTGCCTTTGGAGGAATATGATTTGGTGATAAACGATTTTGAGCCGATTTCAGCCTGGGCAGCAAAACTGAAGAATTATCAGAATATATTAGGGATCAGCCACCAAGCTTCGATGCTTTTTCCCGAAACGCCCAAACCTGAACGAAAGGATTTTCTAGGTGAAATGGTTTTGAAACATTATGCACCAACGAAAGAGAACTTTGGATTTCATTTTGAGTCCTATCATCCGAGGATTTTTAGACCGATTGTCCGACAAGCAGTCCGAAATCTCAAACCCCAAAACGAAGGTTTTTACATGACGTATTTGCCGAGTTTTTCGGATGAATATTTAATCGAGAGATTAAATGAAACCCACGTCGATTGGCGGGTTTTTTCCAAATCAGCAAAAGAAATTTATGTGAAAGGAAATGTTTTGGTTTATCCGATTGATCAAACTGAATTTTTACGTTCTTTAGGGAAATCGGAAGGCGTACTTTGCAACGCCGGATTTGAATTGCCGGCAGAAGCTTTGTTTCTGAATAAAAAACTTTTCGTCATTCCCATTAAAAAACAATACGAACAAGAGTGCAATGCGACGGCTTTGCAGAATTTAGGAGTGGATATTTGTTCGGAATTAAATTTACGGAAAATCCAGGAATGGGTGGATGCCGAGCATTATGTAAAAGTTGATTATCCGGATCAGTTGGTGGCAATTATCAAAAGGATTTTGGATTTTGCTAATTCTTCTGAAAGAGAAATTATTGAAGAAATCAGACAATACAATCCGGTAAGAGCTTAATACAACCCAGCTTCACTAACGAAATAAATCGTGGGAATATGAATTGTCAGCCCAAATTTAATTCCATCAAAAGAGGTGTATTTGTGATCGGAAAACTGGAAGGAATATCCAATATTTGCTTCCAGAATTCCGGCCAGTGCAATCCCGATTTCGGGCGTGACATTCCAAGGCGAAACATTTACACGAGCCAAATAAAACGTACTGTTGACATATTCGCGGTAAGGATCAATCCGGTTTTTAACTTTTTTGGCGTTGAACTGATAGCCGATTCCGAGTTCGGGAATGACCACGAATTTATCACTGAAATAAGCCATATTAGCGGTTGCACTCAGGTCGATTAGATTTCCATTTGGCTGGGTCAAATAAACTTCCGGTCCTAATTTGAAATAATTTCCGTTGAGATTTGCATATCCGACATTAACTAACAAATGGCTCATCAAACCTCCTTTTTCCTGTGCCTGTCCAAACCCGATTAGGAATAAAAACAGAATTCCGACTAACTTTTTCATCGAATCAAAGATATAAAAAACGGCACAACCTTTTGAGTTGTGCCGAACCTAAAACTATGAAAACATAAATCGGTTTAGTCCATGGTAAATCCTCGTGTATAGATTCTACCATACGGATCCACATAGCTAACAGAAACTCTGCCTTTGTGGTTGTTGAGGATTTTTTCAATATCTTTTTGGCTGCTTACTTCTTTGTCATTTACTTTTAGGATGATAAATCCTTCCGAAATGCCAATTCCTCTTAATTTACCTCCTTGCTCCATGTTTTTTACCATCACACCGTGGTCGATACCGAAGCTAACTTTTTGTCGGTCTGTCAGAGGTTCAAATTCTGCTCCGAGTTTTTCGCTCACTGTCAGATCGGCCAAAGATCTTGTAGAAGCATTTCCTTTTTGGTCACGCAGTGTAACTGTATATTCTCTTTCCTTTCCATCACGCAAAACTTTTAAAGTCACTTTATCACCTGGATTTTTACTTCCGACTGCAAATGAAAGTTTATTGAAACTCGTAACTTTTTTTCCATCAATTTCGGTAATGATATCACCTTTGCGAATTCCGGCAGCCTGCGCACCTCCGTTGTCGGTTACACTTTGAACCAAAATACCTTGCTGACTTTTCAAATCCGTTCCCATTTCACGGTTGTACATTCGGATTTGATATTCATCATTCAAGTCCAAGCCTCCAACTCCAAGGAAACCTCTTTGAACCATTCCATAGGTTTTGATATCTTCCACTACTTTTTTCACAAGGTTGGAAGGGACGGCAAAGCCATATCCTACGTAAGTTCCTGTTTGGGAGGAAATTGCGGTATTGATACCTACCAAATCTCCATTTGGGTTGACCAAAGCACCTCCGCTATTTCCCGGATTGATCACGGCATCGGTTTGAATAAATGATTCAATTGGATTGGTTGCGTTTCTTCTTAGGATATCAATACTTCTTCCTTTCGCGGAAACAATTCCCGCTGTGACCGTTGAATTCAAGCCAAATGGATTCCCAATGGCCAATACCCAATCACCGACGTTGATGGCGTCAGAGTCTACAAATTTGATAAAAGGAAGTCCTTTTTCTTCGATTTTAAGTAATGCGATGTCTGTATTGGGGTCGGTTCCAATCAAATCAGCGATATAAGATTTTTGGTTGTTCAAAACCACTTCGATTTTATCGGAACCTTTGATCACATGATTATTGGTGACGATGTATCCATCGTCCGAAATAATTACGCCCGAACCCTGCCCGGATGGCAAATCAGGATTTCTTTGTTGCTGTGGAAATCCAAAGAAAAACTCAAAGGGATCGTTGTGTCTTTGATTTTTTTGAGTCGAAAAATTATTGATGCTCACTACCGCATTGACCGTTCTTTGAGAAGCTTCTACAAAGTCCGGTGCGTTAAACGCATAATTTCCCTTGTAGTTTACAAAGGAAAAACTGCCATCTTCTCTGTCTGTTGTCGAGGTTATTAAATTATCTGAATTTTCCTTGGCGAAATAGTTCATTCCAATGATCGCAAAACTCGCACTGAAAATTCCTACCATTAAATATCCAATATATTTTTTCATATGTTTTATAAGTAATTTTTAATTAATTTTTATTTCAAAACAATTCAAATTTGCATCTTTAAAATCGAGCTCACAAGTGGTTTAACGTGGATTTAACAAAAATTATCAATACTTTAAAATTCTGTATTTATATCGCTTGCTTTAGGGAATTTGACTAATTCAAAAATCCCTAAATTTGTTAAAAATTAAAGATTGAAAATTCAGTTTTATAAATACCAAGGAGTGGGCAATGATTTTGTGATGATTGACAATAGATTTGCAAATTTTGTGCCTGAAAAGGAATTGATTGAAAAGCTTTGTGACCGGAATTTCGGGATTGGTGCCGATGGATTGATTTTGTTAGAAAACGATGCAAACTCTGATTTTCAGATGGTTTATTTTAATTCCGATGGCCAAGTCAGTACGATGTGCGGAAATGGCGGAAGATGTATCGTTCGATTTGCTTCCGATTTGGGAATCATCCAGGATACAGCCAAATTCCAGGCAATTGACGGTTTTCATGAAGCACGGATTGAGAATGAAATTATCCATTTAAAAATGTCAAATGTAGTTTCGGTGGAAAAACTCCCCACGCATTATTTTTTAAATACAGGTTCGCCTCATCATGTGGAATTTGTGCAAGTGGTGGACGATGTCGATGTTCCCAATTATGGAAGGATTATCCGCTATGGAGCTCCTTATTTTAATGAAGGAACCAATGTGAATTTCGTGGAAACTCTCCCTGGAAATGCCTTGAAAATCCGAACCTACGAAAGAGGGGTAGAGGATGAAACCTTGGCTTGTGGGACGGGCGTTACCGCTGCGGCTATTGCTGCCTACGAAGCTGGAAAAGTGAATTCCGATGAGGTTGTAGTTTATGCGGAAGGAGGTGAATTAAGGGTGAAGTTTTTCAAAAATCCTTCGGGAGGATTTGAAAATGTTTGGCTGAGTGGCCCGGCGGAATTTGTATTCAAAGGATTAATAGAAGTGGAATAAATATTGCTAAAGGAAGCAGTTGAAATGAATAATAATTTGAAATTTATCACCCGTTTTTTTCTTGTTTTTTTGTCCGGTATTTTGATGACTGGATGTTCTTTTTTTCAGGGAATGGAAACCAATGTGAAGGAAGATGGCTTTTTGTACATCCGTTCGGGTGCTGTTTATCAGGAAGTTTTGGATTCACTTCGACCTAAATTGGAAAACCTAAAGAGTTTTCAATCGTATGCTGATTCAAAAGATTTTTCGGAAAAAATTAAAGCCGGAAAGTTTAAATTGATTCAAGGTGAAACCAATAAAGATTTGTTGAATCGATTGATTTCGGGAAGTCAGGAACAGGTAAAATTGAGAATCAATAATGAGCCTACAATTTTTCATCTGGCCGGTTCAGTTTCCAAACAAATCGAAGCCGATTCCACGCAGATTGTAGAAGCTATCATTGAATGGGCGCAAGAAAATAACCCCGAACTGACTGCTGAAACGGTGAAATACTATTTCATTCCCAATACCTATTTTTATTTCTGGCCTACAAATGGGACAGAATTTGTCGAAAGAATGATGAATGAATTTGACAAGGTTTGGACAGAAGAACGACAGCAAAAAGCCGAAGCCATGAATTTCTCCCCATTGGAAGTATTTACTCTGGCTTCCATCGTGCAAATGGAAGCTTCGAAGGCGGATGAACAACCCAAAGTAGCGCGTGCGTACCTAAATCGTTTGGAGAGAGGAATGCGTTTGGAAGCTGACCCTACTTCGGTTTATGCTTATCGACTACAAAATGGATTTAATCATCGAATTCAAAGAGTTCGTCACGGACATTTGGCGACTCCTTCTGAGTACAATACTTATCGGGTGTATGGGCTTCCGCCTGCGCCGATTTGTTTACCCAATCTAACAGCAGTGGATGCTGTTTTAAATCCCGAAGAGCATAGTTTTGTTTATTTCTGTGCCGATCCAGATCGACCCGGTTATCATAGTTTTACAAGCAATTACGAAGAGCATAAAAGAAATGCTGCCAAATACAGAAAATGGCTAAATGAGAGAGGAATTCAGTAAGTTATAAAACATTGATTAAAAACTCATCAGACAAATAAGTCGTACCGACTTTAGTATATTGAATTCCAATTGCTGCTTTGTATTTTTCTTTTTCAGATATATTTTGAAATTCGATTTGAAGTTCTTTTTCTTCAGCGGGTTGAAGTTCGAATTCTTCCGTCAAAATTTCGGTCGAATAAAGAATTTCATATTGTAAGTTTTGGTAATAATTTACATTGAGCTTTAACTCCGAATTTCCGCCGATTTTTATTGGTCGTTTATGACCGTTTCGGATGTTGATTTTAAGTTGAATTCGTTCATTTGGCTTTGCTGAAATTCCTTCAATTGTTTCAATTTCAATCAAATGATAAGTCTGGTAATTCTGAATTTCTTTCAGGTAATAATCCCGATTTTTATAGCCGACGAAAGAGTTTTCCGCTTTGACCCAAGGCGAAATATAAGTTATGGTTTGACCGTGAAAATTTTCTTCCCAATTCCATAAACTGTATTGACTATGACGATTTCCGAGGGTGCGATGAACCGCCACATTTTTTTCAGGATTGAAAAATTTATAAACCGAAGCTTCTTGGTATTTTTCAAAAATCGCATTTTCGACCTGAAAACTTCCGGCTTCTTTTCCGAAATTTTCATTCTTGTACAATGGCGAAATTCCCGGTAGTACAATGAGAATTCTCAAAATCAAAACCAAAACAAGACCTGCAAATCCAAGGTTGAAAACCCATTTCAGATTTTTTTCATGATAATGTCGATACATCAGCAAAGCCATTGCAAGAAAGCTGATGAGCAACCATTGCGGCTGAACATTGTCCTTGAAAATCGATAGAAAAAAGAAAATTCCAGGCAAAACAGCCAATGCCCAAATGCTTTTCCAAAACGGCTGATCGGATCGAAAACGAAAAACCGAAGTAAAAATAAAATAACTCAGAAATGGTGCAGCTCCCAGAAAATAAATTCCCAGGTAATTGAAAAGTTTACGGAATTCGAAGGTTTCGTCTGAACTTCTTTCCAGAAAATGATAGTGAATTGGGACGAATTCGTTTTGAATCAACCAGAAAATATGAGGGAAATACAAAACCAAACTTCCCAAAACCGCCAGATAAAATTTTGGATTTCTTCCTAATAATTTCCAAAGAGGCAATAAAGTAAAGACAATCACTAAAATTCCGTGGTACTTGCTATACATCAGTCCTGCAAAGGAAATCCCTAATAAAAAGGTGGCGAAAACCGAAGTTTGTTCTAAAAATTTCTTGAGCGAAAACAAATAAGAAATCGTGAAGAAAAGTAAGGGCGCATCGGGCGTTGCCAAAAATCCGAAAACGTTAAAAACCAAAACCGATCCCCAAATCAAGAAAAATAATTGGAATTCTCGGTTGGTTTTGGGTAATAAAATTTTCCACAAAAAATAAAGACTGAAACCGTTGAGCAAAACCGTCAGAAGCCGTACACCCAGCTCGTTTTGGAATAAATTATATCCAGCCGAAATCCACCAGGCAATCATCGGCGGGTGATCAAAATAACCCCAATCCAGATTTTGCGACCAAACCCAATAATAAGCTTCATCTTCCGAAATCGGTGTGATAAAAGCTTGAAAAAGATTGATCAGGATAAAAATTCCAATAAGTGAAAAAATGCGTTTTTCGGCCACGTTTAGCAATTAAATCAAAGCAAATTTAAACAAGGCTTTGGATTTCCACTGAATTTTGAGAGCTTAAAGGGAATTAAATTTCGAAATAAATTATTTGAAAGAAATCCTCTTCCCAATTTTTCCGCCAATCCAAGCCATCGGGATATAAGCAAGAATCAAATCCGTAGCGATGAACCAGTTCGGAGCAGGTATCATAAAACAAGCGATTATACCTCCAATGAGAAATAAAACTCCGACAGCCATTGCTGATTTCATTTTCTGACTGACTGCAGTGGAGGCGGCTATAATAGAGCCTACTAAGGTTCCTAATGCATGCGCTAAAAATGGGAAAATGAAATAATTAAAATCCAGTCCCAGCATGATTGCAGCAAGTTCATCAGAACTCTTTGCCTTAATGCCTGCAATTGGATAAATACGTTGACCTAAAACCACTATGCCAGCGTTTACGACGCTACCTACAATCCAGCCTGCAATGACTGCAAGTATATTTCTCAGCGTTGGATTCATAATTTATTTTGAGTAAACTTATGAAAATTTAAGATTAAAAACCCTTTCTTTTATGATTGAAATTTTTGTAGTCCCGATACGAATTCAGTCCCATGGATTCTTGGATTTCCGGTTTCTTTTTAAACCAGTTTTTCATGCGGTTGTAGTCCAGATAATAACTGATTCTGATGGAGAAGCTATTGAGTTGAGGTTGAGAAAACATAGAGTCGAAATTATTTCGAAAAGACAGATTGGAAATTTCCTCGTAGCTCTCAATCGAGTTTCTGTAAAGTAAACTCAACTGACTTCCCGGCGCAAACCACCAACTAAAGCGCAAATCGATGTTCCAACTATTGTAGGTGGCATTGTGGTTTTCATTGTAGGAATTGTTTGGACTAAGGCTTCCATCGTTTTCCAAATTGAAAAATTTATCATAGGTCACATCGGTGTAATAATGTCGAAAGGCAAGATTTAAAGCCATTTTATCATTGAAAATATATTGGGACTCCAAAGAGGTTTCCACTGTATTGCGGTCGCGTTCCCCAAAATAAATATTGGTTCCATCATAGGAAACAAATCCTTGTTCTTTGTCAGAAAGAGTAGTTTGAGTAAATAAATAAAGTTTCCATTTGTCTGAAACGCGAAATCGGGGTGAAAAATTCATAACCAATTCTCCTCTTCCGGCTTGATCGTATTTGTACCAATCTAATGTTATGTCCAGAGCCAATCTTTTTCTATAGTCGGTTGAAATCCAAACCCATGGATTGTAGTAAGCCGGAACCTTTACATGATGTCCTGGAATTCGGGGTTCGTAAATATCGTTCCATTCCATAGGAATAAATTCATATCCGCCGCCAAAGTTGAAATACTTCTTCGTAGTAAAGCTTGAATTGAAATTGAACACAAAATTATTGTACAAATCGGGTTCGAGTCTTCGGGTATAATTTAGATTGAAATTCAGGTTTATATTATTAAAAACATCGGTCGGTTGTAAAATCCGATACCCGTAATAGCCATAATAATTAATGTAATTTGTACGACCGGTATAGCCTAAATCATCGATATCGTAATCCATGGTTCGAAAGAAAACACTTCCCTGATAGCGATGTTTTCCACTAATTTTGGCAGCTGCAAGATTTCCTTCCATTCCAAATTTTGTTTCAGAGTTCTTCACCCAACTTGCTTCGGCATTTCCCCAATAATTCCAAGTATTTTTCTTATTGGTCAAATCAAAATAAAGTCCCGAAACATTGGCATCACGGAAATTTCCTTCACGAATTGTATTGGTATTCACAAAAGAAACCGAATTATTTTGACCAAATCTTTGGTCCAAAACGATGACATTGTAATTGGTCAAAGGTTCCACAACTTCTTTGCGAATTTCATCGGTTTCGGTATTTTTTACTTTCGCATAGGTTTTTTCGGTAATCGCATTAAAAATTCCAATTCCCAGATTTTTAGAAGTTCTGCCTGAAACTTTCAAGGCATTGATCAAATCCACTTTTGCCGGGAAATCAAGAATTTCATCGGTTTCGGATAAATTGGGATAAAATTCTGGGCTTTCACCAATTCGACGGGAATAAAACAAATTTCCTTTGCTGAACAATTCGGTTCCTTCGGTGAAAAAAGGTCGTTGTTCGGCATATTGAGTTTCAAAAGCGGTCAGATTTAAAACCGAAGGATCGAATTTGGTTTGTCCGAAATCCGGGATCAAAACCATATCAAGCGTAAATGCGTCATTAATTCCATATTTCAAATCCATTCCACCGTTGAACACAAATTCCGATTCGCCATCGTAATCATTTAAATACCCCGAAAGATAGGGCTGAAAGGAAAGTCGAACAGGCGAATCGATGTTTTGGATTCCATGAATTTCACCATCGTAAATCGAAAAACTTCCTTTGGAATTGTCCACGAAATTCCAGCTGTACCGAGTTCTTGTTCTCCTGAATTCTCTTTCCATTTGCAAACCCCAAATCTGAAGGTCTTTTTCGGGAAATCGAATTTCGGAATAGGGGATGAAAATTTCAGCGACCCAACTATCGGAATTGATTTTTACTGCGCTGTACCAAACCCCATTCCAAGACGAATCTTCATTTCCATTGGTCATTTTGGCGTCGTATTGAACGCCGGCAGCCGTCACAAGGAATTGCAAACTTTGCTGATAATCATTGTAACCATTCAATAAAATAAAGAAAAAATCATCGTTGCCGATTCCATCGCGTTCCGTTAATTCCTTTTGGATTTTTTCAGGTTCGGGATCGTACATCGTCGCACCCAAATAAATTCCCAAATCATCGTATATAATTTTTACTTCTGTGTGCAAACTGTCAGGAATTGCTCGTCCATTTTGGGGAACTCTTTCCACAAAATCAGTTGCGATCGACGCTCCTTCCCATGCCAAATCATCTAGAATTCCATCGATTTTAGGTGCATCGAAAACTTTGGAAATATGGATTTTCTTTCTGGAAATACTGTCCTTTTGGGCAAAACAGTTTATTCCAAATAAAATTAAAAAAAGAACAAGAGAGAAACGAATGATCGGTGACATGAATTAATTTTTAAAAAAGACGAAGGGTGAAAAGAATTGTTACACGATAGAATTAAAAACTCAATTTTATTTTGTTTGCGGAGGTTCCGGTGTTTTGGGACTGTCCAAAATTTTGGAAATTTCCTCTCCCAGATTTTCCAATTTCAATTGAACGGACTTTGTGGTTCGTTCTTTCTCCAATTCAACGCTGACCTTTCCAGTCCGAAACTCTACGCTGTATCCTTTTCCTTCCCAAATCAAAAATCTTTTGCTTTGTTCAGTTGGAGTTCCCAACGTGGTTTGAATCAATTCTTGGATTTCAGGATCTTTTTCGGAATTACTGAATTGAGCTGAATAAGAAAATTTTTTATTGGTGGAACTGGACGAAATCGAAGTATTGGAATGATTGCTTATATGATTGGATTTCGTGGTTTCCTGAGCAAAATTCACTACACTAAATAAAGTGAAGAATGCGATAAATACTGATTTTTTCATTTGATTTTTATTTTAAATTCTGATGCGAAATTCCCTTGAAATCTTTTGAAATTGGGTTAATCGAAGGTTAATGAAGGGTTAATGCCCCAAAAGGTTCTCCATAACTTAGTTTTCCTGACTAATTTTGTTTTGTGAATTTTAAAAATCAAATCCGCATCTTGGCGGTGAGTTGTGTTGTGATTTTGGTTGGATTGATTTCCATCCAATATTACTTGGTTTCAAATGTTTATCATTTGGAAAAGCGGAATTATGTAATTGAAATTCGAGATTCAGTTTCGGTCGTTTCGGATGCCGAAGAATTGGATGTCTGGCAGGATAGTTTACAAGAATCCATCAAAAACCTGATTTTTAAAAAATTAGATGCAAGTATTTCTGCCGAAGAATTCAAAAAATTAGTTCAAGCCAAAACCGATTCCATTCGAAGAATAGGGAACGAATTTTTAAAATCTCAAGAGAAAGATTATCCAATCTTAAAAGAACATCCTTTGCGATATCAATACACTGAAATTCTCTTCCGAAATGACTCTATAAATGATACCATTTTGAGTGCTTCCGAAAAACCATTGGTTTATTATGGTGAAGATTTCAAATCCAAAGAAGCCATCAATCTCAGTCATGGGAATTGGTATATCAATAAAATTCATCAAAACGATGATGATTTGGGGAACTTACAAGACGATAGGTATTCGCTTTTGATGCGACATACCGTGGATGTGGATATCAGCAACTGGCAATATGTGGTTTTTTCACGTATGAAATGGATTTTAATCGCCGCAGTTGGTTTGCTTCTGGCCGTTATAATTTTGTTTTTCTATATGTTTCGTTCCCTCTTCAAACAGAAAAAAATCGCAGAAATAAAAACGGATTTGGCAAACAATATAACTCATGAATTGAAGACACCGCTTGCTTCGCTTAATCTGATTGTGAAATCCTTGCAGAAAGATGAAATCTCAAAAGATGAGAAGAAAAGGAATGAAATCTACTCTGCACTGGATCGGCAAAATAAACGCCTCCAATCAATTGTGGATCGGGTGATGGAAACTTCATTAGACCAAACATCGGAAAAATCAAGCATCGAAATAAATTCTTTTCTGAAACAAATGACTGATGATTTTCATTTCGAAAAACATCCTTTTCGTAGGGAAATTGATTCCCGTAAAATTTATCTAAATACGGATGGAGTTCAACTGGAGCGCATCCTACAAAATTTATTGGAAAACGCCCAGAAATACAGTTCGCCGGATACAGAAATTTCTTTGAAATCTTATCAGGAAGGATCAAATTATTTCATTGAAATAAAAGATTTAGGTAAGGGAATTCCGCTCAAAGAACAATCTCGGATTTTCGATAAATTTTATCGGATTTCCGAAGGGAATTCGCACGATACGAAAGGCTTAGGATTGGGTTTGTATTTGAGTCGGAAACTAACTGAAAATTTGGGTGGAAAACTTTCGGTAAAATCGAAACAGGGCGAAGGAAGTAAGTTCATCATAGAATTGCCGATATGATACGAGTTTTAATAGTAGAAGACGATTTGGATTTGGGTAATTTACTCAAGCAGTATTTGGAGTTAAATGATTTTCAAGTCCTTAGGGTGTTTAATGGAGTGGAGGCAAGAAATGAACTAAAAGAAAATAAATTCGACATTGCGATTTTGGATGTGATGATGCCGAAAGAAGATGGATTTATTTTGGCGCAAAAACTTCGGGATTCCCATCCGGATTTACCGTTTTTGTTTGTGACGGCAAGAAAGATGAGAGAAGATGTTTTGACAGGTTTGAAGTTGGGAGCTGAGGATTACATTAGTAAACCTTTTGATGCGGACGAGTTGATACTGCGAATTCGAAATATTCTCAAACGAAATTTCAAATCAGAAATCCCAAAAGCCCAAGTGATATCATTGGGTAAATTGAATTTCGACCCGGAAAATTTGACTTTGCAAACTGAGAAATTTACGCGGAATCTGACCGAAAAAGAATCCCAACTGCTTCTTTTTTTATATCAAAACAAAAACCGAATCATCAAAAGAGAAGAAGTTCTCAATCATCTCTGGGAGGAAAGCGATTTCTTTTCGGGAAGAAGTTTAGATGTATTTATCAGTCGTTTGCGAAAACACCTTTCTGAGGACGAAAGCCTTCAAATCGAAAGCGTCCGAGGTGTCGGATTTCGAGTGAGTTTTTAGGTTTTATTCTTTGATGATTTTCACTGTCGTAAATTCATTTTTCCCGTTTTCATAAATCAGTCCGATGTAAACTCCCTTTTGTAAATCGCTCAAATTGACTTTGCTGTTCTGGAAAATTTCTTTCTTGATAAGTCGTCCTTCCAAATTATAAATTTCAATTCTTAGATTTAATTTTGAAGAAACATTCAAAATATCTTTCACCGGATTGGGGAAAATTTTGAAATTCTCTTTTGCGTTTTGACTAAAATCCCGAATGGATAAATTGAAATAATCTTCCCCTACATAACCTTCATAACGAGGTCTGTCGATGGCACATCTGACATTTAAGCCATAAGCCGGCGAAGTATTTCCGGTGGCTATCATTTTGTGGTCGCTTCCGTCGATTCTACCTATTGACATAGCAAGTGCGTGTCCTTTCAATTGTTGGGTCAGAGCAGCTGTCCAAATTCCAGTGATCGCTTGGTTGATGCTGGTTCCACCAATGGAATTCGGTGAGAATTTCCCTATCATCCCGGTAGTAGGGAAATGCCCAATTTCATATTCATTGTCGGTGAAAAACCAACCTATTGCTTGATGGTCATGATGAAAAAAGGATCCTCCGTAGTGACTTCCTATAAATTGTGGATTTCCTTGCAAGGAGCCTAATTTTTCCCCATTGTACCAAGGCGAACTTCCGCGCCCGTTTTCATACACCCTAAAAGTATCGGGAATACGCCATCCCTCCGGACAAGGATCGTAAATGGATTTGTCAAGGCCATGCCCCCAACGTTCGGGCAAAAGTGCAAATTCATCTGAAATCCAGTCGGAATTCGCTGTAGTGGAATGATGTAAATAGGTGAGTGGATTTTGAACAGCATACTGAAGAACTTTATCGGCCTTTTTGTGTTTGTCATCCGATGCATTCGGTCGGAAAGCAGTTTCGTATTCCGAATAAGTTTCTGTGAATTGATTTTGATGGTTCAGTTGATTTAGAGTTGAATAGGAAACAATTCCGTTCGAATCCACCGAAACGCCTTTGTAAATTTCGTATTCTTTGCCTCCCACATATCGGAAAGAAGGAATTGGATCTTTTCTACCCCATTGGTAATGAAGCCCACCCGAAAGTTCAACTTCTTGGAGCAATTCGGGAAGCTCAGGATATTCTTTGATTTCAATAGGCAAATCATGCAAAGCCCCTAAATTTCGATCCATAAAAACCGTGGTCAAAGCCGGATTTTCACTTCCCGTTGCATTTACAAAATGATATTCAGCTGGTAAAATCTCCTGATTTACATATGTGATTTTCTGAATTTCATCTGCTGCTGCCCATAAATGCCAGCTCCAATAAACTGGATTGTTCACCGAACCATTGTGAAGCGAAACCACAGCATTTCCTTTTTGATTAGGATTCAATTCTACTCGAATCAACTTTTGTCGCGAATCACCTTCTCCAATTAATCGGAGGCTATGCACCATTTCAGGATTGTCTGTCCAATAAACATTTGCGACCAATTGATCATTCGGGAGGTTTTCTTCGTTGGGAAATAACTTTTCATAAGCCGAAAAAGCCTTATTGACTGGAATCAATAATTCTGTTTCACCTTGGATGATATAACTATTCGGATTCTGAAGGCCGTCTGTAAAATATTCTTTCGTTGCTGAAATATATTCTGTAGGGAAATCACCGATGTGCAAATGATTGGGGTCTTTCATACAACGAACGGCAAGGGCTTCCATGCTGAATGTGGTTTGATTGATCATAATTTGATTCAGTCCAAATTCTCCAATATCCGGACGCATGGGGTCGGTAACCACTCGTAAATACCTGGCGCCACCCAATGCATAAGTGGCCGACCAAATGGCAGCAATCGCCGCTTCGTCCTGATAAACCACTCGGGCTGTACCATTTTGGAGATATCGGACATAGTAACCTGTCATAGGGAATTTCCCTATATCTCTCGAGTTGGAATTTGAATCATAAGCATCCGTGAAGTCAATTCCCAAACCACTATGAACTTGAGCATCGATGATAGCAGAGTTTTCGGTATGCGGATAAAAACTATTGCGGGAAGGATTGGTGTCATCATTTCCGCCGCTGTTTTTTCTACCCCATGGACTTAAATTATTATTCGTTGTCACTCGCCCTAGATAAGAAGGAATTCTCCAACCATTAGGACAAGGATCATAAGGGGATTTAAGCTCGTAAGAACGACTGTCTTCTTTGACTTCAGGAATGCTACTATTGGCATTAGAATTTTCACCGCGTCTATTGTCACTCCATAAATCCCAAGCAATGACTTCTTGAGGATTGGAATGAGGGACACGGTATTGTTGAGAAGAAAACCAAGTACCCGAATCTTCATTGATGAGGTAATCAATTGGATTTCGAACCGAATATTTTAAATTATCAGAAATATCTGCATACGGTCGGTTGACTTCCGGTAAAATATTTCCAAAATGAATTCCTTCACGGTTTCGCATATAGCCTACCAAACCATTTAATTCATAAAATGAAAAATCTTTATTTACCATTGAAGGAATGGGGTCTTTTCGTCCCCATTGGTACAGAAGTCCTGCGTTTCGATGCCAGTTATCTCCCAGAATTTCACTTTCAATCGCACCGAGATTTCGATCCATATAATGTGGCTCAAACGGCGTACCATTGAGGTCGGTTTCCAAACCTTGGCCAAATGAAACTCCGTTGGAGGGATTGTCCGTAACCCAAATATGCCAACTCCAGACAATGGGATCTTCTGAATTTCCATGAGAACCCAGATGCAATGAAACAACCGCATTTCCTTTGCCTTTATTGGAATTAATTTTCACGATGATTTTGGAATTTTCAGGATTGGAAGCCGATTCCATTTCCACTTCTTCGATAAGTCCCGGAATGTCTTCCCAAAAAAGATAAGCCGATAGCTCTCCTAGAGGCAATGCCTCGTTGAGAAACCAATCCGGACTTTCCCAAATATCAAAGGCTTTTTTTACCGGAATTTTCAATCCCGAATACTGATGAGCTTCGACCAAATCCAAATTGTAAATATAACTATTGGGAGCGCGCAAATAACCAGTGGAATTTTGGTTTTCTGACAAGTTCAACGATGGAAATTCACCCTCTGAAATCGGTTGAGAGATTTGGAAGGATTCTCCGTTGAAACTGTCAGCTGGGGGGACGAATTCCTGTGCGGAGGCTGAAACGAAAATTAGGTTTAAAAGGAGGTAAGAAGCTGTTTTATATAAAAACTTCATAATCCTAATTATTAAATTAAAGAAAAAGATTAACCTCTCTTTTTCTAGTCAAAAGATAAATTGCGTGGACTGTGATAATTAGGATAGGTGGCTAAGGTAGAATAAAATCCCAAACCTCCAAAGCCAATATCGAAATTTAATAAATTATTTAAAAATGCCTGATTTGAATCTTTTTTCTTTCCCAGTTTAAGTCTTAATTTCGCTGTCTTAATATTCAGAAAAATGCATTTTATAAATCCGGAAGAAACCTTTGATTTAGTAGTTCACCGAGTAGGAAATCGAGCTTTGGAAGAGGATATTCACCTTTCTAAAACCCTGAGTTTTTATCCACCCGAATTAAGCGATACTTTGTACAATTTTTTTACAAAACCTTTTAAAACCGATGAGTATTTTCAATTCCATACGGAAGAAAATCCGGTATTTGGATCGGTAAAACAAATTTTTGAAGATCCCACGCAATTGTTGACACAATCCGTACAAATCGCAGAACAACTTTTTAAAACAACTTCACACCCAAAAGGAAAAGGTGGAAATCTCTTCGTCGTTTTCTTTCCCGATGCTTTGGTAGATGGTGAAAATGCCCGTGCCATCGGAATTTATAAATCCGAGTCAAAAGAAAGGATTTTAAAAGTGCAACCCAATGAAAATGCCTACGAAATCTGGACAGAAGAAGGAATTGCTTTGTCAAAAATCGATAAAGCCTGTTTGGTTTTTAACCGATGTGAAGATGACGGATATATGGTAGCTTCCATTGATAATGGGAAAGGAGAGGAATTTGGATTGTGGAACGATGAGTTTTTAAAAGTTTCTCAAATTAAAAATGAATATTTCGATACCGAAAACACATTGAACCTTTGCAAAAGTTATGTGATGGATAAATTACCTGAAGAATTTGAGGTCTCAAAAGTAGATCAGGTGGATTTATTAAATAATACTATGAAGTTTTTTAAGGAATCGGAAGTGTTTGAATTAAATGATTTTGCGGACCAAGTTTTAGCGCAAGAAGAATTGAAACAAAGTTTCGATGATTATAAAAAAAGATACGAGGAAGTTTATGAAGTCGATGTAAACGATCATTTTGAAATATCCAAAAACGCAGTTAAAAAACAAGCAAGATTTTTCAAAAGCATCATCAAGCTCGATAAAAATTTCCATATTTACGTGCATGGAAACCGACAAATGATCGAACAAGGTACGGACGAGGAAGGCAAAAAGTTTTATAAATTGTACTACAACACCGAGAATTAATTTTAAAAAAGAAGAAAATGGAATCTTATTACATCAAATCAGATATAATTCAAAACATAGCAACGGTGGAATTCTATCATCCAAAAAGCAATTCATTTCCGAGTACTCAACTTAGCGAATTGATTCGAGTTTTTGATGATTTGGGACGAAACGACGAGGTGAAAATCATCATTTTGAAAAGCGCAGGAGAGAAAGTTTTCAGCGCCGGAGCTTCATTTGATGAATTATTGACGATTGATGAATTTGAAAAAGGCAAAAAGTTTTTTTTAGGATTTGCCAATGTGATTTTGGCGATGCGTCGCTGTCCGAAATTCATCGTTGGTTGTATCAACGGCAAGGTAGTGGGCGGTGGAGTAGGTCTGGCTTCGGCTTGTGATTATGCGCTGGCCGATGAAAATGCATCGGCGCGTTTGAGTGAATTATCGATAGGGATTGGACCTTTTGTGATTGAACCAGCGATTACACGAAAAATTGGGATTACTGCTTTTTCGGAAATGACCATGAATCCGACCGAATGGAAATCGCCGCAATGGTTGAAAGAAAAAGGAATTTACAACCATGTGTTTACCGATGCCGAAACTTGTCAAGAAGAAACAATGAAGTTTGCACGTGAACTTTCGGTTTATAGCCTCGAAGCCATGCGCGATTTGAAATCCATTTTCTGGCAAGGAACCGATCATCTGCCCAAACTCATGGAAGAAAGAGCCGAAATGAGCGGAAGACTCGTGCTTTCAGATTTTACCAAAGAAACTTTATTGAAATTTAAATCCAAATAAAAAGCGTTCAAATCTTGAAAAAAGTTCTAGAAATTAAGCTGCTTTTTCCTTGTTGAAATATTTCTCTTTGATGATTTCGTAAACAATTGGAAGAAGGGAAATAATGATGATTCCGATGACAACTTTGGAGAAATTATCTTTGATGATTGGGATGTTTCCAAGGAAATAGCCGACAAGTGTAACGCCCACCACCCAAAGAATTGCACCCAAAATATTATAAGTAATAAAGGTTTTATAACTCATCCGACCAATGCCCGCTACGAAAGGAGCAAGCGTTCGAACAATCGGTACAAACCTGGCGATGACAATGGTTTTGCTTCCGTATTTTTCATAAAAAGAATGGGTTTTGTCGATGTGTTCTTGTTGCACAAACTGTTTCCCGAAAATCTTAATCCGCGTGACTTTCATACCAAATTTTTGTCCTATCGAATAGTTGAGGGAATCGCCTGAAATCGCTGCAATAAGTAATAATCCAATGACAATCCAAACGTTCAAATCGTTTTGCTGAGCAGCCAACATTCCCGCTGCAAACAACAAAGAATCGCCCGGTAAAAAAGGCATGACTACTACTCCGGTTTCCACAAAAACAATCAGAAATAAAATGGCATAAACCCAATACCCATAGGTGTTGATGAAGTATTCTAAATGTTGGTCAATATGTAGAACAAAATCAATTAGCGACTCAATTGCTTCCATTAAAAAAATTTGTTGCGAAGTTAGGAAAACCTATGCCAGCTTTCAAAACCTGATACTGTTAAGTTTTAACCTAAATTCGTTAAAAATCAGATGAAGAGATGATTTTTGGATCGGATGAAAGCCTTCAAATAAATCAGAGAGCTGTCCAGTTGTTCCTTGAATTCCCAATCGTAAAATTTCTGCATGGATTTTCCTTTCCGATACGATTTTAAATAATATATCAAAAATTCAGGGTAGAGAACCGTCCCGAATCCGATCATCGCAAACATATACAAACTCAATTTCCCATTTCCGAAAAGCAAATATTGCATGGCAATTTCATCCTGAATTTCCGTTCCAGTGTCCGTCAAAATATGAAAAACATCGTGGTTTTCGAGTTTGGGCATAACCGAAAAACCTTTCGATAAATAGAATTCACCCAAAGCTTTTCCCAAAGTTCCTTCGGGATATAACAAAAATTCCTGCTTGGAAATTCCCCAAGCCTTTTTGTTTCGCTTGAAAAATTGGGCGTAAAAAATCTGTGACCAATCGTAGAGCCACAACATAAGATTTAATCTATGATTCATAATTCTTTTTTTAAAGAACTTTGAAATTCAAAGTATATTGTTAAATTTTTTTAGCTTTCAGTTTAAACAAAGTGATTTCAGGTCTTACATTAAATCGGATTTGATATGTGTGTCCTAATGCACGGTTGATGTACAAAGTTCGCCCATCATTCAGCTCAATCTTTCCCGATGAATAGTTTTTGTTTTTTACAGGTAAAACGGGCGGACGAAAAAATGGCAATTTAACTTGTCCGCCATGGGTGTGACCCGATAAAATCCAACCCCGATAATCATTCCAAATTGGTAAATCCAGTGCGTCGGGATTATGACAAAGAACCAAGTAGGCAGCTGATTTTCGATAGGTTTTCATTAGTTTTTCTCCTTCGAAATGAGTGCCGTAAAGATCATCCATTCCCAAAATGGTTAAACCTTGAACTTCCAGAGATTCGTTGCGAAGAATCTGAATTCCGGCGGTTTCCAAATCTCTTGCAATTCGGTTTGCTACATCGGGCTCTGCCCAGTTTTTGCCGTAATCGTGATTGCCCAAAACTCCAATTGTCCCCAGTTTTCCTTTCACAAAATGAGGAGAAACTTCTGCCAGTTGTTGAAATTGTTTCGGGGATTTATAGGCCAGAAAATCACCTGTGTAAACCACAATATCGGGGTTCATTTGCTGTGCTTTTTGAAAATTTTCAATCAGATATTTGTAATCAAACCGATCGCCGATGTGCGTATCGCTGATTTGCATCAGGGTTTTCCCTTCCAGCTCTTGGGGAAGATTTTCGATCTCCATTTCCAACTCTACAAATTCTACATCAAAAGGTTCGATTTGCCATGCATAATAAAACATTGCACTGCCTGTAAGCGTTAGAAATAATATTGCTTTTCGGATGAATTTCGTCTTTTTCATTTACTTTGAATTTCAAAGTTGAGGTGTAAAATTTTTTAAGAACCTGCGATGGGAGAATTGAAAATCCCAACTGCCATTTCAGCCCAAAGCAATACGAAAACAAAGACTGCGACTGTGCATAAAATAATTCGCTGTCGTTTCGTTTTAATTTTCCTCAAAATCAATTCGATGATTAGTCCGGTGCTGGAAAGAAGAATTCCCATCATCAGGAAATCGGAAAAAGTCCAGTTCACTTCTTTTGTAAACTGCATCGCAATCAGGGGAATCAATAGCAGTCCCAAAGCGCATAAGAAAATAACTATCAGGCTATTGTTGTTTTGAGTAATTTTTGAATTCATATTATATTATTTATTTTCAAGAAATTCGAACTTCGAGGTTCGAATTTAACTTCCCAAAAGCTTTTCCAATGCCGCCAAATGCGTTTGGAAAGCTTCGCGACCTTTTTGTGTAACCCGATAAGAGGTTTTGGGTTTTTTGCCCACAAATTCTTTTTTGATTTCGATGTATTCTGCTTTTTCCAATGCCGATGAATGACTTGCCAGATTACCGTCAGTTACATCCAGCAATTCTTTCATCTCGGTAAAATCCATCCAATCATTGACCATCAGTACGGACATCAGACCAAGTCGTACGCGGTTTTCAAAGTTTTTATTTAGCCCTTCAATGAGACTCATTTGTATCGCTTTTGCATCAAAATTCCATAAATGATGTGTAAAACACCAAATCCGATTGCCCAAAAATACAAACCATATCCGACGAAAAACAAGGAAATCAGTCCTAATGCAATTTCACATAAAGCCAGCGAATGGAATTCTTTCAATGTGTATTTGCTTCCGTTCAGCAAAGCCATTCCGTAGAAAATCAACATCGCAGGCGCAATCAATCCCGAATTTCCATAATAAAGAAGTGCGATGCAAAACAAACCACCGGCTACAAGCGGAATCGAAACTTGCACAAATAATCTTCGTGTCGTGGAATTCCAGAGTTGGACGCCTTGGTGTCGAGCTTTTATCGAAGATTGATAAAAAGCGGTGGCGGCAGATAAAATGATCACCAAAATTGCAATTCCCAACAAATAAAGATTTTGTGTGGAAAATAGTTCTGAAGTAGAATCGCTGTAATTGTAATGAACCGCTCTTCCCGAACCATAAATTTCTACTTCGCTTGGGATGGAGGCAGGGCTGAATTTGATTTGAAAAATCACATAATAGGCAGCCAATGCACCGAGAAGCGAATAAGTGCCGGCCATGATTCCTGTCCAGCCACTGAGCGACATAAAACGACTGCTTCGCTCCATGAGCGAACGAATCTCTTTTAATTCTTGATGTGGATTTGAATTCATTTTAAAAGAACTTTGAGTTGCAAAGTAAATTTAATTAAATGAATCTGCCAAAATTTTTTCGGCTTTTCTGAATTCCTTATTTTTAAGCAAAAATTAGAATTCATGGATTATAATCATTTACTTGTTAAAACTGAAAACAATATTTCTGTCGTTACATTGAATCGCCCGGAGGCTTTGAATGCGTTGAACAAAGAATTATTGAACGAACTAAGCTTGTTTTTGGAGGCCGCAGAAAGCAATCCCGAAATCCGTGTCATCATACTGACAGGTTCGGGTGAAAAATCATTTGTAGCAGGAGCTGACATCAAGGAGTTCAGTGATTTTGATGGACGAGAAGGTGAATTATTGTCCAGAGAAGGGCAAAAGCGTGTGTTTGATAAAATCGAAAATTTATCCAAACCCGTTATTGCGGCCGTAAATGGATTTGCATTGGGCGGAGGATTGGAGCTTGCCATGTCTTGCCATTTCCGAATTGCTTCTGACAATGCGCGTTTGGGATTACCTGAAGTAACCTTGGGATTGATACCGGGTTATGGAGGAACTCAGCGTTTGCCAAAACTGGTCGGAAAAGGACGTGCAGCTCAGATGATTTTCACGGCAGAAATGATTTCAGCTCAGCGTGCTTATGAAATCGGATTGGTCAACGAAGTGGTTTCCCAAGCTGAATTGCTTGAAAGAGCCCAAACAATCGCCACAAAAATTGCTTCCAATTCCTCTACAGCAATTGCCAAAGCAATTCAAACCTTGAATGCGAGTGATTCGGATTCTGGATTTGATTTGGAAATCAAGAGTTTCGGAGAATTATTTGAGACGGCTGATTTCAAAGAAGGCGTTGCTGCATTTCTCGAAAAAAGAAAAGCTGATTTTAGTCACCGCAATTGATTTTAAAAGGATTTTATTATCATTGCAATTAAGAAATTTCAAAATTCAGTAGGTGTTTATTGAATTTGAATCTTGTTGAACCGATATAAGAGCGTATGAATGAGTTTTTTAACCATTTAGCAGGAGAGTTTGAGTTGCCTTTGCAGAACCCTGTTCTGGTATTTTCGCTGATCTTGTTAATTATCTTGATGGCACCCATTCTCCTGAAAAGGTTAAATATTCCGGGGATTATCGGTCTTATTATTTCGGGAGTAATCATTGGGCCTTATGGGTTCAATCTATTGGAAAATAATTTTGCCATCAAATTATTTTCGACCATTGGCTTGCTTTATATCATGTTTATAGCTGGTCTCGAATTGGATTTGAATGAATTCAAAACTCATAAAAATAAAAGTTTAGTTTTTGGTTTTCTGACATTTATAATCCCTATAATGGTTGGGTTTCCAGTCTGTTATTATCTTTTAGGGTATGATTTTAATGCTAGTTTTCTGACGGCGAGTATGTTTGCGACCCATACGCTGGTAGCTTATCCGATTGTGAGTAAACTGGGCGTTGCCAAAAATCAAGCAGTGGCGATTACAGTTGGAGGGACGATTCTGACCGACACAGCGGTGTTGATTATTTTGGCAGTAATCATAGGAAACAGTCAAGGCAGTCTGGATCAGTCTTTTTGGCTTCGTTTGATTATTTCACTTACGATTTTTTCTGCCATCATGTTTCTGGTCATGCCTCGGATTGCCAAATGGTTTTTCCGAAAGCTTGAAAGCGAGAAACATATGCACTATATTTTTGTGTTGGCGGTGGTTTTCTTTGCGGCATTTTTAGCGGAAGTAGCAGGGATTGAGCCAATTATTGGTGCTTTCGTTGCAGGATTGGCTTTGAATCCATTGATTCCTCATTCCTCGGCTTTAATGAATCGGATTGAATTCATTGGAAATTCATTGTTCATTCCTTTCTTTTTAATTTCAGTGGGAATGCTTGTCGATGTGAGTGTGATTTTAAGTGGTCCGATGGCGATTATCATTGCGCTTACACTGAGTGTGGTAGCTATTTTTGGAAAATGGTTGGCAGCTTTCTTCACCCAGAAAATTTTTAAATATTCGGGAGCACAAAGACAATTGATTTTTGGATTGAGTGGAGCTCACGCTGCGGCTACGCTGGCGGTGATATTGGTGGGGTATAATGCGAATATTCTCGATGATAATATTCTAAACGGAACGATTATTTTGATTCTAATTACTTGTGTAGTCGCTTCTTTTGCGGCTGAAAAAGCAGCGAAAAAGATTGCGCTGAGTGAAGAAGATGAAGTCTCAGTGGAAGAATTAAAAAATCAATCCCATTATAATGAACAGATTTTAATTCCGGTGGCCAATTTGGCGATTGTTGAAAGCCTTCTAGATTTTGCCTTGATAATCAAAGATAAAAACTCAACGAATCCGATTACTTTATTGTCAGTCGTGCCCAATAACAACGAAGCGGAACTCAATATTTTAAAATATAGAAAAGAGCTCGAGAAATTCATACATCAAGGCTCTGCAACCGAGTCAACCGTGAATACAATTACGACAATCGATCATAATCCTGCCAGTGGGATTGCACGTGCAGCAAAGGAAGTGATGGCAGATTTTGTAATTATTGGTTGGCCTCAAAAAACCGGATTCATTGATAAGTTATTTGGAGAAAAAATCGATTCGATTATAAATAATGTTGATAAAGGATTGGCGCTTTGTCGTTTTGTTCGTCCTTTGATTGAGAAGAAAAAACTGGTTTTCATCTGTCCGCCTTTCACGGAAAAAGAAAGTGGGTTTACGACCATTGTTCAGAAAACCTTCCGAATCTCTCAGGAATACAGTATTCCGGTAGTATTGTACTCGGAAGAAAGAACCTATGAAGCAGTTCAACAAATCATGAAAGCATTTAAACTCAATGGAAAACTCACCTTCAAGCCATTTAATTATTGGGAAGATTTTCTGGTTATTACCAAAGATATTTCGCCAAGTGATTTGCTTGTGTTTATTGCTTCAAGAAGAGGATCTATCTCTTATGCTCCACATCTGGAAAGAATCCCCGACAAATTTGAAAGGTATCTGAGTCAAAACAATCTGATTGTGGTGTATCCGCAGGAAAATGTAAGCGGAATTTCCATTGACGATTACGAAAACTTCTCGCCTGATCCGATTAACAAAGGAATTGAAGCCATTGAGCAAATCGGAAAAGGAATCGGAAGCATCTTTAAGAAGGACAGGGAGAAGGAGTGATTGAGTGGAGGAGTGATTGAGTGGTTGAGTGGAGGAGTGATTGAATGAGAGAATATTGATTGGTTTATTAGTGGATGATTAATTATTAATAACCTTTTAAGCTTAAGATTATGGCAAACAAATTCTTATCAATAGTTTTTCTTTGTATTCTTATCATCTCATGTCATAATGATTTAGACCAAATTTTTGTCAATGAAAATGTAAAAAATCTATTTTTTGAGTATGTTGAGGAAGCTGAAGTTAGCTCTTATCGGGATGGTGACAAGATTTTTATTTCTGTGTATTCTAAAATCTCCAATGAAGATTGGTGTATGAGTTTTGATAATTCTCAATATTATCCTTCTGAGGATAAATATGGTAAATTCAACTACAAAGGATTTAAAGTGTTTGTAAATGAGAGTGTTCCCAAATCTATTATTAAATTAGATAAATATAATTTTTCTGGAAATTATCCGCCTCCCGAAAATTTTGTCCTACATCCCAAAGAATTTTTAGAAACGTATATTTGTTTTCAGCATGATTCTTTAAATGTAATGCGAATCAATTATAGAAATGAAAACTATTTGAATGTTTGGAAAACGATTTTAAAAAAAAATATTTATGAACTTAAAAAATAAAGTCGCCTATATCACGGGCGGGAGCAAAGGAATCGGATTGGGAACGGCAAAAGTTTTATTGGATGCCGGAATGCGTGTTGCGATCAGCGGTCGTGTTTTGGAAAACGCTGAAAAAGCAGCTAAAACTTTGGGGGATACATCCCGAATCATCGGGATTCAGTCCGATGTGCGGAATTTTGTGGACGAACAATCCGCAGTGGAACAGATTTTAGAGGCATTTGGTCAAATCGATGTTGTACTGGCAAATGCCGGTTTAGGAAATTTCGCTTCGGTGGACGAAATGACGTTGGACGAATGGAACCAAATGATTGATACCAATCTCACGGGAGCTTTTCATACTTTGAAAGCTTCGGTGGAAGAATTGAAAAAATCAGAAGGCTATTACATTACTCTGGCGAGTTTGGCAGGTACGAATTTCTTCGAAAACGGCGCAGGTTACAATGCTTCCAAATTTGGAGTGGTTGGATTTACTCAGGCTGCCATGTTGGATTTGCGCAAGTACAATATCAAAGTTTCGACCATCATGCCGGGTTCGGTGGCGACGAATTTCAATAACCATGTTCCGAGCGACAAAGATGCTTGGAAAATTCAACCGGAGGACATCGGAGAATTGGTGTTGGACTTATTAAAAATGAATCCGAGAACTTTGCCGAGTAAAATCGAAGTTCGACCGACACGTCCGGATTTAAAATAAAATTAAAAAAGGAGCTCTTAGCGGAATCAATAGTTTTTCACAGCGAGGGCTCCTACATATTTTCGGCCATCACTCAATTGAATGATGTACCAATAGGAACCGGAATTGACGACTCTCCCCAGATAAGTGCCATCCCAGACTTCTGAGTTTTTATGGTTGAGTCGATCGACAAAAAGCTTTCCGTATCGGTCAAAAATCCGAATATGTACATCGGGGTAATGACTAATTCCTTTGATGACCCAACTGTCATTTTTACCATCCTTATTAGGCGAAATGAAATTAGGAATTTCAAGTACACCAATGTTTTCTTTGAGTGAAATACATCCGTTTCCATCACGAACATACACAGAATAATCGCCCGGAGTGAGGCCATGAAATACATTGGAAGATTGCCAAAAAATACCATCGAGACTGTATTCAAACTCAGGTGTTCCACTGGCGTGAATCGTAGCCGATCCATCACCTGAAATCACAATTTCACTGATACTAGGTATTTCGCTTACGGAAATGGAGAAGAAATCTTGAAATTCACAATTCTCTTCGTTGGTGACCGTCACGGAATATTCGCCCGGATTGGAAATTACAACTGTTTGTTGATCGAGGGGTTGATTTAAATCGCTTCCTTGAAGTCCATGCCATTGGTAGGAGCTGAATCCAGAACCGGCGTCCATAGGTTGAACGGAATCAGGGCAAATTTCATGATTGGATAAATTAATAAATGGCAATTCGTATAAAATCAATTGAAAAGAAACAATTTCAACACATCCCGAAGTTTGAACCCGAACGTAAATCGTTTGAGGATTTGAGGAGTTTTGATAAGGCAAATTCAAAGGATTTAAATTCATTTCCGCATCCCAATCGCTTTCATGAAAACTTAAAATCTGAACTGTTTCGGTGTAAAGTGCTTCGATTTCTGAATTTTTATCCTCCAGATTGAAAAATTCAAAACCATCGTTTTCTAAATCACATTGAGCGATGTCGGAAACCGTCTGGATTTCCACCTCATAAGTGCTTAGTGTAAGTTCCGAATAAGACACACAAGAATGTGGACTGCGAACGCGTACATAGAGAGTTTGCGGATTGGAAAGATTGAAATAAGGACTTGTCAATTCATTCTCACCATTCATTGCATCTTCCATTGTTAAATGATAACTAATGGTATTTCCGGTTTCAGTTGTAACGAGTTCATCCGCTAAGCTAAGGTCAAAAAATGCTAGTCCATCTCCATTAAAATCACATTGCGTCAAATGAGCGTTAACAGCGTCGGGATAAGGATGAATGCTGACATCTCTGGTCAGAGTAAGGGTTTCATGAGTGGTTATGACAATTGCCTCTACCGTATAGGTTCCTGGCAGGGCATAGGTATGGGTGGGATTTAATTCGGTGGAAGTATTTCCATCACCAAAGTTCCAATTTATACTCAAAATTTCTTGATTGGAATTCACAGAAAAATTGATTGCATTGCCCAAGCAAGTTCCTGAATTGAGAATTTCGCCGTTGAATTCGATTCCGGCTCTGAAAAACGAAGTTAGAAAGGGAGGCAATCCAAAAGAGAGGTAATGATTGGGGTTTTCGTCTGAGTTTATTTTCAGCGCTTCGTATTCAAAATTAGCCGCTGTTCCTGCCGAGTTCGGCGAATGGATGATGAATAGCGAATGCCCGAAGTAAACGGATCCACTGTATAAAGTTGGCGAATAATAAATTTTCTGATCCAAAGCCAATTGCAAAGCACCTCTTGCGGTAAAGGTTTGATATGTGGGCGTGTATTCATCAAAAATGACAATCGCGGAGTTGGCAATATCGCTTGCGTTCAAATCGTATTGAATCAATTCAGCTTTGAGCCAGGCAGGCGAAGGATTTTCATCATAAGGTTCATGGTAGTCATAGGCAAAATACAAATAATTGGACTCAGAAGAGAATTCAAGACCATAAGGGCTTCCTACTTCGGAGAGTGTAATTTCATTTGAAACCATTCCGGTTTCATCATCGAAATCATAGACCGCCGTGTAACCATTGTAGGTATTGGCAAAGTTCATGTTCGTATAATAGGGTTCATAGTTTATAACTTCTTCCGGAATGTCTTCAAGCAACAAATTGGTTAAATGTGCGATGCCCACTTTCTTGCCGTTGGGTGAAAGTTTCAGGTAGCCTCGGGCATTCACCGGATAAACATCCGGATCGATGTAGGGTCCGATTTGACTGATGACTGGCGTTGTGTTGACACCTTCTTCGGTTACCAAATACGCATGAAATTTATCCTCGAAATGAGTCAAGACCCAAAAGTCTTGACCGTTTGCGTGTGCCACAGCTGTCACTTTCTCAGAAGTTAGTTCCATGAGTTTGTTTTGAGGAGCATTGTATGGAAGTACGTCGCCAAGTCCATCGTTTAAAGACATATCCACGATGTAATAATTGAAACCGGTGTTGTTTGTATTGTTGGGAAGCGCCATATCATCGGCTCCCACTGTAAAAATATAATATTTGTTTAAATCATTTGGATATGGAATCACAATGGCAGATTGGGTACTCGATGAATTTCCCAGTAAAAAGTTGCCATTGGGCATAGTGATATGCTCACGATTATAGACTTTGGTTCCGTCGGTGTAGAAGAGTAGATTTCCATCCGGATCTGAAATGGAAGCACAGCCTTCTCCGGTGCTCATTGCTCCGTCATAAACAACTTCAGGCGTTCCCGAAGAAAAATCCAAACCTGCTTTGACGCCAAAATACCAATTGGCCGATTCCAGTTGTGCATGGAGACAAGAAAATGTGAAACAGAGAAGAAAAGTATAAAATGTCTTCAAATTAAGGTTTTAGATTTACGAATTTACATCAGATTCATTCAAAATTATTAAAATTTAATGAGTTTGTCTTTTTTACTTTTAACTAAAGATTAACTTTGCTAAAAACTTAAAAAATGTTAGTCGTATCTGCTATTCAAGAAAACAAAGAAAAAGTCATTGAAGGACTTAAAAAAAGGAATTTCAAAGAATTGGGACTGGTTGATGAAGTCATTAATACCGATGAACTTCGTCGCAAAACTCAGTTTGAATTAGACAATCTTTTAGCAGAGTCGAACAAATTGTCCAAGGAAATTGGTCAATTGTTTCAACAAGGAAAAGCAGACGAAGCCAATCAATTGAAGGAAAAAACGGCACAACAAAAAGCAGAAATCAAAGAGCTTCAGGATTCTTTGGCTGAATACGAAGAAAGCCTAAAATCCATGCTTTATCAAATCCCAAATATCCCGCATGAAAAAGTTGTAGCCGGAGCGAGTGCGGAAGACAATGAAATCGTGTTTACGAAAGGAGATGCTTCGCCGAAACCGGAAGCATTGCCGCATTGGGAACTTGCCAAAAAATTCAATTTAATAGACTTCGAGCTGGGGGTGAAAATCACGGGTGCGGGCTTCCCGGTTTATCTTGGAAAAGGAGCGAGGTTGCAAAGAGCTTTGATCCAATATTTTTTAGATAAAAATACCGAAGCCGGCTATACAGAAGTAATTCCGCCTTTTGTAGTCAACGAAGCCTCAGGAATTGGAACCGGTCAATTGCCCGATAAAGAAGGACAGATGTATTATGTAAACGAAGATAATTTGTATTTGATACCGACTTCCGAAGTTCCTGTGACGAATATTTTCCGTGACGAAATTTTAGACTCTTCTCAGTTGCCTGTCCAATTGACCGCTTATTCGCCATGTTTCCGTCGTGAAGCCGGAAGTTATGGAAAGGACGTTCGCGGACTGAATCGTTTGCATCAGTTTGAGAAAGTTGAAATTGTCAGAGTTGAAAAGCCCGAAAATTCTTATGAAGCTTTGGAAGCGATGGTTGATCATGTAAAAAGTTTATTGGAAGATTTGGAATTGCCTTATCGAATTTTGAGATTGTGTGGAGGTGATACAGGATTTGCTTCGGCGATGACCTATGATTTTGAAGTTTTTTCGGCTGCTCAGGAGAAATGGTTGGAAGTCAGTTCAGTTTCCAATTTCGAAACCTTTCAGGCCAATCGATTGAAGCTTCGTTACAAGAAAGATGGGAAAAATGAACTTTGCCATACTTTGAATGGGAGCGCATTGGCATTGCCAAGAATCATGGCCTCTATTTTGGAAAACCATCAGCAGGCCGACGGAAGCATTTTGATTCCAGAAAAATTAAGAGCTTATACAGGATTTGATAAAATCGACGCATAAAAGATAAGGGAGCCCAAGCGGCTCCCTTTTTTATTTTGTAACTTTCTAAATTAAAAATAAATTCAATGAACTTAGAAGATCTGCATAAAGAGTCGGACAAAGAAGTATCGGCCGCTAAGCTTTTTACGAGTGAAAAAGGGATTGTGACAGCGATTCAACTCAAAAAAGATGGAATTTTGAAGGAGCATATTACCAAAATTCCTGCATTGTTGTTGTGCATTTCGGGGAAAACCCTTTATGAGGAAGAAGATCAGAAGATTGAATTATTGCCGGGAGATTATGTAGAGATCCGGCCTTTTGTCAATCACTGGCTCGTAGGCGTTGAAGAATCGCAACTAGTGTTGATTCGGTGATTTTTTTAGTATAATTGAGGGGAGGATGTACTGGGTTGTATATCTAAACGTAATTTTTAGGTGTTTCCTAGAATAGATAGTTTTGAAGTTTAAACTAGGCAAACCGAGTGGATTTATATTTTGCTCAGAAATTCAGGGTTGTGTGCATATTGAGTTTATCATTGGAAGTGCTAAAATTCTTTTCTGATGATAGTTAACTATAGGATCATCTGATTGATTTTTTTATATTTATTCATCTTTTATTATACAGATTTTCCCTCTGAATTATTTATTATATGAAATGTAAAGGGTTAAACAAATCATGCTATACCTATGGCATAACCATGGCATAAGTAGGGGGTTAGCATGGTATAAGCATGGCATATACTAGGGTTTGACTGGGACGAGGAATGGGTTAAGTCAGGACTTGTTCTAAAGAAATCACACATTTTTTGGTAGTTGAAGAGGGTTGTCTTACGTCAATTCCAGTTTGGTACGATTAAGAGGGGAACGCAATCATAAAAGATATTTATCAAAGTAATATTTACCTCCACTTCGTTACGGTGATTCAAGCTTGATTATCTGAAAATCATAATATAATGCTCAAGCTTGAATTCAATTCCAGTTTGGTACGATTAAGAGTGTTCTAAAAAAAACCCTTACAGGTTCGTTTGTTTTATTTCAATTCCAGTTTGGTACGATTAAGAGCGTCGGCTCTTTTCTTTCTGAATTTCTTTCCGTTCAATTTCAATTCCAGTTTGGTACGATTAAGAGGTGGCGGTTATGGAACAATTGGAGCGCCGGAATATTTCAATTCCAGTTTGGTACGATTAAGAGAAATCCACCTCTACCACTATTACCACGCCCATATAAATTTCAATTCCAGTTTGGTACGATTAAGAGAGGGAAAGGCCTTGGTATGTCAAATGTT
>JAAYKY010000027.1 GCA_012522185.1 Flavobacteriaceae bacterium | reverse complement strand
CAATATGATCTATCTTGATTTCCACTTTTTCTTTTTGATGACATCCAAAAAAAACTATTAAAATTAATATAATACTAATTACTCTCATTGGTACATTTTCATTTTATCAGCTGCTTGTGGATCACCATAGTTCATATTCCACCCATAAGCTAATCTCTCTAAATAATTTTTCGCCTCATTTAAAGATCTTGAATTAAAAATTTTCAAAGAAAATCCTGTGTTTATATGATGAACATGAATAAGTTCATGCCCCAAAGTAAAACCTAATCTAAGATAACTAACAAATGCAGGCTTATAAATAATAACCTTATTAGCTACATGTGAAGTATACTCGTTTGTTTGGTCAGACTGTTTCAGAGTAGCGTCAACCTTTCCATTTAATGAATATTTTTCGCCATTTACTTCCGCGTAGCCATTTTCTTCTATACTAAAACCAATATAAGTTGATTTTTCCCATAAATCACGTAATGTTTGTACTTTCATAAGAAGTTCTACAATTGATGTTTTTGAAAATTCAGGTGTTCCGTTCGGGTCAATGTCGGCATCAATCATTTCTTGTTTAAGAGAATTAATAAAAGTAGCCTTTTGAATTGTACTATGCGCCACATGATTCAATCCGGACACCACCAGCCCCGTAGCCGCGCCCTGTCAGAAGTTGCCGCCGACTATTGTTTTATTTCAATATTTCATTCATTAATTTTTTTGTTTCTAAGTAATTTCCTATCTGAGTTTTTATTGAAACTTCATATTCTCTATTAACAGAATCAAATTGAATATTAATTTGATTTTTTGAATCTACGAAACTAATGTTTTTAGGACAAAAAGTATACGCAAGATTTCTTTCCTTACAAGTAAGTCTAATATATGGAAGCCTGCTAAATAGTGAAATAAAAAAATGATTTTTAGGAATTATCACAATGGAAGATTGGTCAATATGTAAAATAGCATTCCAATAAATATTTGCACCTTGGGATTTAAAAGATGTTCTTGAGGTTTCTTTATAACGAACAAACATCAATTCTTGAAATTGAACATTCTTTTTTAGATTTCTAATCTTTAAACCTCTAAAAACAAACATCACAAAAACAATTAAAATATAAACCGTTAATCCAATACTAGCTAAAATCAGTATATCTTTCATTTTGTTTGACCATAGTTTAGATTAAAATCAAAGATGGTCATACTAGCTCCCATACCAACGAAACCTGTTAAACCATACACCTTATTCCCCTTATACTCAGAGTAGGTTACACCTACACCTGCACTAAAACCAATATCGACTGATAAACTTATTGATGTCCTATATCCCAGAAAAGTGTTGATACTCATGCTGTCCAAACTTCCTGTATAGAAGAATTCACCCGCACCAAAGCCTGTAGAGATACTAACCGTTGAAAAACCTCCACCATAATCACCTAAAGAATAGATTCCCGCAGAATTTCCTCTGGTTATTGCAATTGCCCCAGCTCCAGCTTCTCCTCCAACTATTGCTCCACCTTCAACCTTTTTAGAAATTGAAATAGCATCAGGGCCATAAATATGCCTTCCTTGTTCTGTAAACTTTGATATTAAGGCATACTTTAGTTTTACTTTCCAAGGTAATGCTTTCCAAATAGCTTTTTCGACAGCAGTAGGCTCGTAGTCTGAGTTCTTAATGGTTCTTTTAACAAGATTTCCAGCTTCTACTCTATGCGCCACATGATTCAACCCGGAAGTGATGAGACCCTGCCTTGCACCTGACCAGAAATTCCCTCCTGCTATAGTAGAGGAGATACCGCCTGATAGTCCACCCGAAGCAATTGTGATAGCTTTAAATATATCTCTGCTACCTAATGAATTCATATTCAGTGCTCTCATCATCGAATCTCCTATCTTATAATACTCTTCATTCAAATAGTAAATCAACATGTTTGATATAGCGCCAAACTACCTTAAAAATATAATATATTTTTTATTCCAATCTTCTTTAAATATTTTTTAAATTTTTTATCGCTCAACGGATAATCACCTAATGTAGAAATATTGTTATCTAATGAATTATACAAAATTGAATTTCTGTAATATTCTATTTTATTATTTTTCCCATCAACTTTTATATAATTCGGAAATTCATTATACTCAATTTTTTTCTGAGGATAATACTCATGTTGTGGGTAAACGTATGCCATATATATAATTTGTTTAGACAAAGTATCAATGACCCCAGAGTATAGTTTCGTTGTCAGATCTCCTGAAATCAAATTAAAAGTATCATATTTTATTAGTAAGGCATATTCACTATTTCTGATTTGTTCGTAATCAATAATTTCTCCCTTAAAATAATACTCAGATTTTTGAATGTATGCTTCTCTATTATTGTCCCTTTTTATTGCATGTGAAAATACAATAGGAATCGCTATAAGAAATATCATTAGCCCAATTCCAAAACCGAAAATTAATTTCATATATATATTTTTCATTTTAACCAACTTTCTATGATTTCAACTGAACTTTTAGGACCTACGGGTTGTAAAAAATTTATTCTTCCTATACCTTTTCCAAATTGTAACGCTACAGGAGTACTGATTCCACCTGCCAAAGATCCGGCACCACCTAATGAAATTACTACCCAACTTTTTGAGGTAGCCACTCCAAAGGCTACACCAATAGAAGCACTCACGCCTGGGGTTAGTACACCTGTGGAATCTAGACTTACTGAACCGCTTAAATATTCATAATCACCTGAAAAAGTACCGCTTCCTCCACTGCCATACCCTATAAATGCAGTATATGTAGCATCTACACCAGACTCTGCAGCTACTAACTTTAATTGTCCTCCACTTTCTGAGCCACCGTAAGTGTAAAGAAAGCCGGCATCCTCACCCCCAAGAAATACTACTTTACCACCAACAGGACCTATTTGGCCTCCTAATCCACCAGCAGCGCCACCCATAACATGAATCTCATAACCTAGTGCAATTTTACTATATGAAAAATCTGCATTATTGGCCTTTATGTATTTAACAGTTGCACCTATTTGTTTTTGTTGATCTTTTGGTAGTAATTTTAAAGCTTGCTTAAACCAATATTTAGCTCCAAAAAAAGTTTGATGAGCCGTATGATTCAAACCACTCGTAATAAGCCCCTGCCTTGCTCCAGCCCAGAACTTACCACCAGCAATCCAAGAAGAAAGACCACCTGATAGTCCTCCTGCGGCTATGGTTGCCGCATTGTACCAATCACTTTGTCCAAATTTGTTAAGCTGACCGCCAGATATACCGGATATCTGCATTCCACTACTAATCAGCGAACTCACGGCTCCTGCAGCAAGACCACTGCCAAAGTCTCCACCGTCTATACTGCTCATAATACCTCCCGACATCCCGTGCATACCGGCTTGTACTACGGCTTTGCCTACCGTACTTGTTATGGTGGATGTGACCGAGCCTATCCCAAAACTAACCACAGCCATAGCGGCTGACATGGTTGCTGATTTTCCCATACCATACCAAAAAGGCACTCCGTTTATTAGGTTATTGATTCCATTAGCCACAATAGCTGCAGCAACAGCAATTGCTACCCCCACAATAAATTCGCCGCTTGGGTCAGAATACATCAACGGATTGTTGTAAACATAGGTATATCGATCAAAGTTTTGGGTGTTATAGGGATCTTGGACAAAATTATCAGGACTTAGAAACCTTCTGATAACAGGATCATACAAGCGACCATTCATATGGATCAGTCCTACGCTTTGTAAATGTTCGTGACCTGTATATCCACGGTCAATGATACCTAAAGCCGTATTGATCATAGTAGTAGGAGTAGAGCCGTTCCATGTAGTATGTCTTACTTGTTTGATGTTTCCCCAAGCATCAAAATAGCGTTGTTCCACCACACGTCCGTCTGTATTGGAAAGCGCCAGTATGCTTCCCTGGTAATCCCTGTGCAGGTAATAGTTCTCTGATGAATTGAGGGTAGTCCCGGTGAACTTATCAACCTTGATATAAGAAGAACTGTAAGGGTCGCCATCTACATAAGTGGTGATCTGAGTTTGGTTGGCAGAACTGTCAAAGATGATTTCTACCGCATTGTCAGAAGTGTAATACTTGCGTATCGGACGGTTGTTCTTGTTTTCATCTTCGCTTCCGTAATAAGCAATTGCACGTTTTTTGAACAGGTTGAAGTCATAGTTGATACGGTCGTGCCCCGGAAGGTATATTTCTACCACTTGTTTAAAAGCGTTGAACTTTAACTGATGAAAACCCCTGTCATCTTTCAGATCCTGCCCGTTTTGATTGAATTTGAATTTGCTGATATGGTAATTTTCATCGCCGTATTCGTAAGCTCCCACTTCTGTGTTATAGGTCATTCTTCCTTTTACATCGTAAGTGTATTCATTAACGATCACATTGTTTACGGTTTCCTTTACCAGGCGGTCAAGATCATCATACTGAAATTGTTCATTTTTGCTGAAAACCAATAAGTTTCTGGAGTTAAGCCTTTTTTTAATCGGGTCAAAACTATAATCTATATCCAGAGCAGTTTGGTTAGTGGAATTGTTTATGTCCCTTATCTTGGTCGGCAGGAATAGATTATTATAAGTGTTATTCAGAACATATCCGTTTCCATAATTCATTTGGGTAGTCTGCCCTTTCTGGTTGACATCATCAATTTTCCAGATCCTGCGGTTGTTAAGGAAATCTTTTTGTTCAATCAGTATTCCGGAATTAGCTTCATAAATATTTTCAATTTTGGAAGTAGTCGTTTTGTTTATATTATTGACGGTAGTGGTCAAAGTGGTATTTTTGAGCCTGCCGTAATTGTCAAATTCAGAGCTTGTCTGGTAAACGAAGGCATCGTGGGTTTCTTTCTTACCGTTGATGCGGTAGTATTGGTCATAGAAGGTTTCATATTCGAATGAATGTTCCCCATTTCCGGTAGATCCTGTAATTTTGGTCGGCAGCTTGGTTGTGGGATGATAAGTGTAAGTAGAAACGATATGGGTTTCATCTCCCGTACTGGTTTCCGTAAGCAGTTTCCCGAAATTATCGTAAACATATTCGGTTTGTCCTTTTGGGGTTACTTCCGTCAAAAGTCTTCCTAAAATATCGTATGTATAGGTGTAATTTCCGGCAGAAGGATCCTCCAGTCGGGTTTTATTTCCCCATCCGTCTTGTTGTACGGAAATAATAATTCCGTCATAATTTGCTGTTTTCAGTGTTCCGTTAGGGTAGTAATCATATAGGATTTCGCCTCCCATATCCGCATGTTTGATAACATTGCCCATCGCATCCAGTGTTTTGGATGTCTTCTGCTCACCGTCTTCTACTGTTACGGTCATTCCTTCGTAACAGGTTGTGATTGTTTTGCCATTGAAAAGTCTGTGTTCTATAATCCTGTCCAGCGCATCATATTCTAGTTCGTTCCATTGGGTAGCAGAGTT
The DNA here is from genome assembly GCA_012522185.1 of Flavobacteriaceae bacterium. GTDB lineage: Bacteria > Bacteroidota > Bacteroidia > Flavobacteriales > Weeksellaceae > Moheibacter. Next base: position 75,085 of record JAAYKY010000027.1, on the reverse strand, counting down.
TCCTTCAAAGTATGGTTCACTTTCTTTTATTTTCTTGCCAAAAATGTCATATACTATATCGGAAACAATCCATTTGTTATTAATGGACTGTGTTTTGGATTTTACGGGTCTGTCAAACCGATCGTAAATTATTACAGACTTAGGCGAACCGGGAGTCTCTGTCGATAGGGAATATTGACCATTACTTAATTGCTCTTTTACCAAAATGGTTTCCAGTCCAAGATAGTTTGTGATTTTATTCTTGTTTCCCCAACTGTCATATTCATAAGTCGTAGTTAATCCAAGCGGAGAGGTTTCAGACTCCACCTGCCCTAAAATATTGACAACGGATTGGGAAATCAAACCGTCGGGGGCGGTTATTTTATTTATGTATCTGTTGCTTGATTCGTATGCATATGTTGTGGTAAGAGCAGATACACCGGTTCCTGATACTTTTTCGGTTTTTAAATTGCCGTTTGTAAAGTATGTGTATTCAGTGGTGAGTGGAGGAGTACCGTTTCCGTATTTCCTATGGGTTTGAAGGGAGCCATTGGCAAAAAAATCATATTCATCCTTTGTGGTAAATGTATCACTGCCTTTTGTTATAGAAATTTGGTTAAGAATGATTTTTCCAAAATGAAAATGTTCCCCCGAGTAGAAAGCAGGTTTGTAATCAAATGTCGTGGTAGATGTAAATTCGTTGTTATAATTTGTGACAGACTGCTGAAGTAACAAATCAGAAGATCTGTACGTATATGTCTTCGAAATGGAAATACCTTTTAAAAAATCCTGAGAAACCGAAGTCTTGTTCTGAATGGTATATTGGAAATTAGGCTTGTCAACTCTTTCATAAGTGTTTACTGTAGATGTCAGCAAGTCTTCTCCATTCAGACTTCCATATTCGGTTTTAATCAAAGCATTGTCAAATAATGGATCGTAAGTATTGATTGTCCACATAACCCCTTCAAACGGATTTTTAGGCAGATACTCTCCGCTATGATATTTGGATTCGTACGGGTCGCTTACACGTGTTTTTTGGAAGCCTAAAAATCCTTTTCCGTCAAAGTTCTGAATCGCGTTTTCGTACCTGTATTCTTTTGAAACGGCTTTTCCGTCAAAAAGAGTATTTACTCTTTTTACCAATAAATAATAAGGTTGATGCTTATTGACAAAATAAGGGTAGTTTAGACCCAATTCATCTGGATCTGTTTTATAATAAATTCCTGCCGTTACATAGTTCCCGTTTCTTACAATTGTAGAAAGTGGCGTATATTCTACTTTTTGTTTTACCCCTGAACTATTGTCAATTTCCTGAATATTGTTTTCCAAAAACTCAGTACTGCTAATATCTATCCTTAATTCTTTCCTTAAGATTGGGTCGATAAACTTAACACCGGCTTTCTGTCCTTCAACGCCTCTGAATTCCGAATTATTAACAATCAGTGATAAAGGTGAAATTTTCTCGTTTTCAATTGAAATCTGATTTTGAGAATTGAAAGTAAGATCGAATGTTTCGGTAGCATTATATGTATTCTCTAAAAATCTGAATTTATTGGCAAAGGAAGGATTAGGGTCTGGTGTGATCCCATCCATAACCCAAGAATCATTGAGAATTTCTTTATATTGAACCTTTCCAAATTTTGTAAAACTTACTAAATCGGTTTTCCCGTCATTATTGTAGTCAACAGGTAGCGTACCGCAAGCTGCATATTCGGTATGAGAATAGGTGTCGGGTATACCGCTCCAGAACTTTTGCCAGAATGTTGATTTTTCAATTATGGCTCTTTGGGAAGGTTTACAGAAAGCCAGTTTCTGATTGGTAAAGTTTCTTTCTTTTTTATTGAATCCAATTCCGGTACTGATGTATTGCCACCATTTATGCTGATCCGTGTTGATTTTGCTTACTAACTCATTGACACTTGAGTCTTCAATGGTATAGACCTTTTTGGGAGTAATGAAATCGGTTAATCCATCTCCATTGAAATCTCCAAAAATTAGCGGAGTATCATCTGTTAAATCACTAAGAGATTGATTTTGAAGTAAAGGAATCAGCTGTCCGTTGCGTACTTTATAGATTGAAAACTTTTTAGTAGTTCGATTCAATAGTAATATCTCAGGAATGTTATCTCCGTTAAATTCTATTGTATATGCTTCTGATTTTTCGTCAAACTCAATACCTGTCGTTACAGTAGGTTGCAATTCTTGTGCTGAGTTTATATATTTTCCTACTTCAAAAAAATAAATCTTAGGCGGTGTAGGTGTATTTGAAGGTTCATCATTTGAATTATCTCCATTTGTTCTATGTTTAATTTTTAAACCTGAAGGGACAAATAAAATCCTATCGGTAAGAGCATCATTATTAAAATCACCATCTATTTCAAAGTACCTGACATCTATGAGGTTATAATTATGATTAGGATCTTGTCTCTTTAAAACATTTAATTTGTAATAATTTTGAGAATTAGAATTATTTAATTTAAGATCATTAGCTTTAACTATGAATTTTTGCATTCTGTATCCATCATTTACCGAAAACTCATCAGTTGGAAAAACATGGATTAATTTATCATATTTAGAATAACTGCCATCACTTTCAATTATCCTTCCATTAAACAATTTATAATTATTATAATGTGGGTTAATCCCACTATCAATTACTCCAAATTTAGAATTTATTATACTATATTCTCCTTTAGGAAAAGAGAGTTGTCCTCCATATTTCTCATATTCTGAATTCACGAAGTAGGTAGCCGTTATCTGCCCATCTCCTGCAAAATCACCATAAGCAACATCACCCAAGAATTTTGTATTATGTTTAAAGGAGCTTACATTAGAAGTGGATTTACTAATATTTATGGCACCGTCTTCGACATTGTAATTAAATATCAAAGGTTTCAAATTTTCTCCTAAACCATTTTGGACTTCTATTTTACGCAACCTTTCTATTTTTGCACTTGTCAAGTCGTGAGTGAGGATATATTTTCTATGTACACCTAAAGAGGTAGAAGAAACCTGAATTTCCTTTAGAAATTTACTATTGTTTATTTCAATGCCGTTTCTAAAGATCTTTACAGGGACAGATCTGTTATTGTAAACAAAGGAAATTGTAAAAGGAGAGTTTGCAGTGTTAGACCCTCCGTATTTTATAGTGGATAAATAGGCAACATTAGTTGTAACAGTATATGTATAGAAAATTTTATTGCCGTAAGCATCCTGAATATTATCTATCAAATACTGACCTAGTGACTTGAGCTTATAAATGGCGACTTTACCATCAGTGTACTGTATTTTGAATGTATTTGCGTCAGTTTTTGTAATTTTAATTTGTGAGTATTGCTCTGTTTTGTATTCATTAGAGGTTCCAACCTGTATTAATCTCTGACCGTCTAAATAATAGGGATCAGTTCCATTATATTGAACTCCTTCATTAATTCCATCTATTCTATTGCTTTTGCCACCTATAGTTATGGACGAAAGTCCTACGATATTCCAACCCATGCCAGCTTGTCCATTTCCGGCTTGACTGTTATATGATAAAGCTATATTGGGTTGAAAGTCATTAATACCTTTATAAACTTCTATGGGAACGGTATAAGTTAAGACCCCTTGCTCATTAACATTCAGCTCGCCTTTAACAGTTGGTATAACTTCACTATTATTTGTTCCCTCCTCTGAAAAATCTAGATATCCCGAAGTATCGGAAATAAGTTTAAGCTCATTAGGATTGCCAGTCTCTTTAAATCCTCCTACCTGAGCAAATAAAGAATTCTGAAAATATAAGAAATTGATTAGAATTAATACTAATACTTTAATTCGTTGAATAAATATGTTCATAATCGGTTGGGAATTATATTTTGATAATGGACTTAGTTACGATTTGACCAGACAAGAAGACAAATCTTACAACATAAATTCCACTAGGGTAGGTGGAAAGATTCACATCAGCACTCGCTGCATTTTTTGCATAACTTATCGGGATGTGCTGTCCGCCATTAACCGGAACAACAATGATTTCAGCAATCAAATCCTCTATATCTTTTTCCCAAAATATGGTGGTCTTGGAGCGAGTAGGGTTAGGGGCGAGCCAGACTTTTGAGGAGAAGTCTTCCTGTGCAAATAAATCAGATTCTTCAGTTTTTTTATTTTTACCTTGTCTGTTCTCAGGACATTCAGCCGATAAACCTATAAAATTTCCGGCTTCATCGTATTCTGGGCATTCCTCGCTAATCACATCGTCATTGATTACATTCTCAAATATAAGAGCGACATATTCATCACATATAGTATTCAACAAATCCAAAACTCCACTGTTCCCGATAAAGTGATCATAATTTAATAGAATAGCATCTATAACTCCTGGAATACTTTCTAATGGAACTAGTTGGTATGAATAGTCAAGCTGTAATGGAGTAGCTTGTCTAAAAGCAGATGTGCTAAAGGATGATTGGGTATAGCTCAAATTTGATTGGAACTGACCTTGTCCCGTTAGCTGAAAGGATTTTTTATAGTAGTTGTAATCGTAATTATAATTTCCCGAACTATTGAAAGTATTAGGATCATAATAATTGTGCTGATAAGCCCTCCCTTTTGGAAGTTGCCAGCTAATTTTTTGAACTAATTTGCTTCTAGGAAGATCAAAACCGCGGATTGAGGTCATATACAGATATACCTCTTCTTTAAAATTCGCAAGTATAAATTTCTTTTGATAATGTATCTTTGATTCTTTTCCTTGAGTGCTGGGGAAGAAACTGGTGAAAAAGTTTGGATCAAAAGCCCGGGCATCCCAGGCAACTAAAATGAAATCTCCCGAACCTATAACTGTTCCTTCCGGAAAGATGTATGCATTTAATCTCCATCCGCTTATGTCTATATCTTCAGTCGTATAGTTGAATAATTCGATATATTCTCCGGTGTGATGCTTATTTGTGTAGACAGATTTTTCAGAAAATGGAGTGTCATAGTAGACTTCCGTTATTGCAATTTGTCCATAACTAATCCCCAAAAATATTAAAGTAAAAGATAAAATAAAGGGCTTAACATTCATTATAAAGTTGAGTTAGAATAGAGCTTTTCTCTAAGTTTATACAATTGGTCTAAATGTTGAGGTTTTTCTACCATAACATTAGAATTATAGTCTACGATAATTTTATTCAAAGAGTCCTGATTTATAAGTAATTCGTCAACAGGGCTTTCCGGATTTATCAGTAAATCAATAAATTTCATAGCTAAGTCACGCTGTTGAGTTACTACAAAATATTTTGAATACGCTTTACTAAATCTAACAGCATCATGAGGGTTTAACGATCCAAACAACAAATTACCTATTTCAATCAAATTATTTTTTGCATCAGGAAAATTTTGATTCATAAATGACATTTCAAGCTTTCTAAATCCTAATTCGACATTCATCAGGGGAGTCAAATTAAAATTATGTATTAACTGATTAATAGTTGTTGTAGCTGAATTTCGGATAGAAGTATTTGGGGAGGCTTCGTATTGTTTTTTTAAAGCATCAAAATAACCTAATTTAGACCAAAATGTACCTTGAAGAATGTCATTGTTCTTCATAACGGTTGTTAACTGAGCAAATTGATTTGCACGTAAAGCTAATTTACGATATAACCCTAAAGAATTTGTATCGTCTTTATCAAATAAATGAAGTTGGTAAGCCAGTGTACATGCACCTAAATAATCATCAGACACTTTTTTTCTGTTAATATTTAATCTGTAAAGTTCTTTGATGTGCTTAGCTCTTTTTTGAGCATCGGGTTTTGCTTTAAGGGTATTAAGTTTTGAGGCTAATTGACTATCTGATAATTCATTGAATCTATTTTTGAAAGTAACCTGATGAGATCTTCTTTGTGTTTTCATAGAAGGATTATCACGTGCGTCAACAACTCCTGCCTGCTGATCTATTTTGGTCTCAACTTTTTCCAGTCCGACTTCAGCAATGGAGTCAGAACTCCCTCCATTATCACCACCCTCAGTACTCTGGTCTTCTTGACCGCCTCCTCGAGCGAGGGGTGAAGGACCCTCCGGATTTAATGAAAGAGCCAGGTTATATAAATCCTGTGCCATTTCAAGCAATGGAGTTTCATAATTAAGCATTTGCTCAACCTGTTTGTTTCCTAGTGCAACACTGGTATACTCTTTTGCCAACTGACAAATTAAACGTATATTTTCAGGGTTAGAATTGACCGCCTGCTCAAATAATCTAACGACATTATACTCCTTATGTTTTTGTGTCAAGTAAGTCTTACGTAAACCAAAATATGCACGTATTTCTTCAGGCACTAATGAGATCACCTGGTTATATATGTTTTCAGATAATACATAATCCCCATTGCTTCTCGCTGATGCAGCTTGAGAAAGAAGAGCCTCGATGTTCGGATCAGTCAAACTACTTATGAAATTAGCAGGGTAAGATAAAGGAGTCGAAAAAACTGTTAAACCAGCGGTTGAAAGAACGGACGAAATTATGAATTTTCTTCTGGAGAATTCCATTAAATTAAGACGTTTAAGTAGTTAAAAAAATAAAGTAATGGGGGATTCGAACCCCCACCTCGGCATGTCTACGCATTGCTTCCTGTTTTAGATCAAAATTACTTTATACCACGAATCTATAAATTATTTTCATAATCAACCTAAAAATTTGTTAAAAAAATTGTGTGAGTTGAATAATTTTAGTAATCAAAGAAAAAATGCTGAAATTCGTATAGGGTTTTTCCGGTCACATTATTCACACATGATTTTATAAAGAACAGTTCTTTAAAATACATAAAATGGAGTATAGTATATAGCGAATCTACCACGCTATGGCAAGGAAACGGAAACCGAATACCGCTGAAACCGTTTTACATAATTGTTTCTTTCTCCTATAATAATGATTTCTTTTTTGTATCGCTATTTCAAAACGCGACACTAAACAATGAAAAAGCACCCTTTGAACTTTCAAAGGGTGCTTTTTCATTGTTTTAATATTAGCCCAATAAACAGTTGAGCGCCATCTTCAACAAATCGGGATAAACTCCGAGTGCTACGGTCAGTAAAGCGCCTAAAACCAATAAAAATTGGCTTGTGAAAGATAATTTGATTTTTTTCTTGGATGATTTTCTGAAATACATCGCAATGATGACTTTGATGTAGTAATAAACACTTACCACTGCCAAAACCAAGGCAATGAGAACAAGAACCAAATTGGATGGATCTTTCATGGCAGAACTCAGAATGAAAAATTTGGCCAAGAAACCCGATGTGAAAGGAATTCCTGCCAGAGAAAACAAAGCAACGGCGCTTGTGGCAGCCAAGACAGGAGATCTTTTCGCCAATCCATTGAAACCTTTGTATTCCAAATTTTTCAATTGAGTCATTGCATAAAACAAAATAATGCTTGCCAATCCATAACTTACGGTATAATAAAGCAATGCATATTTGGATTCTTCACTGATTTCAAACAAGGCAAACATCATAAATCCGGCTTGAACCACGGAGGAATAAGCCAACATACGTTTGACGGATTTCTGTTGCAATGCCGAGAAATTACCCAGAATTAGAGTTAGAATTATGATAAAGCTGAGTAAGTATTTATAGTTTTGAGCCACGATTTCCGAAGTGATTTTGAAAGCGGACATCAAGGTCAAAAAGCTCATAAACGCTGCTCCTTTTACGATGGTAATCATATAAGATGAAAAGACGGTCGGCGTCCCGTCATAAACGTCAGGCGCCCAAAAATGCATCGGAGCCACCGAAACTTTGAAACACATCGACAGAATTAAAACCACCCATCCCAAATAATAAATGGATTGGAAATCAAATGCGTAAGTGGTAATGTTTTTCAATAAAAATGAACCCGATGCACCGTAAATCAGCGCAATTCCCATTAGCATAACTCCAGTTGAGAAGGCTCCCATCAGAAAATATTTGATGGCCGCTTCTGTACTTTTCATTTTATGTTTGGCAGATCCGGCAAGTGCGTAAAGCGGAATCGAAAGAATTTCAATTCCCAAGAACATTAAAATCAAATTATTGAAACTCGCTAAAACTGCAATTCCCACAAATGAAATAAAAATCAAAGCAAAATAATCCGATACATGACTTCCGGGTTTGCTGAAATTGCGTCGGTTGATCAGCGTATAATAAACCCCAATCAAACAGAGAATTACAAAGAATGAAATTCGATAAGGATCGGTTTCAATCATATTAGGGTATTTCCCCTGAAAGATTTCTGTGCCTTGAATCTGCAGTATGGAAGCAATAATCATGGCTATAAAAAGCAAAACAGCCAGAATGCTTTGATGGCGTTTGTTCTTCAGAACAAGGTCGCTAAACATGAAAATAATTCCTGATATGGCCGATGTTAATATAATATTCATTGCTCCTGATTAGTTTTGAAAAAGATTAAATAAAACGGACGGATAAATTCCCAGTACCAAAATGATCAGTGAAATAAATCCGAAGATCAGATATAATGTTTTTGGAAATTTTTGTTTCTTCTTGGGAAGATTTTTTCGTGCTCCAAATAAAATCGCAGTGGACAATCTCAATGTATAGGCCGCCGATAAAATCACACCCATACAAGCCATGATACAAAGAATCGGATTGTAAGAGTAAAGCGCGTTCAACATCATAAATTCTCCAATGAAACTACTTGTCAACGGAAGTCCGAGATTGGCCAATCCAAAAAGCGTAAAGAATATCGCAATCCAAGGATCAATATGCGCGAGTCCACTAATGGATTTTATATCTGTCAATTTGTATTTTCTCTGCATATAATCCAAACTCAACCAAAGTCCCATCACTACAATTCCATGACTGAACATTTGGAAATAAGCGCCTTCTCTTCCGATTTCTGATTGGGTATATAAACTCATGAAAATCAAAGCCAAGTGAGCTACGGATGAATAAGCTACTATCTTTTTTACATTATTCGTAGTAAGTGCAATCAAGGAAGCGTAAATCAATCCGAAAGCAACCAAGTACAACAAATTATCTGTGTTTGGAGAGATCGTTGGGAACATATTCAGTAACCAATTTACAACGGCAAAAAGTCCCATCTTCGCCATCAAGGCACTCAGAATCACCGTTACCGGAGTGGGCGAAGTTTTATAAACCGCCGGTTGCCATGAATGCAATGGAAACAAAGGAATCTTTATCGCAAAAGCAATCAGGAATAACCATGGCAATACCTCCATGTTTCCAATCGATGAGGTTTGTTTTACAACATCCGCCAAAAGGAAACTTTCGGGGCGCAACTGAAATCCTATGTAAATAATTCCGGCAAGCATGATGAATGAGCCTAAAATCGTATAGATGAAAAAAGTGGTATTGGCCGAGATTCTTGTGTTTTTTGCACCCCAGATTCCAATTAGGAAGTACATTGGGATGAGAACAATTTCCCAGAAAAAGTAGAATAAAAGTAAATCCTGAGCTAGGAAGACACCGTTTAAACCACCGAAAACCAATAACAATAATCCATAGAACGTATTGGAATAATTCTTTTTAATCGTATAGAAATAAACGAAGAGAACAGAAAAAACCAAGGTGGTCAATAGAACCATGCCGGCACCAAGTCCCGTAAGGCTTAGTGCAATCTGCGCCTGAACATCTCCCAGTTTAAACCAAGGAGCGATCACTGTCAGATCTACCGGTGTATTGGTAAACAATAAAAACAAAGTGTACAGAAACAGATAAATGCTGACAGCTGTACCCACAAACCCCAAGGGTCTATTGTGTTTGATAAAGGTTAAGCCAAGTCCAAATAAGAGTGGCAATAAAATCAGTAACGATAATAACATTCCTTTCGCTTTTTAAAACATTCCAAAAAAGAAAATCCCCAATCCGGCAACAATTCCAATTACCATCAAGAGTACATACATTCCTATATTTCCGGTTTGAACCGTTCGTATATATTTTGATATCCAATAGGATAAATCACCGGTTCCGCTCACCATGCGTACGATCCCCGATTTTTCAACGTATTTCTTGAAAACATTACCCAAACCAATCGTTGGATTGATAATCATGGCCTGATAAATTTCGTCCACGTACCATTTGTTTTCAAATACTTTCAAGACTCCACTGGCTTCTCTGTCCACTTTGCCATTGTACATTTTACTGGCTAAATAAATCGCTACTGCTACACAAATTAATAAAGCAGCAATGAGTAACCATTCGGTGGAGTGTGAGATGCTATGCGCTTCCGTTGCGGGTGCTACAACGCCCGATAAGAATTCATTCAGACGATGCGCATTTTTCATAAACAATTCCGGAATTCCGACAAATCCACCGATGATCGATAGGATGGCCAAAACAATCAATGGAATCGTCATGGTTTTTGGACTTTCATGCGGCTCTGTTTCATTCTCAACTTTGGATTTTCTCAAATCTCCGCTGAAGGTCATGAAATACAACCTGAACATATAGAAAGTCGTCAAAACGGATACGATAAATCCGATGGCATAAATAATTTTATTGCCCATAAACATGCTCAGTAGCATTTCGTCTTTGGAGAAAAACCCACTCAATGGGGGAATTCCTGCAATGGCGATACATCCAATCAGCATGGTGATATGCGTGGTGGGCATATACTTTTTCAAACCGCCCATTTGAGTCATGTCCTGTTCGTCATTCATTCCGTGAATTACGGAACCCGCACCAAGGAACAAAAGGGCTTTGAAGAAAGCATGCGTCATCACATGGAAAACAGCAGCTACATAAGCACCCATTCCAATGGCTGCGAACATCAATCCCAATTGAGATACGGTCGAATAAGCCAATACTTTTTTGATATCGTTTTGTCGGATGGCAATTGTCGCTGTAATCAAAGCGGTGAGAATTCCAACCCAAGCTATAATTTCTTTGGTGTAAGGAGCCAATTCAAACAATTCATTGCAACGGGTAATCATGAAGATACCTGCCGTAACCATTGTAGCTGCGTGAATCAAAGCTGAAACCGGAGTAGGTCCGGCCATCGCATCAGGAAGCCAAGTGAACAAGGGAACCTGAGCCGATTTCCCGGTGGCTGCGAGGAATAAAAGCAAGGTAATCCCACCGATTGCAAAAGCTGAAATCTGAGTAGTCGTCAGAGCAGCGAAAACTTCGGTGTATTGAAGCGTCCCAAATTCTTTGTAAATCCAGAACATAGCCAAGAGAAAACCAACGTCCCCAATTCGGTTCATGATAAAAGCTTTCTTGGCTGCACCTACATAATCACGGTTCTTGAACCAGAATCCGATGAGTAAGAATGAACACAATCCTACGCCTTCCCAACCGATAAACATCATGAAGAAGTTGCTTCCCATGACAAGAATCAACATGAAAAAAATGAACAAGTTCAGGTAAGCAAAAAACTTTCCAAATCCTTGGTCTGCATACATATATCCCGCACTATATACGTGAATCAGAAAGCCGATACCGGTGATGATGAGCAAAAATAAACTCGTCAAAGCATCAATCTGAAAGGAGAATGGAATATGAATACTTTGGAAATTTAATATATCAAAGGCATTAAAAATCATGGGTTGAGCACCTTCTCCTGAGGGAACATTTAGGAATACCAATATCGAAAGTAGAAAACTGATGAAAACCACACCGGATCCGATGATGGAAATCAAAGATTTCGACAAGGCGTTTCGTCCCAGACCATTGATGAAAAATCCTAAAAGCGGCAATAAAGGAATTAACCAAATATACTTTTCCATATACTTTAAAACTTTAATCGGTTCAGGGATTGAACATCCACGTTATACACTTTTCTAAAAAACAGAATAATGATCGAAAGACCTATTGCTACTTCAGCTGCCGCTACCACCATGATGAAAAGCACTAGCATCTGCCCGTCAATTCCAGCTTCGGTACCCAAATTTTTTGCTTGGTGCATTTTAGAAAAAGCTACCAATAATAGATTTACTGAGTTGAGCATAAGTTCCACACACATCAGCATGATGATGATATTTCTGCGAATCATTACTCCAATCATTCCGATTGAAAATAGACCCAAAGACAGAAATAAATAGTAACTAATCGGTATCATATTTTTTATTCATTTTGTCAAATGAAAATTCATCTGACGCATTTTAATTCTTTAATTGTTTCAAATTCATTAATCTTTCACATGCAAATCTTCCGTTTTTTTCGAAAGAAGTACAGCGCCAATCATCGCTCCCATGAAGAGAATACTCGCTAGCTCAAAAGGAATTACATAATCGGAATACAAAACAGAGCCTAAACTTTCTGTTAATCCAATTTCACCTTCGGCCAACAAAGCCTGATTGTTTTCTTTCACGTCAGATTGCCAGAAAATCCCTACGGTCAACACAAAAAACAAGGCTGAAACAATCGTTCCCGATAAGATAATAAAGGGACGGCTAAAGTTTTTATCCTCCTTGTTCAAATTCATCAACATGACGACAAAGAGAAATAAAACCATGATGGCTCCTCCGTAAACGATGATGTTGACGACGGCAAGAAACTGCGCATTGAGTAAAACATAATGTGCACTTATACTGAAAAATGTAATGATCAGAAATAAAATCGAATGTACCGGTCTTCGTGATGTAACCGTTAGGACGCCGCTCAAGAGCGTTAATCCGGCTAGAATTAAAAATAAAATCTCAGCTGTTCCCATACTTTAATTTGATTTTTTAGGATGTGGAATCAATAAATCTTCTTTGCCGTAGATAAAATCTTTTCTTTGGTAGCTCGCTGGTGTAACGGTTTGTGAAAGATAAACTGCATCTTTTGGACAGGCTTCTTCACAAAAACCACAGAAAATACAGCGAAGCATATTGATTTCATATTTGGCAGCATATTTTTCTTCACGGTAAAGATGTTCTTCTCCTGGTAAACGTTCGGCGGCTTCCATTGTAATAGCCTCTGCCGGGCAGGCAAGGGCACAAAGTCCACAAGCGGTACAGTTTTCCCGACCTTCTTCATCGCGGTTCAATACATGAACTCCACGAAATACCGGGCTGAAAGGACGCTGTTTTTCCGGGTAATTAATCGTTACCTTTTTACTGAAAAAATGCTTCAGGGTAATCATCATACCCTTAAAAATCGCTACAAGATAAATTCGCTCCCAGAAATTCATCGGGCGCCTGTCAACTTGTTTAGCTCTGTTTGTAAGAAGTTCCATCTTCTTTATTTTTTTAATTATTTAATAATAAAATTATTAATCCTGTAATCAACATATTGACCAATGCAAGTGGCAGAAGTGTTTTCCAACCCAAATTCATCAATTGGTCGTATCGGAACCTTGGGATGGTCCATCTTACCCACATAAATACAAATATGAAGAAACAAGCTTTTACAAATAAACTTAGGAAATGCAAAATTGCCATGGTGTTCATTCCCAAGCTCTCAGTTAATTTTTCATCGTTCACGAACGGGATGTCATATCCTCCGAAATAGAGAGTTGCAATCAAAACGGAGCTGATAAAGATATTGATGTATTCCGCAAAAAGGAAAAAACCAAGTTTCATGGAAGAATATTCCGAATGGTATCCACCGATTAATTCGTTTTCAGCTTCCGGTAAGTCAAATGGCGTTCGGTTGGTTTCTGCAAAGGCACAAACCAGAAATATAATAAATCCGATGGGTTGTAGGATGATGTTCCAATAGCCGTCCATTTGTCCTTCCACAATTCCACCCAATCGAAGCGTTCCGCTAATCATCAAAATAGCAATCAAGGCCAGTCCCATGGGTAATTCGTAGGAAATAATCTGAGAAGCTGCGCGCAGCCCTCCCATCAGCGACCATTTATTATTGGAAGCCCATGAACCCAACATAATTCCATAAACCCCTAAACTTAGAACTCCCAAGATATAGAGGAATCCTACGTTTATATCTGCAATTTGAGGTACAATGACGGAGTCTCCCCATTGAAAAGGCGTGGTCCATGGAATGACCGCTCCCGTCATACAGGCAAGGATCATAGCCAAAGTAGGTCCGAGAATAAACAGGAATTTTTCAGCGTGACGGGGCGTAATTTCTTCTTTAAAGAAAAGTTTCCCACCGTCGGCAAGTGGTTGTAATAAACCTCCCCAACCTGCTCGGTTAGGGCCGCGTCTGTCTTGAATATAAGCCGCAACTTTTCGTTCTGCCCAAGTAGAATACATAGCTACTACCAAGGCAAAGCCAATCATGGCTCCACTCAAAGCTGCTTTTTCACCAATTAAACTCCAAAGATCCGGGTTCATATGTTTTATTCTATTTAAAATTTCTTCCACATAAGCGGATTATGATTCAAATTATTCTTTATAATCCAAACTAGTTGGAGGTCTGTTTATCTTACTTAAATCAATTTTGTCTTCATTTACCTCGCTGACATCATGGATGTTGAGCAAAAGCTTAGGATCACGTCCTTTCATGACTCTTTTGAAAGTTTCATTGGGTTTGACGGTTCCTATGTTTGCCGCATAGTGTCCTTGTCGGATGACGGAGTCCTTTGCGATCAACGATGGTTGTTCAATCGTCCAGTCAGAGGTTTCTTTTTTATCGTATCGACATGTATTGCAAATCCAGTCTTCGACTTCGTTCCATTCATTTTTGCGAGAAGTCACACGGAAAACTTCGTCACCACGGTACCAAACTTGGGCTTTACCTGAACAGGTAGGACAATCTCTGTGTGCATCCACGGGTTTTAAAAACCATACTCGATTTTTAAATCGGAAAGTTTTATCGGTCAAAGCACCCACGGGGCAAACGTCGATCACGTTTCCAATGAATTCATTGTCCAAAGATTTCCCCAGATAGGTTGAGATTTCGGCATGATCTCCTCTAAACATGACACCGTGTTCACGTTTACCGGTAATTTGATCGGCCAATTTTACACAACGATAGCATAGAATACAGCGATTCATATGCAATTGAATTTTATCGCCTATGTCTTCTGGTTCAAAAGTTCTTCGCTCAAATTCATATCTTGTTTCTTCTTTTCCATGCTCGTAGCTAAGGTCTTGAAGTTTACATTCCCCGGCTTGATCACAAACGGGACAGTCAAGTGGGTGATTGATCAGTAAAAATTCGACCACACCTTCGCGAGCTTCCATGGCACGTTCGGAAGTTTTGTTTCCTACGACCATTCCGTCCATTACTGTAGTTCGGCATGAAGCCATTAATTTGGGCATTGGCCGTGGGTCTGCTTCGCTTCCTTTGGTTACTTCCACCATACAGGTTCGGCAGTTTCCTCCGGTATTATCGAGTTTACTGTAATAACACATAGCAGGTGGTGCCACTTCTTTTCCGAGTAGGCGTGCGGCCTGAAGAATTGTGGTTCCTGCAGGCACCTGTATTGTGTGTCCGTCGATGGTTACGGTAAATAACGGCGTTTCTTGTATTTCTGACATAATTAGGCCTGTTCTTTAATTTCAATGGGATCGGCAAAATTACCCAATCCATAATTTCTTGTCAAGCACTCTTCTGGGTTGAGAACGTGCCATTCAAATTCCTCTCTGAAATGTCGGATAGCTGCTGCAACCGGCCAAGCGGCTGCATCGCCCAATGGACAAATCGTGTTTCCTTCAATCTTTCGCTGAATATCCCAAAGCAAATCGATGTCGGACATTTTTCCTTTTCCTTCATCAATTGTTTTTAGAATTTTCTCCATCCAACCGGTTCCTTCACGACAAGGCGAACATTGTCCGCAGCTTTCGTGTCGGTAAAACCTTGCCAATGTATAGGTGTGGTAAACGATGTCTTGGTCTTCGTCCAAAACAATAAATCCTCCTGATCCCATCATGGTTCCGGTAGCAAATCCACCTTCGGCAAGGGATTCATAATTCATATATCTTGGTTTGCCTTCGGCGGTTGTCAATAATAAATTGGCGGGTAAAATCGGAACGGAACTTCCACCCGGAATACATGCTTTCAAACGTTTCCCATTGGCAATTCCACCACAGAATTCGTCGGAGTAGATAAATTCCTCTACGGTTTGTGTCATATCGATTTCATAAACACCGGGTTTATTGATGTTTCCGCAAGCGGAAATCAATTTAGTTCCAGTTGATCGACCGACTCCGATTTTTGCATATTCGGTTCCGGTCATATCGATAATCGGAACAACCGCAGCTATGGATTCCACATTATTTACGACCGTTGGTCGTCCCCAAAGTCCTTTTACGGCTGGGAAGGGAGGTTTGATTCTTGGGTTTCCTCTTTTTCCTTCAAGGGATTCCAGCAAAGCCGTTTCTTCACCACAGATATAGGCTCCGGCACCGCGTTGTACATAAATCTCTAAGTCAAATCCAGTTCCTTTGATGTCTTTTCCAAGCCATCCATTGGCTTTGGCTTCGGCAATGGCTTCTTCCAATATGTCTGCAATCCATGCGAATTCTCCGCGGATGTAAATATAGGAGGTATTGCTTCCTAAGCAGAAAGAAGAAATCAGCATTCCCTCGATGAGTAAATGCGGAATGAATTCCATCAGGTATCGGTCTTTGAAAGTCCCGGGTTCTGATTCGTCGGCATTTACCACCAAATGACGCGGAACACCTTCGGGTTTGGCTAGGAAACTCCATTTCATGCCCGTTGGGAAGCCTGCACCTCCACGTCCCCGAAGTCCTGAGGTTTTTACCTCTTCCAGAATTTCCTCTTGGGTCATAGCCAGAGCTTTTTCCGCTGATTTGTATCCATCATGTGCCCGATAGACATCGTAATGACGAATACCCGGTACATCTGCATGTTTTAATAATAATCTTGTTTCTCCCATTATTTAGTTGCTTGATTATTATTTATAATTTCTTTTTTTAATTTCTTTATTTCTTCCCAAGTATAATGACCGGAAATTTGTATAATGCCTTTTGAAACTTTCTCGGTTATTTTAGGTGCAATAATGATTCTATCATTATTGACAACCGCTAATTTCTTCCCCATGCTCATTTCAGATGCTTCACTGAATTTTTGTGTGCCTTTCTCATCCAACTCAATTCCTATCATAGGCATTCCCTCATTATTAAAATCTGTCCAGATTTTTTTTAAATTTTTTTGATCACAAATTACATTTACGGTATCTACGTATATGATGGAATTATCAAAAGGGTCTTCGAATGATTTTGTAAATTCTGAAGCCGTATTTGTTGTATATAAAATTTTGAAATCGGCATTTATAAAATTTGTCTCCACAGCATTATTCAAACTTTTTTGACAGCTACAAAGAAGTGAGACGGAAAGAGAAAATATGGAAAATAATCTTATCATCACCCCAGCTTTTTCAATTCTTCCAACAATTCGTCTACTTTTTCAATCGTCAGGTTTTCACGATAGGTTTCCCCCAATTGAAGCATGGGGCCATAGCCACAAGCTCCTAAGCACTCGGCGGGTTTTAGTGTAAATAATCCGTCCGAAGTGGTTTCTCCTTCTTCGATATTGAGTTTTTCTTTGATATGGTTCATGATTTTATCTGACCCGAGTAACATACACGGTCCTGTTTGACATACGTATAGGACGTGTTTGCCTACGGGAGTCAAATTAAACATCGAATAAAAACTTGCGACTTCGTAAACTTCCACGGGAAGAATACCTAAGGTTTCAGCCACGTGATCCATTACCGGAACATCGAGCCAACCTTGATGCTCTGCTTGAACGATATGCAAAACAGGAATCAAAGCGCTTTTTTGCTTCCCCTCGGGATAACGCTGTACAATTTCCTGTATCTTTTTATATGTTTCTTCCGAAAATTGAACTGTTGTCATTTTCATTTATGTTTAAAATCTAAAGTTTAATGTTTAACCTTGTTATTTAGTTAATTATAAACTTTTCACTCATTTAAAATTCTTAATTCAAATTTACCATTCATCTAAGCGTCCAATTCGCCTGCGATCAAATTCAAACTACTCATCGTGACAATGGCGTCACTTAACATCGAACCTTCAATTAATTCAGGGTATGCCTGATAGTAAATGAAACAAGGTCTTCTGAAATGCAGTCGGTAAGGAGATCGTCCTCCATCGCTGATAAAATAATAACCTAATTCACCATTTGCGCCTTCTACTGCATTGTATATTTCTCCCGCCGGAATATCTACTTCGCCCATGATGATTTTGAAATGATAGATTAGGGCTTCCATTTTGGTGTAAACGTCTTTTTTCAGTGGAAGGTAAAAGTCCGGAGCCTCGGCATGGTATTTTGTAGCTTCTTCTCCTTTCAAATCGTTTATTTTCTGAATTGCTTGTTTGATGAGGCTTAGGCTTTGCCACATTTCCTCATTTCTCACCAAGAAGCGATCGTAGCAATCTCCGGTAGTCCCAACCGGAATTTGGAAGTCAAATTCCTCATAACTACAATAAGGTTTTTGGATTCTTAAATCATAATCGACTCCTGCGGCTCTTAGGTTAGGGCCTGTAAATCCATAGGCCAAAGCTCTTTCTTTAGAGATTCCACCAACACCTTGGGTTCTTTCCATGAAGATTCGATTTCTTTTGAATAGGTTTTCGAATTCTTTTAGGACGTCGGGGTATTCATCCACGAAACGATGGATTTTAGTCCAAGCTACTTCGCTGAAATCTCTTTCAAAGCCTCCAATTCTACCAATGTTTGTAGTGAGTCGGCTTCCACATATTTCTTCATAGATTTCATAGATTAATTCGCGATAGCGCATCATATAAAGGAAACCTGTAAAGGCACCTGTGTCCACTCCCATGATGGAATTACAGATGATGTGATCTGAAATTCGGGCAAGTTCCATGATGATGACTCTCAGGTATTGCGCCCGTTTGGGAATATCAATTCCTACGAATTTTTCGACGGTCATATGCCAGCCAAGATTGTTGATAGGAGCTGAGCAATAATTGAGTCGATCGGTCAAGGGAGTGATTTGATACAAAGGCCTTCTCTCGGCTATTTTTTCAAAGGCACGATGAATATAGCCTACGGTAGGCGTAGCTTTTAGGATTCTTTCACCGTCAATTTCCAAGATGTTTTGGAACACACCGTGTGTAGCTGGGTGTGTAGGTCCCAAGTTAATCGTTTGGGTGGTTTTACCTTCCTTTGGTATTTCTATATTTTGTTTTAATTCTGCCATATCTCATTCATTTAAACGGAAAAATTTCCGTAATTAAAATTCCCACCTCTTCCAAACATTTCGTCGTCCTTATCGGTGCGAGTTTGGTCTTCCAGCGGAAACTCTTTTCTCAAAGGGAAATAATCCATTTCGTCCACGTTTAGAACCCGAATCAGATTGGGGTGTCCCACGAAATTTACTCCATAGAAGTCGTAACATTCGCGTTCTTGCCAGTTAGCAGTTGGGTGAAGTTGAGAGGCGGTATAGATGTCAGGCTGATTGATGTCAAGAGCAAATTTGAGTCGAACATGGAAGTTTTTCTCCATATTGTAAAGCAAATAAGTAACTACCAATTCTTCTCCTTTGTTATTGGGATAATGAATAGCGGTAAGGTCTGTCATGAATCGAAAGCCGAGGCTTTCCTCTTCGTACAGAAATTGAAGTATTTTCAGGTTGAACTCTTTATCGGCATGAACCGCAAGGAGTCCAAAGTTTTCTTCAAATCCGATGATGGCATCCCCGAATTTTTCTCTGAGTTTTTCAAAAACAAATTTATTATCCAACATATTTCGTTTTTCGCTTATGAGATTCCGTAGCTTCTCAATAATTCCTGATATTCTTCGCTGTCCCTTCTTCTGATGCTTTCGTTTTCAACCAATTCCTGTACTCTTAGTACTCCTTCCAAGATGGCTTCTGGTCTTGGTGGGCAACCCGCTACATAGACATCCACCGGGATGACTTGGTCAATTCCTTGAAGCACCGAATAGGTATCGAAAATCCCTCCACTGCTCGCACAGGCGCCTACCGCTACTACCCAGCGCGGTTCGGCCATTTGTATGTAAACCTGACGTAGAACTGGAGCCATTTTCTTGGAGATGGTTCCCATGACCATCAATAAATCACATTGTCGGGGAGTAAAGGCCAGACGTTCGCTACCAAATCTCGACAAATCATAGGTAGAACCCATGGTTGCCATGAATTCGATACCACAACAACTCGTGGCAAATGGCAAAGGCCAAATAGAATTCTTACGAGCCAAACCTACCACTTTGGAAAGTTGCATCGCCATAAATCCCTCTCCCTGATATCCTTCCGGCATGTCCACTACTTTCACATTTGTGTTGTGTGTTACCGGTCTTTTATTGTGAATCATAACTTTCTTTTTAAAATTAACTTCATTCAGAACTCAGGATTATTTTTCCCAATCCAAAGCTCCTTTTTTTCTCACATAAAGATACATAATGAAAAATAAACCGATGAAGGTAGAAACAGCTGCGAAACCTTCCCAACCCAATTCTTTGAAATTAACCGCATAGGGATAAAAGAAAATTACTTCCACGTCAAAAAGAACAAATAAAATTGCCACGAGGTAATACTTAATGGCAAAGGGCTTTCGAGCGTTTCCTACTTGGTCAATTCCACTTTCGAAGTTGTCCAGTTTCTCATCTGTACCTCTTTTTGGTCCTAAAAGATGCGTGGCGATAATCGTTCCGACTACAAAGCCGGCGGCCAAAATAAAAAGAACCAAAATCGGAATATAATCAAAAGATGTATCCATTTTTCTCATTAAAAAATCAGCGTGTAAATTTACGAACTATTCATGGTAAGAAAAGCCAAACAGGGTTTTATTTCAAGTTTTTCATTTAAAATCTCTAATTTATAATCGTTTTAAATAGTTTGAATTTATAATAATTCATTAACGTAATGAGGGAAATTTTGAAGATTTTATAGCATTTCAAACGTTTTCGTATGTTTTTTTAAATGAAATTATTTAGGGAATTTCAGAGGACATCTCGGATGAGTGTGATCTTGATTGGTTTTGTCAAGGTTTTCTGATTTTAAATCTCGATTCTAAAGCTTTAAAATAGAGGAGACTAAAGAATATAAAATAATTAGAATAAAGTATTGCGGATAAAAGATAAATTTCTATCTTTGCCGTCCGAAAATTTAATTAAAAAGTATAACTAATGTATGCAATTGTAGAAATAGCAGGGCTTCAATACAAAGTTGAGCAAGACCAGCAATTGTACGTAAACCGTTTGCAAGGGGATGCAGGTTCGGAAGTTTCTTTCGACCGTGTATTGCTTACTGACAATGGTTCTGTACAGGTTGGCGCCCCGGTTATAGACGGAGTTTCCGTTGTAGCGAAAATCGTTGAACACGTAAAAGGTGACAAAGTAATCGTTTTCAAAAAGAAAAGAAGAAAAGGTTATAAAAAGAAAAACGGTCACCGTCAGCAGTTCACAAAGATTGAGATTGTTTCGATTGGTGGTGGCAAAGCAAAAGCTACCAAAAAAGAAACCAAAGAAGTAAAAGAAGAAAAAGCGCCTGCTAAAAAAGCGGCTAAAAAAGGAGACGACCTGAAATTGATTGAAGGTATCGGTCCGAAAGCGGCAGAAGCTTTGGTAGCAGCAGGAATTGATACTTTCGCAAAATTGGCCAAAAAATCGGTTGAAGAAATCAAAGCGGTTTTGGAAGCGGGAGAAAACCTTGCGCATTTGGATCCTGAAACATGGGCAAAACAAGCTGAGCTTGCTGCCGATGGTAAATTTGATGAATTGAAAGCTTGGCAGGACGAACTTAACGGTGGGAAAACTGCTTAATTAATAAACTGAAAAATAAACTAAAATGGCACATAAGAAAGGAGTTGGTAGTTCCAAGAACGGTCGTGAATCGCATTCCAAAAGATTGGGAGTGAAGATCTTCGGTGGGCAATCTGCAATTGCAGGAAATATCATAGTTCGCCAAAGAGGTACACAGCATCATCCGGGTGACGGAGTGGGGATTGGTAAAGACCACACTTTGTTTGCACTTGTTGACGGGACGGTTGTTTTTCGTAAGAAAGCTAATAACAGATCTTACGTTTCTATTCAGCCGACTGCAGAGTAATTCTCTAAGTTGATAATTTAATAAACAGCTTCCTAAAAAGGAGGCTGTTTTTGTTTGGGGCTACTTCATGTTTGATCCACCACCGCTGCAGAATTAACATCAGCATATCCTGTGGTATCTAAAATTTCTTAAATTTAAACCTTGGAAATATTTTTATAATAACGAAGTTGATTATGGTGGATAATCTAATTGTTATAGGAAATTTTATTGAAAATTCAATTAGTTTTACCCACAAGATGCTATCCTGCGGTAGCGGGTGAGTATAAAGAAAAATAAATGGCTCAGATCAAGTGAATGGGTTTAAAAAAAACTGATTTATGTTTTATATGATAAAAATGTTTGCGTTATTACTACTTATTAATGGTCAATCAAAGGATGGTATTTTAAAAGCCGTGGTAATTGAAATTATAGAGGCAAATCATTATATTGTTACGGATGACAGTGGTAAAGAGTATAGTGTAATTCTAAGCGACACCAAACTCAGTGCTAACGAAACAAAAAAAAATGAAGCATTAAAATATGTGAAAGAAAAAATTTACAAGAAAACGGTTTATGTCTTTATAGACAAGCAAACTAATAGCCAAATATATGGATCTCTTATTTACGAATGTGATGAAGTCAATGATAATGTAAACGATATTCCTTGCCAAAGCGCAAACTCCTTAGACTTGGAATTGATTAAATTAGGTTACGTTACCTACACGGGTGCAAACAAGTTTTTAAAGCAATTGAACTAGGGTCGCCTCGTTGTCGCGCTATTAACGAAGGGTGTGGGAGTGAGGTGATAGAGAGGAGAAGTTTTTCAGTTTCAAATCCATAAAAAACCTCAAGTGGCAATCAGAAAAAACACATCAAAAAACATTTCCGTTTGAAAATTTCCAAACTCTTTTTATATTCGCTGAAAGTTTGATTTTTAACAACTAATGAAAACAATCAAATTCTTCCATCCGGAAGAAACCTTTACGTACTACATAGAAAAATGTTTCTGCAAAGTAGTTTACTCTGGGAAAGAACACCAATTACTTATTGAAATTCATTCGACCGACGAACTTGACCATGTGGAAGCTGATTCCTTGCAAAATGATTTTGCACAAGTGATTTTATCTGTTGATGATTTTCCGGTTCCTTTTTCATCTCCTTCCGAACTAGTGGGGAAATCCATCGAAATTCCGCTATGTTATGTGGAGCAGGAAGACGAAGATGGCGATATGGAGGAGGTTTTTTATACCAATGTCAGTTTTATGGACGAGGACTTCGAGGCGGATTCCAATCATTTAAGCTTTTTCAAAGATGCTTCAGGAAACCTTTGCCTGAAATGGAAAGGAGAAGTTCAGGACTTTACGGAGGGCTCAGATGATTCCATCCCTTTTGAAGTGGAATGTGCATTTTTGCCAGTTTCCTTTGAGGTTTAAATGAATTCCTTTTCCGAAAGTTAGATTTTTTGTCGGCGATTTCCGACCTTTGCACTCTTGTTTAGTTAAGAGAGAAAGATGAAAACGGAAAAAGACGACAAACTGCGATTGGATGCGCTAAGGTACCATGAAACGGGAAGAAAAGGAAAAATTGAAGTGGTTCCGACCAAACCTCATGACACACAGCGTGACCTTGCTCTTGCTTATTCGCCAGGAGTAGCAGAGCCTTGTCTTGCGATTGAGAAAAATCCAAATGATGCGTATCGATATACGGCCAAGGGAAATCTCGTGGCTGTCATTTCAAATGGAACTGCGGTTTTAGGTCTTGGTGACATCGGACCTTTGGCTTCCAAACCTGTGATGGAAGGAAAGGGGCTTTTGTTTAAAATCTTTGCAGACATTGATGTGTTTGACATTGAAATCAATGAAAAAGACCCTGAGAAATTCATTCAGGCTGTCAAAGCAATTTCTCCGACTTTTGGTGGGATCAATCTCGAAGATATCAAAGCACCTGAGGCATTTGAAATCGAGAAAAGATTAAAAGAAGAATTGGATATTCCGGTGATGCACGACGATCAGCATGGCACGGCAATCATTTCAGCAGCTGCGCTTATCAATGCTTTGGAGCTTGCCGGGAAAAAAATCGAAGAGGCTTATTTTGTGGTCAATGGCGCCGGAGCCGCCGCGATTGCTTGTACCAAATTATACGTAGCATTGGGCGCCGATCCGGACAAAATCCTGATGTGTGACAGCAAAGGGGTCATCAATCATAAACGAACTCAACTGAACGAAGAGAAAATTCCTTTCGTTCGAAATACGGATTTAAATACTTTGGAAGAAGCCATTAAGGGTTCCGATGTTTTCATCGGGCTTTCCAAAGCAGATGTCCTTACACCAGAGATGTTGCGGTCGATGAATGAAAATCCGATTGTTTTTGCCATGGCCAACCCCAATCCTGAAATCAAATATGATTTGGCGTTGGAAACCCGTTCAGATGTGATTATGGCGACTGGACGCTCGGATTATCCCAATCAAGTTAATAATGTTTTAGGTTTCCCCTTTATATTCCGTGGAGCCTTGGATGTTCAGGCTTCAAAAATCAATGAAGAAATGAAGCTTGCAGCCGTTCAGGCTTTGGCAGAATTGGCAAAAGAGCCTGTGCCGGAAATTGTGCAGATGGCCTATAAAACAGGGAATTTAAGTTTCGGACGAGATTATATTATACCTAAACCATTTGACGGTCGTTTGATTACCAAAGTTTCGATGGCGGTAGCCAAAGCGGCAATGGACTCTGGAGTGGCTCAAAAGCCAATTAATAATTGGAACGTATATGAGGAAGAGTTACTCAACCGTTTGAGCAGTGATCAAAAGCTGATTCGTATGCTTCAAAACCGTGCGAAACAGGATCCTAAAACTCTTGTGTTTAGCAATGCGGCCGAGTATAATGTATTGAAAGCTGCACAAATCGTTCATGACGAGGGGATTGCGAGGCCAATTTTATTGGGAAATAAAGAAAAAGTTGAAGAGTTAAAAAAGGAATTTGACATTCAATTGGATGTTCCCATTATCGATCCGAAATCGCCTGATTCGGAGGAGCATGTCAATCGTTTGGCGGAAAGATTGTGGGCGAAACGTCAGCGAAAAGGAATGACTTTGTACAATGCCAAGCGTTTTCTGACCAATCGCGATTATTTTGGTTCCATGATGGTGGAAGCAGGAGAAGCCGATGCCTTTCTTACAGGTAGTACGCGCAGTTATGCGAGTTCACTCAAACCTGTTTTGGAAACAATCGGACCAGCGCCCGGAGTGAAAAAAGTGGCAGGGCTGATGTTGGTAATGACCAAAAAGGGTCCTTTGTTTTTTGCGGATACCACAATCAATGACAATCCAACAGCAAAAGAATTGGCCAAAATTGCACGTATGACAGAAATTGTGGTGCGTGGAATTGGGATTCGTCCAAGGGTTGCGATGCTTTCTTTTGAGAACTTTGCGGCGAGAACCGAAACTTCCAAAAAAGTAAGCGAAGCGGTTGCACTTCTTCATAAGTCGCATCCAGATATGGTAGTCGATGGTGAGATCCAACCGGACTTTGCGCTGAACGAAGAATTAATCACCAAAACCTTTCCTTTTTCGAAGTTAAATGGGAAGCGTGCCAATGTGCTGATTTTTCCTAACTTAGCCTCCGGAAATTTATCGTATAAAATCGTACGAGGAATTGACAACTCTCAAGTGATTGGGCCTATTTTAATGGGTATGAACAAACCGGTTCATATTCTTCAAATGCGCTCTACGATTGAGGAGATTGTTAATTTGGCGACGATTGCGGTATTGGATGCTCAACAACGAATGAAATGATAACACACCTAAACGGAAAGCTTTCTGAATTATACCCAACGCATGCCATTGTGGAATGCAATGGAGTAGGTTACCATGTAAACATCAGTTTGAATTCTTATTCGAAATTCGAGAAAGAAGAAAATATTAAAATTTTCACTCATCTGATTGTACGTGCAGATGCCCATATTCTGTATGGGTTTTTCTCTAAACAGGAGCGGGAAGTCTTTTTGAAATTGATTTCAGTGAACGGCGTTGGTCCTGCTTCGGCCATGATGATGATCTCTTCTCTTGAAATTGAGGAAATTAAAGAGGCGATTGAGACGGCCGACGTGAAGAAATTACAGACTGTAAAGGGCATTGGGGCTAAAACAGCACAACGGATTATCATTGATTTGAAAGATAAATTAGACGGGGACATTTTTAATTTTAACATTAATTCCGATAATTCTAAAAATAAATCTAAATTTGAAGCGTTATCAGCATTAGATGTCCTCGGAATACCAACTAAAACAGCTGAAAAAGTATTGGAGATTGTTTCTAAAGACTTTCCTGATTCACAGGCAGATGTATTGGTTAAAGAGGTACTTAAAAGAATATAGTTTTTGAAACAGCTTTATTTACACATGAGTAGGATGAGAAGCTTGTTTCCGATAATTTTTTTGTTAATAATTATCGGAATTGCAAATGCACAGGAGCCGGAAGAATCAGATACATTAGTTTATCCATTTAACAACCAAAGCGGTGGTTTGTATTTAGATAATCAAATCCAGTATGATATTATCTATGATCCTGTCCGTGACCAATATGTTTTATGGCCAAAAATCGGTGATATCATCGTGGGCGAACCCATTTATTTATCGAGTCAGGACTATCTTGACATCATTCTCAATCGTGAAATTGATGCGTATTACCGCGAAAAATCCCAAGCTTACGATCAGATGTATCGATCCAATGCCTTTGGTGATCAAGAGGGCGATACAGGGAATATACTTCCGAGTTTGCGAATCAAATCCCGTGCGTTTGAAAGCATATTTGGAGGAAATGAAATTCAGCTGATTCCGCAAGGATCGGCTCAACTTGATTTGGGGGTGTTTATTCAAAAAATTGATAACCCTCAATTGCTTCCACAAAACCGAAACACCGTGACGGTGGATCTTCAGCAAAGAATTCAGATGAGTGTTTTGGGGAAAGTAGGAGAGAATCTTCAATTAAGAGCGAACTACGATACACAAGCAGGTTTTGGATTTGAAAACGAAATGAAGCTTCAGTGGAGAAATATGAAAGAGGGAGGCGAAGACGACATCATTCAAAACATTGAAGTCGGAAATATCTCCATGCCTCTCAATACATCCTTGATTACGGGTGCTCAATCACTCTTTGGAGTCCGGACAGATTTACGTTTTGGACGAACCGATGTGAGCATGGTTTTCTCGGAACAAAGATCGGAAACAAAGAATATTACTGTTCAGGGCGGAGGAGTTTTGACGGAATTTAAAGTGTTTGCCGAGGAGTACGATTACAACCGTCACTTCTTTTTAGGACATTATTTCCGAGATCATTACGACGAAGCCTTGTCCAATTATCCCCAAATATCGAGTGATATTGTGATTACCCGAATGGAAGTTTGGAGAATTGATAACGGTGGTGCCAATCAGGATCAACGCCGAAGTATTCTTGCTTTGCGAGATTTGGGGGAGAATGGGCCGAACCCACCTAATAATGGAACAGGTGGTTCTCTTTATGGAACAGTAACCGGAATGGGAAGTGGAATCCGACAGGCGAGCGCCGCACGTTCCATGATGAATGGATTCTCGTTTGGGGGCGATGTTTATCAAGAAGGAGAGCACTACCTTGTAAACGAAAACGTTAGGAAGTTAAACCCATCCGAATATACCTTTTATCCGTCTTTAGGATACATCTCTTTGAATCAACCATTGGTGGACGGAGAAGATCTTTTGGCGGTATCTTTCCAATATACTCGAAACAGCACACCGGGTGTGATTTACAAAGTAGGGGAAATGTCCGATGAGCAAAATCAACTTATGATTGCCAAATTAATCAAACCCAATACAACTGTGAACACCGGTTCTCCGATGTGGGATTTGATGATGAAAAATATTTATTCGATCAACGCACTCAGTATGTCGCCTGAGGATTTCATGATGAACATCGAATTCAAAGACAATAGTCCCAATTCTTCCGGTGTGATTAATTA
Organism: Flavobacteriaceae bacterium; assembly: GCA_012522185.1. Lineage (GTDB taxonomy): Bacteria > Bacteroidota > Bacteroidia > Flavobacteriales > Weeksellaceae > Moheibacter. The sequence continues at coordinate 47,259 of JAAYKY010000027.1, read as the reverse complement.
TCTTCCCAATACGCCGGTTCAAGATCAGACCTTATTGCAAGTGATGAATATGGACCGTTTGAATTTAAACGGAAATTTACAGATGAGTGGTAACGGGAATTATGGAGACGGATTGTTTGACTTCATTCCGGGTGTCACGGTCAACTCTATGCAAGGAACCATCATATTTACAACGGTGGAGCCATTTGGTGAACACCTTGCCGATGTTTTAGGGAATCCGAATTCACCTTATGTTTTCAATGAGCTTTATCGTCAATTGCCCAATACGCTTATGGCCGAAAAGTTGGCGCAACGCTATAGCCTTTCAGGGCATTACAAAGGTGAAGTGAGCGGTGGAATTCCTTTGGGAGCATTTAATGTTCCGGAAGGGTCTGTAAAAGTAACTGCCAATGGAATGGAACTCGCCGAAGGGATTGACTATACCGTAGATTATGCTTTGGGTCAAGTAACCATAATAAATGAACAACTAAAGAATTCAGGCGTTCCGATTAACATCAGTCTTGAAAATCAATCCATGTTCAATATGCAGAAAAAGCGTTTCATGGGATTGAATGTGGACCATCGATTCTCCGATAATTTCCTTGTGGGAGGAACGCTTGTGAATTATCAGGAGCGACCGATTACTCAAAAAGTTCAATTCGGGTCGGAACCCGTGAGCAATACCATTTTTGGATTGCATACCGAATACACAGGCGAGTCTGAATTTTTGACGCGTCTTACCAATAAAATCCCAGGGATTAAAACCGATCAGGTTTCCCAGATTAATTTTAGTGCAGAAGGAGCTTACTTGATGCCGGGACAAAACCGTGCAGCCGGTGGTCATTCTTACATTGATGATTTCGAAGATTCTCAATCCCGAATCAGTCTGATGGACGTGGGGTCTTGGAAGATGGCGAGTGTGCCTGGAAAACCCGCAGGTTTGAACGGAAATACGCACCCTTTCTTCCCGAATGGAGCCAACCACGATGATTTGTCCTATGGAAATGGAAGGAAGTTGATGTCTTGGTACAGCATCGATCCGAGATTCTATGGAATTGGAGGAAACGCACCTTCTGGAATCAGCGATGCGGAACTTTCACAACACCGCGTGAGAAGGGTTGAGCTTCGTGAATTATTTGACCAAAGAGATGTGATGGCCGGAACAGCTACTTACATCAGTACATTTGATATGACGTTCTATCCGCAGTACACTGGGCCTTATAACGTAAATCCTAATGCGACGGACACACAAAATTGGGGAGGAGCAATGCGTCCGATTTCGGTTTCGAATTTCATTGACTCCAATATTGAATACCTTGAATTCTGGATGATGGATCCTTATGCCGATGGCGTGGGAGGAAGCGGTGAGCTTTTAATTCAATTAGGAAACGTTTCCGAAGATATTTTGAAAGACGGTGAAATGATGTATGAAAACGGAATGCCTCATTCCGGAAATGATGCAGCCGTAACTGAAACCAACTGGGGAAAACAACCGGATAATTATCCGATTATTTATGCCTATGAAACCGAGGGAGCTGCTCGAAAAGAGCAGGATTTGGGATACAATGGTCTGAACGATGCAGAGGAAGCTGCGCTTTATGGGACTTCAAATATCAACCCAATTACCGGAGAAAATGATCCGGCCTCCGATAACTACGTATTTTATTTAGATGACCGATGGGCACAATCCGATTATGCAGGATCCATTACCGGTCGATATAAATATTTCCAAGGGCCACAAGGTAATAACTCTACCGATGATTTGCTACATGCGTACAGTATGCAGCCGGATGCCGAGGACATTAACTTAGACTATAATTTAGATCAAACGGAGATGTACAACCAGTACACCGTAAAAATGAGCCAGGCGGATCTGATGAACAATACAAATGGATACATCGTTTCAACGAAAGAAGTAACCGATATTGAACTTCCAAATGGTCAGAGCGGATCGGTTACTTGGTACCAGTTCCGTATTCCGGTGGATAATTTCGATGTGGACATTGACGGTGACGGTATTCCAGATTTGGTAACCGACGATCAGCTTTCAGCTGCGAATAGTGTTTTAACATCCGCTCGTTTCATGAGAGTCTTGATGCGCGGATTTAATCAGGAGACCACTTTGAGGTTTGCGACGATGGATTTGGTAAGAAGTAACTGGAGAAGATATCCGAAAACACTTTATCCAACTCCGGGTATCCCTGGTCATGAAGAGGGTACAACTGCCGATGATTTCTTGAGTAATTTAGAAATCGGACAAGTGACATTGGAAGAAAACTCTACCAATCAACCTCCGTATATGTTGCCTCCGGGTGTACGACGTGAAGAAATGCAAGGAACTACCGGTTATCAAAGTCAGAATGAGGCTTCGATGCTTTTGAAAGCCAAGTTGACTACGGACAGTCCGACGAAAGCAGTGTATAAAAGTTCAAATCTGGATTTGAGACGATACAAGCGAATGGAAATGTTTGTCCATGCCGAAAACTTGATGGACGTAAACGATCAGTCCTTGGATGAGGAAGCTCGATTATTCATCCGACTGGGTAGCGATTATACCGATAACTATTACGAATACGAAATTCCATTAAAATACACTCCTAGGTCTGCTACGACTTTAAATGCTATCTGGCCGGATGAGAACTTTATCGACATTCAAACAGATTATTTCGTAGAGGCAAAAAAGGCAAGAGACTTAGACGCTTCAGCAAATCCATTGGAGCGATTTGTATTTGTTCCTGACGAAAATAATCCTCAGAAAAGCATTTATGTTAAAGGACGACCCACGCTGGGCGCAGTGACTTCGGTGATGATTGGTTTGCGTTCTACGAGTAAGTTTGACAAGGAAGTTTTGGTTTGGGTCAACGAACTTCGTCTGAGTGAGATTGATAATGAAGGAGGCTATGCTGCTATGGCGAGTCTTGGGTTTACCTTGGGAGACTTTGCGCAAGTTCAGCTTTCGGGAAGCATCAGTTCCGCAGGATTTGGAGCCATCGATCTTGGACCCAGTCAGAGAAATCAAGAAGACTATAAAGATTATGCTTTAAATGCACAGATTAAATTAGACAAATTCTTGCCTGAAAAATGGGGATTGGAAATTCCATTTAACCTGACGATGAGCGAACAGTTCGCAGATCCGAAATACAACCCTCTTGATAGTGATGTCTTGTTTGATGAAGATCCGAGAAAAGAAGAACTCAAAGATGTCGTACGGACGTATGCACAACAAAAGTCCTTTACGTTTAGCAATATTCGTAAAGTGAAAACGAACAATAAACCGGCAAGGTTCTACGATGTTTCTAACTTTGCTTTGTCGTTTATGTATGCAGATATGTACAATCGAGATGTATATACGGCGTATAATTTGACGAAAAACGTAAAAGCAACTTTAAATTATAACTATAGTTTCCCGGCGAAATACATTCGTCCTTTGGAAGACTGGAGAGCAGTTCAGGACACGGCAAGGTCAGCTAAATATTTAAAATTCCTGAAAGAATTCAACGTAAATCCACTGCCGACGAGGTTCTCATTCCGTACGGATATCGACCGAACCTATACCGAAAGACAATACCGTGATTTAAACCAATTCTTTGGTGGAACTTCTTCTTATCTTTTCCCGGTTGCCTTTAGTAATAATTTCTTGTTCTCTTGGCAATATAACATCGGATTTGATTTAACGAAGTCGCTGCGACTGGATTATACTTCTTCCACACGAACTCTGAACGATGGGGCAGCTTTTGAATATGCAGACAAAGCTCTGATTTGGAATAATCTATTCAAAATCGGTCGTCCGGTGAACTATGATCATCAAATTCAGTTGAACTGGAAAACACCTATTCATTTGTTCCCTTATATGAGTTGGGCAAATATTGAATTAGGTGTAACTAATAATTACAACTGGCAAGCGCGTTCTACGGTTTATCGAAACGAAGGATTGGGGAATATCGCACAAAATGCAAGTAATTTCTCGATGATTGGAGATTTTGATATGACCAAATTCTATACAGAATTCAGGGGATACAATCAACTCGACTCCATCAAACGTGGAAGAAAACGAGAAATCGACTCTTTGGGAAGAGCTTATGATGGAATGTCGATGCGCGCTTTGCGTAGAATCAATAAATCGCATCAATACAAAACCAAATACCGCGGAAAGGATTATGCTTGGATGGTGGTGTCGAGCATCCGACGTTTCCAATTCAATTACAATCAAACCAACGGAGCGGTGATTCCGGGAATCTTAGCTGAACCTAATTTCTTTGGTTTCGGAAAAGACGGTGGCCCGAATGCAGGATTTATTTATGGGACTGAATTCGATATCAAACGGAAATTCATCGAATCAGGAAATGATTGGGTGACCCGAAGCGATCAATTACTCGAGCCTTATGTGATTACGCGTGGGACGAACTTTACTGCTTCTTCCATCGTGGAACCTTTCCCTAATTTGAGAATCGATTTGAATGCAAGACGATCTACAACTTTCCGAAGTTCAGAACATGCATTCAATATCAAAACCTACGATAATCCAAACATCAATACCTATTTGGATCGACAGGAAACACTGAACAGTAGTAATATTTCGATTTCGACTGCATTTATGAGTCCAGATGCTTTGTATCAGACATTCTTGGACAATACACAGGTGATTTCGGAACGATTGGGGATGGCCAATGGAATGGCACCCTTGGGAGACGGATATTATGATGGATTTGGTCTTTCGAATTACGACGTTTTGGTTCCGGCTTTTGTTTCGGCTGTAGAAGGAAGAAATCCTCATAAAACTTCGCTGGGACATAACCGAAGAATCCCATTGCCTAACTGGTCGGTTACTTATTCGGGATTGACCAACCTACCGTTTATCAAGCGATGGTTCGAAGTTTTTGAAGTATCACATAATTACCTTTCATCCTATACCGTAAACGGAATTCAATCCAATCCGAATTACTTTATGGATCCGATGGGAAGAGATATGGACGCTAATTTCTATTCCAAAAATATTTATGGAACAGTCAATATGATTGAGTCGTTCTCACCTTTGATTGGAGTAGATATGACGTTTAGAAATAGTTTGCAGTTGAGGGCGCAATACAATCGAGATCGATTGATGACCATGAGTCTGAGCAATTATACATTGACTGAAGATTACGGAACAGAATACGTAATCGGGATGGGTTATGTGATGCGTGATTTGAAATTCAGAATGCGTTATCAGGGAAGAAATAAAACCTTTACTGGTGATTTGAATTTCCGGGCTGACTTACGTTTGCGCGACAGCGAAACTCGAATCAGACGAATTCTCGACAACGATTCCCAAGTCACTGGAGGGCAGCAATTATTATCGATTCAGTTCTCAGCGGATTATGATTTCAGTAAAAACTTTAATTTAAGATTTTTCTGGGATCAAATGATGACGGAATACAAAATTTCAACCGCTTATCCAATTTCAACCATCCGTGCAGGATTAAGTTTAACCATATCATTTGGAAATTAATTAAATTTATAGAAAAATTATAGCATGAACGTTCCACAAGAATTAAAGTACAGCAAAGACCATGAATGGGTAAGAGTAGATGGCAATACAGCTTTCATCGGAATTACCGACTTTGCGCAAGATCAGTTAGGTGATATCGTATATGTCGATATCTCAGTTCAGGAAGGAGATGAAATTTCAGAAGGTGAAATTTTTGGATCCATCGAAGCCGTAAAAACTGTTTCGGATTTGTTTATTCCTGTTTCCGGTAAAATTATTGAAATCAACGAAGAGTTGAATTCAGCTCCCGAAACGATTAATTCAGATCCCTACGGTGAAGGCTGGATCATCAAAGTAGAAATGTCGGATACTTCTGAATATGATGCTTTATTAGATGCGGCAGGTTATCAGGAGGTTGCCGGCTAAAAAAGGTAGCTTATATTCTAAACTCCTTTTCGGTGCTTACACAGTTTTTTTACTGTTGGCAACACTTATGCCGATGGAGGCCATCTCCTCAGGTGGAAAGGGTTGGATTTCTAAAATATCTTTTGATAATGGAGACAAAGTGGTGCATGCCACTTTGTTCTTCATTTTTACCTTTCTTCTTTTCTTTTCTGAATTTATTCGAAACCGATACCGACTCGTACTTATTTCAATTCTCATCGGTCTTGGAATTGAAGTTTTACAACATATTTCCGGTTTAGGCAGAACCTTTGATTGGTTCGATCTGCTGGCAAACGCAGCGGGAACTCTCATCGCCTACTTCCTCCTTTCTAAACTATGGAAAACTTCCTCATAACTTAATTTTAATTTAAGATTTAAGCGAATTAATAAGTTTAGATTGCAGGTTTTTAAATTTATGATTCGACTTTTATTACTTCTGCTTCCCCTGAGTCTTATAGCTCAGGTTCCAGCTTATTACACTGGACTTGATTACGGTCAAACCGGTGAAGATTTAGAAAATGATCTTTCTGCCCTTGTCATTGCAACGCATACTTACGAACTGATTTATACCCCAGAAGTATGGAATGCTCTCAAATTAGCAGATCTCGTGCCGGAGGATCCTTCAAAAGTTTTTTTGATTTATGGCTACAACGACTCGGATAACGATCATGTAAACGACCGAACTCGAAGCAAAGACGAAAGTTGTCATACAAGTTCATGCAGTGGAAAATGGGTGCGTGAACATGTTTTTCCAAAGTCATTGGGAAATCCGTCCTTTGGCAACGAAGGTCCAGGGTCTGATGCGCATTCCATTCGTGCGGTGGATTATACTTGGAATAACAGCCGTTCCAATCGCAAGTTTGCAGAAGGAGAAGGAGATTCTCATATCACTTCCCAAGGCTTTTTCTATCCCGGAGACGAATGGAAAGGCGACGTAGCCCGAATGATGATGTATATGCACCTTAGGTATGGCAATCGCTGCACAGCTAATCAAGTGAGCATCGGTGAGCATAATTTCCATGAAGACATGCCTGATATTTTCCTTCAATGGAATGCGGAAGATCCGGTCTCAGAGTATGAACTCGTACGAAATGAAGTTCTGCAAACTATGCAAGGAAATCGAAACCCTTTTATCGATAATCCTTATTTAGCAACGCTTATTTGGGGCGGTCCCGAAGCTGAAAATACTTGGCCACAAATGTCTGTCAAAGATGAGATTTTTGCCATCACTCAGGTGTATCCCAATCCTTCGAACGGCGGATTCATCGTCAAGTCCAATAAAATTATAAAATCATTGAGTGTCTTTTCGGTTGATGGTTCGAAAGTCCTAGGAGAAAAACCAAATAAGTCAGAAGCGAAAATTAATTTAGAAGAAATTAAAAGTGGAGCCTATATTTTACTGATTCAATATGCAGACGAAACCAAAGAAACTAAAAAACTAATCTTGCAATAAAATAGAATTTTTTCAAATCAATATTTAAAACCGTGAAGCCCTTAGAATGAGCTTTGCGGTTTTTTTTGTAAATGAAAATCATCATCTTTGCGAAGTAATTTTACTTTAAATAAAACCGATTCAATGGCAATTCAGAAACCATCAATCCCAAAAGGAACCCGTGATTTTTCACCTGAGGAGGTAAGCAAAAGACAATATATTTTTGACAAAATCCGTCATCAGTTTCAGCTTTTTGGTTATTCGCCCATTGAAACACCTTCCTTCGAAAACCTGTCCACGCTGACCGGGAAATACGGGGAAGAAGGTGATCGCTTGATTTTTAAAATTCTGAATTCAGGGGATTATTTAGCCAAAGCTGATGAGAAATTATTAGCCGAAAAAAACAGTCAGAAACTCATTTCACAGATCTCAGAAAAAGCTCTTCGTTATGATTTAACGGTTCCCTTTGCGCGTTATGTGGTTCAGCACCAGAACGAAATTACTTTACCATTTAAGCGCTATCAGATGCAACCGGTTTGGCGTGCCGACCGCCCGCAGAAAGGCCGTTTCCGCGAGTTCTATCAGTGCGATGCCGATGTCGTGGGAAGTGATTCACTTTTACAAGAAGTCGAATTGGTTTCTCTGTATGATGCGGTATTTTCGGAATTAAATGTTCCAGTTGAAATTCATTTTAACAACCGAAAAATCTTGAGTGGACTGGCCGAAGTAGCCAATATTTCTGATAAATTAATTGATTTCACCGTTGCTTTGGACAAACTCGATAAAATCGGGGAGGAAAAAGTAAAAGAAGAAATGCGGGAAAAAGGAATTTCTGAAAATGCAATCCAAATTCTGTCTCCATTGTTCACTATGTCGGGAGATTTCCAATCCCAATTGACTTCTTTGGAATCGATTTTAAGTTCGTCCGAAATCGGAATGAAAGGCATTGAAGAGCTTCGATTTGTGTTTGAGAAAGTTCAGAAATTAGGATTGAAATCGGCAGAATTGGTTCTAAACTTGACTTTAGCGCGCGGTTTGGATTATTATACAGGAGCGATTCTGGAAGTAAAAGCCAAAGGCGTTCAACTGGGTTCTATCGGAGGTGGAGGTCGTTACGATGATCTGACCGGGATTTTTGGATTGAAAGGATTGTCCGGAGTGGGGATTTCTTTTGGTTTGGACCGAATTTATCTGGTTGTGGAAGAATTGAATTTATTCCCGGAATCCATCGAGAATTCCCTCGATGTATTGTTCATTAATTTTGGAGAAAAAGAAGCCGATAAATCCATGGAACTTGCCATGAAACTCAGAACGAAAGGAATTCGCTGTGAAGTTTATCCGGACGCTGCCAAAATGAAAAAACAAATGCAGTATGCCGATAAAAAATCGGTAAAGTTTGTGGTAATGATTGGCGAAGAAGAGTTGAATTCAGGAAAACTCACATTGAAAAATATGGAAAGCGGTAAACAAGAGTCGTTGTTATTTGAGGAATTAAAAACAAAGATTTAAATCCATTATAAAATTATACAACTTCTGACTGATAATTTGTTTGAATAGTATCTTGTGTTAAATTAAATCCAAACTTTCCCAAATTTTTCTATCTTTGATTTTGCTCAAAAGCGAAATACAGAGGATGAGAAATTTTATTTTACTGATTTGCGTATTCAATGCGCTGACTATCAGTGCTCAGAATATAAGTCTTGAGGCCATTTGGGGTGGGAAGTATTATGCCCAAGGCTTGCGCGGAATCAATTCTATGAACGATGGCGTTCATTATTCTATCAACGAAGGAACCGGAATCTATAAATATGCGTACAATTCTTTTGTCAATAAAACCGATTCCAGAATAGCTATTGTTGAAGGGAATTTTGATGAATATTATTTCAGTTCTGACGAGAAATACTTACTTCTTGCCTCAGAAGTTAACCCGATTTATCGACACTCTTTCACCGCAAAATGGCAGGTTTACGACTTAAATTCTCATTCATTTAAACCAATTTTCGAAGGGAAACCCGTTCAGGAAGCTACTTTTTCGCCCGACGCTACCAAAGTCGGATTTGTGTTTGAAAACAATTTATATTATCAGGATTTAACTTCCGGAAAGGTGACGCAAATCACAACAGACGGAAAGAAAAACGAAATCATCAATGGGATTTGTGATTGGGTTTATGAAGAAGAATTCGGTTTTGTAAGGCATTTTGACTGGAATGCAGATGGTTCAGCACTGGCTTTTGTGAAGTTTGATGAGTCTCAGGTGCGCGAATTCTTCATTCCGGTTTATGAACATAGTCTTTATCCGCACGAAATGCGTTTCAAATATCCGAAAGCCGGAGAAGACAATTCAAAAGTGAGTTTACATATTTATGATTTGAAATCGGGGAAAACCGATGCGGTTAATCTTTCTTCGGTGGAAAATTATTACATACCCAAAATTAAATTTACAAACGATAAAAATACACTTTCGGTTTTAACTTCCAATCGGCATCAAAACAAAGTCGATGTGAATTTCGTGGATGTTAATTCGCTAAAAGTTAATAAGTTATTTTCTGAAACAGATCCGAAATGGATTGATACAGACGATTTTATTCTTGAGTTTTTGGATGACAATAGTTTTATTTGGGCTTCTGACCGTGATGGAAATCGTCATATTTATTATTATGAAAAATCGGGAAAACTTAAAAATCAAGTTACCAAAGGAGATTGGGAACTGACTGATTTTTATGGATTTAATCCAAATGACAAAACGATTTATTTCCAATCCAATGCATTTGACGGAAAAAGAGTTTCCACCGAAAAGCAGGTTTATAAAATTGGTTTGGACGGAAAGAATTTAACAGCCTTGACTGATAAAAAAGGAACGAATTCAGCTGAATTCAGCAAAACATTTGAATATTTCATCAATTCCTATTCCTCGATTCAGCAGCCTACAACCTATTATTTACGAAGCGGAAATGAGAAAAAGGAACTGGCCGTCCTTCGCGAGAATTCACGTGTGGCAAATCAACTTTCGGCTGACGGAGCCGGAACCAAAGAACTGTTTACCCTCAAAGTAAATGGAACTGATTTGAACGCCTGGATGATTAAACCCAAAGATTTTGATCCAAAGAAAAAATATCCAGTTTTGATGTATCAGTACAGCGGACCTGGCTCTCAACAAGTGACCAATTCTTGGCATGGCTTGAACGATCAATGGTATTTTATGTTGGCGCAGAAAGGCTATTTGGTGGTTTGTGTGGATGGGCGCGGAACCGGTGGAAAAGGTGTGGCTTTCAAGAAGCAGACCTATATGGATTTGGGGAAAATGGAAGTAGAAGACCAGATTGCTGCCGCTAGATTATTGGCAACTTATGAGTATGTAGACGCTTCGCGAATTGGGATTTGGGGTTGGAGTTATGGCGGATATATGTCGAGCAATTGTATTTTCCGCGCAGGCGATGTTTTCAAAATGGCGATTGCGGTAGCTCCGGTTACCAATTGGAGATATTACGACACGGTTTATACCGAAAGGTTTATGCGTACGCCGCAGGAAAATCCGAATGGATACGACCGGAATTCGCCGATTACTTATGCAGGGCAATTCGATGATGAGAGAAATAAATTTCTTCTGATTCATGGAACGGCCGATGACAATGTGCATGTTCAGAATGCGATGGATCTGGCTTCGGCCTTGATTGAAGCCAACAAACAATTTGATATGATGATTTATCCCGATAAAAACCACGGGATTTATGGAGGAAAAACCCGAATTCAACTTTATACATTGATGACTAATTATATTCTAGAAAATCTTTAAAAATTTTAATTAATTGACATATATATGGAAAGAGATCAACAACTAATCTCACATTTAAAAAAACAAGGGGTAGATGATAAAATGGTAATGGGTCACCCGGCCGGATTACTTGTCTTATTCTTTACGGAAATGTGGGAGCGTTTCAGCTACTATGGTATGCGAGCGCTTTTAACCTTATTCTTAGTAAGTACGTTAGCCGAAGGTGGATGGGAATGGACAAGACAAGAAGCGATGAACCTATACGGATGGTACACAGGTTTTGTTTATTTAACTCCGATTTTGGGAGGTATTATCGCCGATAAATTGACGGGTTATCGAAAAGCAATTTTGATTGGTGCTTTGATGATGACTTTAGGACATGCTTCCATGGCATTGGAAATATTTGATAAAAACTTCTTTTTCATTGGATTAGGTTTGATGATCTTAGGAAACGGTATGTTTAAGCCAAATATCTCAACAATGGTGGGTCAATTGTACCCTGATAACTCATCTAAAAAAGACGCGGGATATACGATTTTTTATATGGGTATTAATGCCGGAGCATTTTTAGGAATGATGCTTTGTGGATACATTGGTGAAAAAGTAGGATGGCATTATGGATTTGGATTGGCTGGTGTATTTATGTTCTTTGGAATGCTTCAGTTCTATTTCGCAAGAACTTATTTTGGTCGAATTGGATTAGACCCGAAATTACTTGCCGTACAAGGTGAAGTACAAGATGAAATCGAGGAGATTGGCGGAAAGAAAGAGGTGAAAGAAGGAGAAGTTGATGAAGAGAATCCAAAAGTGATTCGTGATCGTTTAATTGTTGTTGGGGTCTTGATTTTCTTTAGTATATTTTTCTGGTTGTCTTTTGAACAAGCGGGAGGCTCGATGAATATCTTTGCTTTGGATTATACCCAAAGAGTTTTGGAGGGCAATGCGGCTGTTGTGTTTAAATGGGTAGATGCGGCCTTGACATTATTTCCATTGATTATTGTGACAGCAGTATTATTTGGTTTAGCAAAGAAATTATTTAAAAGATATCCGGCAACTATTATTGCAACATCGATTAGTTTCGTTATAATTTGGTATTTAGGACTTTGGAAAATTATCAGAGAGTTTACGGCTTTGGAAACAGAAGTAGTAGCTTCCTGGTTCCAGATTTTGAATTCATTCTTTATTATAACCTTGGCAGCGGTATTTAGTAAGATTTGGGAAAAGGTATGGAATCCATCAGGTCCAGTGAAATTTGCCATGGGTCTTTTCCTTTTGGGAATTGGTTTTGTGGTTTTGGCGTATGGAAGTAAAGATATACCACAAGGAGCCGCAACGGCATCGGTTAGTATGATTTGGTTGATTGCAGCATACTTCTTCCATACAACGGGAGAACTTTGTTTATCTCCCGTAGGACTGTCCTATGTAAGTAAATTGTCACCTAAGAAATTAGTGGGATTGATTTTCGGATTATGGTTTGCTTCTTCTGCGATTGCAAATATCATTGGATCGAGAATTGGAGGATTGATTGACCATATCAGTGAAACTTATTCCATGATGCACTTCTTCGGTTTATTTGCAGCTCTTCCATGGACAGCAGCTTTGATATTATTGTTATTGACTCCTATGTTGAAGAAAATGATGCACGGCATCCGATAATTCATTTGAATTGAAATGACAGAAAACAAAAGAACTTTTGTTCAGACCATCGGGTCTTTGAATAAAAATTTCTGGATAGCCAGCGTGATGGAGCTCTTTGAGCGTTGGGCTTGGTACGGGATTTACGGACTCTTCAGTATTTACCTCGTAGGCTCAACAGACACTGGAGGACTTGGTTTCGACCATATTCAGAAAGGAAATATCATGGGAAATATAGTGGCAATATTGTATTTGTTGCCACTGTTTTTTGGAGTAATTGCCGACCGGATTGGTTATAAACTTTCGCTCACGATTTCCTATATCATTTTGATTGCGGGATATTATTTCTTGGGTGAAGTAAGCACTTATACACAGGTTTACATCGTATTTTTATTGGTGGCGATTGGGGCTGCATTTTTCAAACCCGTAGCTTCGGCGATTGTTGCCCGAAATACAGACGAAACCACCGGTACACTCGGATTTGGGATTTTTTATGTGATGGTAAATATCGGAGGATTCATTGGTCCTTTCCTTTCGTCAGCGCTTAGGAATTCCATGGGTTGGAAAATTATATTTATACAAGCAGCAGTAGTGATTACCATCAATCTTTTGATTCTTTTGTTTTTTTACAAAGAACCCAAAGTTGAAAAACCAAAAGATTCCATCGGAAATGCAATCAAAGATTCAGTTGTTAATATTTTCATTGCACTGAAAGACATTCGTCTTGGGATTTTATTATTGTTGATGGTCGGATTTTGGACAATGTTCAATCAATTGTTCAATACACTTCCCAATTTCATTGATGATTGGGTGGATTCGTCTGCAATAAGCATTTGGTTCAATGAAAACATTCCTTTTTTAGGAAAGATTTTATCATTAGACGGACAAATTAAACCGGAAATGTTTACACAAATCGATGCTTTGATGATTGTACTTTGCCAAGTTTTTGTTTCTTATTTCGTTACAAAAATGCGACACATCAGCGCCGTAATTCGAGGCGCAGTCATTGCAACCATTGGTATTGGTTTGACTTTCTATTCAGGAAATGTCTGGTTTACCATCATTGGAACCATGATTTTTGCGATTGGAGAAATGATGTCAAGTCCGACGGTTTCTTCTTTCATTGCGCTGATTACGCCCAAAGGAAAAGAAGGACTCTACCAGGGAACTTATTTTCTTCCGGTTGCGGCAAGTTATTTTGTGACGAGTTTTATTTCCGGAAATCTTTATCAAGCATGGTCCGACAAATTGTCCTTGCTTCAAAAAGAAATGGGCAAACGAAATATAGAAATGCCCGATGTCGTCACGCCGGAGCAATTTTCTTCAGCAGGTTCCAAAGCTTTGAATATGTCTTTGGCTGATTTTGAAGAGAAATTTGGATTAAAAGAAGAGGATTTAAAATGGGAGCAAATTCGTAGTTCTTTTTTGGAGTATTCGGATGAAAAAGGAATAGATGTTTCCGAAGTTCCGCTTGCGTTTTCCAAAAATGAATATTTTACTTTGGCCGAACAAAAGCTTGGTATGGACCACTGGCAGATGGTCGATATGCTTTGGGAAACCTATAATCCCAATAAAATTTGGTACGTAATTGTGGGAATCGGTTTGTTCTCGATTTTAACTTTGACAATTTACGATAGGCTGATCATCCGACCGAGAGAAAAAAGGTTGGCAGAAATTGAATCAGGTGTTGAAAACAACAAAATTTGATACAGAAAGCCCGTTTAATTGCAAAACGGGCTTCTTTATTGGAAAAATATTTTTACTTTCGGTTTTTGAAAAATTAAAATTATGAAGAATCAGCAAGACGCGATTTTTGAATCCCAGGTTTTAGGACATCCGTCCACCTTATTTGTATTGTTTTTTACAGAAATGTGGGAAAGATTTTCTTTCTACGGAATGAGGGTTTTATTAGTTCTGTTCTTAACTGCCGCCATGCTGGATGACAATCCCGGATGGGGTTGGGCGCGTGAAAATGCGCTGGCATTGATCGGTACGTATGGTTCTTTATTATATTTGACTCCTTTGATCGGAGGTTATATTGCCGATAAATTTACCGGTTATCGCATAGCAGTTGTCATTGGCTGTGTGATTATGACGTTGGGGCATGCCTCCATGGCGATTGAAACCAAACCTTTCTTTTACCTTGGTTTGGCGCTTTTGGTAATCGGAACCGGATTTTTCAAACCCAATATTACTTCCATTATTTCTACCATGTACAAAGGGAAAAATGAGAAGAAAGACGGTGCTTATACCATTTTCTATATGGGTGTAAACGCCGGAGCTTTCTTTGGAATGATGCTTTGTGGTTATTTGGGAGAGAATTTCGGATGGTCTTGGGGATTCGGATTGGCTGGTATTTTCATGATGCTGGGTTGTTTGCAATTCTGGTTGGCCAAACCGATTTTTGGTGACATCGGAGGTCCGCCTTCCAAAGTTAAAATTACATCAGACGAAGTTTCTGTTGAAGACGCCAAAGACGAAGTAATTCAACCGGCCGGAGCTGCCATCGTAATCGATGATGCAACGGACAAAAGAAATCCTTTCAAAATATTTGATTATGTATTAATTGTACTTTCCGCAGTAGGTGGATTGCTGTATTTATTCAATGATCCTTTGGAGAAAATTGAGAATATAAACTTATTACCCTTTACAGTAGGGGATTTGAGCGGAACCAATTTTGTAGTGCTTGTCGCGCTGGTTTTATTTTTGTTTTTATTGATTTCAAGAATTTCAAGATATTCCACTATTACCCGTGACCGAATCATCGCGGTTTGTTTCTGTGGACTGTTTACCGTATTTTTCTTTATGGCATTTGAACAGTCTTTGGGTTCTATGACAATTTTTGCTGACAGCTATACCGACCGTGAATTGGTAGGTTCTTCGGCTATGATTTTTAAAATTGTAGATGCCTTGCTTACGACTGTACCTTTGATTATCATTACTTGGGTTTTGTTTAAATTATTTGGTCAGACCTTTAAGAAAATCAGTTTGTCCAATATCATTTTGGGAATTGCTTTTGTCGGAATCTGGTTTTTTGTTTTATTCAGATTGTACAACAAATTCTCTGAGCCGGGAAATACCATTGATGCTTCTTGGTTTGCAATTCTAAACTCTTTCTTCATCATTTCACTGGCACCTTTATTTTCCAAATGGTGGGAAAGTAAATACAATCCAAGTGCAGGAATGAAATACGGTTTCGGATTGATTTTATTGGGAATCGGATTTGGAATTTTGGCATTTGGTGCCTGGGACATTCCACAAGGAGCTATGACGGCAAAAGTGAGTATCGTTTTCCTTATTTTGGCTTATCTTTTCCATACCATGGGAGAATTATGTCTGTCGCCACTTGGACTTTCTTATGTAAGTAAACTGGTTCCACCACGTATGATCGGTTTTATGTTCGGAGTTTGGTACCTGGCAATTGCAGTAGGGCAGAAATCCGCCGGAACGATGGGAGGAATGATTGATAAAATTTCTGAAGAACACTCTATCGGATGGTTTTTTGCATTATTTGCAATCGTGCCAATCATTATGGGATGTATTGCAATGTTGTTGAGTCCGGTTATGAAAAAATTAATGCACGGGGTGAAATAATTTGTAATTTAGATGTTCTAAATCATTGTTTTAAAATGAAAAAACAAATCTTTGGCGTATTTTTAATTATAGCTCTGAACCTTTCCGCATCAGCACAAGACATCCATTGGCTGAATTTAGAACAAGCAGAAGCCGAAATGAAAAAACATCCAGACAAACCCCTTTTCATCGATTTCTACACCAGCTGGTGCGGTTGGTGCAAAAAAATGGACGCATCAACCTTCAAGGAAGCTGAAGTTGTACAACATATAAACGATAATTATATCCCGGTTAAATTCGACGCCGAATCCAGGGAAGAAGTCAAATTCAGAGGAAAAACGTATAAATACGTTCGACCGCAACAGGGCGGAAGAGGCGTCAATTCTTTCGCTTATTTTTCCCTTCGAGGCAAACTGTCTTATCCGGCTTATGCCGTCATCAGTCACGACGGGCGTCTAGAGAGGCTGCTTTTAGGCTATATGCCGAAAGCTCAACTTCTGGAGAATCTTTTATAGGAAAAATAAAAGCACCCTTTTCACGGGTTCGCCAAATCGGTAGTTCCAAATCCATTAAATGGTTAGGATAGTTGCTCCCGTCAAGGATGAGAATAGTTTCTGGGTTAATTTCTTCCAGTTCGAAATCAATATTGTTTTGAACAAGTAAAAAGTCAGAATCAAGAGAGAAATCTACCCAATTTTCAGCAAGCCAAACCAAATGATTCCTTTCAAAATAAAGAGAATTCGAAGACTTGAAATAAGGAGAATCTATTTTCTTTTCCAAGCTTTTTAATTGATAAGTCCGAATGCCCTCATTCAAAACATATGGACGAATCAAATATTTAGTTAAATTCAAAGAATCCGATAAATCCATTGCGAAGACATCCAAATTCCGACCATTTCGAACACCAATCACCGAATTCCTTGTCTGATGAAAAACAATCAATTCCTTTTTTTTGCTCAATTGATTTTGATGAATGATGCGCTGAACCTGAAAACTGATCAAAACCAATAATATAGTCAAAGCACCTTTGAAATTGGGTTTCTTCCAAATAATTCCCACCAAAATAATCAAGAGCAAAGCCAGAAATGACTCCAGTGGATTAAATGAAATGTTTTCAAAAACCAATGAGTCAAAAGAAGAAAGCCATCGGATGTAGGAATTACAGCCCTCGATGATCCCATTGAAAAGCCAAACCCAACCCCCAGGATTAAAATTGATTTCCAATAAAACCAATGCAAGCATCCCACCGGCCATCATAAAATAGGAGGCAATGACCATCACCACATTTCCAGCCAAAAACAAACCCGATGTTTGATTGTAATACAAAACAGTAAATGGCATAGTCCCCAATTGTGCCGAAATACTTGTCCCGATAAAAGCAATACTATTTCGCATAAGCCTTTTTTTCGGGCGGAAAATTCTTTGGTAAATCGGGTGGAGATAGACAATAAAAAATACTGCCGAAAAGCTTAACTGAAACCCGACATCAAAAAGGAAATTCGGATTGATCCAAAGTAAAACAAAAGCTGAAACCGCTAAGGTATGATAAATATTGGGCTTGCGCCGAAAGGTCACCGTCACATAATATACCGAAATCATCACTGCCGAACGCAAAACCGGAGGTTGAAATCCTACAAAAATCACAAAACTCCAAATGAGAATCAAGCTTAAAAGAATACGAAGAATTCGACCGTTTCTTAAATAAATCAAAGGATAAAGAACAAGCATGAAAATCGAATAAACCATCATGACATGCAATCCTGAAATAGAAAGAATATGAACAACACCGGTTTTTCTGTAGTTCTCCTCCGTGTCGGGATCCATTTCCGTTCGGTCGCCCAAAAGCATAGCACCAATCAAATCTGCAGAAGATTTTGTGTATCCTTTTTCCATTAATTTGCGATGTGTATTACGTTTGTAGGACGAGGTCTTGGAAGCAACAGAATTTCCATCTTTGGTTTTCTTATAAAGCGTGTCAGAGAAAACTGTGTAATGAATCTTTTGTCGCTTTAACCATTTTGCATAATCAAATTGATATGGATTTAATGGTTTTTGGGTGGGAATTATTTTGGCCTTAATTTCAACTTCATCTTGCGGGAAAAGTTCAGTATTTTCTTTTCGCCAATAAAGCAATACGTAATTATCTGCAAATGCAGAATCGATTTCAATGATTTTTGCTTTGTATTTTCTGAATTTAGCCGAAGGACGATAAATTTCTTCAATTTCTAATTTTAAGTTCACTTCTTGATCGAGAACCGACTCAGGAATTGGTTTGTAAGTGTTGAAATCTGTGGAATAAAGCCAGCCACCCAAGGTGAAAGCACAAAAAATCCAGAGAAAATCCCATTTTTTAATTCGAAAATAAATCAGAAGTATAAAAAACAAAAAGGCAAACAGAAGTAGGACTCCATTCGCTAAAGAAGTAAAAGGTGAAATTTCAGCGAATAGAATGCCGAGCATCAGCCCGGCCAAAGGTCCGATGAAAGGCTGGTTTTTCATCCAGAGAAAGTTGGTTAGCTAAAGATACAAAAAAACGCCTTCCAATGAGGAAGACGTTTTTTTGAACTATAAATCTTTAGTAATTAAGGAATTAAAACTCCGGGATAATTATTTGGATTAACTTTTCTTAGATTTGATCGATATTTAGAATTAATCGCATCAACGAAATAATTGGTTACAATCGCATAGCCTTTGGCTGTTAGGTGAACCGCATCCAATGAAAACGCTCCTCCACTCACAAAAGTTGTGTTATAGTTGTTTCCAAAATAAGTGATACCCCATGCGGAACTTAAACTTTGCATTGCACCATTTGCGTTTACCAATGCCAGATTATAATCATCAGCTAACTGTGCGATGGCGGTATTGTATGCATTTGTTGCGTCTATAACAGCTTGTTTCTCACTTGGTATCAATACCCATTGATCTTGCAGTGGATACGTAATTCCATTTACCGATAATTGGGCAGCTTGTTCTTGTGGAACTCCCATCCCGACCAATTGAGCCACTCGATCCATATTTACCTGACCAATTATAGTCTGAGAAGTAAATACCAATAAATCTTCTTCCGTCGCCTGACGAGACTGACCGTAGGTCATCCCAAGAATCGTAGCTGTTCCTGCATCCATTCCTTGACTCATCAAAACATCACGAATTGCAGTCGATAAATCCGCTAAGGTTTCATCTTGAATGACAACCGGGCTGGCAGCATCTGTATGGAATACAACTTTTCGGTTGGAGGCACCCAAATAATCAAAAACCGCATTTAATTGCCCGAACTGCGCATTCAAAGCAGGAATCATAGATCCGAAAGAAGGATTGGACGGATTCAAAGGAGCATAAGGAACTGTGGTAAAAAAAGGAATATCGGTAATGCTTGGAATATTGGCAATGGCACCTTTGGCACCGCCTTCATTGACCAACTTTTCAAGAATCATCTGAATCGAACCCGCTACCACGGCCGGATGTGAAATATCACTTCCGCCATAGGTCGTAGGGTCAGTATTATTGGCTGCCATTTGGTTCACCCCAACTCCACCGCCGGTAGCATAAGACAGAACGTCATTGTTCCCAATCCAAAGAGTGAAAAAACTAGGTTGTTGACTTGCTGCATCTGCCAAAACAGAAGTGCTTGGCGAAGAAGCAAAGCGAACAAAATAGGGATTGGCTGTGGAGCCAATTCCAGCAGGATTGCCATATCCCGGAGCTACCAAATGATAAGATTTAGCACCCGGAACACCCATGTTCCCAAAAGAGCTTCCCGAAGCAGGAGTCAATGGAGATTGAGCAGGTGTCGGAACCGGCGCAAGGCTACCATTAATCAATTGCAAAGTCAATCTCCCTGCTACACCCAAATCGCTAAATCCGCCGATTTCATCTGGCATCAATGGCTGAGTGAAACTTCCACCACCTGCCATTGCAAATTGGGTTGCTAACATATTCGGATACGAGTTTTCCTGTGCACTTATAAACAATGCATTGTCCGTAAAACCGGATGTAAGTGAGTTTCCAAGAGCGACATATTTGCTGAAATCAGCATCGCCCGAAGTAACTACAAAGTCCTCCACCGGATTGTCAAAATCAGGCTCACAGCTTGCTATTACAACAAGAGAAGACGCTATAAATAGTTTTGATAAATTTTTCATTTTCTGATTTTAGTTAAAGTTGTAAGAAAGTCCAAGGCCAAAGGATACAGCCGAAAGGTTAACGTCCCCTGTAAATCCTGTTTCCAGATTGTTCACAAAACGTTCAACACCCATGGTGTACTGACCGAAAGCATCCACATTGAAATCACCAAAACTTAGTCCTAAACCACCGTTGATGGAATGACGGGAAGTATCAGGTGTTTCGGGTGACCAATACTCGCCCGGAGAAACAAATTCGTCGAAATAATAACCCAAACGGATTGCCAACATATCGGTGGCTTGATATTCCCCACCCAGTTTCCAAACCGCGCGGTCGATAAAGTTTTTTCTGGCTTTTGAATCATAAATAGCACCTGTATCGGTATCAGTTAACTGGATGTCCAGATTTCTATATCGACCCCAACCATGAACCGAAACCTCAGCGGCAAGCATTAATTTAGAAGATGCCTGATAAGAGAATCCGGCTAAGAATTCCGAAACCAAAGGAAGCATCGCATTGAATTGATTGGTCGAAAAAGGCATGGTGGTAGAAAGTCCCGTAGGTACATCTGTCCAAACCACATCTCCATAATTCGCTTTCATGTCAATCCCCGAACGATAAGCCAATCCGATGTTTAAACGATCCGTCGGACGGAAATAAGCACCGACATTAAACCCTAAACCATGCGCATCAGTATCCTCAATTTCCAAACCGATGTCGTTCCCACCCACGCTCATTGTTCTTTGCAAATTCACCGAACCCATCGCATAGATAAAACCAGCACCTGCGCTGAACCATTCATTAAATTTAACCGCAACAGTTGGTTGGATGAAATAAGATTTCATCGAAATCTCTGTGATGTTTGCCTTTCCGGCCCAATTCTCCGGCCATTTGACCGTACTCCCAAACGGCGTAGTGAAACTCACACCTACCGTCACCGCATCAACAGGTCGATAAGACGCTGCGAAATAAATCGGTGTACCCAATGGGCTATCTGTCTCAGCCGACTCCAAAGTGTTAGTGTTTTGCCACTTCACATTGTTAATGATGCCAAACCCACCTGCTGCAATACTCACTTTGCTCTCCACAAAGGCAAGCCCAGCAGGGTTGTAAAATGCAATACTTGCATCACGGGCGTGCATTACGCTTGTTAAGCCCATTGACGCCTGACGGACGCCTTGAAAAGACACACGGTAACCTCCAGCAAAAGCAGAAGTCCCCAATCCCAACAAGAGCGCAATTAAATAAACTCTTCTCATGTACTAATTAGATTTATAAATGTTAAGTATATGTAAACAAATGTAGAAAATAAAAATGAAATACTATGCATACATAATAAATTATTATGTCCTTTTCCAATTATTTTTGGGCGCCCCGCCGTGCTTTTCGGGCACGGCGGCCGGGCTGCTCCGGGGTTCCGTCTCGGCTCCGAGACCAGCTCCCTACGGTCGCTGCCCTCCATATCCCTGGCGCATTTAAAAAGTATTAAGATTGAAGTATCAAGTATTAAGACATCTCTTTGTGACCTTAGTGTGAAAACCTTGTGTCCTTTGTGGTTATAAAAAGTATGAAGACTTGAGTATTATCCGCCCCGGCGGACTGCTGAAGCAGAGTATTAAGACGGGATTGGTTTTAGCTATTTAAAGTTCCACATTATAAATTTAAAATGAATAACTCCGACCGTACCGAAAAACTTTAAACCTGAAACTTTAAACCTGAAACCTCTAACCTTTCAAAGCTTCCGAAATCAAAAACCCTTCACTCCAGCAAGCCTGAAAGTTAAATCCGCCTGTAATCGCGTCAATGTTTAGAATTTCTCCGGCCAGATAGAAATTGGGCAAAACCTTACTTTCCATCGTTTTGAAGTTGATTTCACGCAAATCCACACCGCCAGCCGTTACAAATTCATCCTTAAAAGTACTTTTCCCTTTGACTTTGTAAATCCCTTCGGTCAGTTCAATCGAAATTTGCATGATTTGATTTTTATTCAAATTTGAATAATTCAAATCCACAGGAACTTTTAAAACTTCCAGAATCCGATGCCAGAAACGCTTCGGAAACGAAAAAGGATTGATCTTATAAACCGATTTTTTTGGATGTTCCGATTTGAATTTATTTAGAAAATCTAGGCATTCATTCTTGTCTTTCTGAATGAAATTGATTTTGATTTCGAATTCATAATTCAATTTATGCAATTCCAGAGCACCCCAGGCCGAAAGCCGCAGAATTCCCGGACCGCTCAATCCCCAATGCGTAATGAGCATCGGACCTTCCGCCTCCATTTTCAATTCGGGAATCGAAATTTCCGCCCATTCAAAGCTTATTCCCATCAGATCTTTCAGTCGTTGATCTTTGATGTTGAACGTAAAAAGCGAAGGAACGGGTTTGACAATCTTATGTCCTAAATTCTTTAGAATTTCCATCGATTTCACGCTACTTCCCGGTGTGAAAATGACCTTTTCAAATTCGTAAGAACCCGATTTGGATTGAACCAGAAAACCGTTTTCTGTAGGCGTGATTTTCTGAACGTTTTCATTGAGCCGAATTTCCACCTGATTTTTTTTGGCTTCTGCCATCAGACATTCAATGATGCTCATCGAATTATCGGAAATGGGGAAAATCCGGTTGTCGTCCTCAATTTTCAGCGAAACTTTTCGGCTTTCAAACCATCCCATCGTATCGCCTGGCTGAAATTTATGAAAAACACTCAGTAATTCCTTTTTTCCGCGCGGATAAAATTCGACCAATTCTTTCGGATCAAAACAAGCGTGTGTCACATTGCACCTTCCGCCACCCGAAACCCTGACCTTCTGCAAAGGCGCTGAAGATTGCTCAAACAAAACCGTTTGGTTTCCCCGTTCTTTTCCAAGATTGGCCGCAGTGAAAAATCCGGCAGCACCTCCGCCGATGATGGCAATTTTTCTCATTTAGTTCGAAATTCGTTTGGCGAAGTTCGGATAAAATTTGAGTTTATTAAAACTTTGTAAAATTCCGTTGTCATTGCGTGCGAAAAGATTGCTTCGTGCTCGCAATGACCTGTACTTATTTTAGTGAGCGAAATAAAATAAGCGCGGCAACCAATTTTGCCAACTTCGTAGTTCTATTTACAAGCCCTAACAGAGTTTCAAACCCTGTTAGGGCTGATTAACTCATAGATTAAAAATCCCATTCACCGATGCGCTCTACCTAATACCAAATCCTTACCTTTGCAAAAAATTTTGGGCATGCAAATTCTGGACGGAATCAAGTTAGCAAAGGAAATTAAACAAGAAATCAAAGAAGCAGTGGAAGCTGCAGTAAAAGAAGGAAAACGCAAACCTCATTTGGCAGCGGTTTTGGTTGGAAATGACGGCGCAAGTCAGACTTATGTCAACAATAAAATCAAAGATTGTCAGCAAGTGGGATTTGAATCTTCTTTGGTGAAATTGCCCAATACCGTTTCTCAAACCGAATTATTGGAAGTCATTCAAAAATTAAATACCCAAGAAAACCTTGACGGATTTATTGTTCAGCTTCCGCTTCCGGCGCAGATTGATCAGGAAGAAATCATCGAAGCCATCAATCCTAAACGAGACGTGGACGGATTTCATCCGACGAATTTCGGGAAAATGGCGCTTGATATGAGTACATTCCTACCGGCCACACCGTTCGGAATTCTGGAAATGCTTGACCGGTACAATATCCCGACTCGGGGAAAGCATGCAGTAATCATCGGAAGAAGCCGAATCGTGGGAAGGCCGATGAGCATTTTGATGGGGCGCAAGGATTTTCCCGGAAACAGTACCGTAACCTTGACGCATAGCAATACTGAGAATTTATCTTATTATACCAATCATGCGGATATTGTCATTACAGCATTGGGTGTTCCCGGATTTTTAACTGCCGATATGGTCAAAGAAGGTGCTGTTGTCATCGACGTTGGAATTACCCGTGTGGACGACGATTCCGAAAAGGGATATAAGCTTGTGGGCGACGTGGACTTTGAAAACGTAAAACAAAAAGCTTCTTGGATCACACCTGTTCCCGGAGGAGTGGGACCGATGACCCGTGCGATGTTGCTGAAAAACACCTTATTGGCGTATAAGAACAATACAAAATGATTACCCTGAATTCCATTACAGAAAGAGAATCAGAATTGCTGAAAGAAGGTCGGCTTCTTCCGGTAATGGAGCATTTCTATACCCTACAGGGAGAAGGCGCACATGCCGGTAAAGCGGCTTATTTCATTCGGTTGGGCGGCTGCGATGTGGGCTGTCATTGGTGTGATGTGAAAGACAGTTGGGATGCGGAAAAACATCCGCTGACCGATATGGAAGAATTGGCCAAACAAGCTACTTCAAATTCCAAAACCATTGTCATTACAGGTGGCGAACCGCTGATGTGGAACCTTGATTTTCTGACTTCTAAACTCAAAGAATTCGGAGCAACTATACACATCGAAACTTCCGGTGCTTATTCCCTGAGTGGACAACTGGACTGGATTACGCTTTCGCCAAAAAAGCTGGCGGAAGTTCAACCGGATGTTCTTCAAAACGCTTCCGAATTGAAATGCATCATTTTCAATAAGGATGATTTCCGATTTGCTGAAAAATACGCCGAAGGCGTTAATCCCAATGCCAAACTTTATTTACAGGTAGAATGGAGCAAACGCGATAAAATGACGCCCCAACTCATCGATTACGTCAAAGAAAACCCCAAATGGCAAGTTTCGGTTCAGACACATAAATATTTGGATATACCTTAAATTGCTCCTGAATAAATCCAATTTCGAAATCAAAATTGACATCAATCATTTGTCAAGTCGGAATAGGTTTTTACCTTTATAGAAAACCAAAAGACATGAAAAAAATCGCACTTACATTTGCCGTTATATTTGGAGTTATTTCCTGTGGTCCCGATACCCAAAAAGTGGAACAAGAGGAAGTCACAACAGTACCTGAAGCACAAATCGAAGAAAAACAAGCCGAGCCCAATGTGCTGGAATTGAAAGGAACCGACGATATGAAATTCGACAAAACCGAATTTACCGTAGAAGCGGGCAAAGAAGTTACACTGACTTTTACAAATGTGGGTGTTTTGCCCATCGAAACCATGGGGCACAATGTGGTGATTTTGGAAAAAGACGCAGATGTTCAAGCTTTTGCGAATGCTTCCGTGAGGGAGAAGGATAACGACTATATTTCTGATCTTTATATTACTGATATCATTGCACATACCAAATTATTAGGACCGGGCGAATCGGAGACCATTAAATTTACATTGAAAGAGGCTGGCGAATATACTTTCGTGTGCACATTTCCCGGTCATTGGATTGCTATGAAAGGAACCATTACTGCGATTTAATTTAATTGTTTGAATATGTCTGACGTTAAAATAACCATCATTGACCGTGAAGGAATTTCCCACGAAGTGGACGCTCCTACCGATATGTCCATGAACATAATGGAATTGGTAAGGGCTTATGAACTTGCGCCGGAAGGAACCATTGGAATTTGCGGCGGGATGGCCATGTGCGCTTCTTGTCAATGCTATATTTTGTCGGAAGATGTGGAATTACCACCCATGGAAGACGACGAAGAAGCCATGCTTTCCGAAGCTTTTCATGTAAAAGAAAACAGCCGTTTGGGTTGCCAGATTCAGATTACCGAAGAAATCGAAGGATTGGTCGTGGAACTCGCACCGGAGTCTTGAGTGTTTTGATTTATGCGTTTTGAGTTGACATCATTGATTGTTTGATTAGAATAAATTACTCAAACCTACAACACCATCCCCAAAATTAGGGGGAAATTCTTATTTGTGTTTCTTCGTGAAAGACTTAGTGTCCTTTGTGGTGAAAAACACTCATTCTCCAACTCTCTAATCCTCCAACTCGCAATACCTCAAAACTAAAATTTCCCTACCTTTACAAACTATGAATTCAGACGACAAAAGACTATTTTTATTAGACGCTTATGCGCTCATTTTTCGTGGCTATTATGCCTTCATCAAAAATCCAAGAATCAACTCCAAAGGCCTAAATACATCAGCCATCATGGGATTTACCAATTCCTTGTTCGATGTATTGAAACGCGAAAAACCTACGCACATTGCCGTGGTTTTCGATGTCGGACAGGCGACCGTGCGAACGGTGGATTATGAACAATACAAAGCCAACCGAGACGAAACGCCCGAAGCTATTAAAATTGCCGTTCCTATTATTCAAGACATCCTGAAAGCGCTTTGTATTCCCGTTCTTTATGCGGAAGGCTATGAGGCCGACGATGTAATCGGAACTTTAGCGAAAAAAGCAGAAAAAGAAGGTTATACGACCTATATGGTCACGCCCGATAAAGATTTTGCACAATTGGTTTCAGACAATATCAAAATGTATCGTCCGCCTGCATTTGGAAAGGGAATCGAAATCTGGGGAGTGGACGAAGTCAAAGAAAAATTTGGAGTTGATGACCCGATACAGGTGATTGATTTTCTGGGAATGATGGGCGACAGTGTCGATAATATTCCGGGATTACCAGGCGTTGGAGAAAAAACCGCCAAAAAATTCCTTAAAGAATATGGAACACTGGAAAATCTTCTCGATCATACACATGAACTCAAAGGGAAACTGAAAGAAAACATCGAAGCCAACCGCGAATTGGGTATTTTGTCCAAAAAATTGGCTACGATTATCATCGATGCGCCGGTTGAATTTGACGAAGAAGAACTGGAAATGTGCGAACCGGATGTAGAACGAGTAAAGGAAATTTTCATGGAACTCGAATTCCGTCAGATGTTGGAGAATTTCTATCGGACTTTCAATTTAGAAACCGAAGTTGTCGAAAAAGCCAAAACCGTTTCCCAGCTTGCCGTTCAGGCTTCTTTGTTTGATGAAGGAAATGAGGTTGGGGAAGAAATGAATGATGCTTTTTACAAAGAACAGGAAACTTACGACCACGTTTATCAATTGGCCGAAGGTAAAATCGGTCGAAAATTATTATTGGATAAATTACTACAACAACCCGAAGTTTGTTTTGATACCGAAACCACAGGCCTTGATCCACTGACAGCTGAATTGGTGGGAATTGCTTTCAGTTTCGAAGCTGGAAAAGGCTATTATGTTCCGGTTTCCTCGGATTTTAATGAAGCCCGCGAGATCATCGAAGAATTCCGTCCGTTTTTTGAATCCGAATCGGTATTGAAAATTGGTCATAATCTGAAGTATGATTACAAAGTTCTGCATAAATACGGCATTCAACCGTCCGGGAAGTCATTTGATACGATGATTGCGCATTATCTTTTAAACCCCGATATGCGTCACAATATGGATGTTTTGTCCGAAACTTATTTGCGCTACAAACCGGTTCCGATCGAAACATTAATCGGGAAAAAAGGAAAGAATCAATTGCAATTTGATCAGGTAGAACTAGAAAAACAAAAAGAATATGCGGTGGAAGATGCCGATGTGACTTTGCAGTTGAAACATTTTTTTGCACCTCAATTGCCCGAAGTCAATGCCGGGAAATTATTCGAAGAACTCGAAATGCCATTGATGGAAGTTTTAGCCGAAATGGAAATCGAAGGAATTCGTTTGGATACCGAAGTTCTGGCGGTGCAATCCGAAAAAATCACGGCTGAAATTCTCAATATTGAAAAGAAAATTTATGATTCTTGCGGAGTTGAATTCAATTTAAATTCGCCTAAACAATTGGGTGAAGTTCTATTTGATCAACTGAAAATCGATTCCAAAGCCAAAAAAACCAAAACAGGTCAATACGCCACCGGCGAGGAAGTTTTGGTAAAACTGAAAGATAAACATCCCGTGATTTCTGATATCTTAGATTATCGTCAATTGCAAAAACTGAAATCCACTTATGTGGATGCTTTGCCGAAAGAAGTTCGTCCCGATACCGGAAGAATTCATACAACTTTCAGTCAAACGGTTGCGGCTACGGGGCGTTTGGCTTCGGTAAATCCGAATTTGCAAAATATCCCGATTCGTTCGGAACAAGGAAGAGAAATCCGAAAGGCTTTTGTAGCACGCGATGAAAATCATGTCTTGGTTTCGGCGGATTATTCGCAAATCGAATTGAGAATCATAGCAGAACTTTCAAAAGACCCGATAATGTTGGAGTCTTTCAATCGAGGAGAGGACATTCATAAATCCACTGCTGCAAGAGTTTTTAAAGTGGCTTTGGACGAGGTTACGCGCGAACAAAGAAGTCAGGCAAAAACCGTGAATTTTGGGATTATTTATGGAGTTTCGGCCTTTGGATTGAGTGAACAAACCGGACTTTCCCGTTCGGAATCCAAAGATTTAATTGATGCTTATTACGAAACCTATCCGGTTTTGAAAAAATACATGGAAAACCAAATTCAAACGGCACGAGAACAAGGCTATGTCGAAACGATTTTGGGAAGAAGGAGGTACCTGAAGGACATTAATTCCCGAAATGCAGTCGTGCGCGGTCATGCCGAAAGAAATGCGGTCAACGCGCCGATTCAGGGAACTGCGGCGGATATCATCAAAATTGCGATGATCCGTTTGCAGAAAATACTGAAAAGGGATTTCCAATCCAAAATGTTGCTTCAGGTACATGACGAATTGGTGTTGGATGTGCTCAAATCCGAATTGGATATTTTGAAACCTATCATCAAAGAAACGATGGAAAATGCCGTGAATCTAAATGTGCCACTTGAAGTGGAAATGGGGGTTGGGCAAAATTGGCTGGAAGCGCATTGATACATTTGGTTTTCTTCGTGGTTCAATAATTTTTTAGAAAGTATAATTTGATCTACGTCAGAGGTTAAATTATCAAGACATTACAAGACATTTTGTCATCAATTCTTGGGCTGGTATTTATTTTGCCTATTTGAGTGAAAAAAATTAAAAATGACAAAAGGTAGTATCAATGTTTCGGTGGAAAATATTTTCCCCTTGATTAAAAAGTTCTTATACAGTGATCACGAAATATTTTTACGCGAATTGGTGTCAAATGCCACCGATGCGACTTTGAAGCTTCGACATCTTATCAATATTGGTGAGGCGAAAGTTGAGTACGGAGATCCACTGATCGAGATCAAAATCGATAAAACCAATAAAACCCTCCATATCATCGATCAGGGAATCGGTATGACTGCAGAAGAGGTAGAAAAATACATAAACCAAGTCGCTTTTTCCGGGGCAGAAGAATTTTTGAATAAATACAAAGACTCGGCAAAGGATGCGGGTATCATCGGTCATTTTGGACTGGGTTTTTATTCGGCATTCATGGTGGCGAAGAAGGTTGAAATCATTACAAAATCCTTCAAAGATGAGCCGGCAGTGAAATGGATTTGCGATGGAAGTCCGGAGTTTTCTCTTGAAAATGTAGATAAAACCACCAGAGGTACAGAAATCATACTTCATATTGCAGAGGACTCAGAAGAGTTTCTTGAGGAATATCGAATCCGTGAATTATTGGAAAAGTACAATAAATTCATGCCAGTTCCGATTAAATTTGGAACTCGAAAACAGACTCTTCCTTTGGCCGAAGATGCAGCCGAAGATGCTAAACCGGAGGAAGTGGAAATTGACAACATTGTCAACAATACACATCCGGCATGGACAAAAAACCCGAGTGAACTCCAAAAAGAAGATTATTTAAACTTCTATCGAGAATTGTATCCGACCCAGTTTGAAGAGCCATTATTTTGGATTCATTTAAACGTGGATTACCCTTTTAGCTTGATGGGAATTTTGTTTTTTCCGCGACTTGGAAACAATATAAATATCGATAAGGATAAAATTCAGCTTTACCAAAATCAAGTTTTTGTGACCGATGAAGTAAAAGGAATTGTGCCGGATTTTCTGATGTTGCTTCGCGGTGTGATTGACTCTCCGGATATTCCTTTGAACGTTTCCAGGTCTTATCTTCAGGCCGATGGTGCCGTAAAAAAGATTTCCCAATACATCACTCGGAAAGTTGCTGATAAGATGAATTCTTTGCTCAAAGAAGACCGTCCAGAATTTGAGAAGAAATGGAACGATATCAAAATTGTATTGGAATACGGAGTGGTATCGGAAGAGAAATTTGCTGAGAAATCCGATAAGTTTATGCTTTATCCCAATGTAGATGGACAATTTTATACTTGGGATGAATTCGAGTCGAAAGCAAAAGAAAATCAAACCGATAAAGATGGAAATTTCATAATTCTCTATGCTACTGATAAAGATCAACAAGATTCTTATGTAGCTTCAGCCAAAGAAAAGGGGTATGAAGTTTTATTGTTGGACTCTCCGGTTTCGCCGCATTTCATTCAAAAACTCGAAATGAGTAAAGAGAAAATTTCTTTTGTACGAGTAGATGCCGATCACATAAGTAATCTGATTAAGAAAGACGAGCCGATTCTTGCTCGAATGTCAGAAGAGGAAAAAGAAACTTTGAAAAAAGAAATCGAAGCCAGCATTGACAAAGCTAAATATACCATTCAGCTAGAGGATTTAAGTATGTCGGATGCGCCTTTTATCATTACGCAGCCTGAATTCATGCGAAGAATGAAGGAAATGCAACAAATGGGTGGAGGTATGTTTGGGGCTGGTAATTTTCCCGAAATGTATAATTTAGTTGTAAATTCAAATAGTGATTTAGCTCATGAAATCCTCTCTAAGCCGGAAGAGGAAAAGAAAGAACTGATTGTTCAGGCTCTTGATTTGGCGAAATTATCTCAAAACTTATTGAAAGGAAAAGAATTGACCGATTTTATCAAACGTAATTTTGATCAATTGAAATAAGTTTCTTTGTTTCTAGTAACCTTGTCAAGGTTAGAAAACCTTGACAAGGTATTTTTATTAAAGCATTTTCAAGAATGCAACTTCTTTTTCATCTAATTTGCGCCAGTCGCCGCGTTTGAGATTTTTCTTGGTGAGTCCGCCAAAAGCAACGCGATCCAGTGATTCAATTTCAAATCCTAATTTTTCAAAAATTCTTCTCACTACACGGTTCCAGCCAATGTGGATTTCGATTCCCACTTCATCTTTTGGTTTGCCTTCAATGAAAGAAACATTGTCCACTACGGCAATTCCTTCGGGAATCAGGCGAACGCCTTTTTTGATTTCATCCAAGTCGGCATGCGTAGCTTTTTTGTTCAACTTGACGTGGTATATTTTTTTCACCGAATGGCTTGGATGGGTTAGTTTTTTGGTCAAATAACCATCGTTTGTGAACAATAAAAGTCCGGTGGTCGCACGGTCAAGTCGTCCTACCGGAAAGACTCTTGCCGTGGTTGCATTGGCAATCAAGTCCATTACGGTTTTTCGGTCTCTTTCGTCGCGTGTTGTAGTGATAAATCCTTTGGGTTTGTTGAGAAGTATGTAGACGTTCTTTTCGGCTGTGATGACTTTGCCGTCAAATTTCACAATATCTCCGGGTTGTACTTTGTAGCCCATTTCGGTTACGACTTTTCCGTTTACTTGTGCCAGTCCTGTTCGGATGAATTCATCGGCTTCGCGTCGGGAACAAATTCCTGCGTTGGCGATGTATTTGTTGAGACGAATGGTTCCGTCATCAACGGGTGCCTTTTTCAAACGGGGTTTGAAAGGTTTGCCGGCATTTCTAAAATTAGGCTTTGAGTTTCCCGCCGGTCTTTTCGGGGAAGCATCACGCCTTTCCTGTCTTTTTTTCATTTTACTATTTATTAAGGGACATGGTTTTGTGATTTAAATGATGTCCGGTTTTGTTTGTGTTCGCGTGAGGGATGGAGGCTTTGTTTAAGCTCTTTTTTGTTGCCAAAGGTTCGTCCGAAGGCACCAAAAAAAGCGAGTGCCGAGAGCCCGACCCCGTTGCGGTCAAGTTTATTTTTGTCTGAATTTTAGAATCGCAACGGGGGCACGCCCAATTAACGAATCTCGAATTCGGTTAGATAATTTTTTGCAAATTTAAGGGATTTAAGTCAATGAACACCATGTTGAAGATGCCAAATCCGATTAAAAGTTTGAAAATCAGGTGTAGAATCTTGTATGTGGTTTTGGAATGGGATTTCCAGAGCGGGAAAATGAGTAATAAATTGAGTCCGGCACTGAATAGGAAAAAATATTTCATATAGCCTGTCCCGCTGTCAGTCCACATAAAAACCGACCAAGCTGCGGTAAGAATCATCAGAAGGGTCAGGATTAGTTTGGTTTTTTTTTCGCCATAAATAACGGGTAAAGTGCTGTAATGGTAAATGGTGTCGGCGGTGGAGGTGGTCAGGTCTTTTAAAATATCGGTTACGAGCAGTAAGAGCAAAAGGAATCCGGCGTGGAAAAAGATGATGGTAGAAAAGTTTTCATAATAAAGAAATAGGGCAAAGAACGGAAAAACCATCAGTATGACCGAATACAAATTGTTGAGCCAGACGAGTTTATTTATTTTATGGGAATAGAACCAAACCATAAATTGATAGACGAGAAAGAAAATGGCGACTCGCCAAGAAACCAAAAGGGCGATGCCGAGTGCCAGAATATTGAGTGCGAGGTAAACGTTCAGTTTAAAGTTTTGTGAGACAAATCTTTCGATATAATTCTGCAAAGGTCGGCTGATGGCGTCTTTTTCTAAATCGTAGAAATTATTGATAATGTAGCCGGCGGCGGCACTGAGTGCCGATGCGATGATGATGAAGTTCAGGTTTTTGTCGAGTAGGATTTCGAGGTGATTTTTTCCTTCGTTGAAGATAAAAAGACTCGCCATGTATTGCGCTAAAATGAGCATGGCAATATTGTAGCCTCGGATGACTGTGAAAAGCGCCAAGGTTTTTATGAAAATTTTCCTCAGGCTGAGATTTTTCATGGGTAGTAAGATTGTATGACCTTTTCGGCAAACCAACAACTGGCCGAGAGTTTGAGGTCATTTTCTTTGGTGTATTCAATGACTTTGTCCACCAATTTTTTTCCGTAACCTCGACCTTCGAATTCTTTTAAAACATAGGTGTGGTTGATGGAAATCGCATTTTGACTGTGTTTGCGAAAGGTGACTTCTCCGATTTTTGTTTCCTCGTCGAAGAGATAAAATCCTCCAAAAAGGTCATCTTCTTCAAAAGTAAATTGTTCCATAAAATCAGAATTTGTAAATTACTTCGGTATCAAAGTCTTTTAAATGTTCTTTTGCTTTTTCGTAATTTTTTGTAAACCCTAGGATGTAGCCTCCTCCTCCCGAGCCACATAGTTTCAGGTAGTAAGAATTGGTTTGAATTCCGTATTGCCAAGCGTCTAATAAACGTTGTGGAATCATAGGTTTGAAGTGCAAAAAGGCCCATGTTGAAAGTTTTTTCAGGTTACTGAACAAAGGATTTACATCGCCTTTCACAAAAGCATCAATGCAGGCATTGTTATAGTTGATGAATTCTTCTTTCAATGTTTTGCGGAAACCTTCCTGTTTCAGTTTCTCAAAGAAAATCTGAACCATGGGAGCCGTTTCGCCGGGTGCGCCTGAGTTCACCAAGAAAATAGCGCCTTTTCCTTCTTTTTGTTGTGGAATTCCCACAGTGGAAATATCGGTTTTGGAATTAATCAGCAAAGGTAAGTTGAGGTAACAAATCAAAGGATCAATACCCGAACTTTTACCGTGAAAGAAAGATTCCATTTTAGAGAAAGTTTCTTTCAGTTGCGCGATGATTTCTTTGGAGATTCCATCTTCCGTATCGATTTTGTTGAACGCATAGCGTTCATAAATCGCCGCTACCAAAGCGCCGGAGCTTCCTACGCCATATCCTTGAGGAATGGTGGAGTCGAAATGCATTCCGGCAGAAATGTCGGATTTCATTTGTGTAAAATCAAATTCGTCCTGAAAATTTTCTTCCAGATAAACCGAGAATTTGCGGATGCTTTCGTTGGAAATTTTGCCTTTGGAATTTTTGTCGAAGGTCAAAGTTCCTTTGTAAGAATTATAAGGAATGGTCAATCCTTTGGAGTCTTCGATGATACCGTATTCTCCAAACAATAGGATTTTTGCGTAGAACAATGGGTTTCTCATTGGCTTAATTTGCGTTACAAAGATACGAATTATTTGATAGTGAAAAGGTTAAATTTAAGTCTCTATATGTTGTCATAACAGATATTTTAATTCCGGAGCGTGATTATTTGTGATATAAGTAATCAGAATCCGGTTGTCATTTATTTCAAAAAAATATACCAAGTAGTATTTTCATTGGCTTTGTAAAAAGCATATTTCGTGCCTAAATGCTTAAGTTTTTCAGGAAAAATTTTATAAGGAAAATTTATAATGTCAAATTCGATGAAATCATAGATTTTAGATACATAGATTTGCGCAGATTCTTCAAAACCGAAATAGTCATTTTCAAATAAAATTTGAATGAGATTCTCTAAACATTCCCTTACCTTTTGTTGTAGTATCACTGTTTTTCCCAAGGCAGAGACTTTATAAACTCAGAGGTTTTTTTTCTTGCTTCTTCAATTGTAATCCCATTTTCCCATTCTTTTTCAAAATCAAAGGGAACGGTATCACTTTTTTGGATATTTTTAATTTGCTCCAGAATAACAGGGTTATCAATGGAATTAATCCATTTGATAATTTCTTTTTTTTCAACTGCTATATCCATTTTCTCTTATTTATTATCAAAATTGACGAATATTTACTTTTTTTTGAAATAAGAAATTTTCTGATTTATGAAAATGCTTTCACGGCACCCTCACTTCAATCAACGTAGAATTTTCTTCAGGAATGATTTTATAGGAATCAGTTTTGGCGGGCATCAATAAACTTTGGTATTTATCCAACTGGGTTCCGCCGTTTTGTGTTTGGAATTTAAAACTTCCTTCGGTACAAATATAAATCCGCATTTCGTCATTTTTTGTGATGGAAACTTCTTGGTTTCCGGTAAAAATTTCCGTTGTGAAATAAGGCGATTTGATTAATGCATTCAATTGGTTGTCAGTTGAATCGTATTTTGTTTTGATTTCTTCAATCGTATTGAAATCAATAGCTTGTAAGGCCAAATCGGTGTGGAGTTCTCTTTTTTTACCGTCTTTGTCAATCCGATTATAATCATAAATCCGATAAGTCACATCGGAAGTCTGCTGGATTTCTGCCAATACAATTCCCGCTCCGATGGCATGAACTCTTCCTGCCGGAATGTAAACCGCATCGCCTTTCTCAACCAGAGTTTTTCCAAGGATTTCTTCCAAAGTTTCAGCTTTCAAATGCTTTTCGTAATCCGATTTTCCAATTCCTTCTTTAAATCCGATTATTAATTCTGAATCTTTTTCGGCCTCCATGATGTACCACATTTCCGATTTCCCAAAGGAATTATGTAGTTTTTTGGCTTCTTCATCATTGGGATGAACTTGAACCGAAAGCGGTTGGGCAGCATCGATGAATTTTATCAACAATGGAAATTCATTTCCGAATTTTTTCCAAACTTTTTTCCCGACTAATTTTTCTTGATAAATTTCGATGAGTTCCTGTAAGTTTTTTCCAGCCAATGCTCCGTTTTCAACGATGCTTATGTTTTCCGCAACCCCCGAAATGCTCCATATTTCGCCTAAATTATCCATTTGAAGTTCCGCCGAAACCGCCTGATTGAGTTTGTTTCCACCCCAAATTCGGTAGTGTGCAATGGGTCTGAATTTTAATGGGTATAAATTCATGGCTGGATAAATTTAGAGTTCAATAAAGTGTTTTCCAGTGCAAATCCGTCTTCGTCGTTGTCGTACAAGATCATAAGATTGAATTCTCTGTCATCAATTTCAGCAATGTAAACACTCGCCATAAAGCGCTCTTCATTGTGGGGATCTAATACATCGGAATGAATCACAAAAAATGAAACTCCATCAATTTCTATTTTGTCAAGGTAAACATCGGCTTCCAGATTTTCATTTCGGAAGTTGTTTTTCATGGAATTCAACAAAGAATTTGCATAAACGCCTGCCGTCATGGATTTGAGATTGAAATTGGAATAAGTCGTGACACTCATGATATTCATTTCAGGCGAATTTGGTTTGGAGACTTCCAAAAAAAATGCCGAATCTCCTTCAAATTCAGAACTTTCAACAATGTCATTCCGAACGAAATTTTCGGGCAGTTCAAATTCCCAAAGGGTAGAATTTATCTCAAACCTTTCTTGGCTAAAAGTCTGAAAACAGCTGAATACGAAAGTGAAAACAAAGAATATTTTTCGGTTAATCATAAATTTATTTCCTGAATAAAATGAGCGGCTAATTTAGCGGTTCTATTGTCCTGGTCAAAGTTGGGATTGAGTTCGACCACATCAAATAATTTAAGTTTTTTAGTTTGAACGACTTTTTGAATGATGGATTTTACCTGAAAGGGAGTTAATCCATTGACCGAAGGAGCGCTCACGCCGGGCGCAAAAGCTCCGTCCAGCACATCCAAATCCAGGCTTAGGTAAATGGCGTCAAATTCTTTTGCGAAATCTTCTATGCGACGTAAAACATGATTTAGGTCGATATGAACTTCATCGGCGCGAATGATTTCTGTGTTTAATTCATTTGCCCTTTTGAACAAGGCTTGGGTATTTCCATTTTCCTGAATTCCGATGGTGAAATAATGAAATTCCCGTCCGATTTCGGCACAAAAATGCGCCATTTCAAAAAAGGGCGTTCCTGATGTGCTATTTTCCACCGGAATTCGCAAATCAAAATGCGCATCGATATTGATAATTCCGATTTTTTCAAATTTTTGCGTCAGACCTAAATAATTCCCCAGTGCCGTTTCATGTCCACCACCCAAAACAATGGGTAAATAATGGTGTTTTAAAAGGTCGGAAACGCATTCTATTTGAAGTTTTCGTGCGGCTTCCAAATCATCGTTTTCCAATAAAATGTCTCCAAAATCAAATATTTTTTTTTGTTTTTCTTTGTCAAAGGGAAGATTGGCCAATGCTTTTCGGATTTGATCGGGAGCCTCTTTGGCACCGATTCTTCCTTTGTTTCTTCGGACTCCTTCGTCAGAACAAAATCCAAGCAATGCGATTTTTTCGTCAGAATTTGCACTTAGTTCAGAAAATATACCTGTTTTAACTACTTGGTGCCATCGAAGCCCCAATTCGCCGTCTTCGTCGTCCAGCCTTCCGCTCCAAATATTTTTATCGGGAAACTTTAACATAATTATTTAAATTTTGGAATGCTCCATTTGTAGTAAACCGCCAACAATCGGATGGTGATAATCAATGCCCCCGAAATGATGAAATTGAGGGTTCTATGTACATCAAAACTATACAAAATCAAAAACAAAATTGCTCCTGCCAGACAGGCGGTTGCATAAATTTCTTTTCGGAAAATTACCGGTGTTTCGTTGGTGAGTGTATCGCGAATCACACCGCCCATCACGGCAGAAAACATGCCCATGATGGCCGCAATTACCGGATGAAAGCCGAGTTCGATGGTTTTTTCTGTTCCAAGAACCGTGAAAAGTGCAATTCCCATGGTATCAAAAAGCGATAATTCTCTTCGGTATTTGTCGAGTGAATTATAGGAAAACCGCATAATCAGAATTCCGGTGATGATGGCGTAAATGAAATTTACATCATTGACCCAAACGAGCGGATAGCTTCCCAACAACATATCGCGCAGACTACCGCCACCGATCGCGGTGATAAATCCAACAAAAGTTACTCCAAACCAATCTTTCCCCGAATTGTGGTCAGCAGCTAAAGCTCCCGATATAGCAAATACTACGGTTCCAAGGATTTCAAAAATATACTGAATGGCCATAATCAGCAGTAAAATTCGAATGTAAAAGTAAAGAAAGAAAACGAAACCTGATTTTCTAAAAGGTTTTTTCTATTTTTAAATTTTTTATATCTGATTATGAATTCTGCAGCGATAGCTTTTTACAATACCGAGAATTTTTTTGATACGATTGATAATCCTGAAAAATACGAAAACGAATATACGCCCGAGGGAAGTCGGAAATGGACGCAAAAACGATACGAGAACAAAGTTTGGAAAATCAGCAGTGTTATCAGTGAAATCGGGATGAAGGAAACCGGAGCGCCACCATTGTTCATCGGTTTGGCTGAAATTGAAAACGATACGGTTTTGAAAGATTTGATCAATTCTGAGCATTTGGTAGATTTTGGTTATGATTTTATTCATTTTGACTCACCCGATGAAAGAGGAATTGACAATGCTTTGCTTTATCGAAAGGAATTTATCGAAGAAATCAAATCAGAGCCCATTCGTTTGATCTATCGCAAGCCACCGGATTTTACTTCGGTGGACTATTCGCGTGATATTCTTTATTCTAAAATCAGCTTTTCACATCAGGTTTTGCATGTTTTTGTAGTTCATCTTCCTTCGCGTAGAGATGTGGATGTGAATCGTGAATTTCGAAATCAATTTTTGGGCGAAATTCGAAATCGCGTCAATGAAGTTCTTTTATTTGATCCGGATGCTCAAATTGTTGTAATGGGGGATTTCAATGGAAATCCCAACGATTCGGATGCAGTTGAAATTCTACAAACGACCTTTGATAAAGAAATTCACGGTGAAGAATTGTATAATCCTATGATGGGTATGATGTATAAAACTGGAAGTTTAAAACATGAAGGTCGTTGGATTTTGTTTGATCAGATTTTGTTTACCCAATCTTTTTTAGGGGAAAGTAATCCGAAATTGAAATTTGATTCAGCACATATTTACAACGATCGTTCGGTTCAGGATTGGAATCGTAGGTTCAAGGGTTCACCATTCCGAACCTATGCTGGCACAAAATACTTGGGTGGATATAGTGACCATTTTCCTGTTTATGCCATTTTAAATTATTAATTTTGCAGGCTAAATGAAATTAAAATGAGGATAGGAGATTATTTGGATTCGACCTATTTGAAAACCCCGAAACAAAGTGGTTTTTCTGATTCTGAGACGCTTGAGGAGGTTCATCGATTGGCTCGTGAAGCTGTTGAGGGTAAGTACTTTGCGGTGATGGTGCGTCCGGATTATGTTCGTTCACTTCGAATGTTGATTGATGAGTTAAAATCAGATGTGAAATTGGGGACGGTGATTGATTTCCCAGAAGGTGATGGCGGGTTGAACGCCAAAATCACAGAAGCTCAAAAAGCGATTGCCGACGGTGCAGATGAATTGGATTTTGTGGTGGATTATCGTGCTTATAAAAACGGAAATCATGAAAAGGTTTCCGAAGAAATAGAAACATGCTCGCGCATTTGTCTCAAAAATGAAAAAATCGTAAAATGGATCATCGAAACGGCTGCATTGACGGATGATGAAATAGTAGGTTTAACGAATTTAATCCGAGAAATAGTCGAAAATAAATTGGCAGAATATCCATCTGAAAATGTATTTGTGAAATCTTCCACCGGTTTTTTTGAAACGCCCAATGACGAACCCAATGGCGCTACAGAACATGTCATCGGTTTGATGATGAAAAATGCAGGTTCTTTGTCGGTGAAAGCTTCGGGTGGCGTACGTACAAAAGAAGACGCCGAAAAAATGATTGAATTGGGCGTGAAAAGGATTGGAACCTCATCGGCCAAGCAAATTGTTTCAGGAAAGATTGGAGAAGGCAGTTATTGATACAATACTTTTTTCTAATTTGCGTTGATTTTAATTGAAGTTATTTCTCTAATTTTATCAAAAATAAAAAAATGAATAAATATTTTTTTCTCTCGATTTTGCTGATGGGTTTCATCTGGAGTTGTTCAGACAGCGAGCTGATTACTCCTGGTGATGAATTTCAGGATGTTTTGGAATCGGGGATATATACCGTGGATATAGATGGGGTTTTTACGGATTTTAGTTCCACTACCTCGGCAAATTCATCGGATCAAAACAGCCAGATAAACGGAGCGAGTTCTGCCAATCAAACCATTTCGATATCTATTCCAGAAGCTTTGTCCGTTGGTGTTTTCACACAGGATCAAGGAGCGAGAATCGCAATGAATTTAGGCGGAGTTACATTTACAAACCTTAGTGCTACCAATGAAATTCTTCCTTTTAATCTGACCATAACTTCAGTGAATAATTCAAGTGGTTTGGTGAGTGGGAATTTTTCTGGAACCGTTTATAGTGCGGCTTTGGGTGAAACTCGTGAATTGACCAATGGAGTTTTCTATGAAATTCAATTCACTCCAACCGAAGCGGGAG
This sequence comes from Flavobacteriaceae bacterium, assembly GCA_012522185.1. Lineage (GTDB taxonomy): Bacteria > Bacteroidota > Bacteroidia > Flavobacteriales > Weeksellaceae > Moheibacter. The sequence continues at coordinate 6,761 of JAAYKY010000027.1, read as the reverse complement.
ATCGTATTTTTACGGCGCATTTTAATGGAAATTTATTTGACTTCAGCCGTGAGGCGCATGCAGCCGGACTACAGATTGAAGCCGTGATCAGAGGGGAAAGGGTCAATCAAAATCAGACTTTAATATTCTCCGTTCCGGGTGGACTTGCTGTGGGAACTTTGACCGAAGCAAACGAGGTGGTGGTGAGCGTGAACATGGGGACTACAAATAATCCCAACGATATTTATTCAAATTATGATGCAGTCACAGATACTTATTTGCCAGTGAGTCTTAAAATTAACTCAATTACAGACGGTGAAAATGGAAGAGTAATCGGAACCTTTACCGGAACGATTGCGAAGTTTAACAATGGAGAAACCACAGATGAAATTGAAGTGACGGAAGGAAAGATAAATGTACCGGTTGAGAATCCTTAATTCGAATTTATAATACAAAGTAAAAGGACGATTTAGAAAATCGTCCTTTTTTATTTGATAAATTTAAATCATTAGTTTTTGGTAGATTCTTTTGGTGGAAAAGTATCCTCGCATCCACATCCTTTTGCACAGGATTTTTTTGAGCCAAATGAGTCTTTAGCCATTTTAATTACATAAACCACGGCAATTACAAATACCACAGCTACGAATATATATTGAATGATGGTGTAAAACATAGTGCAAATTTAAGTTATTTCAACAATTGATACGCAATCAATGCAACCACATAGGCAAATCCTGTCATGAAGGCGAATTGTATGAAAGTCCATTTCCAGGAATCCGTTTCTCTTTTGACAATGGCAATTGTAGCCATACATTGCATCGCAAAGGCATAAAAAAGCAAAAGCGATAGACCGGAAGCCAAGTTATACGCAGGTTTTCCAGTGTTTGAATTGATTTCCTTGGACATTCTTTCACGAATTGTCAACTCATCGTCCGTATCGCCCATGGAGTAAATTGTCGCCATGGTTCCGACGAAGACTTCTCTTGCCGCAAAGGAGGAAATCAATCCAATTCCCATTTTCCAATCATAACCCAAAGGCTCAATAGCCGGCTCGATGGCACGTCCCATATAACCCAAAAATGAATGCTCGAGCTTATAAGCCGTTACTTCATTTTCAAATTCTTCTTCTGTTAAATTCGGGTTTTCGGTGAGAACAATTTCTTCTGCATTTTTAAACCTTTCACCCATACCAAAAGTTCCCAATACCCATAGAATAATACTAATAGCGAAAATAATTTTTCCTGCTCCAATGATGAATCCCGAGGATTTATCCCAAACAGTTAGCAAAACATTTCGCCAAACCGGCATTTTATAAGTCGGAAGCTCAAGTACTAAATAACTTTTGAAATTGGATTTGATTATTTTTTTTAACACCCAAGCACTTCCCAATGCACCTAAAATTCCCAATAAATACATTCCCAATAAAGCAAGAGCTTGAAGACTAAATCCAAATAGGCTCTCATCGGGGATGATCAAAGCGATGATGACCACATAAATGGGCAATCGTGCCGAGCAAGTCATGAAAGGAGTGACGAGAATGGTAATGAGTCGTTCTTTGTTGTTTTCAATATTTCGGGCAGACATCACAGCCGGAATGGCACAAGCAGCTCCAGAGACCAAGGGCACTGCGCTTTTTCCGCTTAAACCAAAAGGTTTGAGCCAACGATCCATCAGGTACACGACACGGCTCATATAGCCCGATTCTTCCATCAGTGAAATGAAGAAGAATAAAATCACAATTTGAGGAATGAAAATCACAATTCCTCCAATTCCGGCAATAATTCCATCCGTGATCAATCCATTTATCGGTCCTTCCGGCAAATTACTTCCCGCTTTTTGACCTAACCAAGCGAAACCTTCCTCGATCATGTCCATAAAGGGAACCGACCAAGTGAAAATAGCTTGAAAGATCAAAAGTAAAAGTCCAAAGAAAATGATATAACCTAAAACCGGATGAATAAGAAGTTTATCCAATTTTTCGGTAAATGAAATTTTCTCTGGTTTGCTTTGTGAAACCGTTTGATCGAGAATTTCATCGATGGTTTCGTAACGATTCAGAATCTCTTTGACTTGAAGTCGTCGAGGTACGATTTTATGTTCAGATTTTAAACTGTCTATTTCATTTCGTTGAGCATCCGTAAGATGCTTTAATTCCTTCTGACTCAAATATTGCCAATTCAAATAATCATTTTCTAAACCAGAAATTTCTTTGATTTTCTCCAAAGTTTGAGAGAATTCACGAGGCGTCACAAAGGATTTTTCTTGTTCAGAAATCGACATCTCCAAAGCCTCTTTTAATTCCTTGATCCCTTTTCCGCTTCGGGCATCGGTTTGAACAATTGGGGTTTTGAGTTTGCTCTCTAATTTTTCGACATCGATTTTGATTCCATGTTTATCCGTTTCGTCTATCATATTAATCACGAAAACTCCTGGAATTCCCAAATCCCGAACCTGCTGAAAGAGCAAAATAGATCTTTTTAAATTTCCCGGCTCGGCTACAACTACTGCAAGCGATGGATGCTGCGGATGATTGGGATCAGTCAGAATGTCGGTTACAACTTGTTCATCTTTGGAATTGGCATAAAGTCCATAAGTTCCCGGTAAATCTGTAATCTCATACTTGATTTCGTTGTGGACAAAGTTTCCCGTCTTTTTCTCCACAGTCATTCCCGGATAATTTCCGATTTTTTGTCTGAGTCCAGTTAGCAAATTAAATAAAGTGGATTTCCCGACGTTCGGATTCCCGACTAAGGCAATTTTCATTGGATTCATAAGAATTTGTCAATTAAAATGGAACGAGCTTCTGTGCTTCTTAGAGCAATGAGATTGGCAGAGTCCAATAGTTGAATGCAAACCGGACCACCGAAAGGAAGTCTTTTCTTTAAAGTTACAAATGACCCAGGGATCAATCCCAATTCATAAAATTTCATGGGAATTTCTTCCGAAGAAAAGCCCGAAATTCGTCCTGAATCTCCCGGCTTTAAGTCAAAAATTGTTTGCTTGTTTTCCATCAAGTTTTCTTTGTCGTAGTTTTGCAAATATATTTAATTAAATTAAATCTAAATAAGCGTGATAATCATCAGGTGATATTTCCTGAAACCGCATTATATTTCGGAATAAAAATAGAAGCAGATGAAACAAATTGTATTGATTTTAGGAACTTTATATGGAGCAACCTCTGTGATTTTGGGAGCTTTTGGTGCGCATGCCTTCAAGAAGATTTTGCCAGCAGAAAAATTGATGAGTTTTGAAACCGGTGTGAAGTATCAAATGTATCATGCACTTCTTTTGGTCGCCATCGGGATGTTTCTAAATTTCCAGTCCGGATTGGAAAAAGGAGCGGCTTGGTGTCTCATTTTGGGAACTTTTATTTTCTCATTTAGTATTTATTTACTTTCCTTTGCTGACCATTGGGGCATCAACCTAAAATGGCTTGGTCCCATCACGCCAATTGGTGGTTTGTTGATGATTGTAGGATGGTTTCTATTGTTATTTTACTTCTTGAAAAGAAATTAATTCTCAAAGCGAATTTTCCAAAATATATTGCTCGGTTTCGAATTCATCGAGCCAACCTTCGATTTCCAATTCGTCAGAATCATAATTTGTCAGCCAAACTTCTATGATTTGGAGGATGCTCGGATGTTTGGATTTTAATTCGTTCAAAGTTTTGATCTTCAGAATGTTGAGTTGTTGATCTGCTGGTACGGCAATGATTTTATAATCCAGTTCTCCGTTATCAATTAGTTGAACCGTCCCGATAGGAATGACCGGTAAAAAGCTGCCTTGTGGTATAGCTTCACTCAAAACAAAAATGTCAAGCGGATCACCATCGCCGCCTTTTGTCTCTGCTGAGAGCGTAGAAGGGATAAATCCATAGTTGCCGAAATAGGGCAGGTACTGAATGATGCGATTTTCCCCGTCGCGCTGATCGATTTCATACATAAGAGTTTCCGAATTGAACTCGTATTTGGCATTGGTACCGGCCGGAATTTCTATGACCGCATGGAAAAATCCATCTTCCGATTTTAGGGGATATGTTTCCACATTTTTACTTTCGCAAGAAATCAGAATGATAAATAAAAAAAGAATGGAGATAAATTTCATACGCAGGATTTTGCTTCTGTAAATTTACATAAATCTTTATTTCTGATGAATTTCTAAGTTCGGCTCATTTCCATATGCGGTAGATTGTCTTCCAAATATTCTTCTGATGTCTGCACAAATCCATACTGAGCATAAAAATTTTTCAAATACGACTGCGCACTGATTTTGATGGAATTGGTTTCGAAATGATTTTCGATAATTTGAATGGCATTTCTCATCAGGCTGTGCCCGAGCTTTAAATGTCGGAATTCAGGATGACTGACCACGCGACCGATAGAGGGTTCTTCATAGGAAACGCCCGGCGGAACGATGCGGCAATACGCGAGAATTTTCCCGTCCGCTTCGCACCACAAATGCGAACATTTCACATCCTTTCCGTCCACTTCGTTGTAAACGCAATTTTGTTCCACCACAAAAACCATCATCCGGAGATGGAAAATATCGTAAAGTTCCCGTGGACTTAATTCGTCAAATTCTTTATAGTGCCAAGTGAGGTTCATTTACTCCAATTTAGAATACCTTGCCAGCATTCGTTCAAACATTCTTTGTCCGATGACTCTTTTCAGGGTTACCGAAAATTTCTGAATTCCTTTCCCGATGTTGTAATGCGGTTTCAGGTTTTTCTTGTTCATCAGTCTTTCGATGATGGGGATTAATTTCTCAGGCGCTAATCCTTGATCTACTTCTTCGTCGATGATTTGCACCAGTTTTTCATAACTTTTTTTGTAAAAAGGCGAAACCGTACTTTGAATCCGGCTTTCGGCAATTGGCGTTTTGATGTCGCCAAAGTTTACGGTTGTGATTTCAATTTCTGTATTTTGATTTTCCAAACGAACCGACTCGGTAATCCGGTCTATGGCACTTTTGGAAGCCGAATAATAGCCACGAAACGGTAATCCGTGGTTACTTGCGATGGAAGAGACATTTAAAATATGCCCCGATTTTTGTCCGCGCATTAGTGGCAAAACGGCCTGCATCATATAAATTACCCCATAAATATTGACGTTGATCAATTTGTCGAAATCTTCTTTGGTCACGTCTTCAATGGCACCGAGCATTCCCACTCCGGCATTGTTGATCAGCACGTCAATTCGTCCGGCTTCGTTGATGATTTGTTGCACCGATTGCAAAACGTTCTCTTTGTTTGTAACATCGGTGGCGATATGTTGAAATCGACCTTTTTCTTTTCTGGAACGGGAAAGCCCATAAACTGTATGTCCTTTATCGACGAAATGATTGGCAAGGGTTTCTCCGATTCCGGAAGAGCTACCCGTGATGACGATTACTTTTTTATTCATTTTAAATGGGTGTGAAGATCGGTTGTCTGTTAGTGTGACTATAAAAATTGAATGAGAGTCGAAGTTTCTTTTTGCGGTGGCGGACCAAATAATTTTCATTTCTTTTTGGACTTGATATATTGAGACATTTCTTCCATAACGAAATCGTGCGTGTAAGTTTTTCCGTCTTTAATGTCTTGCATACCTTGCTCAATGGATTTCTTTTGGTTCGAGTCCAAAGAGTCGTACCAATCTTTATCTTTTTTGTAAAGATGAAAATCAATATATTCAGAAAATTCTTCCATCAGGAAATCAGGAAGTTGACTTATTTTTTCTTTTATTTCTTTATGAATAATTGTTTCCATAAACGATTATTTAATTCAAACAAAATTACGAAAATAAAGCTCATTTCAATTTAAAAATCACAATTGTATAATTTTCAAAAATGGCTTTTTGCTTTAAAACAACTTCCGATGGAAATTCATTCCAATCCGACTCATAAAACTTTTCTTTGGTAATAATCGTAGCATCTGGATTTTCTTTTACAAAATTTAAAACCTGCTCTTTGTTGTCTGCAAAAGGAAAACTTCGCTGGAAGTTAAACAAAAATGCCGGGTCGTAACCTTTGTACAAAATAGTCGGCGAGTCCTGACTGATAATGCCTTTGGAAAGTGTAACCGGACTTTGGGAAACAATCGCCGGATACACAAACTGAAACAATTGCAAAGTCAAAAACATAGCACTTAGTCCAATTGCAATGATGCTTTCCTTGAGTTTACCCCGATACAAATAAAAGAGTGCAAGCAAAGTTCCACAAGGTAAAATCGCCAGCATAATGCTTGAAAATCTGGTACTGTAAAGTTGAGGTTCGGCATAAGCCAATGCAATATAGCCCGCAATCGGCATCAAAATCGTGATAACTAGCAAAACCCAAAGACTGATTTTAAAACCTTTCAAAGGAATTGATTTCCTGATAATCCCATCGAAATAAACAGCAATTAGTACGGCAATGAATGCATAAGACGGCATCGGATAATTGGGAAGTTTGGTCATCGAAATGCTGAAAAATCCTACAAAAACCGTTGAAACTATGAATGAAAACAATACAAAATCATTGGTTTTTCTCTGCTTCCAACCCTGAATAAATCCCTGAATGATAAAGAAGGAAAAAGGCAATAATCCCAATAAAACAAAAGCCCAAGTGACAAAAGGCAATCCGCCGTGGCCTTCCATTTCACCGCTGAATCTTTGGATGTTGTGCTGAAGAAAAAAACCTTCGGTATATGCACCGTTTGTGGCTTTATGAACCAAATAAAACCAGGGAGCTGAAATCGCCAAAGTTAAAATTCCACCCAAAAAAGGATTGATTTTTTTGATGGTTTGCCAATTAAAATCTTTTTT
>JAAYKY010000026.1 GCA_012522185.1 Flavobacteriaceae bacterium | reverse complement strand
GTAAACCCAAAGCCGACACTGCATTGCGAGATTATGAGAATATCCCTTTTCTTGTAAAGTCGCAGCATGCTGCGACTCACTTCCGCAAACAAACCATTGAAGAATATTTTGAACGAGAAGTAAAACCGCACTTGCCTAATGCCTGGATTGATGAAACAAAAACCAAAATCGGTTATGAAATCAATTTCACCAAATATTTTTATGAGTTTAAACCTTTACGCCCTCTTGCTGATATTAAAGCCGACATTTTAGCTTTGGAGGAAAAGTCAGCATTAGGATTAGAAGGATTAAAAGATTAAAGGATGCAGTACGGAGATATTACACATAAAATAATCGGTTGTGCTATGAAAGTTCATTCCACTTTGGGTAATGGATTCCAAGAAGTAATTTACCAGCGTGCTTTAGCTATTGAAATGGCAAAACAAGGCTTATCATTTAAGCGAGAAATGGAAATGGATATTTTCTATGAGGGTGAACATATTGGCACCCGAAGAGTAGATTTTTTTGTTGAAGATAAAATAATGGTAGAGCTAAAAGCTTTGATAAGACTGGAAGATGTGCATTTAGCACAAGCCATGAATTATTGTCAAGCGTATAACTTACCAATTGGCTTACTTATAAATTTTGGAGCGAAAAGCATGGAATACAAAAGAGTATATAATGTAAATCACCCGGAAAACCATGCCTACAAAAGAAATCCAAAAATCCACAAATCCTAAAAATCCCAATACAGACAAATGGAAAGTAAGAAACAGGATATTATTATCTATCAAAACAAAGACGGAAACATCAAAATTGATGTGCGGTTAGAAGATGAAACCGTTTGGCTTACACAAGAACAAATGGGTTTGCTTTTTGGCAGGGCAAAATCTACAATAAGCGACCATATTAAAAATATCTTTGAAGAGGGTGAGCTAAGTGAAGAAGTGGTTGTTCGGGATTTCCGAATCACCACTCCACACGGTGCTATTCCAGGGAAAACGCAAGAATCAAAAGTAAAATTATATAATCTCGATGTCATTATTTCAGTCGGATACAGAGTAAAATCTGTTCAGGGTACACAATTCCGGATTTGGGCTACAAAACAAAATTAAAGGAAAATAGAAATAGCGAATTAAAAAAATCAATATTCAGACAATTAACGGAATGAAAAAATACGATACATACAAAGACAGTGGAATAGAATGGGTTGGGTTTTTTAAATGGAAAATGAAAAATGGAGAATGGAAAATGAAAAATGGAGAATGAAAAATGAAAAATGAAAAATGGAAAATGGCAAAATTCCAAAATAAATACCGTATTGAATCTGCCCGTGCCCAATGGTGGGATTATGGCTGGAATGGGGCATATTTCATCACCATTTGCACCCAAAATCGAGAACATTTTTTTGGCGAAATTGATGGCGGTGAAATGGTATTATCACCTTTAGGCGTAATTGCCGATTTATTGTGGCACGAAATTCCAAATCACGCAAAAAACATAGAATTAGGCGATTTTGTGGTGATGCCAAATCACATTCATGGGATTTTGATTATCGATAATCTAATATTAATTCAATCGCGGGATTTGGGGAATTCAGGAAATTCGGGGAATTTGGGGAATTCAGGAAATTCGGGGGATTTGGGGAATGTACAGACAGGGCATGCCCTGTCTCTGCCAGAATCGGAATCGGAAATGGAATCGGAATCGGAATCGGAATCAAAATTGGAATCGGAAATGGAATCAGAATCCGCATCCATCGGCCAAAAACGATTTCAAAATATCGGGAAAAATACAATTTCATCCATCATTGGATCCTACAAATCTGCCGT
>JAAYKY010000025.1 GCA_012522185.1 Flavobacteriaceae bacterium | reverse complement strand
TTTTTGAACAAGGTTATATTTTGAACTACAAGTTCGAGGACAATTCTCACCAAGGTTCTATCAAAATCGCTTTGAAGTATGACAGAGTGACCAAAGAGCCGGTGATCAGAAAACTACAGAGAGTATCCCGTCCGGGATTACGTCAGTACAAAGGCACAACTGAGTTGCCAAGAGTATTGAACGGATTAGGTGTTGCTATCGTTTCTACTTCCAAAGGTGTTATGACGGACAAACAAGCTCGTCAGGAAAAAGTGGGAGGTGAGGTATTGTGTTATGTGTATTAATGATTAAAAGAGAAAGAAAATGTCTAGAATAGGAAACGCAATCATCAATATCCCAGCAGGAACCACTGTAGATATCAAAGACGGAGTGGTTACCGTAAAAGGTAAAAACGGAGAATTGACTCAATCCATCAAAGAAGGATTTGAACTAAAAATCGAAGACGGGGAACTGACAGTGAGTAGACCCACAGAATCGAAAGAAGATAAAGCTCTTCATGGACTTTATAGATCGCTTATCAATAATATGGTAATCGGTGTTTCAGAAGGTTTCAAGAAGCAGTTGGAATTAGTAGGGGTAGGATACCGTGCTTCGAGTCAAGGCCAAAAACTTGACTTGTCGTTAGGATTTTCACACAACATCGTTATGGAGCTTCCTAAAGAAGTGAAAGTAGAGGCAGTTGCAGAGAAAGGTAAAAACCCAATCATTACATTGAGCTCTCACGACAATCAGTTGCTAGGGATGATCGCTGCAAAAATCCGCTCATTCCGTAAGCCAGAACCTTACAAAGGAAAAGGTATCAAATTCGTAGGAGAAGAAATCAGAAGAAAAGCAGGTAAATCTGCCTAATAATTTATAATCGAACAATGGCACTATCAAAAACAGAAAAAAGACAAAAGATAAAAAGACGTGTTCGTCGTAATATCTTTGGAACTGCAGAGAGACCACGTCTTTCCGTTTACCGTTCCAACAAAGAAATTTACGCTCAACTGGTAGATGACGATGCAGGCGTTACTCTGGCTTCCGCTTCTTCAAGAGAAGCCAAAGCTAGCGGAACAAAATCAGAACAATCTGCAGCAGTTGGAAAGTTAATTGCTGAAAAAGCAAAATCAAAAGGAATAGAAACAGTTGTATTTGACCGAAACGGATTCGTTTACCATGGCAGAATCAAAGCGATGGCTGACGGAGCAAGAGAAGGAGGTTTAAAATTCTAAGAAAGAAAAGACATGTTAGGATACAAAAACATAGAAAAAGTAAAACCAGCCGGTATTGAATTAACAGACCGTTTGGTAGGAGTACAACGTGTGACTAAAGTAACGAAAGGAGGTCGTGCATTTGGTTTCTCTGCAATTGTAGTTGTAGGAGACGGAAATGGCGTTGTAGGATATGGATTAGGAAAATCCAAAGAAGTTGCTTCAGCTATTGCTAAAGCAGTAGAAGATGCAAAAAAGAACTTGGTGAGAATTCCATTGGACGGTCACACCATCCCACACGAGATCGAAGCTCGCTATGGAGGTGGACAGGTTTTCCTTAGACCTGCATCAAACGGTACCGGGCTTATCGCCGGGGGTGCTGTACGTGCGGTATTGGAATCCGTAGGAATTCATGATGTATTGTCAAAATCCAAAGGTTCTTCTAACCCACACAACGTGGTAAAAGCAACTTTCAAAGCATTATTGAATTTGAGAAGTGCCAACGTTGTAGCGCGTCAGAGAGGAATTTCAGTTGGTAAAGTGTTTAATGGATAATCTACCAGAGATGAGCAAAATTAGAGTGAAACAAATTCGTAGCGGAATCAACCGCGAAAAATCTCAGAAAGCTACTTTGATAGCATTGGGATTGAGAAAAATGAACCAGGTAGTAGAACATGAATCTACTCCTCAGATCGAAGGTATGATCAAGAAAGTACAACATTTAGTTGAAGTAGAAAAAGCTTAAGATTAAACAAGATGAAATTAAATACACTAAAACCTGCTGCAGGTTCAGTAAAAAATAAATTCCGTAAAGGTAGAGGAGAAGCCAGCGGAAACGGCGGGACAGCCGGCCGTGGACACAAGGGAGCGAAATCCCGCTCAGGATACTCCAAGAAAATCGGATTTGAAGGAGGTCAGATGCCTTTGCAAAGACGTGTACCTAAATTTGGTTTCAAAAATATCAACCGAGTTGAATACAATGGAATCAATTTAGATGTTATCCAAAACTTAGTTGACGAGAAGAAAATTACCGATACACTTTCAAAAGAAATTCTGGTAAAACATGGTTTGGCTCACAAAAACGATCTGATTAAAATTTTGGGTCGTGGTGAATTAAAAGCAACTGTAAACATCACTGCTGACAAATACACCAAAACAGCCCAGGAAGCAATTGAAAAGGCCGGAGGCAAAGCTGAACTAACAGCAAAATAAATTGAAATAACCGGATAATGAACCTTAGGTTTGTTATCCGGTAAATTAATTAATAGCACATGTAATCAGATTCCATGTGAAAAAGCAAAATATAAAGTAACACATGAAAGGGTTTATACAAACGATTAAAAATATTTGGAGTATAAAAGAACTGAAAGAGAAACTAATCATCACGTTCTTTTTCCTTATTGTATACAGGTTTGGTTCTTATATTCCGTTGCCAGGTATCGATGTGAATGAAGTGAACCGGCTTCTAGCAGAGCAAGCCGATTCTCAACAAGGTCTTTTGGGACTATTGAACTCTTTCACAGGAGGTTCCTTTAACCGAGCTTCCATTTTAGCATTAGGGATTATGCCTTATATCTCCGCTTCGATTGTAGTTCAGTTGATGGGACTAGCTGTTCCGTATCTACAAAAATTACAGAAAGACGGAGACAGTGGTAGAAAGAAAATCACTCAGATTACCAGATGGTTGACCATCGCAATCTGTTTGGTTCAAGCACCTGCATATTTGACCTTATTACAAACCCGATTATTGCCTTACAGTGGAGGATTCCATTCAGCCTATTTGCTTGATCCTGGATCATTCTGGTTTATTTTTCCTTCTGTTATCATTTTGGTAACCGGGACTGTATTTACCATGTGGATGGGTGAGAAAATAACGGATCGAGGAATTGGAAACGGTATATCCATTCTGATTATGATTGGTATTTTGGCCGATATGCCAAGAGCACTTATCAATGCTTTTGAATTGGATACTACCGGAGGAATTTTCTTCTTGCTTGAAATCATCGGTTTGCTAGTTGTTATTTTCCTTTGTGTTCTACTTGTACAAGCTGTACGAAAAGTTCCAGTACAATACGTAAGAAGAGCTCAAGCAGGAAGCAGTAGCTACATCCGTTCCATGACCGATTCCGTTCGCTCGTACATACCATTGAAAGTAAACGCATCGGGTGTGATGCCAATTATCTTTGCTCAGGCGATTATGTTTTTGCCCGCGACATTGGTAGGTTTGGTTTCAGATGCAGATTCGCCGATGATGATGTTTCTAGCAAAAGTTTCAGATCCTTTCTCGTGGCAACACAGTATCATATTTGCCGTATTGATCATTGTATTTACATTTTTCTATACCGCAATTACGATTCCTGTTAACCAAATGGCAGATGATTTAAAACGAAATGGTGGAATCATTCCGGGAATTAAACCAGGGAAAGACACAGCAGAGTATTTGGATGATATCCTTTCCAAAATCACATTGCCTGGATCTGTATTTTTGGTGTTCATTGCTGTAATGCCTGCTATCGTTCACCTTTTTGGAGTGGATCAAGGATTGGCAATGTTCTATGGAGGTACATCACTATTGATTATGGTTGCGGTTATCTTGGATACCATCCAACAAATCAATACCTATCTGTTGAATCACCACTATGATGGATTGATGTCAACGGGTCGAACTAAAAACGTTGCTTAAGTCATTAATAATTTGTACATTTGCAAACTTTCTGACAAGGGAAAGATAAATTTATGGCAAAACAAAAACATATAGAACAAGACGGGACCATTATCGAAGCATTGTCCAATGCAATGTTTCGTGTAGAATTGGAAAATGGTCATATTGTGACATCTCATATTTCCGGGAAAATGCGTATGCATTACATCAAATTATTGCCCGGTGATAAAGTCAAAATTGAAATGTCACCTTATGATTTAACCAAGGGTAGAATTACGTACAGATACTAAGAATTAAAAATGATGAATTTTAAATTTTCGTCATTTTTAATTTTTAATTCAAATTGAACAATAACGACTGGAGGCATAATGCCGGATCAAATTTAATACGAACTAAAAATGAAAATTAGAGCATCAATTAAAAAGAGAAGTGCTGACTGTAAGATAGTACGCAGAAATGGCGTGCTTTACGTGATTAACAAGAAGAATCCTAAATTTAAACAAAGACAAGGTTAAGATATGGCACGTATTTCAGGAGTAGACTTACCAAAAAACAAAAGAGGAGAAATAGGATTGACCTATATCTACGGAATTGGTAAAAGCACAGCACAAAAGATATTAGCTGACGCTAATGTTGACAAAGACAAAAAAGTTCACGAATGGAACGATGATGAAATCAACGCAATCCGTTTGGCAATTACTGAGAACTACAAAGTGGAAGGTGAACTTCGTTCCGAAGTCCAGTTAAACATCAAACGTATGATGGACATTGGATGTACACGCGGAATCCGTCACCGACTTGGATTACCTCTAAGAGGACAGCGAACTAAAAACAACTCTCGTACGAGAAAAGGAAGAAAGAAAACAGTTGCTAACAAGAAAAAAGCCACTAAATAATAAGTAGTAATCATGGCAAAGAATCAAAAAACAGTAAAGAAAAGAAAGGTCATAGTTGAAGCTACAGGACAAGCACATATCCAGGCTTCTTTTAACAACGTGATCATCACTCTGACAAATAAAAATGGGGAAGTAATCTCCTGGTCATCTGCCGGGAAAATGGGCTTCCGAGGATCTAAAAAGAATACACCTTATGCTGCTCAAGTAGCTGCTCAAGACGCAACAGCTCAAGCATTAGAAGCAGGACTGAGAAGAGTAAAGGTATATGTGAAAGGACCCGGACAAGGTCGTGAATCTGCAATCCGTACTATTCACAACGGAGGTATCGAAGTAAGCGAAATCATCGACGTTACACCATTGCCACACAACGGTTGTCGTCCACCAAAACGCAGAAGAGTGTAATTATGAGAAATAAGAACAAAGAAAATAGAAAAATGATTCTATGCTCTATGTTCTATTATCTATATTCTAAATAAAAATAAAATGGCAAGATATACAGGACCAAAAACAAAAATCGCTAGAAAATTCGGACAGCCTATCTTTGGTGACGATAAAAGCTTCGAAAAGAAAAAATATCCTCCGGGAATGCATGGCCCGAACAAAAGAAGAGGGAAAAAATCAGAATATGCAATTCAGCTGGAAGAAAAGCAAAAAGCAAAACACACCTATGGAATTCTTGAACGTCAGTTTGCAAATATGTACAAAAAAGCAAACGCAAAACCCGGAATTACAGGTGAAATTTTGCTTCAGCTTTGTGAGTCTAGACTTGACAACGTAGTTTACCGTTTCGGTATCGCTCCTACTAGAAGCGCTGCCAGACAGTTGGTAGGCCACAAACACATCACTGTAAACGGAGAAGTGGTAAACATACCATCTTATCAGTTAAAAGAAGGTGACGTAGTAGCTGTACGTGAAAAGTCTAAAACACTAAGCACTGTAACTGATTCATTGAAATCAAGATCTACTTATGACTGGTTGATCTGGAACGACGAGCAAATGTCTGGAACATTTAACTCTGTTCCTGAAAGAATCCAGATTCCGGAAGACATCAAAGAACAATTGATTGTCGAATTGTACTCTAAGTAATTTTAGATTAGAAGAGATTTGATATTAAGAGTAGAAACCTCAAGTTTCTGTTAAACCAAAAATTCTTATACAAAAAGATGACAATTTTAAACTTTATAAAACCGGACAAAGTAGTTTTAATCGAATCAGACAATCAGTTTGGTCAATTTGAATTCCGTCCGTTGGAACCAGGATATGGACTTACAATCGGGAACGCTCTTCGTAGAGTATTGCTATCTTCCTTGGAAGGCTACGCAATTACTTCCATCAAAATCGAAGGCGTGGACCATGAGTTCTCAACCATTTCCGGCGTAGTAGAAGATATGACCGAAATTATTTTGAATCTGAAAAAAGTGAGATTCAAAAGACAAATTACTGAGTCAGACTCTGAAACTGTGACTGTGTCTATCTCAGGACAAGAGCAGTTAACAGCCGGTGATTTAGGGAAATTTATCTCCGGATTCCAAATCCTTAATCCAGACTTTGTAATCGCAAATATGGACAAAAAAGTGAAATTAGACTTCACTTTTACAATCGAAAAAGGAAGAGGATATGTTCCCGCTGATGACAATAAAAAATCAAACGCTCCCATAGGAACTATTGCAATCGACGCTATTTACACACCCATCATCAACGTAAAATACAGCGTAGAAAACTATCGTGTAGAACAGAAAACTGACTATGAAAAGTTAATTCTGGATATTACGACAGACGGCTCAATCACTCCTCAGGATGCTTTGACAGAAACAGCCAAAATTCTAATCCATCATTTCATGTTGTTCTCTGACGAGCGCATCACACTCGAAACAGAAGAAGTTGCTTACGGGGAAACATATGATGAAGAAGCATTGCATATGAGACAGTTGTTGAAAACCAAATTGATAGATCTAGACCTATCAGTGAGAGCACTCAACTGTTTGAAAGCTGCTGAAGTAGAAACATTAGGTGAACTAGTGTCCTACAATAAATCAGACTTGATGAAATTCAGAAACTTCGGAAAAAAATCACTTTCCGAATTGGAAGAATTAGTGGGCAACAAAGGATTAAGTTTCGGAATGGACATTTCCAAGTATAAGTTAGACGTAGAATAATTTTAGAAAAATGAGACACGGTAAAAAAATAAATCACTTAGGAAGAACCGCCTCGCACAGAAACGCGATGTTGTCCAATATGGCTTCCTCACTGATTACACATAAAAGAATCAATACCACAGTTGCAAAAGCAAAATCATTGCAACGGTACATAGAACCTTTGATTACAAAATCAAAAACCGACGATACAAACAACCGTCGTATAGTATTTAGATACCTTCAAGACAAAGAAGCTGTTGCGGAACTTTTCCGCGAAGTAGCTCCGAAAATTGCAGATCGTCCGGGTGGATACACACGTATCATCAAAACCGGATTCCGTCAAGGAGATGGTGCAGATATGGCGATGATCGAACTAGTGGACTTCAATGAATTGTACACTACGGCTAAACGCGAGAAGAAAACAAGACGAAGCAGAAGAGGAACTTCTAAAAAAGAAGAAACTCCTGTTGCGGAAGTTGAAACCAAAGAGGAAGTAGTAGAAGAAGTAAAAGCAGAGGAAACTCCAACAGAAGAATCTGTTGATGAACCAAAAGCCGAAACTCCTGAAACGCCAGAAGCTTCTGCCGATGAAGGCACAGAAGAAAAGAAAGATTAATTAGAACTTTCAAAATACGAAAGCAGCCCATACGGCTGCTTTTTTTTTGACTTAATTTAAACCAAACGAATCACAGAATTTGTAAATTTCTTTTCTAAATTTATAATCTAATTCAGAATTATGATTCACCAAGATGAAATTGAAAATATAGAAATATCCTTTCTTTCCATAAGCGATTATGAAGAATTAAAGGACGCCATGATTTCCTCCTACCAATCCATGCCTGATGCCTATTGGAAAAAACAACAAATCAATAATTTGCTAAATAAATTTCCCGAGGGACAAGTAGTCATCAAAGTCGACGGGAAAATCGCAGGTTGCGCCTTGTCCATCATCGTAAATTCAGAAGAAGTCCTGAAAAGTCATACGTATCGCGACATAACAGCCGATTATACTTTTGCTTCTCATACCTCAAAAGGCGATGTTTTGTACGGGATCGATGTTTTTATCAAACCTCAATTCCGTGGACTTCGATTGGGAAGAAGACTCTACGATTACCGAAAAGAACTTTGCGAAAAACTGAATTTAAAAAGCATTGTTTTTGGAGGAAGAATTCCATTTTATCATAAATATTCAAACGATCTCACACCTAAACAATACATAGAAAAAGTCAAAATTAAAGAAATTGATGACCCCGTTCTGAATTTCCAATTATCCAATGATTTTCATCCCATTCGTATTCTGAAAGGCTATCTCGAAGGTGACAAAGCCTCAAGTGAATATGCAGTTTTATTGGAATGGGACAATATTTTCTATGAGAAACCATCCAACCAAACGATTGCTACCAAAAGGGTAGTACGCCTCGGATTGGTTCAATGGCAAATGCGACCCTATAAAGATGTGACCGAACTCATGCAACAAGTTGAATATTTCGTGGACACCCTTTCCGGTTATCGTTCCGACTTTGCTCTTTTTCCTGAATTCTTCAATGCACCACTGATGGCCAAATACAATCATCTGTCTGAACCGGATGCCATTCGAAAATTAGCTGAATTCACCGATGAAATTGTCAAAAAATTCTCGGGATTTGCCATTTCATACAATATCAATATCATCACCGGAAGCATGCCTGAACTCGTAGATGGAAGACTCTATAATGTCGGGTATCTTTGCCGCCGCGACGGTTCCATTGAAAGATACGAGAAAATTCATGTAACGCCCGACGAAGCAAAAGTCTGGGGAATGCAAGTAGGAAATGAGCTGAAAATTTTTGATACCGATTGTGGCAAAATAGGAATTCTGATTTGTTATGACGTGGAATTTCCCGAATTAGCTCGTTTATTGGCCGATGATGGAATGAATATATTATTCGTCCCCTTTCTTACAGATACCCAAAATGGTTTTTCACGTGTGAAAAATTGCGCAAAAGCAAGAGCCATTGAAAACGAATGTTACGTAGCCATTGCCGGAAGCGTAGGAAATCTACCCAACGTTCACAATATGGATATTCAATATGCACAATCCATGGTTTTTACGCCATGTGATTTTGCTTTTCCGATGGACGGAGTGAAAGCAGAAGCCACACCCAATACCGAAATGATCCTGATTTCAGATGTCGATTTGGATTTGCTCACCGAACTCCATGAATTCGGAAGTGTCAAAAACCTGAAAGATCGAAGGAAAGATGTTTATGAAGTAAAAAGAGTGTTAAATACCTAATTGAAACCTGTCATTCAGAGCGTAGTGCAACGAAGTGAAGAATCCCAATCAATTGATTTACAATGTTATTTCTCCATCATCCGAATGGTGGTTTGGAATCATCATAAAAAGAAATATAAGTTAATAAAAAAGGAGCGATTAAGCTCCTTTCTTGTTTTATTTTGGCTTAACCTTCCACATAATATTTAAAGAAATACGGAATCGTTTCAATTCCTTTGTAGAAATTAAACAATCCGAAATTCTCATTGGGCGAATGGATCACATCGGAATTCAGACCGAAGCCCATTAAAACCGATTTAGAACCCAATTCCTTTTCAAACAAAGCTACAATCGGAATACTTCCACCACCTCTTGTTGGCAAAGCTTCTTTTCCAAATGTATGGGTCATCGCTTTTTTGGCCGCTTGAAAACCTTTGTCGGAAGTCGGTAAAACATATCCGTGTCCGCCGTGGTGCGGTTTTACGGTAACTTCAACGGAAGAAGGAGCAAGCGTCGGAAAATAATCCACAAATAATTGCGTGATTTTTTCCGGATCTTGATGTGGAACCAATCGCATTGAAATTTTGGCGTAGGCATGCGAAGCAATTACTGTTTTTGCACCTTTTCCGGTATAGCCACCCCAGATTCCGTTTACATCAAGTGTCGGACGAATGGATGCGCGTTCGATGGTCGAATATCCTTTTTCTCCCTGAATATCCGCAATCCCGATTGATTTTTTGTAATTCTCAAGATCAAATGGAATTTTGGCCATTTCAGCACGATCGGTTTCAGAAAGTTCTTCCACATCATCATAAAATCCAGGAATGGTAATTTTGCCGTCATCGTCATGCAATTTGGCAATCATTCTCGACAAAACGTTGATTGGATTTGGAACAGCACCTCCGTAAACCCCGGAATGCATATCCAAATCGGCACCTTTTACTTCAACTTCCACATAACTTAAACCTCTCAAACCAACCGAAATGGATGGTTGATCGTTGGAAATAATTTCCGTATCGGAAATCAAAATGATATCATTTTTTAGTTTTTCTTTGTTGTTTTGGACAAATTCACCCAGGCTCGAAGAACCTACTTCTTCTTCGCCTTCGATCATAAATTTGATATTGCATGGAAGTTCTCCCGATTTATTCATCGCTTCAAAAGCTTTTACGTGCATAAAGAATTGACCTTTGTCATCGGCAGAACCACGTGCGAAAATCGCTCCTTCGGGATGAATTTCCGTTTTTTTGATGACCGGCTCAAAAGGGCCGGACTCCCAAAGTTCCAGTGGGTCAGCCGGTTGAACATCATAATGGCCATAAACCAAAACGGTTGGAAGAGAAGGATCAATGATTTTTTCGCCATATACAACCGGGTAACCATTAGTCTCACAGACTTCTACGTTGTCGGCGCCAGCAGAATTTAAAAATTCGGCTACTTTTTCCGCTGTGTTCAGTACATCCTGATTGTAAGCTGGATCTGCGCTGACAGACGGAATTTTAAGTAATTCGATTAATTCATCTAAAAATCTTTGTTTATTTTCGGTTATAAACCTTTGTGTTTCGTCCATTATAAATTGAAATTTGAATAAAAAGCTAATGTAAGAATTTTGAGTTGAGTAGTCAGAGTTTAGAAATATGATTTTTTTGATTTAAAGCATTAAACAAAATATTTTTCAAATTAAACCCTATCTTCGCTTAAGAATTTTGAGATTATGTTAATTTACAGTGTAACAATCAGCATAGATGAAACGATAGAAATCGAGTGGGTGCAATGGATGAAAAAAATTCATATTCCTGATGTAATGAACACCGGTAAATTTATTTCTTGTAGGTTTTCTAAATTGACTTCTCACAAAGAGGAGGGAAGTGCCAATTATTCGGCACAATACACTTGTCATTCCCGTCATGATTTGGAAGATTATCAGAAAAATTTCGCACAACAGCTTCAGCAAAAATCCTTGGAGAAATTTGCCGATAAAATGCATTCTTTCCGTACCGAACTAGAAGTCATTGAAGATTTTTATTCGGTTTTGAGCTGAACAATCAATTGAAAGATCAAACCGTCACCGCTACTTTTGCTTGGGTGCCTCCGGATTTTCTTTTTGTAATTTCAAAATTACCGCCAATTGATTTTAAACGCTGGGAAATACTGTATAGACCTTGATTTCCGGCTTCTTCAGAGTCTTCATAACCAATGCCATCATCTGTTATTTCAATCTGTAAACCATTTGAATTATTACTAAACTTGATTTCTGCATTTGCTGCTTCAGAATGTTTGATGATATTGTTTACCAATTCTTGAATCACCCTAAATATCATCAGTTGTAATTGTTGCGAAAGTTTGTGTGTATTTTCATGGTTATCCGTTACCGATATTTTGATAAGTTTGGTTTCGTTTATTTCTGATACAAAGTGTTCGGTTGCCTTTACTAAACCATCTTGTTCCAATACGGTTGGGAGCAGGTTGTGTGCGATATGTCGAGTGTCGGCATGTGATCTTTCTAATATTCGTTGGACTTTTGCCAGTTGTTCCATTCTTTTGTCCTGCGGAAGATGTGGTATTGACTCCAGACTCATTTTGGCGGCACCAATCATAGCGGCAACACTGTCGTGCAGTTCGTGAGAAATCCTTTTTCTTTCTCGTTCTTCGCCTAAAATAAAAGAGTTGAGAATCGCATTTTCTTTTTCTTGTTGCAATTGTTTGAGTTTTGCCTGTTGTTTTCTATTGTTATAGAAAATTGCTCCGCCCAAAATTGAAATCAACAAAGCTCCACCCAAAATCGCCAAAAGTAGATTGGAATGTTGCTTTTGAATTTTTAATTCCTGCTCGGCTATTTGCTTTTCCTTTTTTTCGGTTTCGTATTTTACCGATAACTCAGTAATTATTCTATCTTTTTCTGCGGAAGTGATGGAGTCTTTTAAATTCACATATTTATGGTAAAAATCTGCTGCTTTTTCTTTTCGTCCTGAATTAAAATTAATATTCCCCGCAACAAGAGAAGCCCCCAACAAATTCATCTTATCTCCTATTTCTTCTGCAATGGTTACAGATTTTTCAGCGTAAGGCAATGCTTTTTCAGGTTGCCCCGAGTCGTTTAAAATTTCCGCATATAGATTATAAGCACTTGATATAATAGATTTGTCCTTAAGTATTTCTGCGTTTTTTACGGCTTGCTCCGCATAACCAAGGGCTTCGTTATTGTCCTTTGTAACCATACTTAATGACAGATAAGCAAAAGCTTTTGAACGTATATTGTTTGAATTTTCAGAAAGACTCAATGTTTTATTTGCCCACTTTATGGCGCTTATTGTGTCTTTATTTCGGTGATGAGACTGCGCCAATCCACTGGCAACAAGAGGCAGGTAATTTTCATCGTTATTTTCTTCCAACAACTTAAATGCCTTTTGTTTGTACTCCACTTCTTTCTCATAATCATAAAGTTGACCATATAGAGCTCCTAAATTATTGTATAAATAACCTAGTTGTAAGGGGTTTCCGCCATTTTCTAATACAGTTGCATTTTTAAGATAATATTTCATTGCGGCTTCCTTATTACCTTTAAAATAATAGGCGTTGGCCATCAGGTTATGGGTTTCAATATCACTTCTGTGTTTTTCTTCCGGATTGAAATTTTCAATGGCCAATTGACCATAGTAAAGGGTTGAATCTAATTCATTGCGAAAATAGAAATAACGTGCTTTCTTAAAATATAAAAAATCCAAAAACGGAACCCTTTTACTCTTTCCTTTTTCGATGAGTTCATCGACCGCCTTCAGGCATTCTTGGTTTCTATCCTCAATACATTGATCTATTTCAGCGACAAGGCTCTTGAACTCCTCACTGACATTAGAACCTAACCGATTCTGCGAATTGGCAAAAAAGGAAGAAAAGAAGAATAAAAAAAGTAATAAGATTCTCATAATAAAGTTGTTGTTTTAGACCGAAACCAACCCTTTCATAATTGCCTTTTTAACCATTCCGGCAATATTTTTAACTTCGAGTTTTAGCATAATGTTCGCTCTGTGTGTTTCAATGGTTTTTTCTGAAAGGCATAATTGTTCAGCGATTTCTTTGGTTGTTTTTTCCTGAACAATCAACTGCAAAATTTCTTTTTCCCTTTCGGTGAGTTCTATTTTTTTTCTTGAAGCGTTCATTTCAAAAAATGCTTGTTGGGTTTTGGGACTGAAATATTGCCCGTCATTTGTCACAACTTTGAGTGCTTTTTCTATTTCTTCCCGACTGTCAATCTTTAATAAATAACCGTCAAAACCTGCGTTAATGGAAGATTTGATCGTTACGGAATCCGCATGACTGGTTAAGGCAATGATTTTCATTTCGGGTGCTATCTGCTTAATTTCTCCGATTATTTTTCTTCCATCGTGTTTACCGAAATGAATATCAAGCAACAAAATATCAAAACTTTCTTCTTTTAGAATTTCTTTTAATTCTATGTAATTCAATACACTTTCAGTTTTATCTACAAATTCAAATGTGGACAACAAAACCTCCAATCCGTCCAAGACCAAAAAGTGGTCATCTGCCAACAAAATTTTCATCTTAAACTATTTTTTTTAAAGTTTATAGATGATAAAAATAGCGTTTTTGTTTGTTATGGGATATTAATTTCGCTTCTTATATACGACATACATCCTTTTATCTGCCCCAGGACGCATTTGAACCCCAACGGTCATTTTGTCATCTTCAATGCTATGAATGAGCCAATTTATACTTCGATCTCCTTTGGTTAGGGTCAGAAGGTTGTCTTCTAACTTCCAATCGAATGTTGTTTCGTTGGCTTCGCAATTTTTGTTGTGTTTTACTTCTTTTGCGGTACGGTCTGTGGTAAACACGCTGTGGTCTGCCTCGCAATCGGGATTGTCTTGTCGATGTGGTAGTAACGCACCTTCGCCGTCATCGCCCAACAATACTCCTTGGATTTCCCAAGTACCGATAAGTGCTTTTTCGCTTTGTGCATTTCCGTTGCAGGAAAATAACATTAATGTCGTTAGTGCAAGGGTTATTTGCTTTAAAATATTCATTTTGTTTTCGTTTTTTTCCTTCCGATAATTTTTAAAACCCTTTGAATAAAGAGAGAACGGAAGATGAGTTTAAGATTAAAAGTTGTCTAATCAATTTGATTAGGAGCTATGACTACAATTGTGGCGGTAAAATTGATTTTTTACCTTATTTCTGTTTTTTTGTGAATTAAAATAAACGACAAGCAAACAACTAATTTAAAATGCCTGCCTGCCGTTTGTTAAAAATTAAGGAGTGCAGAATTCTGCTCCTACGTTATCGTATGTAACATTGGTTACGGTAAGGTTTTCAAAATAATCATCATATAATGCATAAAACGTACAATTTTGCAAGTCCTTAAACGTAGTATTTGAAACGGTCAATTTAGGGCTTGCGTGCAAATAAATAGCTCCCGTATTTTGATGATTACCTACTGGAAAATCTCCTTTGGCATTTTCGATAATGGCGTGGTTGATTACATTATTTTCCTGTGTAAATCCAAACATTATTCCTCCCCAATTCGCACCGTTATATGCTTTCAGATGAACAGGGTTATCGGCTGTTCCTTGTATTTTCAGGCTTAATTCATTACCGGCATCGGTTGAACCATCATAAGGTTGAATGTATCCTTCGGGTTTAAATTGTATTTCTGCACCTGCCTCTATGGTCAAATGTCCATTGTGTTTAATATGTACTCTATCATCAACCAAATAAGGCACATCCAATTTTTGCCAAGTTACGGTTTGGTCTTCAATTTCATAATATGATGGTGTGATGTTGAAAAAATCACTTGCATTTCCGCTGTATGAAGATGTATTGTTAAAAATATGAGCCATCTCGGCAGAAACCTTAACCGGAACACCATCGTTGCCTGTAATGATTACGTTAGAAACCGATACGGTTGCATTTTTCTCAAGTCTATGATAGTCCAACCCGATACTTCCACCATTTTTGATTTCTACGTGGTTGAGATGTAGAGCCTGCGGATTGGTGCCTGAAACGCCTCTTATAGCTAAACTCCCTTCATAAATAGGCGAAGACGAGGTATGATTTTGTGATCCAGCATATTCAATAACAGTATGTTCAATTAGATTGTTCGGGTTGTGGGCCTCAGCTAAGTAAATCCCTCTCCAATGTCCTTTTTGTTTAGAGGTTCCTGTGAGAATTACAGGGTTTGTTACTGTTCCTTTGATTTCAAAAACCTTGCTATTGAGATTTACTCGTAATCCTGCGTGGTTTTCAAATTCAATAACCACTCCTGGCTCTATTTTCAGGCTTCCCTGCACGTTTGCATAGCAAGTAATAACATAATCCACAGGACGTTGTGGGTCGTCTGTCAAAATTCTGTCTTCACTGAAATAATCACAATCCAAAACAATAGGTGGCAACTCTACAATTGGGTCGTCATCAATTGGATTTGTGTCGTCATCGCTGCTACACGAAAATAGCATTAGTCCTGCAATCGCAAGGGTTGCTAATCTCTGTGTTTGTTTAAAATTTTTCATCGTATTCATTTTTTATATTATACATCTTTAATTTGAGGTTGAGTTCTTAATAATAGATTCAACCGCGGGTTTTAACTGATATCATAAATTAAATTTCACTCCGGCTCCTGCCACCAATTGTCCGCCGTCTATAATGACGTATTTGAGTTCGGCAAAAGGTGTAATTCCTCCGAGATTGAAGTTAACTCCACCACCGAGGTTTAGCCCGAAGCGCCCGTCTGATGAAGAATAACTACCCAGCCACGCGTCATCAAAAGAAACTTTCACGCTACTGTAGTTCAACCCTCCAAGTGCGTAAACACTCATATTATCTTGACTTACGAAATAATAATTGGCATTGGCGTTGACCTCGAACCAATTCATTTTCATTCCGTATTCTTCTTTTGGGAGATAATAAATAAACGAGGGCGAAATGGTCAGATTTTCCATTATCGGAAATTCGGCATTCGCACCAATTCCAATGTTTTCGATTTCTGTTCCGTAGGCGAGCATTGCTCCGAGACGGGTATCTTCCTGTGCATTTACCGAAAGGAAAGAAAATGTAACCATACATAAGGTTACCATAAATGTTTTCATAATCTTGGGTGTTTAATATTTATAGGACAAAGTTAGGTGGGGAAGTAAAAGCTTGTTTCGGGGGATTTACGGAAATTTTTTTTAAGGGTATTCCCTGAAGTCCATTGTAGAATCAACACTTCTACATAAATGATATGTACTGAGAAAAAAAAAGAAGCCGTCTCGTTTACAAAATCGGGACGGTTTTTTTTTATACCCTATAATTTAGAATAAAAGAGTGATTACATTCAAGCAATGCACAAAAGATGAGCTATTCTCTTTGTTTAAGCACTCA
>JAAYKY010000024.1 GCA_012522185.1 Flavobacteriaceae bacterium | reverse complement strand
CTTAACCCGCTCTTTTGCAAAACCGATGTTATCTGCTGGCCGACTTTCGGTCTTGCTATTTTATTTTTTGTGTAGCATTGGCAAAATTTAAAAATTTCTTCGGACTGAAAAGCTAGCTCTTTACGCATTTTTTGCTGGCTTTGTGCGTTTGCTAAAATGCGTAATGTGCTTGCTTGTATTTCACTCAAATACAGTTATGAAATAAAGAATAGGATGAACTATTTTTTTCGATAAGCCCAATGGAAAATTTGTGGTAAAACCGTAAGTGATAAAATCATACAAATAAGTAATCCTCCAACAATCATAATAGCCAATGGTTTTTGAATTTCAGAGCCCATTCCTGATGAAAGTGCAGCTGGAAGCAATCCTAAAGAACCCATTAAGGCAATCATAACAATCGGACGAATTCTATCGTAAACTCCGTTTGAAATCGCATCTTTGAGCTTCATTTTTCGTAAATTATCTTTCATTACAGCAATCAGAATAATACTGTTTATAGTATTTACTCCAAAAAGAATAATAAATCCGATTCCGGCTGAAATTCCGAAAACGGTTCCTGTAAGCCAAAGCGAAATAAATCCTCCCACAAAAGCAAACGGAATCGTACTGGCTGCAATAAGTGTGTCTTTGACCGTTCCGAAATTGAAATACAACAAAAACAAAATCAATAATAAAACAGCAGGAACAATCACAGCCAACTGAGCTGTTGCACGTTCCTTACTTTCAAATTCTCCAGCCCAAACCACTTTATTTTCTTCTGGAATATCCACTTTTTCGGCTACTTTGGCTTTTGCTTCTGCAATGGTACTTCCCAAATCACGACCTTCAATGCTAAATCCTACCGCAATATAACGACTGCTTCCATCACGATAAATAAACGTAGGTCCTGTAATATAACTGATTGTGGCAATTTCACGTAACGGGATTTTCTTTCCAAATCCTGTCGGAATCAAAATATCTCCGATTTTTTCCTCATCATCACGATATTCTTTTGCAAAGCGAATACGAACATCAAACATTCGGTCTTCTTCATAAAAAGTCGTGGCTGCACTTCCTCCAATTGCCATTTCTACCACAGCTTGTGCATTTGCCATATCCACTCCGTAACGAGCCATTTTGTGATCGTGAAGCTGAATCCTAAGTTCGGGAAGTCCGATGTTTCGATAAACGTTCAAATCTTCAATTCCCTCCACATTTTTAATTGCTTCTGCTACCTGATCTGCATATTCTTCAAGCTGAAACAAATCATTTCCAAAGATTTTTACCACAAGCGAACTCTTAACTCCTGCTACATATTCCTCTACATTATCCTGAATCGGTTGACTAAATCCGAAAACAATTCCGGGATACGTCTGTAATTCCGATCGCATTTCTTCAATTAAACCTTCTTTGGATAATTTACTTTTCCATTCTTTTTCAGGATGAAGCTGAATGTGAAATTCAATATTGAAAAACCCAGTTGGGTCGGTTCCGTCATTAGGTCTTCCGACTTGATTCAAAACGAATTTTACTTCTTCAAAACCACGAATTTTATCTTTCATTTCTTTTGCTAAACGAGTTGCTTCCTGAATATTCACACTATTTGGAAGCGTTGCTCTTACATACAAAGCTCCTTCGTTTAGTTTCGGAATAAATTCCGTTCCGTAGTTCATAAATCGGATTCCACAAATCGCAATCAACGCCACGAAACCTAAAATCGTTGCTTTTTTGTGTCTTTCGCTCCACGAAAACATTTTGAACATGTATTTCTTGAAAAATCTCGAAATGAAATTCTCTTTTTCAATGATATTCTTACGAAGTAACACCTTACACATCACAGGAACATACGTAATACTTAATATAAGTGACCCTAAAAGTGCATAACCTAAAGTGAAAGCAAGTGGGGAAAACATTTTTCCTTCAACTTTTTGGAAAGAAAAAATAGGAATCAAAGCTACAATCAGAATGATTTGTGCAAAAACGATATATCCTGCTACACTTCCTGCACTTTTTTTGATAAGTCCCGATTTTGACATTTTGTTAAAAACAGGCATTCCGACTTTGTGGGCTTTCTTTTCCATTGCCACAAAAACGGTTTCAACAATGACGAGTGTTCCTTCCAAAAGCAATCCGAAATCAATAGCTCCCATCGAAATCAAATTGGCTGGTAATCCCTGAATTCGCAACATCATAATCGCAAACAAAAACGAAAGTGGAATCACAGAAGCCACAATCACAGTCGTTCTCCAGTTGTACAAAAAGATAAATACGATAACCGAAACGAGGAAAATTCCTTCAATAATATTTTTTGCAACGGTGTTTACGGTTGCATTTACGAGTTCGGTTCTGTCGATAAAAGGTTCGATTTTTACATCTTTCGGAAGAATGGTATTATTGAGTTCTTCGATTTTTTCTTTCAATCTCGGAATCACATCTCCCGGATTTTCTCCACGAAGCATAATCACAACTCCTTGTACCAAATCGTCATCATCCTGAAGTCCGACTTGTCCGAATCTCGGTTTAGCTGAAATCTCAACTTGTGCAACGTGTTTTACCAAAATAGGGGTGCTTCCACGAACTTCAATCAGAATATTTTCGATGTCATCAACACTTTCCAAAAGTCCAACTCCACGAACCACATAAGCTTGGGCACCTCTCTCAATCACATCTCCTCCAACATTGATATTGCTCTTGGAAACAGCCTCATAAACATCTAAAGGCGAAAGGTCATAATTGGCTAATTCGGTTGGATTTATTTTGATTTCGTAAATTTTTTCTTCACCTCCAAAACTCACAATATCAGCCACTCCCGGAACGGAAACTAATTCTCTTTCGATAATCCAATCCTGAATGGCAGTTACTTCTTTTATCGGTTTATCACTTCGTATGACATATCGGAAAATTTCTCCTGTTGCTCCGTAAGGTGGCTCAATTTCTGCATCTGCTCCTTCGGGTAAATCAATTTCCTGAAGTCGGTTTGAGGCGTATTGTTGTGCATAAAAATCATCAACATCATCTTCAAAAATAACGGTAACTACAGATAATCCGAACAATGAAATCGAACGAACATCCGACTTTCTCGGAATCGTATTCATTTGTTTCATTATTGGAAGTGTGACGAATTTCTCGATTTCCTCTGCACTTCTACCAGGCCACTGTGTAATGATTCTGGCTCTGGTGTTGGTTACATCAGGAAAAGCCTCAATAGGTGTGTTTTTTAAACTGATAACTCCGATAATGACCAATAATCCCGTAAGGAAAAAAATGATAATCGGGTTTTTCAGAGAAAAAGCAACTATATCTTGAATGAATTTTTGCATAATATATTCTCTATTTTCTTTGTTCGGTTGTCTTAATTATTAAGGGATTCAAAAATCAACAATTGGTTTTTTGTGATGATTTTTTCGTTTTCTGAAAGCCCTTTTTTAAGATAAGTTGTATCATTTTTCTTATTCAGAATTTCCACTTCACGAACTTCGATATTGCAATCGTCTTTGTAAACCAAAACATAATTTTTGTTATTGAAAAACACAATAGATGAAGTAGGAACAGCAACTTCCTGTTGGTTTAAATTCTTAAGAACAGTAATGTCTGCAAGCATTCCGGGTTTTAGTTTGAAATCTTTGTTGTTCAAAACAATTCGAGCTTTTAAAACGCGTGCTTCCTGATCTAAAACTTGCGAAATCACATCAATTTTTCCTGTGAAAACTTCATCAGGATATGAAATGGTCTTGATTTCGACTTCCATTCCTTTAGTTACGTGAGCAATATCTGTCGAATAAATATTTGCCATTGCCCAAACATCATTCAAATCTGAAATCGAAAAAAGCGAAGCTCCATCATCCGTTACAGTCGAACCTGAATTGATGTTTTTTTCGGTAATGATTCCCGAAGTTGGTGCTTTAATCTGAAATACATTTTTGGTAGAACTTGCACTAAACAAGCTCAAATTATTCTCTACTTTTTGCTTTTCAGATTCCAAAATGCGAAGTTCATTTTTGGCTTCGATGAGCTCTTTGTTGGACGAAATTCCGTCTTTAAAAAGTTGTTCTTTTGCATCTAAATCAACTTTTGCAATTTCGATTTGAGATTTCAAAGAGTTTAATTTTGCTTGAAGCGAAGAAAGCTCTGTACTTTGCATTTCGGCTAAAACCTGACCTTTGTTTACCGAATCTCCTAACGAAAAATAAGTGTTTGAAATGATTCCGTTTACAAGACTTACAAAATTGATAACCTTATCAGGATTTGCATCGATACTTCCTGTTAGATGAATTCCTTCAACCACATTTTCTTTGGTTACGGTTGTAATTTCGATAATGTTTTTGGTTTTCTCATTCAGGCAGAATTGCTCTTTCTGAACAGATTTGAAATCTTCTCCTTTATTTTTACATCCAACAAGAAATAAAATGGAAATAAATAAAGGTATATATGTTAAATGGTTTTTCATTTTATGATTTTTTAATTATTGAAATCTTTTCCTAATGAATAATTGAGTTCTTCTGCTTTTTGATTTACGTCTTTTTGAGCTTCAAGAATGATTTTTTTGTTCTCCAGATAAGCATCCATAAAGTCAAAATATTCGAGCATACTTACATTTTTTGAAGTGAAATTTTTCGTGTAATTTTCTAAAAGCAAATCCAAATCGTTTTCATAATCAGGCTCTATGTTTTTCACGAAATCAATAGCTTGTTGTAGTGATTTATAAGCTAAAAAGATTTCGTTTTCGATAGTCAGAACGGTTTGTTCTTTCTGGACTTTTGCATTTTCAATTTGTAGTTTAGCCTTTGTGATATTTCCTTTATTTCGATTGAAAACAGGTAGATCAAACGAAACTCCAAATCCGACAAAGTCGAGCATTGTATTTCCGTTTCGGTCGTAATTTATCCCGAAAGTCAAATCGGGAATGCGTTGTGCTTTTTCGTAAGACAAAAGTTTGTTTGAATATTCTTCTTCCAACAAAGCCAATTTGTAATCCGGACGGTTTTCTTTAGCATTTTCAGTAATTTGTTCGATTAAAACATCTTCGTAAGGTTGGGTGTTTTTTACAAAACCGTCATCTGTTATTTCTATAGAAATGTTTGGATTTACACGAAGTAAAAGTTTTAGTTCTTTTTGAATTTCGTTTGATTCACGAGTGAGATTCAGAATTTCTTTCTGAATTTCCATCTCTTGTGCCTTTAGCCGAATGTATTCTGCTTTTGAAATATTTCCTTTGTCTAACTGATTTTTGTACGCATTGGTCAGTTTTGAAATATTCTCAATCAGGTTTTGATGAACTTTTATAGCTTGTTGATTGTATTGTAAATCAGTGAGTTGATTGCGAAGTTCGAGTTTTAATCCTCTTAATAAATCTTCAAAATATTGTTCTGCTTTTGAAACATCTACTTGTTCCAAAGCGATCAGTTTTTTGCGTTTTCCTGCTGTTTGTACAAGTTGGTTGAGCTCAAAAGCGATTTGCTGATTTCTTCCGAAATTCCCCCAAAATGGTGGAGAAGGTTCGACACCTGTTGTTCTCCATAGATTTATCTCACTAATAGAAAATTCAGGATTTGGCCATACTTTAGCCTGAATGACTTCTGCTTTTTGACTTTCGATATGGAGCTTTTCGGAAATCAACAGAAGATTGTTTTGCAAAAACATCGTTTCTGCTTCTTCTCTAGATATTTTGAGTATTTCTTGTGCTTGTAACTGTAACCCGAAAGCTATACAAACACAGCATAAAATAATATGTTTCATTTTTCACAACATTTTCTGATGTTGCAAAAGTGATTCTATCGACCTTAAAAAGACCTTAAAGGATATAAAATTTAGCTTAATGTTGGTTTAGAAGCTAACAACAAAAATATTTTCTGATTTCTCTTTTGAATAATACTCAATAGCTGTATTATGAATTGTAAAAATCTTTTGAGAAAGAACTAATCCCAATCCGAAACCTTGTTTGTTTTGAGAATTTTCTCCTCTAAAAAAATGGGAAAATAAGAACTTATGTTCTTCTTCTGAAAGAGTTTTTCCTGAATTAGAAATACTGATTTTCAAATTATCCGAATCACAATCAAACGTGATTTTAGCTTTTTGATTATCCGAATAATGTACGGAATTCATCATTAAATTCAGAAAAGCCTGTTTAATGAGAGGTTCATTTGCTTGAATAGTCAAGGTGTTTTCGTTGAAATTATTAGGAGTAAAATTGACTTCAAAATTGAAATCCGGATAAATCGAATTGACTTCCGAAATACAATCAAAAATAACATCATCAATGCGAATGAGATTTTTTGAGATTTCTTGTCCTGCTTCGATTTTGGAAATCTGAAGCAAAACATTGATGATATTTCCGAGAGATTTTGCTTTTTGAGTTTGTTGAGAAATATCAGATTTTAGTTGATTGATATTATCTTCTTTTTGAAGTTTTTCTAATTCAGAAACCAATACTGCAATCGGAGTTTTCAGTTCGTGTGAAATATGTTGAATGCTATGTTTCTGAAACAAAAAAGCATCATTAGTCCGTTTGGTAAGCTCGTTGAATTTTTCAGATAAATTCTGTAATTCGGAGGTTGTTGTTTTAATTTTCAGAGGATTATTCTGTTCATTACTCAAGTCATAATCTTCAATTTTTTCTGTTAATTCTGAAATTGGTTTTGAGATAATATTGGATAAATAAAGAGAAACCAGTAACACAATAATCACAATAGTAATGAAAATTCCGATAAGTACTTTTTGGAGAAAATCTTTTTTGGAATGTCCGAAAAAATCATAAGCTTTACTTATTCCATAATACGATTTTGAGTTGTTTTCAATGTAAACTCCAATCAAATCATAACCATCCTCTTTGGTTTCAATCCAATTATTAGAAACCGACAATTTATTGAGAATAGCATTTGCTTTGGAAATATCAAGACTATCAATACTCGAAAAAACTAGGTTCTTATGATTGTCATAAATAAGCATTTTTTCGTCATAAAAATCGTGAATATCTTGTTTGTCCAATAACAACGAAACTTCAGCACTTATTTTATGAAATTCATCTACGAGCCCTACCGTATATTTGATTTTTGAAAACTGTTGTTGTTGGAATTCCTCCTCGCGATGTTCCGAAAACAAGATAAAAACAATAACAAGAGATACGGCAAATACTAAAATTACCGTACTCGAAAAATAGATTAATATTTTGTTTCTTATTTTCATTCCACATCCAAATAATATCCATAACCGATTTTTGTCTTGATAGAATTTTTCCCGAAAGGTTTATCTATTTTATTTCGTAAAAAATTTAGATAAACTTCAATCGTGTTTGTGTTTACGTCCACAGAAGTACCCCAAATTTCCTTTATAAGTTCATTCTTTGAAATGATTTCCCCTTGGTTCTTACAGAGTCTGACCAAAATTTGATATTCCCTTGGTGTAAGTGGAATTTCCTGATTTTGGCGGGTTACTTTCATTTGAGCGACATTGATGCTAATGTCTAATGCATTGATGATTTCTTTTGAAAGAGATTCAATATTTTGACTTCTTTTGATTAATGAATTTATTCGTAAGATAAGTTCTCTCATATAAAAAGGCTTGGTCAGATAATCATCAGCACCACTGTCAAAACCTTTTATTTTGTCTTCGAGCTCATCAAAAGCCGTAAGCATCAAAACAGGTGTATGTGTGTTGTAAGTTCTAAATTCTTTACACAGATCATATCCGTTTTTCTTTGGTAAATTAATGTCCATTATTATACAATCGAACGATTCTTTTTTCAAAAGTCGTTCAGCCAAAAATCCGTCAAACACACTTTCTACCGCAAAATTTTCGGAAGAAATCGCTTCAGAAATATTTTTGTTGAGTGTTGTTTCGTCTTCTATTACCAAAATTCTCATAAATGCAAAGGTAGAAATTTGTGTATGATTGCGATTGTTTTTGGAGAGTTTAAAAATGGCTCTTTTGGTTTTTCAATTGTTGGCTTGAAGCGTAGGGGAAAAACCTAATGTGCCATTTACTGACAGATTTTTATTGATTTTTGTGTTGAACCTTTCTTAGTTTAGGTATGTTTGCGTTTTTAGCGGACTATTGAAATCGGCTTGCAGATAACGGCAGTCTGTGAAAAAAGTACACAAACTCCTTTCAAATATAGTTAATATTTCTTAAATTCATAAGGTATTCATAATTCACGGTTTTATGCCTATCATCAATGGTTTAGACAGACATCAACTTACATTCT
>JAAYKY010000023.1 GCA_012522185.1 Flavobacteriaceae bacterium | reverse complement strand
TTTAACTCGATTTTTTTTATCATTTAAATGCATTAATTTCCGTAAGAAAAAACCAAACGTTTGGAATAAAATTTTGTACAACTAGATTATATACGCAATTATACGACAATTTTCTGAATGAAGACAATTTTTCTACTTCTCTTTGAGGTATGTTGACTGTCAATGAGTTATCCATTTGCTTCATTTCGTAAACTGGATTTCTTATCTCTAAAAAAAATTGCGCATATTTGTAAATGACAATACAAAAAACGAATTGGACTCTCCCCAATATTCCATTCAAATTGATTGAAATTTCGCACGCTCTTATACCATAACCCAAAAAGTAAAAGGGCTCCAAAAACGGAACCCCCTTACCTGAATGAATTGAAGAGATATTAATTGTTTGTTTCGATGCGATAAGTTTTCTCAGCTTGATAAGTTCTCCCAAATCGATCTGTCCAGCGAACTTCCAATGTATGCGTACCAACACCTGCAGTATTGGGCAAAGGAGCAGACCAAAGGTGTGTGCTTCTAACAGGATTTGAAGGTCGCCTTCCTTTCAATAGGCTTTCAGAAAAATCCCATTTCTGAACCGAATGATAATAGGAAGGGTCTTTTTCTTCTGTGTACCGCATCGGTTTCCATTCACCCTGATTGACACGGAACTCGACCTCATCTCCGGACTTGCCCATGAAAACATTGACCCAAACCCTTGCCGTATTCCAACCTTTGTCGGCGATGACCTTGGGCAAATAAATTTCCATTTGATAATCTTTCGAATGACGAACTGATTTATAATCAAGCGTATATTGATTGTTTCTTACATTTAAAAAGGCATAACCTTGCGGCGTCCCGTCACGCATGGTCGAATAAGGGTTTCCGCGCGGATCTAATTCGCCCGAATACCAATCACCGGATGTAGTCCCAAGGTTGTACTCGTACAATTCGCCCTTTCCTTTCCAACCTTCTTTTTCGGTGTATAATTTAATTTCCTGACGGTGCGTATGGGCCGTCATCAATAAAATATGAGGGAAATCCTGAAGTAAATCCAAAAATTCCTGTCGGCTCACCGGGTCATAATGGTCTTCCAAGCCCGGAATGAACAAAGGAATATGAAAAGAAATTACCAAAAGTTTGTCTTTATCCACAAAGCGAAGATTATTTTTCAAGAATTCCAATTGATCTTTTCTGAAACCGCCCCAATATCCTTTTCCGGTTTGTGGATGCGGATATAGAATATTGTCCAAAATGATGAAATGCGTATTCCCATAATTAAAGGCATAATTCGCCGGACCCATGTTGAGTTCATAGGTTTCATCGGAATATTTATCTTCCCTCGCTTCATAGTTCATATCGTGGTTCCCCATCACATTGTGCCAGGTAAGTCCCAGTTTCTGAATGGCTTTTTTATAAGGCAAGTGCAAGTCTAAATCGTCTCCTACCAAATCGCCAAGACTGATCCCAAATGCAATTCCTTCTTTGTTTTGATTGGCATCTGCGATGATGGCTTTTTCAAAATATTCCACTTGTTGATGATTGTACACCTGTGGATCACCAAAAACAAACAATGAAAAATCTTTGTCTTCCTTTTGCGAAATCAAAGCAAAATCAAGCGAACGCGGGAGTTTGCCAGTAGGTGAAAAGGCTTTGTATTGAAAATCCTGATCGGGCGAACCCTTGGGTTTGTGGAAATGATAAAATTTCGGAAGATTGAATTCGTTGTTGGGAAAAGCATAATCTTCCGGTTTGATTACAAAAATCACATCGTCTCCGCTAAGCGGCAATTCATATCTTCCTTTCTCATCGGTCAAAACCACCTGAACTCCGTTGGAAACGGCTACATTTTGAATTCCTTTTTCATTTCGTTCTTTTTTCCCGTTTTGATTGAGGTCTTCAAATACAAATCCGCTTAGTTTATTTTGAGCCCAAACAAAGCTTGAACAAAGGGCTATCAGTAAAATTATTTTGTTTTTCATTCTTTTTGAATTAATTTAAATTTCGAATTTCCGAAACCTCGTACTCGTATTCCTTTTCATCAATTCGGATTAAATTTCCATTTTCATCCAAAACGGGGAAAATATGATAAGGCTTCATTTTCACTTCAAATTCATTATTCTTCTTGGGAATTACTTCAATCATCAGATGCCCATAATGCTTTCCACCTTCGATCAATTGGTTTCCCTTCCAGTATTCAGGAGCATCATTATGCGCTGTCCATTTACTGAATTCATTGAATTTCCTCGGATCTTTTTCGTCCGGTCTTCCCAATCCATCACCGGCAATTCCAACATCCCAGAAATGAACACCTTCCACTACCGAATGTTCCAAAAACTCATTGTGTCCGCAAAGAACCGCAACCACTCCGTATTTTTTGAACATAGGCGTGTATTTCCGCATCGGAACTCCGGCTTGACCCGAACTTCCTTCGGCTGTTAAAGGCAGAATATGTCCGCCACCCGAATAAGGAATATGGTGAAATTGAACGAATATAATCTGACCTTTTTCCCGAGCGTCTTTCAATTGAGCTTCCGCCCATTTCCATTGCGCCGATCCGGGATTGATATCGGGAATGTCCACACCGGGATAAGTTTCGATGTTGATATTGACATTGGTATCAGCATCGGTATTATCGGGCAATCCATTCGAAGAATCCAAGGTGATCACCGTCACAAATCCATAATCCACTCTATAATAAGCATCCTGATACCTCGGACTTTGATTGTCGGGCAATGAAAAATAGGATTTGTACTTTCCTCTTGCATTCCGGATGGAAGCCGGTGCGTATCCACCGTTTCTCGCTCCAAAATTTTCCCAGTTTCCAATAGCAGGAAAAAGCGGAATTCTTCCCAGAATGTCATTGAACTTTCCCGCCGTATGGAAAAAGAATTCGTCCCAAGCTCTTTGGTAAGCACCGCCCTGAACGATATCTCCGGCCAATACAATGAATTCCGGTTGATTTTTTTCTACGAATTCCAGATTGGCAATGAATCCTTGGGTTTCTGTAATCGGATAGTTTTTTACGCCTTCCGGTCTTCCTGAACTTTTAGAAGTTTGTTTGCCTACAGGCCAATTTCGGTTCGTGAACCTTCCTTCGTAATCCGTTTCACTATCGGCCATCGCCGCAAAACGAATCGGCTTTCTTGAATTTTTATTCGGTGCCGTCCTAAAAGAATTCCGAAGAGTTTCGGACGCATGTTTGAGTAAATATTCGTATTCCGTCGAAGCCTTCAAATCCCTTAAAACCACCGAATGTTTCCAATTGCTTCCCTTGAACATATCCGGATAATTTTCTCTTTCGCTTTCTTCCAAATCCGAATAATACAATTCATGTGCAAAAACACCCGAAGTTTTGATTTTCAGAGTGTCTTTACTTGATTTCTCCCAAATCAAAACCTGGGAATCGGAGCTGTCTTCGGTGAACCAGGTCATCCGATAATTGGACTGATCATCACCCGGTATCAAATAGGGCTTCACCCTGATTTGAGCATTTCCTTCAAATGAGAAAAAGCCTAAAAAAATCAGGGTAAATCCTATGATGAATCGGATATTAATTTGTGATGATAAATCCATTTCTAACTCTTCTTTGTCCATAATGATCTGACTTTTTATTATCCGTCGGATAATTAATCACACCGGTTTCGGAACGATCGGTTTCCTTCAGCCAAAAAGTGGTGGAACCACCTCCGTCCATGTTCAATGCATCTTTGGGATTGAAATATTTCTTTAGAAAAAGCGTGAGCTCTTTGGCCGACATTCCTTCGGCTTTTGGATTTCTCCCGTCCACCGTTACAAATAATACGATATCATGGGGCAAAATCGCAATCGCTGTTCGCGGATGCCTCACACCTTGATGACGATCCGGATATTCATATTCCAGTTTCGTGATATCATCCACAATGTTTCGAGCGAAATGCGTCCCCGATAAATGATAATTTTCAATGAGCAAAGGCGAGCCGGACATAATGTTTTCGGCTTTCAAACTCTTGTATTCGGAATTTCCACCACGAATGATCCCCGGTGTATTTCCGTCCATATAAAATGCGCCTTCGTGTTTCCAATAATACAAAGTTCCCGGTTTTGCTTCCACCGAATCTATCAAAACACCGTTTGATTTCGAAAAGGAAGTCGAATTACCACTATTGGCTCTTTTTTCATAATAAGTACCATTGATCGCTGCAATCGCACCTGGCGTTTGATGGCCAACCGAGGAAACAGAATCCGCAACTTCTAAATTGTAAAAATGAATTTTATGATTTCCTTTTTTCAAATCCACAGCCAATACATTGACATTCTGATAAGATTTAAATTCATCCAAATAATGAAAAGGAAGTTCATAATGCGTCAGACCTTCTTCCAAAGGATTGATTTTCCATCCTCTGGTTTCGAGGAGGATTTCTTCCGATGAATTTTGAGCAGTTTGTGAGGCGCAATTAGTCAAAATCATCATGGAAATCCCCCATACGAAAACATTTAATCGGCTCATTAATAACCTGGGTTTTGAGTTAAAACATTATTGGACAAATTGATTTGACTTCCCGGAATCGGCATCAAATACTGATCGGTATTGGCAATGTTGGGAAGTTCGATCGCTTTGTTGGTACGAACCAAATCATAAAATAAAAATCCTTCGCTGTACAATTCTCTCTGACGCTCCATCAAAACCGCATTCAAAAAGTCTTCTTGCCCTGTAAAATCACTCAGTTCATAAGTTGGAACATTGCGTTGAGCTCTCAATTCATTCAGATAATTAAGCCCTTCCTGCGTCAGTCCTTTTCCTTCGGCCGCAATGAGGTAAATCTCACTGATTCTTGAAACAATCAAAGGTTGAACGTCCCAGTATTTACTTACAATCGTATTGGAAGACCCATCGGAATTCACAATGGTTTGAATGTTTACTTCTCTTCGGATGTCATTTTCTTCGTAAACTGAATTCAATACCTCATCGGAAGGTTGAACAAAATAAGAGCCCGCCCAAGCCGTTCCATAAGGCCAGAAAAGAGAAGACATTCTGACATTGGTTTCGGTTTGTAAATTTTTAAAAGCGAAAAGTATTTCCGTGGACTCATTGGTAGCTCTGAAAATCCTATCGTATTCCGGGTCAATTACCAATCCGGTTTCATTGATGATTTCAACCGCCAGATTTCCGGCGTTTTCTTTTTGGTCAAGCGCCAATAAAACACGAGCTTTCAATGCTTTTGCCATTTGAATAGAAGCCCTTCCATTTCCGGTGGCCTGAAACTCTCTTCCATTGGCAATGGCGAAATCAAGGTCATTTAAAATGAATTGCCAAACTTCAGCAGCTTCGTTTCGAGCTATGTTTTCCACAGTGTTTTCTTCCATAATCGGAACACCACCAAAAACAGTTACCAATTGATAATACATAAAAGCACGGAAAAATCTTCCTTCGGCTTCGATTTCCTTTTTGTCCAAACGCTGTGCTGCATCGATTAAAACATTTGAATTATAAATATTTTTGAAACCGAATTGCCAGATGCTCGAAGAAAATGAATTGGAATCGTCCACACCATTTCCGGTAATTAAAAGTCCATAAGAACTATTGTTTCCCGAAAGAGCTGTCCAAGTGTAATTTCCGCCTCGGATGTCGTTGAACACATAATTGTCTCGAATGTAAGTCGATGTTTCATACAATCCGTTTAAAAAGAATTGAATGTTCTCTTCATTGATTTGTTCGGGTGAAATGGCACTTTCCGAATAAATGTCCAGATCGTCTTCACATGAAATCATGCCCAAGAATAAAATTCCGAGGAATAATTTATTGAATATATTTAGAATTGAATTTTTCATTTTGTTTAGAATTTTAAATTAACACCAAGTAAGAAAGAACGAGGTTGAGGGGTTACCAGATTGTCGATACCAAAACTATTGGCATTGGTTCCGCTGGAAGCCTCCGGATCGTATCCTGAATAATTTGTAATCGTAGCAAGATTGTTCAGAGAGGCGAAAACGCGAACGCCTTCGAACACCGAATTTCCGATGAAACTCTCGGGTAATGAATAGCCGATGGTCAGGTTTTTAATCCGCAAATATGAGCCGTCCTCTATGTAGTAAGAGCTATTTCTTCCGTTCCAGCTGCTCTTGGTCGCTTTGGGTGTCCAATTAGAGGTGCCCGGCCCTGTCCAACGGTTTTCATACGATTCCAAAAGGTTGTTATAATCCGTTCCTCCCAAATGATCCAAGCCCGATCTCCAGGCACTGGCAATGTCATTTCCAACCGAGAAAGTGGCAAACAATGAAATGTCAAAGTTTTTAATTCGGAAGCTATTGGTAATCCCACCAAAATAATCCGCATAAGGACTTCCGATAACCTTGCGGTCTGAGGAGTTGATTTGTCCGTCGCCGTTGATGTCCGCAAAACGAATGTCACCCGCGCGCGCACCCTGATTGTACATGCCTTGTGGAATTTCACTGTCGGTCTGATAAATTCCATCGTGAACATAACCAAAGAAAACACCCAAAGGCTGTCCCTCGATGATGGCATTCCAGCCGCCGACAACGATTTCATCATCGCCCAATAAGCTTAAAACTTTGTTTTCGATA
This sequence comes from Flavobacteriaceae bacterium, assembly GCA_012522185.1. Classification (GTDB taxonomy): domain Bacteria; phylum Bacteroidota; class Bacteroidia; order Flavobacteriales; family Weeksellaceae; genus Moheibacter. The sequence goes on along the minus strand of JAAYKY010000023.1, from coordinate 23,640 downwards.
AATGAAATATTGAAATGTGTCGTCCAAGAGAAATTCTCTCGCTGAATATTTCTTGACTCCAATGAGATTTCATGTCCTCGGTTTTCCATCGTACCAATGTTTTTGGTCATATTTGAAAAACCACTTGTTTGAAGAACGGGGACATTGTAAAGTAAATCTTCGGATTCTTTGATGAAATAGTCATAGGTAAGGTTCAGTCGGTTGTTGAACAAACTCAAATCCAATCCGAAGTTGGTTTGAGAAATCACTTCCCATTTCAAATCAGGATTTCCAATCGATGTTACCGCCAAACCGGTGGTTCCATCGTAATTATATCCACCTTGTGCCAAAGGGAAATAAGCATAGTTCCCAATTCCATCTTGGTTTCCGGTTTGTCCCCAAGATCCACGAAACTTCATAAAGCTGATGAAGTCAAGACTTTGCATGAAGTTTTCTCTCGAAATGATCCAAGCCGCAGATACAGACGGGAAATAATCAAATCGATTGTCCTGATTGAATTTCGATGAACCATCGTAACGCAAAGAACCCGACAAAAGATAACGGTCGGCAATACCTAAATTCACCCGTCCGAAATAGGACTCAATGGCGTATTCAGAGAAACCTTCGTTTCCGGTTACAATTGTCGCAGCACCGATGTGTTGGAAATCATTCGATGGAAATTGACTCCCCGTCACGGAATTAAAACTATAATCTTCTTTGAAAAAAGAGTGTCCAATCATCGCATTTAAATCGATAAGATCACCAAATGTTTTATCGTAAGAAATGGTGTTGTCAAAAGTCTGACTGTATCGAGTTCCTCTTGTATCGTTGATCCATCCTTTACTTCCGTTGTAAGGATGCCCGATTTCCTGTCGTCTATGTCCATGTCCAATTCGAAGCTCGGAATTATAACTCGTGTGAAATACAAAATTATCCCAGAAATTATAAGAACCGAAAAGATTGACCAATGCCTGATAGTTTTTGTCGTAGGTATGATCCGTTTCCAAAATCAAAACTCCATTGTGACGAAGGATGTCCTTGCCACCCACCGCAAATGAGCCATCGGCCAAATAAGGCGAGTCATAAGGTCTTTGTTCCAAAGAACGCTGGAAAAGCGCCGTTCCTTGGTTTCCATTGGGAACGGAAGTACTCTTGGTATAATTCCCAGAAAGGTTAAACCCCAATCGGAAACGATCGTTGGGTGTATATTCTACATTGGAACGAAGCGAATACCTTGTCAAAGAACTGTTCTTAATCATTCCTTCCATATGAGAATAGCCTACCGAATTAAAATACCGAAGTACGTCATTGCCACCGCTCGCCGAAAAATCCGTCTGCGTACTCGCAGCTGAGTTTCGAATGATCAGATCTTGCCAATAAATATCTTTCAAGGGATCCGGAACAACTCCCAAAACATTGTTGATGTCGATGAAACCGGACTGTCCAGGCGCGTATCCAAAATCCTGATTGTAATTGTTTACGGCTTCGGTTTGCATGGCGATGTATTGTTCGCTATTGAGTAGATCCAGTTTTTCGGGCATGATTTGAATTCCCGAAACTTGATTGAAATTAAAACTTGTTTTTCCTTTTCTTCCTTTCTTTGTATTGATGATAATCACACCGTTTGCACCTCTCGAACCATAGATGGCAGTAGCGGCAGCATCTTTTAAAACATCGATCGACTCGATGTCTGAAGAGTTAATCATCGACAAAGGATCCTGAACGAATTCCCCTGAATAATTATAACTCGCATCCGATTTCGAAAGGATGATCCCATCGATTACATACAAAGGTTCGTTATCTCCATTGATTGAAGAAACACCTCGTATACTCACTCGTGATTTCCCACCCGGTGTACCATTTGAAACGGTGAGATTGACCCCGGCAATTTGACCTTGAAGAACTTGTTGGGCCGACCCCAAGTTTCTCTGAGATACATCATCCGTATTCAGTTTGGCAATCGAAGTTGTAAGGTCTTTTCGCTTACTGTCACCGTAGCCGATGATGACCGTTTCTTCAAACATTGCGGCTTCGTTCAGTCGGATAATAATGGTGTTGTTCTCTCCGCTCTTTACTTGAAAACCATCGATGAAATAGGGCTCATAACCGATCTGCTCAAAAGCAAAATTATAAACCAATTCCGGAGAAAGATCTTCAATCCTGAAATTTCCATTCTGATCGGTCATCACAAAGAAACTTTCCAAAGGATTATCGGCCAAAGAAACATCAATCATCACGCCCTCTACCGGTTTTCCACTTGTGTTCAATACAGAACCTTTCACATCTGTTCTCGATTCCTGCCCCTGCAAACTCATTACAGAGAACATCAACATCATAAAAGCCCATAAGCTTTTTTGTCTAAATAAACTTCTTCCCATTTTTTTAATTAATTTTTAATTATCCTGCGCTTCAAAATTTTTAACTGTGTTGTATTTATATATTTCCAATGTATTTTCGTCCGGAGTCCTTACACTCAATTGATTCAAATGACAAATCATATGAATGGTCTGAATCAAAGGCTCGTCGAGGTAAATCTGCCCTGTGAAACTGATGTCTTGAATGTCGGATTCATCGAATAAAATCTTTTCCGAATAGTTTTTATTCAAATCCTCAATGACGTTTTTCAGGGTTTCTTTGTGGTAGGTTAGGATATGGGTGTTTGGGTCTTCCTTTGTTTCTTTCTGAACTTTTTTTACCACTTCCGGCTTTGCTTCCTCTTTCTGAACTTTGATTTCATTCTTGGGCTTTTTAGCGATTGCAGTATTCAGTTTCATTTCGAATTCCTGATTGGGGCTTAAAATCAGCTTTTCGAAATCATATTTATCTGTATCGGCCGATTCGATGGAAATTTTACCCTGAAAAAGTTTGATTTTTATTTGGTTCAAATCCGACTCGACGGAAAATTCCGTTCCGAGTGCCGTGGTAATGAAGTCACCCGATTGAACCACAAAGGGAATGGAGGCATTTTTGGCTACTGTAAAATAGGCCTTTCCTTCGAGCTGAATCTTTCGGTCGGACTTCCCATAGCTGGAATCCATTTTTATTTTGGCGCCGGGATGCAATTGAACAACCGAACGATCGCTCAATAGGAATTCCATGATTTTTTCCGAATAAGGATTTGCGATTTCGGTTTCTTTCTGAATAGCCAGTTCCGAACTCGGACTTTCGGTTTTCATCCATTCCTTTGTTCCAATCACCAACCCAAATAGCAAAAGCAAACAAGCAGCAATTTTAGAAATCCGATGAATAACTCGGCGACGTCTTTCTTGCTTTTGATTGATTTTCCGATGAATGATTCGGAGGATCCGATCAAACTTTTCTTCAGGTTCTTCGGTTTCATGGGAGAGGCGGTCAAATTCTTCTTTCAGTTTCGAGATAAATACCTCGTCTGAAGTTTTCAACCATTGGTAGAGTTTTTTCTTTTCTTGAATACTTGCTTTTCCTTTCCGGAATTTTTCGATTAGTTCTTCCATAGTACTATCCTAAAAACGCGATGGAAGGAGGAAAGGGGGTATTTTAAACTTTATGAAAAGGTTAGGAAAGCATTAAGAAAAATATTCCAAAATCGATAGGGATGCACCCAGTGTTAATAAGGAAGGATAATGATGTGAAATGTACTTTTTAATCATTTGATTGGACTGTTTCAGATAGTCCATCACGGTTTCTTTGGAGAGTTCCATTTCCAAGGCAACTTCCTCTTTTGACATTCCCTCGAAACGATGGAGCTTAAAGGCTTCCTGTTTTCTGGGTGGCAATAAATTCACGGCCTCGTTCAATACATTCATCTTTAAATCAAATTCCTTTTCTCTTTGAAGGGTTGAATAGGAGTCGCTGATGAGTTCCGGGTTTTCCTCATCGATGACTGAGGTCTTTACTTGTTTGCGAAGCAAAGACATCGACTTATTATAACTCACCACGAAAAGCCATCCCCCAACGGATTCTTCAAATAAAACCTTGTCCTTATTTTCCCAAAGACTCAAAAATACTTCCTGTAAAATATCGAGGGAGGCATCCTCATCCTGAACTAATTTACGGATGTTTTGATACACGGCTTTATGGTATTTTATGTATAAATCATCAAAGACCTTTCGCTCTTCATCTGCTGTTTTCCACAATCTCATTCTTCTAATTTTGAAATGAATCCCCTTTGGGAAAAAATTAATCCAAAATTAGAAATCAAATATTATAAGAATGTATAATATGAATTAAGCTTTCATTAACATTAAGCCCAGCCAAAGCCAATTAGGAATGAGTTTGTATTTTTATTAGTAAGGATGTAAACGAAGTAGTTATGTGTCCCTAAAGTCTTCATGAACACTAAAATAAAAATTTTTTTTGTAATTCAGACTCTTCACTTCGTAAACTCAGCTCTGAGTGACAAGGGGCTTCGGCAGGCAAGAAGAAAGGGGTTAGCTGTCATTCCGAAGCTTCGAAGAATGAGTGTGATGAATCTCTACAGGCTCCTTAGATCCATCCTATCGTCTGGATGACAAGGAGCTAGCTGTCATTCCGAACCAGAAGAATGATGGTGAGGAATCTCTACACGCTCCTTAGATCCTTCCTATCGTCTGGATGACAAGGAGCTTCGGCAGACAAAAATACATTCTACAAGATTACAATTTACATTCTACAGCCAGAAAAGTCTTAATACTTAATACTTCAGTCTTAATACTTTTTTCTCGAACCACCCCTGACTTCCATCACAAGCAAAACAAGAAAAGGCAATACCAATGACTTTGTGCGAATGATCAAACCATAATTCGCATAACCAAAGGCATACATACTCCCATGAAACAAAAGAAATAAGAAAACAAACGCCAAAAAAACACCGGCTTTCATCCAAGGAAAAAGCTTTAGGATCCAATAAACTACCAAACCAAAAACAATCAATACCAAAAGGTTCTCAAACGAAACAATCCCATACAATAACCCCGACTTCTCAAAAGGCAATGGCCGAAAATAAAAACTAAATAATTTATAAGGATATACATAATCTTCCATCGGTACATAAGAGGAAGTCCTTTTCAAATAAGAATTATGAACCGTATATAAATCCAAAACCTTCTGAACCAAACCCTCAGGCGCACCAAGTACCTTGCCCAATAAAAAATAAACCAAACCTCCCAAAACCAAAATGCCCCCCAAAACCAGAGACTTTATCTTCCACTTCGCCTCAGACTTCCAAAGAAATGCCAATACAAAAGCCAATAAGACGACAAAAGCCAAATGAGGACGAATCCAAGCAATCAATAAAAAACTCAAAATCATCGGAAGCCCTAAGTACCTACCCCGATAAATCCCTTCGGCCAAAATAACCATAGGCAAAAAGAGAATCGCTTCCTTCCCAATCAATGAACTCCAAAAATGAGCATTGGGCAATACCAAAAGCAAAAGCAAACTCCCACTGAAAAGATTGAACCGAACCAAATAAGGCTTCACCAAATTCCCAAGCCGATAAAACCCATAACCACTCCAAGCACTGTAAAGAAAACAACCCAAAAGTGGAGATAAATTTAGGTAGTACACCAATGGATAATTCAAAAAGTAAATCGTAGAAGTACCCGGATATAAAAAATCAAACCAAGAAGACCGCGAAAGATCAACACCCACAAACCAATAACGAACCGCATCCCCATTGTTTTGATTTACATAATCATAAGCAAACCAAGCAAAAACCAAATGGTAAACCACCAAGATAAAAGGAAAATACTTGATGAAAACTCTGTAATTCATAACTACCTATTATTCGCTAAGAAAAATGAAAGATAGAGAGATATTTGAATAATCTTATAAATTCCTTTTAATTCACCGCTTCGCTTTCCTCGTTTGATAATGATACGAAAACACCCAAAGAATAAAAATAATCATCCCTGGCAAAAACATATTACGCATCCGAATCATAATCCCCAGATTACCCAAAGATTGCGAAAAAGCCAAAGTCCCCACAATTAGAAAAATCACCAATCCTTTGATGACAAAGGGCGCCGCCTTGAAAGCTCGCAAAGGTTTCAACATCATGGCTTTGATAAAAAGAACAAGAATAACCAAGTTTTCAACCGATGCCAATAAAGTATTGACATTGTGCACATCGAAAAACAAAGGACGAAACCAAAAAGTCAAAACCTTCAAAGGAAATGGATAGGAAGAAATATCAATGGCCGAACCTGTATGGGAGCGGCTTAGCACACCTACTTTATATTCGGAAAATTCCTGAAATCCTTCTACAGAGGCTTCCTCAATTTTCGCATATTCCATCACCGAAGGTAAAATCGCAATTCCTGCCCCGATCATAATTACCGAAAACAAAATCCTTTGAAATCCCGAAACTTTCCCTCCAAAGACATAAGCCATCCCAAATCCCACAAATAAAAACAACAACATATGCGGACGAATCGCCAAAGCCAATAATAAACTAATGGCCAATAAAGGAATTCGCTTAAAAGGTTGCATCACCCCATAAGCAAACATCCCAATGCACATAAAAAGAATGGAATCCTTGCCCACCGCCACACTCCAAATATGGAGATTGGGAAGAAAAAACAACAAAGGAAACAAAGCATAGCCATTGATCAAACGAGTATAGGGAATGGTTTTGACAGCCACCATATAAAAATAGGTCATGCCCATAAACCCAAACAAGGAATACAAAAGCGTATTCGAAAGATAGGACATCCCCAATAAATTGGTGAAAGGAAAATTCAATGCCATCATAAAGGCGGTTCCCTCTCCATTAAAAATTCCTTCCGTAAAAGTTTCAAAGGAATAATTCTTAGGAACTCTCCAATACCCAATCGCATCACCCGGTATAAAAAAACAATAATAAGCACCAATCAGCAAATGGAAGAAAAATAAATATTGCAAGGCTTGGTAATTGGAAGGCTTCAATTCTTTTTTGAAAAGACCGATGAAAGCCATCCCCAAAGCAATAATCAAGGGTATGTAAATAAAGTCCAATGCCACTTGCGCAAATGTAGAGATTTTTTGATGTAGAATGTATATTGTATTCTTGTAGAATGTATTTTAGTTTTGAGCTTAATTCTCTTAATTCCTTAATGGTTTAAAAACATTGTGAACCTTGTTTCTTCTTGGTGTTCATGTGCATTTCAAAAAATCCGCGAAAATCTGCGCTATCTGCGGGAGTATTATGTCCTTCGATAGCTATCGGAGCTAAGCGAAGTTTATGTAGCGAAAAATTTAAAGAGCCCTCAGAGTTTCATTACCTAAGTATTTGAATCCACCTCTCCGCCGTTACCTGAATACAATACTTTTCTTCCACCAATTTTCTGGCATTTCTGCCCAAGTCTTTTCTCAACTCCAAACGATTCTTTAACTCCAAAATAGAGTTTTTCCAATCCACATCCGTGGAAGCCAAAAAACCTGTTTCACCCGGGACAATTACCTCGCGGTTCATTCCCACATCGGAAGCCACGCCCGGAATCCCACAAGCTGCGTATTGAATCAATTTATAAGCACATTTGCCCTTTTCCCAAGGACTGTCTTGCAAAGGCATAATCCCTACATCCATTTTCTGAATTTCCGAAACCTCAGTCTCCTCACTCCAAGCCCTGTATTTCACATTTGGACCCAAATCCATATCCTCTGTGATTCCCACAATATGAAAATGAACATCCGGGTTTTCCTTTTGAATTTCTTTTATCCAATCACGACAAGGCAATAAATGTTTTTCAAAGGTCGTTTTGGTTCCGATCCAACCTACCACAAAAGAATCTGAAGAAACCTTATAATCCTTTATTTCATATCGCTCCAAATCAATTACTGTTGGAATGATTTCAACCCGTTTAGCACCAGCATCCCTTGCCCGATCTGCCAGATAATCATTGCCCGCCACAACACAGCCACTGAATTTCATCACCCAATCGATCTTCTTCGATAAAAATTTTCGAATGAGTTTGTTTGAGGATAAATCATAATTATGAAAAACCGCATCATCATAATCCACAAAATATTTAACCCCCAAAAAATGAAACAAGCATTCCGCAAAAGCTGGTAAGTAAGGAAACAATTCTTTTTCAATGACCACCTTATCGTATTTCCTGACTGAAAACAACTTCAAAAATCGTTTCAAATATCCTTTTAGGGCTTCGCTTTTCGTGGACTCTCCGGCATAAAGCTTTCGCAAATAAGCTTCACTGAAAAGAGGACTTACCTCCACCAGAATTCCTTGTTTTTCCAAAAAAGGAAAATACTGATAACTCCGAAGACGACTGCTCCCGGCATTGCGTGAATATTTGGTGAAATAAAGGACTTTCATTTTAACGAAGGTAATTCTTTCAAAATCAACCCCACAAATTTAGAACATTCAAAGAACTCCTATATTGCCTTTTCATTATTTCTTCCAATAGATGCCCATCAAAATCCGGTCAGCTATCATACTTCGCCAAAAGTCCAAAAAAAACAATCGATTTAGCTGAATATAAAGATTAATATATCATATAAAATGCTCACGATAAGCACATTATCGAAATTCCAAAAAAGACAAAACCCTCAAATAAGACTCCGCCGACGACTCCAAAGAAAACCTAAGTGACAAGAACATAGAATTTAAAGCTCTGAAGGCGGTTCTCATCTTGAAGAATTAAAAAGTCTCGCCCAAATCTCTAAACATTTGAATCGGTGAAATATACCTGATACTGAAATAAGCACAAACTTCGGGAATTTTGATTTTATGCTTTATTCCGGGCTGACTTTTCTCGTGCGTTACGATGATACAATCCTGCTTTTTTGCGAAGGCTATCAGCCAAGGGTCGGCTAAATCAGTAGCCAAAAACTCATCTTTTGCATTCTGACTGAATTGCTGATTTGAATTTGCCCAATTCGCAATCTCTGAATAAACATCTACACAAACCGATGAATCTTCAAAGAATTCGGAATTTAACTCCTCCAAACACCAAGAAGCCAGTACATCAGGCGGAGAAGAATAACATAATTCTTTTTTTACTTTATCAATACTTATAATAACCTCTTTATCAGACAAGTCTTTCAGCTTATTCCAAAAGCTTGGAACCACATCAAAGGGATAGTGCATACGATGGGCCTGAATAAAAACATTGCTATCTAATAAATATTTTTTCACTGATACAAATATTCTGTCACAAACTTATTGTAAGTATCGCCTTTCAAATTCGTCAACTTATAGGCATCTCTATAGAGAAGTTTATTCTCATTCACTGCATTGTTTACAAAAGATGCAAACCGCAAACTCACTCTCTTTTTAGTGGTTGCATAAAAATTCCCTCCCGGTCCCTGACTGGTCTTTCTTTTATTAAATTCAGCCATGTAATGATTATAAAAAGCTAAAAAATCTTTTAAACTTATTAGCTTTAAATCCAAAGCTCTTCGAGCAACTACTATGGGACTGACTTTAAAAATCCTACTCAAATACTTAAAATCCTGAGTAGTAGTCCATTTTTCAAGAAAATAAATTTCAGGAACTAAGAACTCAGCTGCAACTTTGTCACAAAAAATTTCTACCGGATCATCTGCAGGCAATAGATTCTGTTGATCAAAACCCGCACTCTCACCCAACCAAACATGCGCCAACTCATGAATTAAACTAAACATTTGAGCCGCTTTGGCATCGGCAGAATTGATGAATAAAAAAGGTGCTTTCTCATTGACCAAAACAAAACCACGACACTCTTCCACATCGATTACCCGATGCGTATTCGTACCAACAATTCCGCTGTAAGTAACAATAACCCCGGCATCCTCGATTTTATTTGTCAAGTAGTCCAAAGCTTGCTCCCAACTGTTCTGTTTAGTTGCCCAATCCAGTTCTATTTGCAAAGTCTTCCGGATATCTTCTACTACGGTCTTATAATCATCTTTCACAGAATATTTACCCACAAAATCCAAATCAGGAAAATCCAAATCTTCCAAATATTCGGTCAACCAATTTTGTCGATCTTGTATAATCTGGATTGTGTGATACACATTGAGACTAACTTTATCTGTGCTCGTTTTGCGTGCGGTTCTAAAAAAAGGCAAAGAGATGGTTTCCTCAGGCGGACTGGGTAAAAACATATAACCGAAAGGCACATGAACCTTATGGGTGAAATTCTCCAACTGTTTGACCGTTGGCTTTTTATCTCCCTTTACCCAACTCTCAACACTTGGATTACGAGCATAAAAATCCTCCAAACTAACCCCATTTCTCAGGATAGCCCATTCAATAATTCCTTTGTTTATGTTTTCAACTCTCGTGCTCACATTACAAATTTATCAAAAAATATGAAAGCTTTTTGAAGCCTGAAATCAGAGCGATGAAGTATGTTTAGATGAACTAAATCAAAAAACCAAAGAAGAAAAAACCCTCAGATAAGACTCTGCCGACGACTCCAATGAAAAATAACCCAAAGCCTTTCTGCGAATTTCATTTCGATCCACAAGTTTTGAGCTTTCAATGAATGCCAATACCTCCTTTTCATGGGCACTTAAACCTATCGAATGATCGTATAAATAACATTCTCCAAAATCCGATAATATCTTTTCCGAATCGCCTATGCCCTTACTCGCTATCACAGGAATTCCGCACAATAAGTACTCACCCAACTTGATCGGAGCAACACCCTGCATACTATAAGTCGGTTTGCGCAAACCAAAAGCCAAATCCCCGGCGTTTAACCAATAAGAAACCTCATCCGAAGCCACCGTTTTTACAAAAACTTCCGACTTTAAATCTTCCGGCAAATGCGAATTCGCAAACTCAAAATTCCCCGTCAAAATCAAAAACTTAGATGCTCCTTTCTCCTTGTAGGCTCTGAATATCGAAAGCATCTCCTCCCAACAATATTGCGGCCCCAAAGATCCGGCATAGACAAATAAAAACTCATCCCCAACACCCAATTCCTTTCGAGCCGCACTCCGCCATTCTTCTTGAAACCTGAATTTCTCTGCATCCCGACCGTTGGATACCACCGAAAATTTATCACGATACCCTTCACCGATATTCTCCAAATGAATCCCTATGGCTTTCTCCGAACGCGTGATGACGGCATCTGCCTTTTTCAGCATTTGAGTTTCGGCTGACTTCATCCAGTTGTACAAAAAAGAACCTCGCTTCAAACCCGCAAAATCAATTCTTTCCTCGATCGGAAGTCCATCGGCATCAAAAACCAGCTTGAACTTCCTGTTTTTAATCCCATTGACCATCATCGCCGGAAATGTACTACGCGGCATCACGACATCAATCCCATGATCCCGAATGTATTTCTTGATTTTTTTTGTACCCGATTGAACTGTCAGAAAACTCCCAATACTCGCTATCGGCTTTCGATACACCTTCTCTGCGGTATAAAGAATACCCATTTTTTCAGCTACTTTTTGGATGCTTGCGGTGCGGTTCTCGTCTGCCCAAGTGAACTGCATGACATGAAACCGGATGTTTTCCCTTTCACTGATTTTCTGAAAAATAGGCATAAACAATCCCTCCATATAAGAAGTCTGCGGTCCGTCCCAGGTAATAAAGAGGAGGTTTTTCATGATTTCTCTGAATATAGATTTTCCAAATTCTCGATGTATTTCTCTATGGTAAAACGTTCACTTACCTCTTCAAATCCCTTTACTCCAATTGCTTTTCGTTTATCCTCATCAAGTAATAAAATTTGTTCTAATTTTTCCACTAAATCTTCCATGGAATACGGATCAAACAACCAACTGTTTTCGCCATGATTGATAAACTCTGGAACACCACCCACTTGAGTCGCCAGAACCGGAACTTTCAAAAACATTGCTTCCACAGCAGCTATACCAAAACCCTCCGAATAAGAAGGCAATACATATAAATCCGCTACACTCAGGTATTTCCCCGGATTGGATTGAAAACCTTCAAATATAACTTTGTCTGATAAATTTAACTCTTTTACCAAAGCCTCTAAATTCTCTCTTTCCCGTCCATCGCCCACCAATGTCAATCGCAATTGCTCATTTTCCAATTGAGAAAAAGCACGGAGGAGTGTATCTACGTTTTTTACTTTTTCCAAACGACCGACATAAACCATATTGAAAAACTTGTCATGGTTCGAGTCCTTGCCAAAGTTCATTCCTTTCAGAAAGCTGACCGGATTGTAAATCACCACTCCTTTCTCAACAGGGATTTCTCCGGTCTTTACCAAATGATCTTTTACCGATTGAGAAACGCAAATGACTTTGTCCGCCGAACGATAAACGACCGAAAAAACTTTCTGCGCCAAAGAAGAATGATTGGGAATACCTATTTCTTCGCCGATGATATATTTTACACCTGCCAATTTGGCTGCAATGATCCCATGGAAATTCGCTTCGGCAGCTGCCGTATGCACCACATCGGGTTTTACTTTTTTGATCAGCCTATAAACTACCCAAATATTGAGAAGATTTTTAATGGAAAACTTTCGATTCAAGACATGCACCTCAAAACCTCTCTCTCTCAAAGTTCTTTCAGCATTTCCTCCATAGCCAATCGCTCCAAATTCATAATCATACTTCAAGCTTTCCGGCTTTTCCGTAAAACTGATGTATTTCTTTTCTTGGCCACCAAAGTCAAGTAGGGTCGTAAGTCGAAGGATTTTCATGGTTTATTCACTAAAGATTGATACAAATCCTGAATACTTTTCACATAACTCTCTTCGGTATATTCCCGCATGGCTTTCTCAAAACCATTGTTTCCCAGTGTTTTCCTTAACTCAGCATCCAAATAAAGAATTTCTATTTTTTCTTTTATTTCCTGAACTTGGAGCGGCTCTACCAAAAACCCCGTTTCCTGATCTTCTACTATGTATTTCATTCCACCCACTCGCGTAGCAATGACGGGTAATTTGTTCAGCATCGCTTCTGCCAATACCAAGCCGAAAGCTTCTCTCGCAGAAACCAAAGCAAAGACATCCATCATCTGATACAACAAAGAAACATCCGACTGATAACCCGCAAAAACAACTTTATCCGAAACCTCTAAATCTTTTGCCAATTTCTGATACCCCTCTTTTTCCGAACCATCTCCTACCAATAAAAGTTTAACATTCTCCTTTTCTTTTGAAAATTCAGCAAAAGCCTTAATCAAATCCGAAAATCGTTTGTGACTATCCTGCAACATCCTTCCTACAGAACCAATCACAAAGTCATTTTCGCTTATACCAAATTCCTTTTTGACTTTTTCCAACTCAAGTATAGAAACCTTTCTTGGCAAAGCCACGCCATTGTTGATAGCAATCGCCTTTTTATCAGAAATCCCTAATTTGCCAATCAGGTATTCTTTAGTCACACCTTCTGATACACCGATTACTTTGTCAGCTAACCGTGAAAATACTTTCATCAGCATATTACCTTTCCAAGAACGGTTCTGTGGATCTGAAGTTTCTTCTATAATGACTACTGGTACTTTCTTTAACCATCCGTTAATAGTTGCCATCGTCACGCCTTCGAATACTGCTCCGTGAATGATGTCCGGTTGGTAATCTTCAATCATTTTCTGCACTTTTCTATGCTGTTTCCAATCAAATGGGGATTTTAATTTTCCGATGGGGATTACCTCAAATCCTTCTGCACGAATTTCATCGGGAATGTTACCGATGGCTTGCGTACAAATGAACTTTTGGTCAAAAAGATTTTTGTCCAAATGCTTCGCCAACGACAAACGACGTCTTTCTACGCCACCCGAGCCAATGGTTTCTTGGATATGAAGGATTTTTATTTTTTGTTTCATTCAATTTACTAAATGTAATTTATAAATGGGGAGAGATTTCAAAGACTTACTATAGATTAATCTAAAGTAGATTACAATCTTTGATAAATACATTTTATTTCTTTCAGTTAGTACTTTGGTTAATAAAAACTCTATAAAATAATTTCTATACTCCAATTTACTGAAACTCTGTTTAATCTCATCGTTGAGTCTTAAAGCAGCAATGGATTTATAATAGCTTAGATAATACATATAGACATAAAAACTTTTAAAAAGACTCTCTCCTTGCATTTGGCATTTTTTCTTACTATTTAAAATTTTATAAAAAAATGTATGTTGTACTAGCCTTAACCCACTATTGGTAATGCTTGTATTTGAATCATTTAAGTCATAACAAGCAAGTTCGGTTTTTATTATTATTAGTCTCTCTTGTTGTGAAGCTTCCACACACTGATTCCAGAAATCTGTATCCTCACCGAATTTTAAATTTATGTCAAATTTCAAGTGATTATTAACAATCAGATCTTTTTTAATTACGGTACTTGATGATGATAGAAGTGGATGATAACGAATTAACAATTTAAAGAAATCTTTTTTCAACACTTGAAAGTATTCGATATGATTAATCTCTTTGAATTCTTTATTAACGGAAATAAAAGAGGAAATTACTTCAATTGAGTCATGCTTTTGAATTAAATTAAAAATTACTTCTAAAAAATTATTATGGTAAAAGTCATCTCCGTCCAAAAAAGCGATATAATCATATGAGGCATTTGCTATTCCCATGTTTCGTGCACTAGAGACCCCATGATTTTCTTGTGAAATTAACTTAATTCTTTTATCTTCTAGTGAGATCAATGAAACTATTTCCATACTTTCATCAGTAGAACCATCATTTACTATGATAATTTCAAAGTTTTGATAGGTTTGATTAAGTACGGATTCTATTGCTCTCTGAATATATTTAGCCTTATTATAGAGTGGAATTATTACTGAAAACATGACTTATAAAATTTTATTTACCCTGATTTAACTTTGAATCATCAACAACCAATTTTAGATAAATTCCTCTTTCAAAGTAAAAGGTGTCACACTCAATAAATCTCTTTGCAGTTTTATTATTATTTCATCATCCGGCAACAACCTACAATCATAATAATTTCTTACTTTTTCTAAAAATATCTCTTCACCTATAATGTCATTTTTCTTAATTAGACAAGGTTGATAATATTCAATGTTTACAGAGCTAAAATAATCTTTAAATTTAACTCCATCTCCACTTAAATTTTTCATACATCCTTCAAATGAAGCCCACAATGATGGGATTCTGTAAACATGGGAAACAATAATTCCATGAAGAGAGGTAGAAAATGTTATTTCACAGGAATTTATCTGTTCTACAACTTCTTCTATGCTATCTAGAAGGTTTATCACCAAAACATCTGAAGAAGACTGATTTTTTAAGTATTCAAAATGAATATGATGAGGAATTATACCCACTTTGTACTTCTTAGTATTAATAGGCTTATATATTAGTGGAAGTAAGATTGCTGGATCTCCAACAACATTAGGCACATTATAACCTAATTCTTTCAGTCTTAATTGAGTCTGCTTACCACGAACCGCAATAAAATCAGCATTTTTGAATTTACTTTCTTGATTTATTATACCAGACCCCCAAACTATTGAATTAGAGTAATTATTAAACTGTAGTACACTCCCAATAGCTAACAAAACATCGGGAAATAACACAAAGTTATATAACAAATATCTAAAAAAAGTTCTAACGTTCAACCGACCTTCAATAATAGCAACTATTAGAAATTTCATTGCTAACCATTTATCATCGCGTAAGTATTGAAGATCAATATGTTTAATTTTTTCTTTAGAAATCCTTTCAATTATATAAGGATTCAACTCATCACCGAAGTTACCATTTCCTTCAAGGTGCTTATACCAGAAAAGATATGTGTTTTTTGATTTCATCATTATTTTATAAATAGTTCCCTATTCATTTTTATTTTTTCATCATCCCATTCCCACCATTTAGAGTCGAGCAACTCTTTTATCCTATCATCTGAAAAGCGCTTTCTTATCAGTTTTGCAGGGTTACCTCCGACAATTGCATACGGCTCAACATCCTTTGTAACAACAGCTGCTGCGCCTAAAACAGCGCCAGTTCCAATTTTAACACCAGGTAGAATAATAACATTATCACCTATCCAAACATCATTCTCGATAATAGTCACTAAACTCTCTTTTGAGTTATTAATATTTACCCCAAAGTTTTTCCTGTAAAATGTATATTGCATACAAACGTTCGATACATCATGATTTGATAAAATTATTTTCACATCTGCTCCAATCGCACAATAGCTTCCTATTTCAAGTACCCCTCCCGAACCTTTAACAACTAAATTACCATTATGATAAGACTCTCTTCCTTTACTAATAATTTGCCCTTTTGTTTCAATCAGAAACGGGGGGCTAAGTTCCATTTTTGATTGCCTTATCCAAAACCGAATTAAAGTCTTTACTCTTTTAAATAAATCCATTATCTTTTGTATATAAATTTAGAAATTATCTTGTCTTTCGCTCTTAATACCAACTTCTTTTCATTTGACTCCATGCCGAATTGAAAAATAATTATACCTAATAAAGTGCATAATGCAAATGTCTCAATTATAAAAATTGAAAAATTAATCTGTTGAAACAAGTGTTTAATTCCAATGCCTATTAGAAGTGCTATTATAGTTATACGAAAAACTGGAATAAGCACCTTTGCTAAAAACAATTTAATATCATAATCCATCAATCTTTTTACAAATAACAATCTAAAACCAAAAGAAATTACAGAGAAAAACAACCAAATATACATTATTAAATTAGGGTTAGTCGAGTATTCAAACTTGTATAATATATATGCAATTGGTATTATTAAAGAGTTGAAAAATCCAATTACGATATGATACGTTTTGATCCTGCCAGTAGCCGTAATTCCTGTCATTATAGATTTTGACAGCACATCTACCAATGAACATATTAAAATAATTAAAATAAAGTGAGCTGAATGCGGTGGTGGATTAACCAACCATAATTTTAGGATAAAATCAATATTTAAGATTAGAGGGGCAATCAATAACAAACTTAAATAATACGTAAACTTTGTCGCTTGATTCATTAACTTTTCAACTGTACGGTTTTCACCTGACGCGAACGATTTTATGATTTGCGGATTGGTCGCCACCTGGAAATTAGATACTAAATTATTAACTGCACTGTTAACTGTCGCCATTATACCATATGCTGCATTTACTGCGGTTCCAAAAAACAGGTTTAGTAGTAAATTACTTCCCTGTACTTTTGCAACAACGGCTAAGTTTCCAAACAAATTCCAACCAGAATAAGCAATAAGCTCTTTATAATATACCCAGTCCCATTGGAAACTATATTTGCTTTCTGGGAAATTTTTACGACAATACATTTGGTAAATTATCCTAATAATAAAGGAAACTACGAACGTAAGAATGGCATAAGTAATCAGTTTATCGCTTCCTAAAAACACTAGTAAAAAAACAATTAAGAGTTTCAAACTGACCTCTAAAATACTTACATATGCATAAACACTCATTTTTTCATGAGCAATAATCAAAGAATTATATGGAACTTGAATAATACTCAGTAAAGACGCTGCAATTGAAAACTGATAAACAATATTGGCTGCCACAAGCCTTTCTGTAGGAATGACCATTTTATTATTAACATACCACAAACCTACTGTTTCAGCTAATAATAGTATAAGTACTGCAATTCCAATGTGAATTGTCAATGTTGCGCTAAAAGTTTTTTTCAATGCTTTAAAATCTTTCTTTCCGATATCAAAAGTCAAATACCTTTGAGTGGCCGCAGACATCGCTATATTCAAAAATGCAAAGAGTGATATAAAACCTCCAACTACAGTATATACCCCAAAGTCCGAAATCCCAAGTTCCTGCAAGACAATCCTGGAAGTAAATAGCGAAACACCCATCACCAGTATCATCCTGAAATACAAGAACAAAGTATTTTTCGCTATGGTTTTATTGTTGGACAAACCTATGAATTAAACCCTGCAAAATTACTTCATTTTATTTTACCAAGGTTAGTGAGATGTTAAGCAGTATGAATTTTATGAGTTTTGGGTTTAAGGCATGAGCTATGATCTTTTGGAAGAAATTGAATGAAAAAAACTTGAAGAGGCTGAGCCTCAAAACCCAACTTCCTTAAAAATAGAACCTAAATTAGTTTAATTTAAAACTTTTATTTAATTTTGTACCCTCTCTTTACTATAAATATTATGGAAAATCTATTTCTACGACACTTCCCTCCGTAAAACTTTTACGGAATTCAGCTTTCTCAAATCAATTCATCCACTAACACTAAAATTCATTCACGAGAAAGATCTGATCCCTACTGTATAGAACTATAATACAATACTAATCCTAATCCCTTTCATGATGAACCATCATTTATACCTCAAAAGAGTACTTTTCTGTATTCTTTTAACCTCCATGCAATTAACGGTTTTGTCCCAAGTCCAAACACGACAAATCAAACAAGCCGACACCTCCCTTATAGAAAAAAAGGAAAGAGATAAAGACCTTTCAAAATCCAAGGAATCAACAACACTCCAAACTCTGAAGGAAAACCAGCTTCAAAGTCAAACAAAACAAATACAAAGAAAAGAAAGACCAAAAGCTGAAATCGTTTCTAATCCGATTTCAGACAATACATCGCCCTTTGAAGCGGTAAAAGGATTAAAAGAGGACAGTGATAAACGGGATCTTTACTCCAAACATTACATCAATCCCGATGGAAGTTATACGGCAATCATCGGAGCCGGCCCCATTCACTATGAGAAAAACGGACAATTCCTCGATATTGACCACACAATCAAATCAAATGCCGATTTCAACTATCCTTATGCGAACATCCACAATATTTTTGAGTCCTATTTTGGTGCGAATTCCCATACCGGAATCAAAAACAAAACCGCAGAAGGAGAAGTCCATGAATTCCTAAACACCCGAATGTATTGGGAAAGAAACGGCCAAGCGATAAATACAATCACTAGCAACAATCAGACAATACGAATCGAGGGCGACAAAGCCTACTACGATAATATCTACGGAAGTATCTCAGCGGAATTCACCATGCTAACCGGGAAACGTAAACTCAATTACATCATTCCCAACAAAGAAGCTTTGGGTAATCTGCCCAATGATGCAGACTACCTCGTTTTTACAGAAGATGTGATTTTGCCTTTTGGATGGACAAGCACCACTACTGAAAATGGCATTTTAATAAAAAATAATTTCGGAAAAGAAATTTATCTCTATGAAAACCCCCTATCAACAGATGAAGTTCAAAAATTTTCAAGGGAATCCAATACCCTTTTTGAAACCTCCCAAATCGGAAATACACTCACCATCAAAACCAAAGTAAAAACCGATTGGCTACTAAGTAACGAAAGGGTATATCCGGTGAAAGTGGATCCTACGGTAAATGTTGCAATAAATAATAGTCAATGGCATACAGGTTACCAAAGTTTAGTTCATCAAACAACTATAATTGATCATTATGATGACCCAATACATGTAGGCAAAGGAGACAATCATGGAGCTGTGGCACGTTATTTCGATGGATTTATGCAATTTTCCTTACCTACTCTCCCTGCTGCCTCTTACGTTACCTCTGCAAATTTACATCTAAGAAAAACAGGAGGAGCTCAAAATAACTTTGGAGGGGTATATATTATCCCTACTTCTTATAGCATACCTCCGTCAGGAGATATTATGAACCCGCTTTCTGATTTTTTATCTACTAATATTTCCTCCTATATAGGAGGAGGCAACACCAATAAAGTAGCTCCATTTAATCAAACAGGACGAGATTTTTTGACCTTAGAATCCGGAAATATCATTCAATTGGCATTGCTCACAGACGGTGGTGGCTTTCCTTCCACTCATGCTATTTTCGCAGGATATAGTAGTGGAGATCGCCCCTATTTAGTCATAAATTATGAACTGCCCATCCTTCTAAATTGTGGTGATTTATTTACGGATACAGGAGGAACTTCTGGCAACTATAGCAACAATGAAAACATCGTTTGGACCATACACCCCGACGATCCTGTTAATGAAAGAGTTTCTGTGAATTTCACTTTTTTTGATAGTGAGGAAATATATTTTGAGGGGGAATGGTATCCAATTGATTTTTTAGAAGTTTATGACGGCCCGGATATAAGTTCCCCTACATTGCCTGGACTTGGTGGTTATTATGATTTTTTAATTTCCTATGTTTCCTCACATCCAACCGGGGCTTTGACCTTTCGATTTACATCTGATTTTAGTGTTAACTATGCGGGTTGGGAAGCCAACATAGATTGTGTGCCGAAAACCGATTTAGTAGGGGATTGTGCGGAAGGAAACCCCAGAAACCCTTCCGGTATCGAAAATGGCTACAGGATAACTGGAAATCAATTTATAGCAGCAGATTATCTTGTCCCCACCGGACAAACTTTCGTATTGGAACAAATAATTTTAAATACCTTATCCATTACTCCACCCGATGAAGTAGAATTAAACATTTATGCCGACAATGGTGCGGGTTTACCCGGCGCTCTCGTTGCGACCCAAACTATTGCACCCACAAGTGCCTATGTTGCTGGAACTTTTTCACCATTGAACTCCTGGAGAATCGTTTTGAACCTAGATCCCGTTATTCTTCAAGGTTCTCCTACGGCAAATACACGTTACTGGATCAGACCTCATGTAAATTCAGCAAATAATTATTATTGGGAAATTAGTTCAACATTAGTTAATAATGATGTTGCTGTTTCCAATAATTCTGGAACGACTTGGGGTTCAGACTTTGATAATAAAGAAGCTGTTTACTCCTTTAATGGGAAATGTTATAATTATGTGTATTGGGATGATGCTATAACTTGGAGACCCAATAATCCTGATGGTTCCGATGGAACGCCTTCCACCGTAAATGACAATGTGATAATCATCGAAGGAGAAAATGCAAGTTTTAACAACGATGTAGCAGCAAGGCATTTGACGGTAAATCAAGACGGTAAGCTTGATATATGGAAAAATCTAAGTCTGGCAGGTGATATGGAAAACCACGGAAGCATTACCTTTAAAAGCAATGCGAGCACAACTGGGCAATTTGATGAGTTCTATGGAAGACTCACTGGAAACGGTAGCTTCACAACCGAAAAGTTTTTCCCGGCACGCAGGGCTTTCCGATTTGTCTCTTCTCCTATATCAACCCTGGATGGCCCCAAGCCATTTATTCGGGACAATTGGCAGGAAGGAGTCAACAATCCAAATAATTCAACTTTTCTAAATCCCAATCCGGGTTATGGAATTCACATCACCGGATCTCAAACGGGACAAAATGGTTTTGACTCAACGCCTACCGGGAATCCTTCTCTATTTGGCTACAACAACCTGACGCAAGACTGGTTTAACGTCGCAAATACAAATGCAACAAATCTGGAAGCGGGAATTCCTTGGCGAATGATGATAAGAGGAGACCGAAGTATCAATGTAACTCTAAATGCTTCTGCCCCTACAAATACAGTGATTCGTACAACTGGAAAAATAAAAACGGGAGAAGTCGAAAGAAATAACCTTTCTTCCAATTCAGGTGATTTGAATTTCATAGGAAATCCTTATCAGGCCGCCATCGATATGGGAGAAGTTCTTTCAGCATCCGACAATCTTAATCCTGCCTATTATTATGTTTGGGATCCCATGTTGGGCGGAAATCCAACAGTGGGCCAACCTGGAGGTAGAGGTGCTTATGTAACAGTTAATTTGCCAAACGGTACAAACTCTTCGAGATCAACTGCCAACCAATTCCTTCAACCCGGTCAGGCCGCTTTTGTCTATACTCTCGACAATGGACCTGCTAATCTGAAAATTCAAGAGTCTCATAAAAATCTAAATGGATTAACTGCCGGGCGAATTGCCTTCCAAGACGAATCCTTCATTAACTTGGTTTTATATAACTCTCAAGCATTTGAATCTGGCTATACGCCCTCAGATGGTTTATTGATAAACTTCTCGGACGAGGGTGATAACGACATTACCTTTAAAGATGCTCCTAAACTTACGAACTTGGATGAAAACCTTTCCTCGCGTATTGGTGAACAATTCTTTAGTTTACAAGATCGAGCCTATCCGACTTCGGATGAAGTTATTCCATTAAATCTGACACAATACCGGTACAATGCTTATGTATTTGAAGTCAACACTTTGAATCTACCCGAATCCACAACAGCATTTTTAGTAGATAAATACTTAAATAAAACAACAGAATTAAGTGCTGACCAAATTACGCTTTATAGTTTTGAGGTGAATAATGATGATGAGCTATCGATTGCCACTGATCGATTTGAATTAGTATTTAAAGTGGAAGAAGTAAATTTAAATTTAATTGAATTAACGCATCAAGAAATTAGGCTTTACCCGAATCCAACCATGACCCATAGTTTTTATATTGAAGCAGACTCCTACAAAAATAAAAAATTAGATGTATTCATTTCTAATATGCTAGGACAGACTATACTTCATAAATCTTTCTTAGTACCTACTACCGGAAGAGTAGAAGTTATTTTACCAAATGCTACAACTAAAGGGATTTACAATGTAAATGTAACCTCGGAAAACAAGAAACTGATTTCTAAAAAATTAATTAAAAACTAACCACATGATAACCTTCAAAATTCGAGTTATACTTGTATGTATAATGATAAATTCTGCCTATTTAAATCTCCATGCTCAAAATTTTTTTAGTGAAAGTCAATCAAATACTAATGAGGGCTTAGATGTTGAATACTTTTCACAACAAGAACCAGAATTCCAAACAAACTCTGCCTCATTTGATGATGATGTAGATGATCAAGGCGTTCCTTTAGACAATTGGCTTTATATTTTGACCTTCGCTGGAATTGGAATTGGCTTTTATTTTCTAAGAAAAAAACCAAGTATGAATTAGGTATAAAACCTTGTCAAGGTTTTACAGAAATAAAAAAAGGAAAAACTAATATCATTTTTAGAAATTTCTCCGAATTACCAAATGTCTAAGCGCACATCCCAAAAGAAATGCTTGATTTCAAAGTTGATATGGGGAAAGAGTGAATATAAAAGCATATTTTCTTATATTTGTTAGAAATTTAAATTCAGGGAATTATGCAAACCTTAGAATTAAAAAAGAGAATACAAGCTTATTTAGCCGATGCAGACGACCGTGTTTTGAAAATCGTCAACAGCGTTTTTGAAAACTACTATAATGAGGAGAAAGAGGTTGTGGCATTTTATCCGGACGGTTCGCCTATGACCAAAAAGCAATATAAAGCTGCATTGGATATTGCGGAAGAGCAAATCCTGAAAGGCGACTTTATTTCTGTTGAAGAATTTGAAAGGGAAGAGTCCTAATGGCTGAAGAAGTCAAGAAAGTGGTTTGGACACGAAAAGCGCGTAAAGCACTGAATGAAATTCTGGACTACCGCTACAAAAATATACCCACTGCAAGAAAAATAGTCCGGAAAGATATAATTGATTCCACGAAAAATATCGTTTTCACGAAACAATATCAACAGGATGAGGTATTTCCTCAATACCGTAAAATAACCGTCCGGGATTATCGGGTTATTTATAGGGATGAAAACAAGGTTATTTACATTATGAATCTGGTGTGTACTAAAGCAGGAAACTCAGAATCAACTTAAGACTAAGCTTCGCCGCCTCCCGAAGCCTCGGGACTGAGCACAAAGAATGAGGGTGAGGAATCTCTACACGCTCCTTAGATCCTTCCTATCGTCTGGATGACAAGGAGCTTCGGCAGACAAAAACACATTCTACAAGAATACAATCTACATTCTACAGCCAGAAAAGCCCGCTGATGACGCAGATCTTCGCTGATTTTTT
>JAAYKY010000022.1 GCA_012522185.1 Flavobacteriaceae bacterium | reverse complement strand
TCTTTAATTCTATAACTCATTGTGCTGATAATTAGATAGTTAAATATAGTGATTTTTGCATTAACATCCTAATAATCAATCCATTATTTATATAAAAAAACCGCCTCAGTTGTGAGACGGCTTCTTTTTTGTATGATAGGAAAATCGCTTATCTGATAATCAGTTTTTCAGTTGTTTTACCGTCAACTGTTTCGATTACTACAACATAAACTCCTGTTGCTAATCTCACATTGTAAGACTGCTCAAATTTTCCACCTGCATGTTGGTTTGACTGATTGTAAACTAGTTTACCTGCAGTATCGTAAATAGAAGTTTTTACATTTCCATTTGAAATATTTCCAGCTTGAACTACGAATTGCCCTTTGTTTGGATTTGGATAAATTCCGATTGCTAAGCTATTCATATCGGATACACTCATGGTTCCAGTCAAATTGAATTTGCGTGAAACTGCATAATAGATATTATCAATTGCTTCAATCATGATACGAGCTTCTGTAGTTTGAGTCGTTCCAGTTGGGAAGTTGATTGTTTCGCTACCGTCATTTGGAGTACTTTCAGCTACTACGGTGAAAGTTTCTCCATTATCAGTAGATAATAATATTCTTACGTGAGAAGTATTGATAGGTGCTGAATCAGTGCCTGCTACATCCCATTCTACCAACATAGAGTTTGTGTTTAATTCCACATCTTGATTGTTTGAAATATTTGAAATCATAAATGGACCAGCATCTCTAACATAAACACGCATGACATCTGAATGAGTTTGACCTCCTTCCGGATTATTGTCTCTGGCTGTAAATGAGAAGTTGAATGTTCTTGGAATGGTTGTTATAGCTTCCCACTTTGTTCTCCACCAAGCTTCGGCTGCTGTTACATCTCTTTCTAGTACATATTCAAATTTAGGGAAATAACGAACGGGTTCTGAAGTAGGAACAACAGAACGGAAATTAGGACCTAATACTTTTGTAAATCCTACACGGCTATTCGCTCCTGTAGTGGTATTGTTACCCGAGTCATTTTGTTCCCAGTTAAATACAAGCGCATCACCGTCTGGATCGGTTCCCGTACCTGTTAATTTGAAAGCAGTCCCTTTAGGGATTTCATAACTCGGTCCAGCTTCCACGATAGGAGTTTGATTCGTCAGTGTTACCGTATTACCACAGGTTTTATTTTGTAGATTACTTTGAACTTGTTGGATGCTTCTAAAAGTAAAATAGTCGTCAGAATACATTTGAACATTGTAACTAGTCGTTCCTGCGTATCCCATGATAGTTGATCCACTTCCAGGTTCAACATTTACACCCGTTCCTTCATAGTTATGTGAGAAAGTGTGATTAGCTCCCACTTGGTGTCCGATCTCGTGAGCTACAAAGTCCACATCAAAAGTATCTCCTTGTGGCGGATACAAAGCAGTGTACCCTGCTCCTTTACCCACATAGCCACCATGTCCGGCGCTATAAAACTCATCCTCACAAATACATCCTATACATCCAGCATTACCACCGCCACCTGAGCCACTCATAAGGTGTCCAATATCATAGTTTTCAAATCCTACAACTGTTTTCAGTGTTTGGTGCAATTGGGTGTTGTAATTGTTTTGTGAGGTATATGGATCCGTTGCGGGATTCAAATAAATAATGTCCGTATTGTCAATTAACGCAAAGTTTATCGCAAAGTCTCTTTCATATATAGCGTTAACTCTTGTCATCGTCGTGTTTATTCCGCTCAATGCACCTGCGATAGTACCGCCGAAAAACTGTGAGTATTCCCCGGTTACTGACATGGCCATTCGATAAGTTGTAAATACACCAGCGCTTGATCGATTGGTGGAAAAATCTTCAATGATATCATTCTCATCCTGAGTAGTACACTCAAAAGGAGTATCTAAATTGTTTCTATGAGTTTTTGAATCAAAAACTATGTATTTACCATCCTGAGTGTAAGGTTCGATAAATTCAGAGTTACCACCATCCAAAATCATCGTAGATACACCCTCTGGTGAAACACTAAATCTTAAATAAGCAGTCGGAGTATCAATCCCCTTTCCAACATAGGCTCGAATCTCAGGGAACTTCTCCTGTAAAGATGGAGTGAAGTTAGACGCTTCCCAAACTTCAAATTTTTCAATGTTTCCTTTTGCTGTTGGGAAATTAACAATTACTCCTGCAGAATTAGAATATCTCTCCGGAGCATTCTGTAAAGATTGTTTAAGTTGCTGTTCATTTAAACTGTATAAGCCGGCGGCTTCAATGTTTGATTTTCCTTCTTTGACCTGTGAGGTGCCCAAATTAGTCTTGCTCCATTGAGAAAAACCCAAAATAGGAACCATCATGGTCAAAGCCAATAAAACTTTTTTCATGTGTAAGTGTTTTTTTTATTGATTTGATTATTTTAATTTTGCTAATATAGTTAAATAAAAAAAATGAAATTAAATTACCTTCACAAAGTTTTCATCCTTGCTTCTATTTTTATTTTCGTTTCTACATGGTCATGTGAAACAGCTAAAAATGCAAATACACATAATCCATATGGGGAGATGCAGAAACTAATTGTAAATAAATCGGGAATGGCCGGGTTTGAACTCATCGAAATCACACCCAACCAAACAAACAAAACCTCTCAAACAAGAGGAGCAGAACAGGAATCTAAAATAACTAAACACAGCGAAGAAACTTGGGAAGGATTAAATGAAATCATCAGAAAAATTGATTTAAACCAAATAGATTCATGGGAAGCGCCCACTCAAGAAAGATTTCACGATGGCGCAAGAGCAGTTCAAATCACTATCTCAATGGATTCTCAAGAGTTTAATTCACAATCATTTGATGAAGGGAAGCCACCTGCTGAACTGAGTGAACTTTACAATTACCTCGTATCGTTGGAAAACCAATAATTTTCATCATCAGAATCAGATTCTGAAATTTCACCGTATTTCTTTTCCAAAGCGATCCTTTCTTCTTCGGTCAAGGATTCTTTGTACTTTTCCCAAAGCCATTTCTCACGCTCATCTGGCTCCGCACGATTTTCCCAAGAATAAACCTTGGGTTTTGGGCCATAGCTTTTGGTGATAAATGCGAAAAGAAGCCCCCCGATTGCCCCTCCCAAATGACTCTCCCAAGAAATCGGATTCTGATCTTCTCGATAAAATTTTGGCAAAAACTCCTCCGGGAAAACTCCCCAAATCATACTTCCATAAAGGAAAACAACAACCAGTGAAATCGCAATTAGATTACGAGATTTCTTTAAAACCCCACTGAAAAACACATAAGAAGCCAGCAAATATACAATTCCACTTGCACCAATGTGGCAACCAACCGTGTCGCCCGACAATAAATTCCCAAAAACCCAAACAAATAATCCTGTGAAAATCCAACCAAATAAAATTACAAAATATGCAATACGCTCATAAAACAGAACCGCAAAAAAACTTAAAACCGCCAGCGGAATGGAATTATTGATGATATGTTTCCAGCCCGAATGAAACAAAGGACTCAAAATAATTCCGCGCAAACCCAAATCATTTCTCGGAACAACTCCATAGCAATTGAACTTTCCCAAACCTAAATTTTGAAGGAAAAAAGTGCTCCAAATCATTACTAATAAAATCAAAGGAACGTAAATCGTATTTTTGGGAAAAGGGTATTTCATAACCGAAATTTACAAAAACTTGTCACAAACCATTCCGAGCTACTCGCGCATGACAAAATTACTTACACCGAAAAATTCGCTTCAATATAGATTTATAAAAAGATAAAGAAGAATACGTCTTTGGGTGATTTCGGGAGATTTGATATTGAATATCGAAATGTCGTCTCACTTCACGATAAGCTTTCCACAAAGAATATTCAGGGTCGTAAATATGCGTAGGTTCCGAATTTGCACCATTGATTTCCAAAACTTTAAAATTTCCAGACATCAAATCAAACTCCGAATTTGCCTTCACATCAAATCGACCGTAGTAGAAACCTTCAATGCGATTTACAATTTCTGAAATACGTTGAGTCAATTCATTTGTAATCAAATGAGAAGCATCAAAAAATTTTGTTCCTCGATTATGGTTTCCTATGGGCTCAAGAAAGATTTTCCTTCCTTTTGGATGAATTTTCAGCCAATCCTCCTTAAACTTTTCTTTGAAATAATCTTTCCTGGTACTACTACGAGGATTTCCCAATACGAAACTTTCCAAAGTTGATTTTCCATCGGAAATATATACCAAAAACTCTTTACCGGTGATCGATAAAACTTCAGCTTGATTGGCTGAAGACCGTGCATAAAAAACCCCAAATTCCATAGGTAAATCAAGGTATTCCTGAACGATTATATTTTCTAGATCCGGATAATTTTTCCAATCTTTTTCAGACCTAATCAATTCCACATTTACGCCCCTTTCACCAAAATCAGGCTTGACCACAAATGGAAATTCAGGCAATTGTTCCAAATCTGATTTGGTTTTATAAAATCTTGTTTTGGGTTTGAATCGAGAAGGGATTTGATCTAAAATTTTAGATTTAGAATAATCCAGAAATCCGCCAAATTCTATGCCCGGATTGACCTTGCAGAAATAAGAAAACGAACCGGATTTCAGAGAATTCCAAAACCAATACGGAACAAAAGGGGCATAAAAAAACCACATAGGCCAATATTCGAACTCCGAAATTTTACGCTTCGCCTTTTTCACGATGATATACAGTTGAATAAGCGATTCCGAAATTTTTCGGAAAATTTATATGAGGAAAATTCTGTTCTATGCCAATTCGGATAATCGCTAAATGATGAACGCAATGCTCTATATTGTATAGAATTTCTCGATTGATCTGACTTTCAATTTCAATTTCTTCATTCGCAATTTTTTGTTTCAAAAGAACTCTGGAATCAACATCCAATTTTTCAATTTCATAAAGTAAAAAATTAATTTTTGCCAGAGTATATTCGGGCGAAGCTTCAACTTTATTATCACGCTTTCTCGCATCATAATTGATTTCTCCAGTACCGGAAGAATTACAAAGACACTCCACCAAATCCAAAATATGTCGAATGTGTTTTCCAATAGAATTCTGCATCAAAATAGGAAGTGCTTCAGAATATTCATCAGGCTTTAATTGTTCGGTTATCAAAGCAATTTTATTGAGCAATTCCCCTAAAACATTTTTCATACAGAATGGATTACTCACAAAAATATCAATATTAATTTTAATTTTGTTAAAAGTTTTCATTTTGTGCATCGTCAGTATTTATTCAGAACCTTCGGGTGACTTCATTCTCACTCAAAACCGAGACGAATCGGTATTGAGACCATCGTCTGAAACAATAGAAACCCGTGAAGTTTTTGGGGAGAAATTTACCGGACCTGTGGATTTGGTTTCGAATGGGACTTGGATTTATTACTCCCAACAATATGTTTGTTGCATACTAAATGGTGCTTATAAAAAACATAGCCATCGCCCTCCGTACCGAAAAAGTAGAGGATTGGTGATTTTGGATTTGCTTCAATTTAAATCGATCCAAAGTTTTATAGACACAATCGATTTGGAGGGGATTGAGCCATTTTCCATGATAATGATTGATCGAAATTCAAGAGAAAAGAAAATTTTAGTCTGGGATGAAATCCAAAAACATACAGAAGATCTTTCGGGCGAATCTTTGATTGTGAGATCTTCCACACCTTTGTACACCGAAGAAGAAAAGGCAACGCATAAGAAAGCATTTCAAAATTTATTGGAGAAAACTCCCAAGTCGATCTTTCAACTTCAGGATCAAATTAAAATGTTGGAAAACAATAAGTTTCCAACAGTCCAATCCACTTCAATCACTCAGATAATTGCAGCAGGAAAAGACATAAACCTGAAATTTTGTCCGATTTTAAAATGATTTTAACCAAATTTGGCAGATAAAACTTATCAATAAATCGTTAATAAGTATGGCATTATTTATGCGAAATAGCCAAAGAAGTAACTATATTTGTTTAGCAAGAGATATAAAATGAACGATAATTTTTCACAAAAAGTAAAAGATGTGATTGCTTACAGCAAAGAAGAAGCTTTGCGATTGGGGCATGATCAGATAGGTACCGAACATTTGTTGCTGGGTATCCTTCGGGATGGCGACAGCAAAGCGGTATCTATTTTAGAGAGTTTAAATGTAGATCTGAGGAGTGTGAGAGAAAAAATTGAACTTCTGGCACCACCCAAAGAAAACTATTCTCATCATAACCAAAACCTTCAGCTGACCAAACAAGCTGAGCGTGCATTGAAAACAACTTTCTTAGAAGCAAAATTGTTTAAAAATACAACGGTAAACACAGTACACCTTTTGTTGTGTATCCTTCGAAATGAAAATGATCCGGTAACGAAACTGCTTCGAAAAATGGAAGTGGACTACGTAATGGTAAAAAATGAATTTAATTTTCAGTTTATGGACGAAGAAATTGACGAAAGCCCAAAAGCAGAATCCAATTACGATGACGATGATGCAACAGGCAGAGCCGGAGAATTCGAAAGAGCCACACCCAAAGGAAACGCAAAAACCAAAACACCCGTTTTGGACAATTTTGGACGAGATCTTACCCAAATTGCAATCGAAGGAAAACTTGATCCCGTCGTAGGACGCGAGAAAGAAATCGAACGGGTGTCCCAAATTCTTAGTCGTAGAAAGAAAAATAATCCACTTTTGATTGGAGAACCAGGGGTAGGGAAATCAGCCATCGCAGAAGGACTCGCTTTGAGAATCATTCAAAGAAAAGTATCGCGAGTACTCTATAACAAACGAGTGGTAACACTAGATTTGGCAAGCCTTGTAGCTGGAACCAAATACCGTGGACAATTCGAAGAAAGAATGAAAGCCATCATGAATGAACTGGAAAAAAATGATGACATCATTCTATTTATTGATGAATTACACACCATCGTAGGGGCAGGGGGAGCGACAGGTTCTTTGGACGCATCCAATATGTTCAAACCCGCACTCGCGCGTGGAGAACTTCAATGCATCGGAGCGACTACTTTGGATGAATACCGACAATACATCGAAAAAGACGGCGCTTTGGTAAGACGTTTTCAAACCATTATGGTTGATCCAACTTCGCCCGAAGAAACCGTTCAGATTCTAAACCAAATCAAAGATAAATACGAGTCTCATCATAACGTAAATTATACAGACGAAGCCATTGCAGCTTGTGTAAATCTTACGAACCGATACATTACCGACCGTTTTTTACCCGATAAAGCCATTGATGCAATGGATGAAGCAGGGTCAAGAGTTCATATCAAGAACATAAAAGTGCCTCAAATTATTCTCGATTTGGAACAGAAACTGGAAGAAGTTCGAGAAGAAAAAACACAAGTCGTTAAAAGTCAGAAATACGAAGAAGCAGCCCGATTGCGTGATACCGAAAAACAAATCGAAGCCCAATTGAAAAAAGCGCAAGCCGATTGGATGCAGGACTCCAAAGACAATCGTGAAACAGTGACCGAAGAAAATGTAGCGGAAGTTGTTTCTATGATGAGCGGAATTCCAGTGCATCGCGTGGCCGAGAAAGAACTTAAAAAGCTTTCACAAATGAGCGAACTCATGCGAGGAAAAGTAATCGGACAAAACGAAGCAGTCAACAAAGTTGTGAAAGCAATTCAGAGAAACCGCGCCGGACTCAAAGATCCGGGAAGACCGATCGGTTCCTTTATTTTCCTTGGAACAACTGGTGTGGGGAAAACCCAACTTGCAAAAGTTCTTGCAACCGAATTATTTGACTCTCAAGACGCACTGATCCGTATTGATATGAGCGAATACATGGAGAAATTCGCCATCTCAAGATTGATTGGAGCACCTCCAGGCTACGTCGGGTACGAAGAAGGAGGACAACTGACTGAAGCCGTTAGAAGAAAGCCCTATTCGGTAATTCTACTCGATGAAATCGAAAAAGCACATCCAGACGTTTATAATATTCTGCTTCAAATCTTAGACGATGGACATATCACCGATAGCCTCGGACGAAAAGTAGATTTCAGGAATACCATTATCATTCTGACTTCAAACATCGGAACCCGACAATTGAAAGAATTTGGAGATGGAGTTGGTTTCGGAACCACAGCCAAAAAAGAAAGCTCAGACGAACGAGCCAAAGGCACGATTGAAAACGCACTGAAGAAAACTTTTGCACCTGAATTCCTGAACAGGATCGATGACATCATTATCTTTAACTCTTTGTCAAAAGAAAATATCTACAATATCATCGACATCGAATTAGAAAAACTATACAAACGTTTATCCGATTTGGGATACTATGTAGATCTGACCGAAGAAGCCAAGAATTTTATTGCCGACAAAGGCTTCGATAAAGATTATGGAGCCCGTCCTCTGCGTCGAGCCATCCAAAAATACATCGAAGACCCGATGGCAGAAGAAATCATCAATTCCGAAATTTCAGAAGGTGACAAACTGCTCATCGAGCTGAATCCAGAAAAAGACGGAGTCAAAATAAGTGTAATTGAGAAATCTGCCGAGCAGGAATCTTAAATTAAAAACAAAGAAATGATCAACCGCTTTCCCATAAAGAAGGCGGTTTTTTATTTGGGCGTGCCCCCGTTGCTACGCAAGCTCCACAACGAGGTCAGGCTCTCGGCACTCGCTTTTCTTTTTGCCTGAAGTTTTCGAAGGCAAAAAAGAAAAGCTTAAGCAAATGCCTCCATCCTTCACGCAAAGAAAGTCGCAAAGATTCAAATCAATTGACGTAAATTTGCAAATGCAAGCCGCTTTGTCGTCTCGGCTAAGCCGAGAAGGAAAGTCCGGACACCAAAGAGCAGCATAGCGGGTAACGCCCGCCGTCTCGGCATTAGCCGGGAAAGGACAAGTGCAACAGAAAGCAAGTACAGTTCGGCTGTAGTGAAATCAGGTAAACTCTATGCGGTGCAATGCCATGTATATCGGTTTCCGATTCGTCGGATAGGGCTGCTCGTCCGATACCGAGGGGTAGGCAGATAGATCTCGTTGGCAACAACGAGGCCAGATAAATGACAAAGATCCGCCGTAGGCGGATACAGAATCCGGCTTATAGGCTTGCATTTTTTTTATTTTCTTGATACTAATTTCGTTATAAGTCAAAATTTTTATTATTTTTGGGGATAATGTAATCGTTAAATTTAAAATTATGAAAAAATTAATCCTATTATTGGCGATCGGAGCAGCGCCGGTTTTATTTGCTCAAGAAAAAACAAAGGCTGCAACTTTGAGCCAAGCTGCTGAGTCAATCACAAGTGTTGAAGCAAAAGAGCAAAAAAAGCAAAGTGAAATTGAAGCTAAAGAAAAAGCAAAACAAGAACTTGAAGCTAAAAAATCTACTTCAGTGAAAAGTAAAACTGCAAAAAGCGATAAAGCAACATTAGAGCAGAATAAAGCAGTTAGACAAAAAGCAGTTTCTAGTCAATAATCGAAAAGAAAAATAAAAACCGGTGATTTCACCGGTTTTTTTATGTCTTTAATTTACCACAACCCTCTGACCCGGAACTACTGCAAAAATCGAATGGTCGTACATCGCTTCCGTATAAGTCGCGGGTAGATAATAATTTCCTCTGTACGTAGCATTCAGTAAAATCGTTACCGATTTTTCTTGAGCCGCTCTCAAATCGAAATACGAATAAACCCTGTCATCACGGAAATCCTGATAATTCAGTCCGATGTTCTGAACCGAAGTCGCCTGATTATTAATCCGAGTATTGATAATTTCCCAACCCGATGGGAACATCTGATGCAAAGCCAGTTCGTGGTAATTGCCCATCATACCTGGATTGCTGATAGTTACCACACATTTGAAATCGGTTCCCTGACTGAGTTTGCTTGGATCAATCGGTTGATTGTCCATATTCAGATAAGTGATTTTCATATTCAGATTGCTATTGGTCGCCGGAATGTTTTCCTGCATCGAGACGCCACTCCGCACCAAATCAACAAATAAAACAGAAGACTGATTGTTTTTTACGACGAATTTCCCGGCGCTTTCCGGTAAATCTACATTCACAAAAGCTTTTGAATTATTAATCTGAACCGATTTCCCGTTGATAGTAACTGTTGCATTGATGTTTTTGTTTGCATTATTGTTTCCGATAAATTCTGAAATTGCCATCAGCGAATAAGCGGTTGTCTGCGTGCTGTACCAGGAACCGGAATTCAGATTGGAAGCAATTTGACGCATTAAATTCTGGGCTTTGTTTCGTTCGCCAATCAAAGTCAGAGTTTCCAAAATCATCGAATGATCACGAAGCGAAGAACCATACGTATATTGGTTGAATTTATATTCTTTTACGCTCGTTGCGAGATTACTAACAAGTTTTTTGGCAATATTGCTTTGTCCGGCGAGTTGATAAGCCGCGGAAAGTCGCCATAAAGTAGAAACATTGGTTTTCTTTTCCCGCAAACGGTTCATCAGCCCGAGTTCTGAATTTCCGGAGAGCGCAAGGGTATATAAACGATACGCCTGATCCAAATCGTTGTAATAATAATCTTCGTTGTAACCATTCCATTCTTTGGCTGTTTTGCGCTGATAGCGGATCAAACCCTCTTTGAGTCCAGCCGGAATGCTGTACCCCATATCTTCTGCTTTCAAAATAAAATGAAAAACATAGGAACTTCCCCAACGGTTGGGCTCGCCACTTCCGGGCCAATAAGCCAATCCACCACTTGGCGTCTGATAGGATTTAAATCTTTTTAAGGCTTCTTCAATATTGTATTGAACTTCTTTTTTCTGAGCTTCGCTCAAATTCGTCAGACGATCGAGGTAAAGCTGAGGGAAAACGGCAGATGTAATCTGCTCCAAACATCCGTGCGGATATTGAATTAAAAAGCGCAATCTTTCGTCCAAATTTAAATTCGGAATGGTCGATAAAACAAGTTTGGTATCGGAAGTCCCAGCCATTCCGAAGGGTTCATAATCGCTTGCCCAGCTTTGATTTCCGCTGATTTCTTCGTTGATGGTAAAAGTCATCGGTGGATTAGGACTTCGGACTTCAATTTCGATTTCTTCCGTCGTTCTTTCTTTTCCTGAAACCGCCGAAATACTCAAAGTAGCTTTTCCTAATTTTTCCGGAATTTTCAGTTTGAAATTGGCAATCTGATCACCGGTTTTTGTAAAGCTTAACTGTTGATTATTTCCGCCTTCAATTCGGATTAAATCATTGGTTTTAACCGAAACATTTACATTTTTGATGTTGTTTTCCATTGCGAAAACATTTACCGGCAAAGTAATTTCATCGCCCGGTGTGAGCACACGCGGTAAAGTAGTCAGTGTCATCAAAGGTTGTTTCACGAAAATATTTTTCTCGGAACTCCCGAAACTTGAACCATTTCCTGCTACGACCATCACTTTGACCGAACCGATGTAATTTTCCATTTTGATTTTATGGGATTTATTCTCGCCTTTGTTCAAAGTAAAAGGGCCGAGAAAGGTCACGATTGGTTTAAATCGGTTGATTTTTTCCTTGTTCGTATTGGACAAAGCCAAATCCCCACCAATGGTAAAAACGCTCTCAATTCTTCCACCATAAGCACCCAAAACGTAATTGAAAATATCCCAAGTAGTAACACCGAGCGTTTGTTTTTGGTTGAAATAACTGTAAATATCCGGCGTTTTGAAATTGGTTATGTCGAGCAATCCTTCATCCACAACGGCGAGTGTGTAAGTCATCGGTTTTCCGGACTTTTCTGAAACGGAAACTGAATAATCAGCATTCGGACGAATGGACTCCGGTGCCTGAATGACTGGCGACAGACGCCTTTCAGGGTTTTCAACCGTAATCGGAATGACGCCGTACATTCGGATGGGCATATCATTTTCGGTCGCATTATGCGGTTGGAGCAAACTGATGTGTACATAGAAATTCGGAGCCATTTCTTCCGTGATTTTGATGCTGAATTTCGTTTGGTCATTATCGGTATTAATCCATTTTCTTTCCATCACTTTCACGCCGTTTTCATAACTCACGAGTGCACGTCCTTCGACTGAAGAAGGAATGGTTATCTGAGCTGTTTCACCAACTTTGTAAGAAGTTTTATCGGCTTTGAAATTCAAAATCGCAGCACTTTCCGAATTTCCATCGCCACGGCTTCGCCAGTTAGGCCAGTCAATCCAGATGGTTTGTCCGGCGGCGTGACCACTGTCGGGATCCAGTACGCGAATGAAATAATTTCCATATTCGTCATTGGGAATATTGATTTTGAAACTGCCTTTTCCGTTTGTAGTCGTGATGATTTTTTCTTCTTTCAGAAATTCATACTGACGGTTGACATAATAAGCCAGATCATTCCGGTCTGAATTATACCACCAAGAATTTTTCAAACGGTAAATAAAAACTTTGACTCCGCCTTTTGAAATTGGATTTCCTTTGTAATCCACCGTTGCAACGTTTATGGTGTGCTCTTTTCCGGTTTCCAACATTTGATAATAATCATTATCGGTCGGGATTTGAAGTCCGACGTAAGTGGAGTAGGGCGAATAATCCTTGGTGACATAAGAAGTACTGAAATCTCCGCCGGTTTCAAAAACCTTGGTAAAAAGTCCCATTTTCAACATTCCGGGAGGTGTGATGTCGAGGTTGATATTGGTCGAAATATTGGCTTCGCCATTGGCATTTAATGTTCCGTCAAAAACCACCATCTCCTGCATCGGGAAACTTCGGGAAGGATCACTGAAATGATAATTGGGAAAGGAACTGAATTTAGTGTTTTCCGAAAAAATATTGGCGGTAACATTGGCTTTGAGGTTTTGAGCCGAGGCTCCGCTGAGCCAGTTTGCCTGAATTTTAAAACCTTGTCCGGTAGAGGATTTGGTAAGAATTTCTTCCGGAAAAACAGTATTGATCTTCAATCGGTTGGGTTTGATGGTTTCAATTTTCACCGATTTGTAGAAATTCATTCCGCCGATTTTCACATTGGCCGACCAGTTTCCGGTTTTGGCATCGGGCGGCGTTTCCAGTTCAAAAGTATAAAATCCGTTGAGTGGATTGCTGTTGACTTTTCGCTGCATCAGTTGTCCGTCCGGTCCTTTGAGTTCCAAAATAGCAGGCTGATCGTCTGAAATCTGTGTAATGGATTTGTCCATCACAAAGGTCAGATGGATTTTATCGCCGGGACGCCAGACGCCGCGTTCGCCATAAATAAATCCGCCCAATCCGGTGGCGGAAGACTCGCCTTCCACATCAAAATTGGAAAGCGAAAGCGAAGAACCATTGTCCACTCTCACATATCCCTTTTGTCGATTTTTTTCGGCAATGATGAGAAAAGGTTTTCGGTTTAATTTGAATTGGGCAAAACCTTCGCCGTCAGTAGAACCTTCGCCTACCAGTTGATTTTGAAAATCATAAGCTTTGATATTGACGTTTTCCATCGGTTTGGCCGAAATGATATCGGTAACCGTTGCATATCCGTTTCGGTCTTTTCCGGTTTTGAAGTTAATTCCAAGATTGCTCGCCAGAATGTTTTTGCTGACTTTCTTTTCGGAAGTATAATAAGAAACCGTACAAGGATTGTCGCGATCCTGCCAATTGTATCCGTCAGGATAATAATAATCGTAGTCGTAATAATCATAACTGTACATTTCCGAGTCGGTTTCGTAATCGTCAGTTTTTGGCTCAACGGTTGCGAGCATTTCGCCTGTATTTTCGTTGTCCGAGCAAGGATAAGCCGCAAATCTTTGTTCAAATGAAAATTCTACATTATAAATTGCGCCGGGCTCGGGTTCAATGAATTCGGAAAGTTCGAGCTGGTAAACATTCATTTCACTGATGTTGAAATTATCAGCGTTTGAAATCGGAATGACTTTGTTTAAAACCTTTTTACCGACCGGTTTCAGGTTATTGACCTGATCGTATTGATTGTATTGGAAAAACTGATGGATATTGTTTTCGTAAATTTTTGTGATTTGGACACGAACGGCTTTCAGCCCGACTGCCTGAAAGGGAAGATTGATTTTTCCGTCAGAAGAAGGAATGATATTTCCGTTTCCTACAAATTTTACCTGCGGATATAAATTGATGAAATTGACATTTTTCTTCAGCGGTTCATCGATTTTATTTCCGTACGCACTGGCAATTCCCGGGAAAATATTGAGTTCATATTCGCCACCAATTTTTTTGGACGTATAAATTTTCAGTTCATTTCCGTTGATAATGGTGGATTTGATGTAATTATCGGGAGAACTGTCGTAATAATAATCATTGGAGGTTTCGCTTTTGGAAGTCTTTTTAAGTTCGACCAAACCGTCCAAAAAAGCATCGGATTGAAGTGCTTCCGAGAAATTGACCGAAATATATTGTTCGGGATGTGAAACGGATTTGATCTGCGTAATTTTAAAATTGCCTTTGGCCGGAATATTAAATTTCTGATTGATTTTTTTCTTGATTTCCAACGGCTTTCCGTCCCATTTCAGAATTAATTCTTTGGTTTTTTCGGCTGCATCCAGTCCGTTGATGGTGAAACGATGGTTTCTCTGATTGTCGGAATGTTCCCAAGAAACCGGAAGTTCTTTTCCGCCGAAGCTCGCTGTGAGCATTTCATTTACTTGTGAAGAATTGGCAAAATCAGCTGTATGAAGATTTCCTGTGAATTTATAATTTCCCTGTCCGTCTTGTGTGTCCTGAATTCCTTCGAGATTGACGTTGAAGTCCTGTTTTTTTGCCTGAAACTGAAATTCAAAAGTTTGAAGTTCGTCAGGAATTTTGGTATAAATCGGTTTTAAATCAAGTTTTCCGGTGTAAATTTCTCCTTGTTCGAGTTTTTCGTCGGGATGGAATTCCAAAGTGGAATTATCGATTAAATAAGTTTTTCCTTTGATGGAAGGCGAAAATTTGAGAATATCGTTTTTCAGGGATTTGTCTTCGTTGGTTTCCAGGGGAATATCGGATTGTAAAATAACTTTGATATTGCTTTCGGTGGAAATCAGTCCAGAAGTATAAGCCGAAACATAAGCAGCAAATTCGGGATTAACTTCCATTAACTGCGCATTTTTTTTGGACTTACAAGCTGAAAAAATCAGTAAGACGAGAACGGGAAATAAGATAAATTTCTTCATAAAAGAAAGATTTGGATGCAATCAAATTTACTAAAAATTTGTTAGCGAAATGTTAAAACAAATTCAGTGCCAAATAGATAAGCAAGGGCAGAAGAGAGGTTCCTTCGAGCCAAAAAGAATAATAAAAATCGCTTTTCTTTATGGAGGAAAGAGATATGAGCACGAAGGAAATAAGCAAAGAAATAAACCAAGAAATTACAAGTAAATTGAATTCTCTAAATTCCAAATAGAAAAAAAATCCGCTTAAAATCAGACTTAAAAGGGCGAGGATTTTTGAGTTTTTGATGCCGATTACTTGTGGAATTGTTTTCAGTTCTTTTTCGTCAGATGCCGAATCGCGGATATCAAAAGGAATTGTAATGCCGATGACAAATAAAAAAACCGAAAGAAATAATAAAGAATGCTGAAAAACAGCATGATGTACAACGAGCAATAAACCGATGGAACTTCCTGCCCAGACAAACGCAATCAGAAATAATTTCAGAAAAGGAATTGCGCGTAAACCCAATCCCGAAAAGGGAAGTGAATAACAAAAACTAACAAGTCCCAAAACGCCGAGGTAGAGAAAAGTTTTGAGTTCAAACCCACGCAAAAGCACAAAAATCAAAGTTCCGAAGAGTCCGACGTAGGTCAGGATGATCTGCATTCGTTTTTCGGAATGGAACTGGAAGAATTCGTTTAAAGTTTTGATGCGGGAAAAATTATAAATCGCAAGGGTTCCGAAAAAGACAATTCCCCAAACCGAAAGAATTTTTTCATACAATCCCAATTGAAAAAATATGAACAATCCGGTAAAACAAAGCGCCACCCAGATATTGGTTTTGAGTAAATATTTCTCAATGAATAATTTCATTGGAGCAAATATAATTACTTTGAAATAGGTGTAATGCTTTAAGATTATCCAAACTTTCCATTTTTTACCTCAAAAAATAAATTCATAATTAGTGTTTTGTCTCCAATTCAAAATCATTTATCTTTGACCCAATGGGAATCATACTGAGAGGAGAAAATCTGGTCAAAGATTACGGTAAAAAACATGTCGTTAAAAATGTTTCATTTTCAGTGGAGCAAGGCGAAATCATTGGGCTTTTAGGTCCAAACGGAGCTGGGAAAACGACTTCGTTTTATATGATTGTGGGACTTGTAAAAGCAACAGGAGGAAAGGTTTATCTTGACAAAACTGATATAACCGATGATGCCATGTACAAACGAGCTCAGAAAGGAATCGGTTATCTGGCTCAGGAAGCTTCGGTTTTCAGAAAACTTTCGGTGGAGGACAACATCAAATCGGTTTTGCAGTTTACGAAACTATCCAAAAAGGAACAGCAAAAGAAAACCGATGAACTCATTGAGGAATTCAGCTTGGAACATGTTCGTAAAAACCGAGGAGATTTACTTTCGGGAGGTGAAAGAAGAAGAACTGAAATCGCTCGCTGTCTTGCCACAGAACCTAAATTTATCCTTTTGGACGAACCTTTTGCGGGAGTGGATCCGATTGCGGTGGAGGATATTCAGAAAATCGTTCGTTCACTGAAACATAAAAACATCGGAATTTTAATTACTGACCACAACGTTTCTCAGACGTTGGCTATTACCGACAAAACCTATATTATGTTTGAAGGGAAAATCCTCAAAGAAGGTTCCCCTGAAGAATTGGCCAATGATCCCGATGTCCGAAGGGTTTATTTGGGAGAAAACTTTAGGTTTGAACAATTTTAAATTCCTGCGCTAAGCTATTCCACATCCTACTACCTTTTCTACAATTTGTATTGATAAAATTTTTTATCAGAATTGAATTCATTAAAAATCAATATTGGATTTGATTTATGAGTAAATTTATTCTAACTAAAACAAATACTATGAAAACTTATCTAAAATTCGTTTTGTTTTTCGTACTGGGATTGATTGCTTTGGTTGTCATTTTAGCCCTATTTGCCCCACGTAGTTTTGAGGCTAGAAGTGAAATCTTGATTAATAAACCGCAACAAGAAGTCTACGAATATATTAAATACCTGAAAAATCAAGAAAACTATGGAACTTGGCACCAAATGGATCCCGACATGAAAAAATCTTATACGGGTACAGACGGTGAGGAAGGATTTGTTTATGCTTGGGAAAGCAATAAGATAGGAAGTGGAAAACAAAAGATTGTGAAGCTCTTGGAAGGAGAGAAAATGGAAACGGAATTGTACTTCGAAAACTTTAAAGATCCAGCAAAATCTATTATTCAGTTGTACCCGAAAAGCAGAGAACAAACACTCGTGGTTTGGGAAGTCAAAGGGAAATCTCCATTTATTTTGAATATAATGAATTTGTTTGTGAGCATGGACGATGACTTTCGTGAAGGGCTCGAAAATCTGAAAAGAGAACTGGAAAATTAAAGAAAAAATTCTTTAGATAAAAAAATCATAATCAGTTAAAAAATCTTGAATCTTTGAGCTAAACTGGGAATGATTCTTGCGTAAATTATTTCATTCTTAAGAGTTTAAAATGAATAAATTATGCGAAAATTAAATTATAAAATAGAGATTAAGGCACCGAAAGATAAGGTATACCAAAATCTGATTGGTAAAGAAACATTTAAACAGTGGACTTCTGAATTTCATCCGACTTCTGATTTTGAAGGCAGTTGGGAAAAGGGCGAAGAAATTCGCTTCATTGGTTATGCAGAAGACGGAAAAAAAGAAGGGATGCTTGCGTTGATTGAGGAAAACATGCCCAATGAATTGATTTCCATTCGTCATTATGGTGTTATAGATGGTGAAAATGAGATTTTCGAAGGCCCCAAAGTGGAAGCATGGGCGCCTGCTTATGAAATTTATACTTTATCACAGGAAATGGAAATCACGCATCTGGCCGTTGAAGTTGATGCGGCCGATGAGAACATGGAGTATT
The DNA here is from genome assembly GCA_012522185.1 of Flavobacteriaceae bacterium. Classification (GTDB taxonomy): domain Bacteria; phylum Bacteroidota; class Bacteroidia; order Flavobacteriales; family Weeksellaceae; genus Moheibacter. Next base: position 100,913 of record JAAYKY010000022.1, on the reverse strand, counting down.
TCGATAAAACATGGCCCAAGGCTCTGAATAAACTCAAAGATATTTCGGAGTCTTGATCTAAGAAATATTTAGAAATTCATGGGTTCGGGTGATTGCTTTTTCATTTTTCCAGTCAATCCAATTTTGACCCTTCCATTTGCGCATCCAATTATCGAAAATTCGCATGATGAAAATATTGTAAACAGCTTCCGAAAAATTCTGAGGTTTATGTGCTAAAGACCTCAAACTCATAGAAAAACCAGGCGTTAGGTATTTCATATAATGCCACCAACCTTCCGGCATGTAAAGCATTTCGCCGTGATTTAAATCCGCTACGTAAGGTTGAATGTTTTTCAAGGCCGGCCATTTTTCAAAATCAGGGGAATCAAAATCTATGTCCTCTCGGCAAATTACTGAATAAGGAATTTTGTACATGAATTTAGATTGATTTGGCGGAACGATTATGCATCGTTTTTTTCCAGCAAAATGAAAATGGAGAATATTAGCCAAATCGATGTCATAATGCATAAAAACGTTGGAACCTTCTCCACCAAAAAACAACATGGGCAAACTTTTGAATAATTTTAAACCCAAATCCGGCATTTTGTAATCGTTTTGTAAATCCGGCACTTGTTTCATCAGATTATAAAGGAAAATCCTCAAATCTGTAGGACCATCCCGGAGCAAATCTACATATTCACTCATCTTCATTTTTGCTATGGGCTCGTTTACTTTTTTGGAATAATCAACCGGATCGTTATTGTAAAGAGGAACGATTTTATCACCGGCAATTTCTTTGATATAATCAAAATTCCATTTTTCATAAGCAGGCCAATCTTTTGTAATTTTCTCAACTACAACAGGTTTCTGAGGTTTTACATAGTGCTTTAGAAAGTCTTTTGCCGAAATTTCGGAGACTCTTTCTACTTCATGAAATTCAAATTGCATAACCTTTATTTAACGTTCAAATGTAAAAAAGATTTTTGTTTTGCTGAATTGAAATATCAGTTCGTCCGAATTTGAGTAAATTGCATTGGATTTGCCTTATGACACGTTTCTTTACCTATATATTAGTTTTTATTTTTGGAGCTTTATCGGCACAAAATCAAACGATTCCTCATCTTTCAGTTGAAGAAGGAAATATAGAATTACTCACCCAATCAGTGGAAGTAAATGTTGTGGGTGAAGTTTCGGATGTAAGACTCTATCAAACGTTTAAAGTTCAGGATACGAATTCGGCACATTATCTTTTCCCTGTCGGGCTTGAAACTTCATTGTATGAATTGATGGTTTTTTATCCCGATAAAATTATTTCTCTAGATGTCCGAAATATGGACAACATCCGTAAACAGGTTTTAGCCGAAAATAAAAGAGGAAAAAAAATCACATTGATTCACAGCGCTGATCCACATTTTCTGAAATTAAATTTAAATGATTTACCACAAGAAGAAGAAATAAAAGTGGTTGTAAAATTCATGCAAAATCTTGAAAAAGAAGGTAATGTAAAATCCGTGACACTTCCGACTTTCTTGTCTGAAAATTATGTGGATTCAATGAATGAATTTGAATTTCAGGTAAATCTCATCAGTCCTACTCCGATTTATGACTCTAAAATTACCAATTACCAAGTGGAACCAAAAAAAGTTTCATCGAAATACCATGTGTTCCATTACAAAGGAATTCAAAAAAAACATCCGATTCATTTCTCCTATAATTCAAGAGGTGAGGAAGCCGACGCTGGAATGCTAGTTTATGAAGACAAAGGTTGTCGTTATATTTTAGGAGTGGTAGAGCCACCTAAAGTTATCCAACCTGAAGAGATTGCTCCGAGAGAATATGTTTTTTTGATGGATGTTTCCGGTTCAATGCAAGGCTTCCCGATCGAAACTTCAAAAGAATTGGTTAAACGAATTCTAAACGATTTAAAACCGGAAGAAAAATTTAATATTTTGTTCTTTGCAGGTGGAAGTGATTTTCTCTCAGCCGAATCCGTTTATGCAACGGAAGAAAATAAATCCATCGCAATTCACACCATTAATCAACAAAAAGGAACAGGTAAAACTAAACTGAGCGAAGCTTTGCAAAGAGTTTATCAATACAAACCCGAGCCTGAGTTTAACCGGATTGTCGTATTGGTTACCGATGGGATTTTGAATGAACCCCGATCACTTTATCTTGATTTGAAAACGAATTTAAAAGATGCTCAATATTTTATTTTTGGAATTGGATACGATGTGGATCGTCGCACGATTCAGCAGCTTGCGGCCACCGCCGGAACGGAACCCGTTCTGATTACCGAGCAGCCCGAAGCGCAGAAAGAATTGGACCGTTTTTTTAATTTAATTCGAACCCCTTTGATGCGACACATCGAAGTTCGGTCAAGAGAATTAAATCTCAGCGAAACCTATCCCAATCAGTTCAATGGTTTCTTGTCGAGTCAATCCTCCAGTTTTGTGAGTAAAGAATGTAGCGGAAGACGCGACCCTAAACTGATTTTGACCGGAATCAATGGAAATGAAAATTATCAAGAAGAATTTAGCTTGCCCAATGAAAAAAATAATGAGGATTTATTCATTCTCAAATACCTCTGGGCACAAGAGAAAATTGATTATTTATTGCAAGAAGAAGAACGATGCGGACAGCGATGTGTAAGGGACGGTCGCTATCGCAATCAAATCATTCGACTGGGTGAAGAATTGAATATCGCCACGCCTTATACCTCATTTATAGAAGAAACGTATAATAATTTCGAAGGAAACAAAGGGAGAAAACACTCTTTGTATTCGGACCCGAGCAATCAGTTGATTTTTCAGAACGACTTTGATTCAGATTTTGACCGAATTCCCAATACGGTGGATGAATGTCCATTTGATCGGGGAACTGCCGACCGAAAAGGCTGCCCTAAAACCAAAGAAGAAAAAATCGCATTGGAAATTACACGTCAATTAGAAGGAATTGAATTTGATTTTGACTCTTATGTTATCCGACCTGAATTTTACGCAAAACTCGATGTGGCAGCCGAAATTATTCTAAGTCATCAACAAGAAAAATACATAGTAGAAGGACACACCGATGCGGCCGGAACTCCCGAATACAATCAAGTACTTTCCATTAACCGAGCGAAAGCAGTTGTAAATTACCTCAAAGAAAAAGGAGTGGAAGTGAGGCAATTAAAAATCATCGGAAAAGGTGATACCGAGCTTCGACATCCCGAATGCAGGCCTCAAGAAATCTGTGACGATCAGAAGAATTTTGAAAACCGTCGCGTAATTTTCAAACTTATAGAGTAAATTTGTAAAAATCCATGTTTGAAATTGATTTTATGAAGAAAATATTTTATTTACCGATCATTGCACTGCTCAGTATTTCCTGTTCTCAGCAGCAAAATTTGGTGAAAAATAATTTTCAGGATTCAGATTTGGATGGAATTCATGATAGTCGAGACGCTTGTCCTTTTGAGCCGGGCTCCATTTTTAATTTGGGTTGCCCCGAAGATGAAAGCATGAAACTTTCTGCAACTTATGATAAACTAAAATCGACAGATGCGGATTTAGATGGAGTTCCCGACGACAAGGACGAATGTCCCAATCTTTACGGTTCGCCCTTTAATCAAGGTTGTCCTTTCGTAATCAAGGTGGATTAATTCCATAAACGCATAAAAAACTCCGGGAATTTCCGGAGTTTTTCTTTCTGTCTTTTCGAGGTTTAATCTGCATCTACGCCACCACCGTACATATCCTTATACTTTTCCTGAAGAGCTTTCATCTCTTCGTAAAATTCTTTTTCTGAAATTTCCTGTCCGCGATTGGGCTTATTGATTTTAATTTCTTCTTCTTTCACCGCTACATTCGTTGCGGAAATAATCATATCGACGTCATTTGTTTCGAATTCAGCTTTTAGGATTAGCCCTGGCAATCCCCAAAGTCGATCCGGACCATCTTTGATATTGACTTTTGGCGTGTACCAAGCGGTCACCGGAATGGAATCATTCATGACACCCGTTGCTTTGTACGTATCAAATCCGGCTATGTTTGCTTTTTCTCGGGTGATTTTCCAATTGAAATCCTGAAGACTGTCTTTCATCAGATATGCCTTTCCTATGTTATAGGGTTTCAAATAATATTTTTGATGAATGTCCTTGTATAAAGGCTCTTTGTCCGTTGCTGTGATTTGTGATAAAATCAATCCGGCAGGGGATTGGTCATTATTGATTTTTTCCTGCATTTTGTATTCGGACTCTGTACCATTTGTTTTGAGTTTATAATCGATAAAAACTCCGTTTCGGATTTCCTGACGCAAAGCTTCTTCTACTTGTGCTCTCCAAGCAGCAGGTACATTAGATAAAATCTGCTCTTCGTCAAATTTCATTTCCATCTGATAATCTATTTCGAGGAACTGTGGTTGATCCTGAGCAACTGAAAGAATTCCTGTAAAAAGAACCGTTAAAGCAAAAAATAATTTTTTCATTGAAGTGAATTTCCTGATTAGTAGTTGCCAATTACAGGAATGTTACACTTACATGAAATATTTAACAATTTAAAATGGATTTTTTGATTGTTTAGATAAATCTAATTAGGAGTTTTGCGACTCGATTTCAAATCCCGCTTTTTTTACTGCTTTCAAAATTTCTTCTTCCGAAATTTCCTCTCCTTCCACTGTCAATGTTTTTTCGGGGTTGTCGATGTCCACCTTCCAGTTAATTCCTTCTAATTTGTTTAAAAAGGGAGTAACTCCGGCTACACATCCACTGCAGTTTATATTGGTTTTGAATTTATATGTTTTCATTTTTCTAAAATTTTAAATTAATTTTCTCTAATTAGGGTATTGTGAATAAATGCAATTTTCCATCCTTCGGAAGTCCGAATGAATTGAGCAGTTCCTAACCATTTTATTTCCGCAATCCGAATCCCATCCAATTTAAATTCAGCAGAATTTCGATAGGAAATCCACCCCGAGTTTTCATCGGAATTGGATTTTAAAAACTCAAATGAATTGAGCCTTTCCAAATTTCTGTCGTTGTTTTGTTCCGATTCAAATTGTTGAATCAGATTTTTAATGACCACTCGGAGAGAGTCTTGATTAAATACTTTTCCGTCCTCAAACTGTATAAAATCATCCGTTAGGAATTTCTCTAAACGTGTAGAGTCCGTTTCCGAATAGACTTCTTGATAAAATCTTTCGATCAGATTTCGAAAGTCTTTTTCCGAGTTGTTTTGCGCGCAAAGGAAACTACCAGCGATAAAGAAAATTACAGCAACGAAGGTTTTCATCTATCCAGATGTTTGCTCAATAATTCTACAAGTTTGGATGAGCGGTATCCAAAATCGGCTCCGTAACTATTGATAACCGTTCCTTTGATATTGTGAACAGGTGAGGAAATCGCATACAAAATGCTTTCATCACTCGGGTCGGTCATTCCTTCAAAACGGTAAATCTCATCGATTTTGAATTCCTCTGGTGAAAGTTCAACTGCACCCTCATCTTCTGTATTGCAAATCAAACAGTCTTTTTCGGCTTCGATTAAAAAATCAGTGGTATAACCACGGGAAATCAAATCATTCACCGCTTCGCTCAAAGTGTCATAATGATAAGTTGCATTTTTCATAATTCAAATTTTCTCTAAAGATACGCCAATTTAAGTCAATTTTCGAGCCATTTTCCCAATGTATTCCCCAAAAATTAAGATTTTACACAAGCTTAACTCAATGAGGAATTTATTTGGATTTTCGCATTTCGATGGTATTGTATCCACCCGTGATTGTGGTAAGAATTTATCTGACTTTGTCGCCTATTACGGAATAAATTGTACTCTCACTCGCATCTAAATTGAGTTGATGTTCTTCGTCTAAAAACCAGAAACCTTCAGTCAAAACAGGATTTCCATCAATGATTTCCGATTTTTGATAAGTTCCTCCTTCGTAAAATTCAAACCATGTATTTTCCACGTCTTCTGCCGCAACTCGATCTTCGATTCTTTCAAATCTTCTCAAAACCACATTCCATTTACCAGAAGTCAAAACTTCGTTGATTTCTTCATTGGATTTCTCAGTCGGAACATGGATGTAGTGGATTAACCCAATTTTAAATCCGCCATTGTCCACATAATGTAAAACCAAGCTCAATTCACTCAATTCGTCGATTAAAGCACGATAGCTCGTTCTTCCTTCCTGAAAATGAATGGCATTCGTCTCCGGTTTATATGCCCATCGACCAATGGTTTTTCCAGTCAATGCATTGGGGACTTCAAAAGTTCCGTCTTCGTTGAATTTAACGAAATTGGATCGGATTTTTTCTTGATCTTCTTCTTCAATTCGCTCTCCGTCCGGGCTGATATTATAAGAAATATTCCAAACCTGAGCTGTTAGAAGTTCTTCTACATCACTGCTTTGTGCAAAAATAAAAATGGGAAGAAAGGTGAGTAAGTATTTAAACATAAAATCAAATGTAGCGATTTATTCAATACGCTCAACTTCCACGCTTTGACGACTCAGTAATTGCCAGGTTTCATTTTCTTTGATCCAAACTTCGATTGTTTTTAGATTTAAATCGAATGGATGAGTTTTGTATTGACCTATGGCTTTGAAATATCTCACAACATTGTACAAATCATTCCGAACCAAAATGTATTTTGAAGCCTCTAAATGTTTGAATTCCGAATAGAAAATATCAGAAGTAGGAAGTGTTTCCAATAAAGTGTTTTTGGTTTCTGTCCAAGCGTTGGAATGACCCAAAATCATATTCTGATGTAGGATTTTATTCAATGTTGCTGTGTCTTTTTCAATTAAAGCGTTTTCTAGTTTTAGTTGTTGATTATCAATCTCCTGTGTGTCTTCTTTCTCGCTTGAGTTATTGATTTCTTGTGCGAAAGAAAATTTGATGATGCTAAAAAGAAGAAAGCAGAAAAGTACGTTGCCGAATTTCATATTTGGATTAATTAATGGTTCTAATCATTCGATAATTTCCAGAAATATCTTTTCTCAATTCAGTATTTGGAAATTCATTTTGAAACAAATCAAAAGTCTCATGAGCCAGTCGTTGATTGATTTCTACATAAATTTTTCCTTTTGGTTTTAATTTTAGCTTTGCCAGTTCAATGATTTTTTTATAAAAAACCAAAGTATTTTCATCGGGCACAAACAAAGCAGAATGCGGCTCAAATTTGACGACATTTTCATTCATTTCTAACTTTTCTGTTTCACCGATATAGGGTGGGTTGCTGACGATAATGTCAAATTCTGGCAAATTCTCAAAACTCATGTTCAGGAAATCAGTTTGCAGAAAATTGATTTCGGTTCTATGGTACTTAACATTAAGCAAAGCTGTTTCCAATGCTTTTTCTGAAATATCCATTGCCAGAATTTCAGCTTGGGGCAGATTTTTTTTCAACACAATGGGAATGCAGCCACTTCCGGTTCCGACGTCGAGGATTTGTAGATTTGAATTTTTAACATCCTTTAAAATCCATTCGATTAATTCTTCCGTTTCGGGTCGGGGTATCAGTACACTTTCATTGACAAAGAATTTCATGCCATAAAATTCGGTTTCGCCGGTTATGTATTGTAGCGGTTTCTGTTCTTTGAGTTGAATTAATTTAAACAAAAAAACATTTTTATTTTCTTCCAATTCAGGCAATTCTTCTTCAAGTAAATGACGTAAAACCGACTCTGGTTTGTCAAGAATCTTTTCAGTAATCCAATAAAACATCAAGTCGATTTCATTCTCGGAATGAAGGGATTGAAGCTCTTTTTGATATAAACTCCTGAATTCCGCAAGTTTCATTTTCTATAATCTTTGATCCGATTGACTAAAATTCGGATGTTGATGAATGTAAACAAAATGAAAAAAAGCAAAACGATGTAACCGAAAAGGTTGTTGCCCACATCTTTTTCCAAGAGTAAAATTCGGTTGATCACAATGTATATACAAGCTGCGACGATAAGGACGTACAGGATAATCCAAATGATTTTTTGATTCACAATCTTAATTTTATGTAAAGATGAAGAAATTTGATATGTATCGGTATTGGTTTGATCTTTTTTTAAGACTTAAAGTCCCACACTCACGCCTACAATCGGTCGGAAACCGCTAGAAAATAAACTCGAATCATTTTGATAAAGTACATTGTACATCAATCCGGCATAGAACTGAACTTTCCCTACACTTCGGTATCCAGCGCCGACCCAAAGTGCGCTTTCATCGAAATTGTATTTATCAGAACCACCGTAACTGTAATCATATTCGTTCGAACCTGTATAATGTTCAAAATGAGCCCGGGCAAAAAGTGCAGGAATCGGATAATAATTCAAATAAGGTCCAAAATTAAAAAGATGCTGACGCGAATGATCCCATTTTGAATATTGGTAACCCGTCGTAATTCCCGTTTCCAATTCCGGCAAAACGGCATAACCTACAAATGGAGAAATCGAGAAACCGAAATAACCATTGCTACCAAAGCCTAAACCCAATCCGCCTCCCAAGCGCCATTTGGAAGGTGAATAGTCCTCTTTTTTTGTTTCTTGGCAAAGCCCTGATAGTGATATGCTTAGTATAAAAAGATAGAGAATCTTCCTCATAATAAATTGTTTTCTGAATTGGACATTTTTTATCAGACAATATTAGCTAATTTTATTAAAAATTAAGCATTATGTCGTTAAAAGAAGAAATTAAAAATCGGATTATTGAAATCGAAAAAGAAGAGCTGAAAGGTTTGAAAGATATGTATGAAACCTATTCAGAAGCGGCAGATTTGGATGAAGAATCTTCCCTTGATCCCGAAGATTTTTCTAAACAAGACCAAAGCCGAGAATCAGCAAAAAGTTTAGAAATTCGTATTAATCGCGCAAAAATGGCTTTGGATAGTTTTTTAAATTTAGATTTTGACGCTAAATCAGAAGTGGAACCAGGCGCTTTGGTGCTAACCGATTCTCTGAATTTCTTCATCGGAATTTCGGCCACAATGTTTGATCATGAAGGAAAAAAATACATAGGACTAAATGTGGATGCGCCTATTTATGCAGCTTTGCAAGGTGCAAAAGCAGGAGAGGAAGTGGAATTCAACAATCAGAAATATAAGATCAAAGAGATTTTCTAAATTTGATATTCACAATCCTAACTTCTGAAGTATAAATATAGAATTCAATAAAATCTGAAGCTTGTTTTCTTAAATTTAAATATAATTAAAATAAAAACTGTACCTTTGCGCCCGTTTTCCGGGTGGAAGACACGAATGTAAAAGATTCATTTTGGGTTTGATAGGCTGCGTGGCCGTTTGATTTCATCTTTCGCATTCGATTTTTAACAAAAATCTCCGGTGCGAGGATAAATGGACCAGTTACCGGCTAAAAAAATTAAAATGACAACATTTCAAGAAATGGGCTTGAATCCTGAGATTCAAAAAGCCATTGACGAACTTGGGTTCGTCGCTCCTACGCCTATTCAACAACAGGCAATTCCTCAAATTTTAAGTTCCGAAGAAGACTTAATCGCATTGGCACAAACCGGAACCGGTAAAACCGCTGCTTTTGGACTACCAATTTTAGAACAATTGAGTGTGGAAAGCCGAACGATTCAGGCAATTATCCTTTGTCCGACTCGTGAACTTTGTTTGCAAATCACCAAAGATTTGGAAGTTTATTCCAAGCATTTAGGCAATGTGATGATTCAAGCTGTTTATGGGGGAGCTGATGCACAAAAACAAATCAACGGACTGAAGAAAAATCCTCAAATCGTAGTCGGAACTCCCGGTCGAACTTTGGATTTAATCAATCGAAGAGCATTGAAAATCAACCATGTAAATTGGGTAGTGCTTGACGAAGCAGACGAAATGCTCAATATGGGTTTCCGTGAAGACATCGATGCGATTTTGGAAACAACTCCCATCGAAAAACAAACTTTACTTTTCTCTGCAACGATGCCAAAGGAAGTTCGCAGAATTGCGAGCGAATATATGCACAAACCCGTTGAGATTTCAATGGGTAAAACCAATGAGGCTTCCAATGACGTTGAACATCAATATTTTATGGTACGTGCCAGCGATCGTTATTTGGCCTTGAAAAGAATTGCCGATATCAATCCAGATGTCTATGGTATCGTTTTTTGTCGTACAAGACGAGAAGCCAAAGATGTAGCAGATGCGTTGATTCAGGACGGATACAATGCCGATGCATTGCACGGGGATTTGTCTCAGGCACAGCGTGATACGGTGATGGAGAAGTTCAGAAGAAAGCAATTGCAACTTTTGGTTGCAACTGATGTTGCGGCCCGTGGAATTGATGTAACCGAATTGACGCACGTTATCAACTATAATTTGCCCGATGATCCGGAAGTTTATGTGCACCGCAGCGGTCGTACAGGGCGTGCCGGAAACAAGGGGATTTCAATCATCATTGCGCATTCAAGAGAAGGTCGAAGAATTAAAGATTTAGAAAAATTAATCCATAAAAAAATCGAACGGAAACAAGTTCCGAACGGTCAGGAAATCGTGGAGAGACGTTTGTTTGCGACGATTGATAAAATAGAGAAAATTGAAGTTGACGAAGCGCAAATCGAACCGTATATGGATACCATTTCCCAAAAACTGGAATGGATGGACCGTGACGAATTGCTCAGAAGATTTGTATCGATGGAATTCAACACTTTCCTTGATTATTACAAAGACGCCAAAGATTTGAACGTCAACGAATCGGGTAGAGGAGAACGTGAAAGCAGACGTGGAAACGTACGTGGATTTACTCGTTTTTACATCGGAATTGGTCAAAAACAAAAATTAAAAGCACCCAATCTGATTGGTCTGATCAACGAAGTAACGAGCAAACGTGACATCGAAATCGGAAAAATTGAAATTCTTAGAAACTTTTCATTTTTTGAAGCCGACAGCGAATATGAGAAACTGATTTTGGACTCTTTTGCGAACGAAGAAGTGGATGTTCAGATTTCAAATCCTGAAAACAAAGACAGTGGCGAAAGAAGAGGTGGCGATCGAGATAAAAAGCGAGGCGGAAAATCTTTTGGTGGAAAACGCGGTGGATTTGAAGGCAAAAAAGGCGGATATTCACGTTCCGGTGGAAAACAAGAATTCGGCGGTGGAAGAAACAAAGGCCGTAGCGGCGGCGGAAGAAGCGGCGGCGGACGTAGAAGATAATCGAATATAATAAATAGAAAGCCTGTGTTTTACAGGCTTTTTTGTTCTAATTTAATTTCTCAAGCATTTCTTTTAAGAGATGAATTTGATTTTTGGCGCGGTTTAAATTCTGTTCGGGATGATGAATTTGATAATAAATATCGCCGTTCAGATAATCAGTCAAAAAGCGAATTGCTTGAATGTAAACCACCAATTTCCCGGCAAGATCCATATTTTCTTTTTCGATAGGATGGAGTTGATTTTCAAGGTGATAAAGAAATCCTTTTTTCAGAGCTTTGTAATTTCCCAAACTGAAATTCTCCCCAAAACCGGGATCGTCTTCTTCACGAAAATTGGTGTAGGAGCGAACCATATCGCCAAAATCATACAAAATTGTTCCCTTCATCAGTGTGTCCCAATCAATCAAAGCTTTGATTTTTTCCGATGAATTTACTTCGAATAAAAAATTACTGATTTTGGGGTCGGCATGGATAATTCTTTCGGGTAATTTAGAGGAGATTTCATTCCAGTTTTCCAAAATATCTTCATGGCTCAAAAGAAATTCAATTTCATTTTCAGAAATCTTTAATCGCCCTTCAGAAGCTGATTTCAGGCTTGATTTAAAATTTTGAAATCTTGAATTAAAATCAAGAAATTCCGGGATGGAATCCTTCAATTTATTTGTATCCAAATCCCTCAGGTACCCGTGAAATTCTCCCAGAAATTTGGCCGCTTCATAAGCTTGTTCCGGTGATTTTACTTTTTCAAAAGTCATTGTTTTTTCGGCATAGTTCAGCAAACGCCAGGTTTCATCCCACAAAAAACTCCCGTCGGAAAAAGGCAAAGACTCCAAAATAAAATGCGGATAATTCCTTGATTTTAAATGGGAAGAAACACATCGTATGTTTTCTGTAATAATTTCAAGATTTTTAAAAACCGACGCATTGATTTTCTGTAAAATGAATTTTCTCTGATTGTTTTGAACCCAAAAACTTTGATTGATATGCCCCGAATTGAGTTTTTGATAACTGAAATCCGAAGAAATCTTTTCAAAATTTGAAAAAATAGATGCTATATTTTCAGGCTTTGATTTATTCATTCCACAAATTTTTTGGATACACACCTTCGGACTTTAATTTTTCAATTTCCCGGACAACCAAACTTTTATCTTCGGGGTAGGTGAGTCCAAACCATTTTTCGTTGGTCGTGTGAACTTCCACTTCGAATTTCTTTTCATGAATTCCTTTGTCAATCACAGACGGAAGGTAAAACTCCCGTTGGGATAAATCTTCATTTTCAACCAAAAACTCATAGAATTCATTTTCAATAACTGAAAAGAAGGAAGGTTTTAAAATCCAAAAATTCATCGAAACAAAATCATTTTCATTCAGCTTAGAAATTAAATTTTCTTTGTCCAAACCTTTGATTTCATCACCTGATTTTTCAATCGAAACAAATTCTTCCACTTCTTTCAACAATTGGTTTTCCACCTTGCAAATTCCTCTCGAAACCGTTCCGTTTTCACTTAAAGTATTTTTCAATTTGAAGGCAACCGTTCCGAATTTACTATCTGAATTTCCCGTTTTTCTTATGAAATTTACAGCCGATTCAAAAGAATCTTTCCCATAAAAATCATCGGCATTCATGGTGATAAAGGGTTCATTTATAATTTCTTTCGCGCATAAAACAGCGTGAGCAGTACCTAAAGGTTTCTTTCTCTTAGCGAGTTTGAGTTGAAATTCATTTGGTATGAAATTGTCTGTCTTTTGCTCCAGAAAATAAAATTCAGATTTTCTTTCCGTCAGGATTTTTTCCAGCCGTGATTTGTATTCCTTCGGAAATTTAGAATTAATAATAAAAACAAATTTTTGAACCCCCGATTGGATGGCATCATACAAAGCAAATTCCAGCAAAGTCTCCTTTTGACTGATTGTATCCACCTGTTTTTGGCCTTTGTAACGGCTTCCCATTCCGCCGGCCAAAATCAGCAATGAAATTTTATTCATAATAATCAAATCCGAAAACTGGTTTTCTATTTTTGTACTTTCCGCGTGTAAAATCGGGCATTTCCTGCGAAGAACCATTTTCTGCAATCGATGCTTCACTCAAAGGCGTAACCGCATACCAAGTTGCCAGATCATAAACATCAAATGGAAATTCTTTGTCGGCTTTGATGCATTCAATGAAATCATTGATCAGAAAATAATCCATTCCTCCATGTCCTGCCCCGACTGCTTTTTGTTCGTGTTTTTTCCAAAGCGGATGATCATAATTTTTCAGGTACTCTTCTGAATTGGTCCAATTGTGTGATTTTTCCATTTCATTTTCGAAGTATAAAAATCCTTGGCCAAAGCCTCCGGAACCGATGTCCTGCCAAATTCCATCTGTGCCTTGTACCCGAAATCCTAAATTATAAGGTCGCTGTAGGGAAGTGTCGTGTGTGAGCAAAATAGTTTCGCCGTTTTCACATCTAAGCATCGTCTGTACGATATCACCTTGTTTGAAATCAACGCTAGCATTCGGATGATTTTCACCCGCTGTTTTTTTGATGTAATGCGTCAATCCGGCTTGTTTACTCGCCATGGAAGTCAGGTGTGTAATACGATTTCCCCGATTGACGTCCATCATGGTTGCAATGGGGCCAAGACCGTGTGTGGGATAGAGTTCAGCGTTTCGTTTCAGATAATGATTGGTGCGCCATTTGGCTTCTGAAAAAGCTTTTTCGCCAAATTCAACACCACCGCCATAAGGTTGAACGCCGTCATTGAACAAAACTGGTCGTAAATCGTGCTGATAACCACCTTGTCCGTGAATGATTTCTCCGAATTTTCCTTTTCGGACCATATTGAAAACCGCCATGATATCGCGACGGTAACATACGTTTTCCATCATGAAAATCGGCACTTTTGTTTTTTCGTAAGCATCGACATAATTCCAGCATTCCTGTAGATTCATCGCTCCGCAAACTTCTAGTCCGACAATTTTACCAGCGTGCATAGATTCAATTGCTTGAATTTCATGCCATTCCCAAGGCGAGGAAATGATGACGGCATCGATGCCTTTTTGCTTCAAAAGATTTCGGTAATCATAATCACCTTTTCCGTAAACTTTTGGTTTTTTCTTATTGTGTTTTTCAAATAATTTCAGCGCCATTTCCACCATTCTCGGTTCTGGATCCGCGATAGCGGTCACTTCAACATCGTTTCTTTTTAATAATTCATCGAGGTGAACTTGAGCTCGAAGTCCAGTGGCGATGAGTCCGACATTTACTTTTGATTTGTTAAGATTTCCGGCAAATAGTGAATTGGGTAAAATGAGTGCGCCGATTCCCGCCATACCAGCGGTTTTGATAAAATTTCTTCTGTCCATTTGTGTGTTATGTTTTTGTCAAATATAATCAAAGGAAGAAAATAAAATAAATTTATGAGGCAAAGCTGAATTTATAGTTATATCTTTCGCCAAATTATAATTTTATGAATAAAGGTACTGTCAAATTCTTCAATGAAACCAAAGGTTACGGATTCATTAAAGATGACGAGTCAGGAAAAGAGTATTTCGTTCACGTAACCGGATTGGTTGATAAAGTTAAAGACAACGATGAGGTGTCTTTTGACTTGGAAGAAGGAAGAAAAGGAACGAATGCGGTAAATGTTAGAAGAGCTTAAGAACTAGGTTTATATAAGATTTACGAATGACAAAAAAAGGTTTCGCGGAGTTTTGCGAAACCTTTTTTGGTTGAATAGAATTGAGATGATTTTTAATCGTCAATTCGAAGGAATTTTCCTGATAAATTAAACTCGAGATCCAAACCATTGGTCAATTCCACTTCGTATTTGGTTCGGCTTTTTTCGATTTTGGATATTTTGTGAGGAGCGAAATTTTGTTTCACGTGACGAACTATATTGTTTGGAATGAATTTTTCTGGTAGCGCCTGATCATCTCTTGCATCTACTTCTTTCCAATTTCCTTTCTCGTCAAATTCAATTTTCACTCCGTTGCTTAGTTTCACTTCGTAGTCAAGTTTGCCATCGTCGTAGTCTCGTTCAGCGAAAACCAATCTTTCGTTAGAAAAATTTTTGTTTAAAAAACTCTGAGCCGATTTTGGTAAATCTTGTTTATCTAAACTTGCTTTTTGTGCATTCAGTCCCGTCGAAATGAAAAGCGTCAGAACCGATAAAATAAACGTTTGGTAAATTGATTTCATATATGTTTTTATTTATTTAAAGGATTGCTGAGAAATCAGCGTTAAACTTTCAAAACAAACCGGATGATTTGCTTTTCTAATCTATCAATGCATATTCTATACCAATTTGCCTATTGAATTGAATTTTTCTTAAGAATCTTGGAAATAATTTAAATTAATAAAAAAACGCTTCCAGTTTTTTGAAAGCGCTTTATCAATATTTTAAGTGATTTTTTTAGACAGTCATGATTTCTTTTTCTTTGACAGCCAAAATCTCATCGGCTGATTTTACAAATTGATCCGTTAACGTCTGGATTTTGTCTTCGTATTGTTTTATAAGGTCTTCCGAAGCATTTTCTTCCTTTTTGACATCGTTATTGGCATCTTTTCTTGCATTACGGATGCTGACTTTTGCATTTTCGGCTTCTGCTTTTGCCAATTTTGCTAATTCTTTTCTTCGTTCTTCTGTAACCGGTGGGATATTGATGATAATCATATCTCCGTTATTGGAAGGAGCAAAGCCAAGGTTTGCATTGATGATTGCTTTTTCCATTTCAGGAATTAGATTTTTTTCCCATGGTTGAACGGTAAGCGTGCGTGCATCTGGTGTACCCACGTTGGCTGCCTGACTCAATGGAGTAGAATTTCCATAATAATCAAATCTCACGGTAGAAAGCATCGCAGGACTTGCTTTTCCCGCACGAAGTTTGGTCAGTTCTTTTTCCAAATGTTCCAATGCTTTTTGCATCTGATCTTTTGCTTCTTCTACTATAAAATCTAATTCTTCCATTTTAATTTATTTTTTAGAATTCCGAAATTCACTGTTTGCAGTGCGAATATATTAATTCAAACCACAAGATTCAAAATTTACTTGACTAAAGTTCCGATGTTTTCCCCTTTCACCAATTTAGTCAGATTACCTTTGGTATTCATGTCAAATACGATAATCGGTAAATTATTTTCTTGGCTAAGTG
The DNA here is from genome assembly GCA_012522185.1 of Flavobacteriaceae bacterium. Classification (GTDB taxonomy): domain Bacteria; phylum Bacteroidota; class Bacteroidia; order Flavobacteriales; family Weeksellaceae; genus Moheibacter. The sequence continues at coordinate 84,658 of JAAYKY010000022.1, read as the reverse complement.
TAAAAGCCGTCATATCCATCACATTGAGCCCTTTTTGATAAACTTCTGCAAAAGTCAAAGTATCGAATTTGGTGGCCGAAGTATCTTTTTCAGGATCGGCTGTATAAATTCCGTCCACGCGAGTTCCTTTCAGAATTACGTCTGCACCGATTTCAATCGCACGCAAAGTTGCCGCAGTATCGGTCGTAAAATAAGGATTTCCCGTTCCTGCGCCAAATATTACCACACGTCCTTTTTCCAAATGTCGGGTTGCACGTCTTTTGATGAAGGGTTCAGCGATTTGTTCCATTCGTATGGCGGTTTGAAGTCGGGTATAAACGCCGGCTTCCTCCAGTGCTGATTGCAATGCCATGGAATTGATGACGGTTGCCAGCATTCCCATATAGTCTCCCTGCACACGATCCATTCCCTGTGCAGCTCCGGCAACGCCACGGAAAATATTTCCTCCGCCGATTACAATCGCAACTTCTACTCCCAATTCCACCACGGATTTGATTTCCTGGGCATATTCGTTCAGCCTTTCAGGGTCAATTCCGTATTGACGGTTTCCCATCAGGGCTTCGCCGCTTAGTTTCAGGAGTATTCTTTTGTATTTCATAATTCTGATTTTGGAAAATTTTGCCCTGCAAATATAGGAAAGCAAAAAGGGATTTATTTTGAATTTTGAATTAAAAATTAAATAGACATTAAAAACTCCATCGTATCCACACGATCTGCATAATCTGTCAAAGATGGTTTTTGAGTTGCCCCAAATTTTACTTCGAAATCATTTCCCACCACACATTGAAGTTTTTCTTCGTTTTCTTTCAATTCTTTTTTTACTTCGTCCAAATCCTCATAAAATTCATAATGTATCACCCCGATTGGACTGTGAAAATCTTTGGCTTCTTTCAGAATTACAAAATTATTATCCAGAAAAGCTTGTTGTTCCATCAGATAAATCGCGCGGTTATAGTCGTAATTATTGGAATATTTGGTGTGATTGATAATCGGGCTCCAGTCATAAAATGTTTCAAAAATCAAATCGGTATTGAAACCTTTGGGCAGATAAAGTTTGGTAACATTTCGACAACCCAAACCAAAATATCGGAAAATATCTTCGCTTAATTTTTTTAAATCTTCATTTGACTCATTTCCGGTTAAAACAGCAACAGAAGTTCGGTTTTTTCGAATGATGTGCGGAATTTCCTTGAAATAATATTCGAAATATCGCGCCGTATTATTACTTCCGGTTGCAATCACAGCATCCTGATTTTTAAGTCGTTCCACTTTTTGAATGGATTGATTTAAATCTTCATTTGAATTTTTTAAATAATTCATCACAAAATCCATCAAAACATCGTCTTTGGAAGAAGCTTTCACCATGGCTTTATGACCCGAAACCAAGACTGAAATCAAGTCGTGAAAACCCACCAACGGAATATTTCCGGCCATAATGATCCCGACATTTTTAGGATTTTGGGCTTCGGAATAGTTTTTGACCCAATCTTTTAAGTTCTTTTCCGTCAAGGTTTTTCCCCATTGCGAAAGGCAGTAATTCAGATTGTCTTTCGTAAACCAAGGATTATGAATTTCAGCCGAATTCAGAACCGAGATAAATTCCTCTTTCAGGTATTCGTATTTTGATAAATTATCGGGTTTATCGGTTTCATTTTCAGTTATAAAACTAAAAAACTGACCTAAATCATATATCGCGGAAATACGGTTGTGAATTGCCATAAAGTATAAAAAAATGTGGTAATTTTGTGGTGCAAATGTAAGGAAATTTGAAGTTAGAAGTCCATTTTCTGTCTAACTCCTTTTAATTTAGAATATTCAATTTAAAACCAATAAAAATGGCAATCATAATCACTGATGAATGTATTAATTGCGGCGCGTGTGAGCCTGAATGCCCAAATAATGCAATTTATGAAGCGGCTGTGGACTGGCGTTATGCGGACGGAACTGAGTTAAGCGGTTCGATTGTAAATATCGACGGTCAGGCTTTTGACGCCGATGAAGCGCAGGAACCCGTGAGCGATGAAGTTTATTTTATAGTCCCCGATAAATGTACCGAATGTAAAGGTTTCCACGAAGAACCACAATGTGCGGCAGTTTGTCCTGTCGATTGTTGTGTGCCCGATGATGACCACGTGGAAAGCGAAGAACGCCTGTTGAAGAAAAAGGCGTTTATGCACGGCGAATAATTAACCCGGAAGTAGAAAACGCAAACCAAATGAATTAATAAAGCGGATTTCGAACTTCGGATTTCGCAAAATGCATAAATAACTATGAAAATCCACAATTTCAGTGCAGGTCCCTGCATTCTTCCTCAAGAAGTTTTTGATAAAATGGCGCATGCCGTTTTGAATTTCAACAATTCGGGTTCTTCCATCGTGGAGATTTCACACCGAAGGGCAGATGCACAAGAAGTAATTGATACGGCGATTTCGCTGGTCAGAGAACTGTTAAATGTTCCCGACACCCACGAAATTATTTTCACACAAGGCGGTGCTTCACTTCAATTCGTGATGCTTCCTTTTAATCTGATGAAACTCGACGGTGGAAAAGCAGCTTTTACCGAAACAGGTGTCTGGGCACAAAAAGCCATCAAAGAAGCCAAAAGATTAGGACACGTGGAAGTCGTGGCTTCCTCATCCGATAAAAATTTCAATTACATTCCCAAAGATTTTGTAGTTCCGGATGATGTGGATTATTTTCACTGTACCTCCAACAACACGATTTTCGGAACCCAGATGAAATCTTTTCCTGAAGTAAATGTACCGATGGTTTGTGATATGTCGTCCGATATTCTCAGCAAGTCGATTGATGTTTCCAAATTCGATGTCATTTATGCGGGAGCACAAAAAAATATGGGACCCGCAGGAAGTGCCGTAACCATTATCAACAAAGAAGTTCTGGGAAAAACAGGACGCGATATTCCAAGTTATCTTAATTATCAGACGCATATCTCAAAAGGAAGTGCCTTCAATACCTGGCCGGTTTTATCGATTTATGGTGTGATGCTGAATCTTCAATGGCTTAAAAACCTGGGAGGAGTGCCGGCGATTAGTAAAATCAATCAGCAAAAAGCGGAATTAATGTACAGCGAAATCGATCGCAACGGAATGTTCATCGGAACAGCTGAAAAAGAAGATCGCTCCGAAATGAACGCAACCTTTGTGCTGAAAGACGAAAATCTAAAACCGGAATTTGATAAAATCTGGAAGGAAGCCGGAATTTCCAGTCTGAACGGACATCGGGATGTGGGCGGATACCGTGCGAGTATGTACAATGCTTTGCCCTTGGAAAGTGTTCAGGTTTTGGTGGATGTGATGAAAGAATTTGAAAGGAAATTCGGATAGTAGCCTCCTCCGACCCCTCCAAAGGATGGAAGTTTCTCTTTCCGGCTTTTAAACGGAGTCAAAGTATAAGGAGGTTGGGGAGCGTTTAAATTAAAAAATAATTATGAAAGTATTAGCAAACGACGGGATTTCATTGGGTGGAAAACTGATGTTGGAAAGAGAAGGTTTTGAAGTAATTATCACTTTTGTTGCCCAAGATCAACTTGCCAATTTCATCAACCAAAACGAAATTGAAGTTCTTTTGGTACGAAGTGCGACCAAAGTTCGTCAGGATTTAATCGATGCCACAAATCTGAAAATCATAGGAAGAGGCGGAGTGGGTATGGATAATATTGATGTGGAATATGCTCAATCCAAAGGAATTCAAGTCATCAATACACCCGAAGCTTCATCGGCTTCCGTAGCCGAAATGGTGATGGCGCACGTTTATTCGCTCTTTAGAAATCTTCACGATGCCAACCGAACCATGCCGCTCGAAGGTGAAACCAAATTCAAAGAACTGAAAAAAGCTTATGGCAAAGCCAATGAATTGAGAGGGAAAACCATGGGGATAATTGGTTTCGGACGAATTGGTCGTGAGGTGGCCAAAAATGCAATTGGCGCAGGAATGAAGGTAATTGCTTACAATAGAACCCAAAAAGAAATTGAAGTTCCAATTGAATTTTTCGACGGACAAAAAGTCGTTTTTAAATTCAAAACCCAATCATTTGAGGATGTTTTGGCGCAATCCGATGTGATTTCTTTGCATATTCCGGCTCAGGAAAAACATATCATCGGTGCGGAAGAAATTGAAAAAATGAAAGACGGAGCGATGATTATCAATACAGCGCGTGGCGGTGTGGTGGATGAAGAAGCCTTGTTGGAAGCGCTGGATTTCGGGAAAATTGCCGGAGCAGGTTTGGATGTTTTTGAAGATGAACCCAAACCAAGTGTGCGTTTGCTGATGAATGAAAAAATTTCAATGTCGCCGCATTTGGCAGGAAGTACAGAGGAGGCTCAAGAAAGAATCGGGATGGAGCTTGCCGAACAAATCACTAGAATTTATAAAAGTTAAAAGAACTATAAAATTGCTAAATTTGCACCATGCCGGAATTCAAACCGTTTAGAGGAATACGGCCCGTTAAAGAAATTGCGGGCTTTTTTTCAACAAAATCCATCGACAGTTTCACATTGGAGGAATTGGAAAAGGAAACCGCTCAAAATGCAGATTCTTTTCTCCAAATCATTAAACCGACTTGGGAAAAAGCCAATGAAGATCCAGAAGTTAGACTAAAGGAAATCGCAGAAAACTTTCAGAATTTTGTGAAAAGCAGTCATTCAGAACAGGATAAAACTTCTTTTTATATTTATCAGCTTACCAAACCCGATAAAGAGCAGGTGAGAGGGATCATCGGTTTGGTAAATCTGGAAGATTACAAAGCCGGGAAGATTAAGAAACACGAAGAAACACTGACCAAAAGGGTAGAACTTTTTGCCAATTATCTGAAGAATGTTCATTTTCACTCCGAACCGGTTTTATTGACTTATCCACACAATCAGAGAATTGATTTATTGATGGAAGTTGAGATGAAAAAATTGGCGGCTGCTTCATTTACGGATAAAGATGAAAATCTACATCAGCTTTGGCAAATTGAAAATCGTTTGAATTTACAACAAATCAAAGACTCGATTGAGAAATACGAAGCGCTTTACATTGCCGATGGACACCACCGAATGGAAAGTTCATTGGTTTATTCCGAATATACGCGAAGCCAAATGAAAGAGGTCTCGGAACATGATCCGGTGAATTACACAATGGCGATGCTTGTGTCTGATAGGGAGTTGATAATCAAAGATTATAATCGGGTTATTACTGATTTGAACGGCTTGTCGGAAGAAGAATTCTTGAAAGCTCTTCAGGAAAAGTTTGACATGGCCGAGCGAGGTGAAAACGTATTTTTTCCTACCAAAAAGCATAATATCGGTATGTATCTGAATGGTAAATTTTATAGTTTGTTTGTCAAAAGAGAAGCCCTTTCTGTAAAAGGTTTATCGGAGTTAGATACTTATCTTTTGGAGGAATTAATTCTGAAACCAATTTTAAATATTCAGAATACAAGTGACGACAACCGAATTGGTTTTGTTCGCGGAACGGGTAATACAAATGGCATTAAAAAGCTTCAGAAAAAAGTGGATTCAGGAAAGTTTAAACTTGGGTTTTTCCTTTATCCGGTAGCCGCTCGTGATTTGGAAATGATTGCAGACCTTGGTTTAAAAATGCCTCCCAAAAGTACTTATATTGAACCTAAACCCCTTAGCGGATTGAATATATTTCAGTTAAAAGAGTAATTGAATAACAGAATGATTGAATAATAAAATGAATCGGATAGCAGAAAATATTAATTATTTCAAAGAAAATTTACCACAAGAAGTTACGCTCGTAGCGGTTTCCAAAACCAAACCGGCCGAAGATGTTCAAACGGCTTATGATGCTGGACATTTGGACTTTGGCGAGAACCGTGTGCAGGAAATGGTGGAGAAATATGAGATTCTGCCCAAAGATATTCGTTGGCATCAAATCGGTCATTTACAAAAAAATAAAGTCAAATACATTGCGCCTTTTGTTCATTTGATACATAGTGTGGACAGCGAAAGCTTGCTGAAAGAGATCAATAAACAAGCCCTTCGAAATGAAAGGACGATTTCATGTTTGCTTCAAATCAGAATTGCAGATGAGGAAACAAAGTTCGGAATGGAGCAAGAGGAAGCCGAAAAAATCCTATCAACCTACCAAGAGAAATTTCCTTCGGTTAAAATAATCGGTTTGATGGGAATGTCCACTTTTACGGAAGACAAAACCCAAATCCGAAATGAATTCAGAGGTTTAAAAATATTTTTTGATAAACTCAAAACTCAAAACCCGGAACTTCAAACATTATCCATGGGCATGAGCGGAGATTATCAAATCGCAATGGAAGAGGGAAGCAATATGATTCGCGTGGGAAGCTCGGTTTTTGGGAATAGAAATTATGGGTAAATTCCAAATCTTATGAAAAAATTGATTTTACTTCACATCATCTTTTTATGCATTTATGCAAAAGCTCAACAAATGGAACCTTTATCGGTAGATGAAGTCGAAACCATGGCTGTTTTTCAAGGTTGCGAGGAGTTTTCCAAAGAGGTTTTTCTTGCAAATTCTTGTTTGACCAAAAATCTAAGTGACTTAGTAGTGGATGAGCTTTTCTCAATTATTCAGTTTCAGAATTTAAAAGATACTAACCAAATCTATGTGAATTTGAAATTTACTCTAACGAAGAATGGGAGAATTCGAAACCCTATAATTTTGGATTCAAACAATGAAAAAATAGCACAACAAAGTAAAATTGCATTATTACGGGTGGCTAATAAATTGAATAAAAATGGAGACTTCATCTCACCTGCCCGAAATAAAGAAGGAATGCCGGTAGATCTATCGTTTAATTTACCAATAATCCTAAATATTCAATAAATCCAAATGAAAAAGAACCACCTTTCGGCAGTTCTTTGTTTTTTCTTTTAAAGTTTATATTTTAAACCACTTCCACAAACAAACCTTCCTCCGTTTTTTCAACCTGAGCCAGTTTGTTGGAAGTCAATTCTTTGATGGCTTTGTCCCATTTTTTACCGGAAAGTCCGGATTGGTTTTTCAATTCATTTAAATCAATTCTTCCTGATTTCCCAAGCAATTCCAAAACAGCTTTGGCTTCTTCACTTACTTGAACCTGTTTTTTCTCGGGTCTCATTTGAGGGAAGAATAAAACTTCCTGAATCGATGGATTATCGGTCAAAAACATAATCAATCGATCCATCCCAATTCCCAATCCCGAAGTTGGAGGCATTCCGTATTCTAGTGCACGAAGGAAATCCTGGTCGATGAACATGGCTTCGTCATCGCCTTTTTCTGATAATTTTAATTGATCTTCAAAACGCTTTCTTTGGTCAATCGGGTCATTTAATTCCGAATAAGCATTGGCGATTTCTTTTCCACAAACCATCAATTCAAATCGTTCGGTCAATCCTTCTTCAGTTCGGTGTTTTTTGGTAAGTGGCGACATTTCTACCGGATAATCGGTAATGAAAGTCGGCTGAATGAAATTTCCTTCACATTTTTCTCCAAAAATCTCATCGATTAATTTTCCTTTCCCCATGGTTTCATCGACTTCAATTCCCATAGAAATTGCTGCTTGACGAATTTCTTCTTCTGATTTTCCTTTGATATCAAAATCGGTAAATTTCAAAATCGCATCTCGCATAGAAATTCTTGGATAAGGCGCTTTCCATTCGATTTCATGTTCGCCGAAAGTTGATTTGGTCGAGCCATTTACCGCAATGGCACAATGTTCCAACAATTTTTCCGTGAAATCCATCATCCAATGATAATCTGTGTAAGCAACATAAATTTCCATCGCCGTAAATTCTGGATTATGTGTACGATCCATTCCCTCGTTTCGGAAGTTTTTGGAGAATTCATACACACCATCAAATCCGCCGACGATCAACCTTTTCAGATACAATTCATTGGCGATTCTCAAATACAAAGGAATGTCCAAAGCATTGTGATGCGTAACAAAAGGACGAGCGGCAGCACCGCCCGGAATGGGTTGCAAAATTGGGGTTTCTACTTCGAAATAACCTCGGTCGTTGAAATATTCCCGCATCGCATTGAACATTTTGGTTCGTTTGACGAAGATTTCTTTGACCTGCGGATTCACCACTAAATCGACATAACGCATTCGGTACCTCAATTCGGGATCCACAAAAGCATCGTGTACATTTCCTTCCTCATCGGTTTTCACGATGGGAAGCGGACGCAATGTTTTGGAAAGTAAATCGAGTTTGGTTACGTGAACCGAAATTTCACCTACTTTGGTTTTGAACTGATAACCTTCAATACCTATAAAATCGCCTATGTCCAATAATCTTCTGAACAACACATTGTATGCGGTTGATTCTTCATCAGTAGAGATGCTATCTCTTGCGACATACAATTGAATTCTTCCGGTGCTGTCTTGCAATTCCGCAAATGAAGCTTTTCCCATTTGACGAACAGACATCATACGTCCAGCAAGTTTCACCTGTTTACCATCTTCAAAGTTCTTCTTGATTTGTTCAGCAGTTGAAGTAATTTCAAATTCCTCAGCAGGATATGGATCAATTCCCATTTCTCTTAGCTGAGCTAACTTTTCACGACGAATGATTTCTTGTTCTGTTAATTGCATTTTTACTGAATTTTAAAGGTGCAAAGGTACTGAATTTGGCAATGTGATTAAATTCAAACAAGACTTTTCCGATTCATATACAAGTCAAAAATTAATTTGATAATCAGAAAAGGTAAAATAAAATAGAAGTGTGAATAATTAATCAATGAAAAAATAAAAATACCGATAAACAGAGGAAAATAAATCAAAACGTATTCTTTAGGAGGAAGAATGGGAAGTTCTTTCCAAGTGAATGACTTCACTTTAGCTTTATCGAGGAAAGAAAAAAGCTCAGTAAGAATTATTAGAAGCATCATCAGTATAAATGAAAAATTCTGAAAGCTTAAAATTTTATACAATGAATTTGTGCTTGCAGAATCAATTGCAAAAGTCAATAAAAGTAGAAAGACACCAAAAAATAGGAAGAATTGGGTTGTGAGTTTAAAAAGAAAGAGGATTATTCTCAGAAATTTCGTCTGCCCATCCATTTTCAGTTTAGTTAATTTTGGGATTTTGGTGAAATGATAAGAATATTGAATGTCAAAATACTTCGTCTTTTTTGATTTAATTCCTGATTGGTAGGTTCCAAATTCTTGATTTTCTTCAGGAGAAATTAGGGTTGAGCTTGATGAATCTTTGGACAAAACATTTAAAAGTAGAAGGAAATCAAAACAATTTTTGATAAACAATTCAAACATGAACAATAAGATGATAAAGTAAATATCAGCTTTCCCGATATAAACCAAATATCCAGTACAAATTGCCGTAAAAATGATAAAAGCTGCTCCTCTTTTGTTTGTCGGATTAATCACCAAAAGATATTTTGATCAAAACTAAGGATTTTGTTCGTGAAAATAGCTCTCAGCTTTTCAAATCCTGTCAGGTCTGGAGAAAACCTGTATTTTTGCCTTTTTAAATCAAAAATGAACATCACCCAATACATCCAGCAGCAAACATCTATTTCTCTGAAATCCATAGAAAACACGATTTCTTTGCTCAACGAAGACTGCACCATTCCTTTCATTTCCCGTTACCGAAAAGAAATGACGGGCGGACTTGACGAAGTACAGATTTCTACGATTTCCAAGCTCAAACAAAATTTCGAAGAACTAGAAAAAAGAAAAACTTCGATTTTAAAATCCATCGAAGAACAAGACGCATTGACCGATGAACTCCGGCAGAAAATTTCGGATTGTTACGATGAAAATCTATTGGAAGATTATTATTTGCCCTATAAGAAAAAAAGAAAAACCAAGGCCGATACTGCCAAAGAACGAGGTTTGGAGCCTTTGGCCAAAATCATTATGAAACAAAATCCCATTCGGGATTTGGATGAACTAGCTTCAAGGTATTTGAATGATCAGGTGGAATCAATTGAGGATGCCATTCAAGGTGCGCAGCACATTATGGCCGAATGGATCAATGAAAATGAACGCGTTCGAAATCAGTTAAGAAGAAAATTCAAGCACGAAGCAAGCATTTCTTCCAAAGTCGTTAAATCCAAAAAAGAGGAGGAAGGCGCACAAAAATTCTCACAATATTTCGACTTTTCCGAATTGTTAAAACGCTCCGCTTCGCATCGATTATTGGCAATTTTACGTGGCGAAAAAGAAGGATTTTTAAAAGTGAAAATCGAAATTCCGAAAGCCGATGCTCTGGATTTAATTGAAAATATCATTCTCCGAACTTCTCAACCGGAATTGAAGGAAATCATTCAGCAAGCCATTGAAGATGCTTACAAAAGACTGCTCGAACCTTCACTTTCCAACGAAGCTTTGAGCGAAGCAAAATTACAAGCTGATAAAACTTCCATTCAGGTGTTTTCCAATAATCTGAAACAGCTTTTATTGGCCGCTCCTTTGGGTGAAAAACGAATTTTAGCGATTGATCCGGGATATCGTTCGGGGTGTAAAATCGTTTGTTTAGATGAACAAGGCGATTTGTTGCACAATGAAACGGTGTATCCTCACGCGCCTCAAAATCAGAAAAACGATGCGACCAAAAAAATCCGCTCCTTGGTGAATGCTTATAACATCGAAGCGATTTCCATCGGGAATGGAACGGCTTCGCGCGAAACCGAAAATTGGATTCAAAACATTCCATTTGACCGAAATTTAAAAGTTTTTGTGGTGAATGAAGCCGGCGCATCGGTTTATTCGGCTTCAAAAATTGCCCGTGATGAATTTCCACAATACGATGTTACGGTTCGTGGTGCCGTTTCGATTGGAAGACGACTTTCCGATCCTTTGGCGGAATTGGTGAAAATCGATCCGAAATCCATTGGAGTAGGGCAATATCAGCACGATGTCGATCAGAATTTACTCAAAACCGAACTCGATGAAACGGTGATGCTTTGTGTGAATAAAGTCGGGGTAAATCTGAACACGGCGAGTAAACATTTGCTGACTTATGTGTCGGGAATAGGTGAGAAGATGGCAGAAAATATTGTGAATCATCGTTCCGAAATGGGCGCATTTGAATCGAGGGAAGAATTGAAAAAAGTGCCGCGATTGGGAGCAAAAGCCTTTCAACAAGCTTCGGCATTTTTAAGAATTCAAAACGGAGAAAATCCTTTGGACAATTCGGCGGTTCACCCCGAATCTTATCCGATTGTGGAGAAAATGGCGAAAGATTTAAAGGTTTCAACCCAAGAATTAATTGGAAATGAAAATTTGATTGAGAAAATTGATTTGAACCGATATGTTTCTGAAAAAGTGGGTTTACCGACTTTACAAGATATTTTGGAGGAATTGAAGAAACCCGGATTGGATCCGCGTCAACGAGCGGTCAGTGTTCAATTTGACAAAAATATCAAATCAATTGAAGACCTGAAAACCGGAATGAAATTGCAGGGAATCATCAATAATATTACCAATTTCGGATGTTTTGTGGACATCGGCATCAAGCAAAGTGGATTGGTTCATATTTCAAAAATCACACAAGAATTTATTTCCGATGTGAATTCGGTGGTGCATCTGAATCAAATCGTGGAAGTGACCGTTACCGATGTGGATGTGGAAAGAAAACGAATTCAGTTGTCTATGGTGGACTAAATTTGCAACCACAAAGAACATAAATAATTGACCTGTCAGTTTTCAAAACTGACAGGTTTTATTTAAATATTTATTCAAATTTTTGACCCCAACCCCAAGGTCTTTCGTCATATTCGATTGGTTTTGTCAAATCAAATTTTACGGAAAATAGTCGGTCGGAACCAATTCGACGCAAATTATAGGTAAAGGAAGTTTCATCTACGGTCATCCACCAAACATTTCCGCAAGCATAATCAATCAGGTTACAAGTTTCCTGATCGGCCATAAAAATCTGCATATCTTTAAATCCGGTGTTGGTGGAAGTTCCGCCGTACATCGTAACTTCATCGTCAATTCCGCTTTCCAGTCTATGGTCGTGTTTGAGTTGAATTCGATCGCCTAAGAAATTCAAAATCCAGGTTCGGGATTTGTCATCGCCCACATAAAAAGGAATTTTAATTTGATTTTCTTCACAAGATAAAACCTGCATAACCAATCGTTCGCCGTGAAAACCATCGCCCGGTTCGGCACCTGCTAGGATTACACCTTCATAAGCTTTTCCGCAATGTTTTTCTAATTCATTACGGAAATCCAATCCTAGATTCTCTTTGGGCTGAACGGAATTGCTTGAAACTTCTGTGAGTTCAGTTTCCTGATTTTCAAGCGGAGTTTCGGTTGTATTCTGGTTACAGCTTAAAGCCAATAAAAAGCCGAGTAAATAAATTGTTTTTTTCATGGTATTTTAATTAAAGAAAAACTTTGACAAAGTTTAGAAGCTTTGTCAAAGTGAATATAGTTTATTCGAACTTCGAACTTCGAAGTTCGTAAATCGAATTAAGTGTACATTCCGCCGTCCACGCTCAAAACCTGTCCGGTAATATAATTGGACAAATCAGAAGCCAGGAATAAGCAAGCATTGGCGATGTCTTCCGGTGTTCCGCCACGTTTCAATGGAATTCCGGCTCTCCAGGCTTCCACTGCTTTGGGATCTAATTTTTCGGTCATTTCAGTTTCGATAAATCCGGGTGCGATGACGTTGCAACGGATATTTCTTGAGCCCAATTCCAAGGCAACTGATTTAGAAAGTCCAATCAAACCTGCTTTGGAAGCGGCATAATTCGCTTGTCCGGCGTTTCCTTTTCGTCCTACAACCGAACTCATATTGATGATGGAACCGTTTCGCTGTTTCATCATAGGTTTGGTAACCGCTTTTGTTAAGTTAAATGCTGAATTCAAATTGACTCGGATTACTTCTTCATAATCTTCCAGACTCATTCGCATCAGCAAATTATCACGCGTGATTCCTGCATTATTGATGACAATATCGATTTGTCCGAATTCTTCCAAAACATCATCCACCAATTTTTGAGCGGCTTCAAAATCGGAAGCGTCTGACTGATAGCCTTTTGCTTTGATGCCGGAAGCAGCTAATTCCTGTTCCAGAACTTTTGCTCTTTCCACCGAAGAAGCAAATGTAAACGCGATGTTACAGCCGTTTTGGGCAAAAACTTCAGCGATTCCTTTTCCGATTCCGCGCGTTGCGCCTGTGATGATGGCGGTTTTTCCTTTCAGTAATTTCATATAGAACTATAATTGTATTTCGTAAATATAAAGTAAACTATCTTTTTCATTCCAAAAATATCTATTACTAAACTCATTTCCAAAAACAACAAAATTTTTGTCTGGATGAAACCAAACCGGTTTAGGCAACCAATCCGGTGAGTTTACATCATAAATATCGAAATCGACACTATCTTCAATTAATTTTCCTTCTTCAAAACAACAATAAGGTGAAAATTTATTCATCCATTCTTTAGAAGGTTTTAATTTGAGATAAACTACATATTCATATGTCCAATGTGGTGATTTCCAATAATTACCTTCGAGTATCTCAACTTCTTTTTGAATGTTGCCATCTTCCCAATAACCATAAGATTTTTTTGCATTATGAGTCTTGATTTCACAGCTTATCAGACTGAAACAAATTAATGAATATATTAAGATGTATTTTTGCATATACTTTTGCTAAAGTATGAAATAATATTAGTATCCAATAAGATGCATTGGATATCAGTTAAAAGTAATTATCAAATTTTCAAAAAATGAGCACACTTAGCTGGGAAGAATTTGAAAAACTAGATATGCGTGTGGGAACGGTGCTGGAAGTAAATGATTTTCCGAAAGCGAGAAAGCCGGCTTATCAGTTGCGGATTGATTTTGGAGCATTGGGAATTAAGAATTCCAGCGCGCAGATTGTAAATCTTTATTCCAAAGAGGAATTGATTGGAAAACAAATCATTGCCGTAGTGAATTTTCCGCCTAAACAAATAGCCAACTTCATTTCTGAATGTTTGGTTTTGGGCATTTATAACGAAAACAATGAGGTGGTTTTGCTTTCGCCCGATAAAAAAACGGAGAATGGATGTAAAGTCGGATAAGGAATGTGAGTATTAAGACTTGAGTATTAAGTACTAATATTTTTTGTCCAAATGATTTAAAATATAATCCAAGATTTCTTCTTTCTCGAATGGCGAAAACCATTTGATATTTTCATCTTTCCGGTACCAGGTCAGTTGTCGTTTGGCGTAGCGACGCGTATTTTTTTTGATTTCTTCCACCGCAAAATCCAGTTCGATTTTTCCGTCTAAATAATCAAATATTTCTTTGTAACCCACGGTTTGCAGGCTGTTCAGATGTTTGAATTCGTAAAGCGATTGAACTTCTTCGAGCAAACCTTCTTCCATCATCAAATCGACACGCCGATTGATTCTTTCGTAAATTTCTTCTCGGGGCAATTCCAATCCGATTTTGATGAGGTTAAAATTTCGGGGCGCAGTTTGTTTTTTTCTGAAAGATGAAAAGGGTTTTCCGCTGCCACGATAAATTTCCAATGCCCGAATGATCCGCACCGGATTGTTTATGTCGACTTGTTCAAAATATTCGGGATCAACTTGTTGTAGTTCGTTTTGAAGTGGTTCAATTCCTTGGTTTTCAAATTCCTGATTTAATTCTTCACGAATTGATTTATCGATTTCAGGAAATTCATCCAAACCTTCGGTTACTGCTTTTTCAAACATTCCCGAACCGCCGACCATTACAACTGTATCGTGTTTTTGGAATAATTCTTCGAGTTTTTGCAGGGCATCTTTTTCAAAATCTCCAACGGTATAATCTTGGTGAATGCTTAGATTTTGAATAAAATGATGCGGAACTTCGGCTCGTTCTTCATCGGTTGGAACGGCCGTCCCGATTTTCATTTCTTTGTAGAATTGTCTGGAGTCAAAAGAGATAATTTCTGTTTTTAAAAATTTAGCAATAAAAACAGCAAGCCCCGTTTTGCCAATGGCAGTGGGGCCTGTGATGATAATCAAGTTTCGGCGAAATTTATTCATTGAGAATTTCTGCGTCAGTAACTATGGTTTTTATTTTTTGTTTCTTTTCCCATTCCAGGTAATTATCCATTTCGCGTCCGAAATATTTCAGTGCAAAAAGTACGATGGCTGCGTCATCCAAAAGAAATCCCGGAATTAAATCAATCGGAGAAAGGACATAGGCAATTACAGCTGAGCCGATCAAAAGATTTCTTTTTTTGGGTTTATATTTTCCGGAAACGGTATCGATCATCATTCGTGCAAATGTTTTGGCATTGTCTGTTGCGGACATATTTGATGTTTTGGCTTGCAATCCAATTATTCCGGCTAATTTGAATATTTTTAATTTGTTCATCGTAGCAAAGTTTAAGTTTAAAACAATCAGGAAAAATCAAAAAACATTCCAAGAATTAAATGGATGAAATTATTCGTCTAATAGCTTGTTTATCAATTGATGAACTTCCGGAGAATTCCAATCTACCGATTTAATTTCCTTACGCACGATATCGCCATTTTTATCCAAAATATAGGTTGTAGGGAAGGAGCCGGGAATCAAAACTTTGGGCAGTAAAGTTTGGGCTTCATATACTGGCATTGTATAATTATTTTTTTGCAAGTACGGAACGAATTTTTCCGGTTTATCTTTCATTGTCAGCAAAACGAATGCGACTTGATCTCCTTTGGCTTCATAGAGTTCTTGAATACTTGGCATTTCTTCCACGCAAGGCGGACACCAGCTTCCCCAGAAGTTAAGGAACACGACTTTGCCACGAAAATCTTTCAAATTAGCATCGGGAGTTCCATTATAACCTTTGAGTTCGATGTCCATGTTCTCATCGTAAAGGTTAAAGGTCCGAATGGGCTTTTCGGTGCTTTGACCGGCAAGTGTTTTTTCATTTAAAAAACTTGTAGCCCAATCCCCAACGGGAGTGAAAAAAAATAATCCGAGTAAAATCAGTGCGATAATACTGATGATAATTCCTTTGTCCAATTTCATATCCCAAAATTATAAATTAAAATCCATCTGCAAAAACCCATTGTCTTCCTAATTTTTAATTCAATTGCAGGAACTGACTTGGTTTAAATTCCGATTTCAACTTGGAATCGGATGTACCAATTATTTGTGTTTTTGTCTAAGAAATAATCTTTCATTTCATAAGTTGCTTCTGCTTGTAATTTAAAAGCATGTTCCCAAATGTATTTGGTCAAACCTAAGCTGAATTGTTGTGTGTTGGGCTCGAACGCACGGATTTCTTTATCAACCCATTGATTGGAATAACGCCCGATGATTTCATAATTATTTCGGAAAAGATAACTTCCCTGAATGTCCACACCTTGACCTACGAAAACATATCGAACATCATTTTCGTCTTCAGGGTTCACGGTAATTGGGTTTTTTGCCGTACGGTTCATGTAAGAAGACATAAGCGACCAACCGTCGTATTTAAAAATCATATCGGCGAAAGTAGAGCGCATGGTTCTTTGTTCAAACAACTCATTTCCTGTTTGACCTCTTTCGCGTTTTGCCTGATTGTTTTGGTGAAAAGCACCGGAAAGCATCAATTTCGGTTTGGTTTCTCGCATTAAATCTCCTTCGAAATAAGCACCTGTCTTTTTAAAAGCTCCAAAAGGATAAATTTCAGCTTTTCCGGTTAAGGCAATTCCGGTATCTTCGTTATCGGTCCAGTTTCTTCCATCACCCAAGCTTACCGCACCACGGAAATTATAAGAAAGTTTATCTTCAAATTCGTTTGTATTGTGAACTTGAATTCCGAAATCTCTGTCGATGTTAAATCGAGAGTTGTTGATGGAGCGATCGGTCAACTGCAAAGCACCCGATGAGTTCAGGCGTTGTCGGTTTCCGGGCAATTTGGTTTGTCCAAAACTAAAATCCCAATGATCTGTAGGTTTATAGACAATGACGGCATCGCGGATGATGTTAATGTTTTTTCCTTCTTCCAATTCACCTACATCTTCTGGCGCGAATGAAAGTTGGATGGAATACATGAAATCTGGGCTTCCGACATACCCATCAAAACGTAATCGAAGTCTTCGGACTTGCGCATCAATAGATTCTTCACCGTCTTCAAAATGATTAAAAGTAGCTCGGTTTTGCATGCGGAAACGAATGTTTAACTGAAAAATACTATCGGGTGAAGTAAGCCCCAAACCTTTTCCATAACTATAATAAGGAAGAGCAGCATGCTGCCTTTCCATGTCCACCGAATCATATTTAATGATCTGCGCAAAGGAAGTTAGTCCGAAAAATAAAAATAATGCTGTGAGAATTAATTTCTTCATCCGTTTGTTTTGATTTTGCAAATTAATGGATTTCTTCGTTACGGATCAATTTTTCAGAAAATACAAGTCCGATTTTCCCGAAGCCTGTTCAAAAATCATGTTTTCCTGTTCTTTTATGCGGTCTGTCAGTAGAATTCCATCGAGATGATCGCGTTCATGCTGAAAAATAACCGAAGTGAAACCTTCTAAGATTTCGGTTTTTATTTCTCCTTTTAAATCTTCGTATTGAATCTGAATGGCATAGTTCCGCATGACAAAACCTCTTTCATCAAAAGACAAATCGCCTTCCGAACCTTTTTGCATCAAATCAGAAGCCCATAAAATTTCTGGATTGATGAATAATTCAAACGGTCGTTGAGCTTTGTCAAATCTTTGTACCCAAAACATTCGTCGATTGATTCCTACTTGTGGGGCAGCAATTCCAACTCCACCCTCGTGTTTTACAGAGAGTAGCATACGATCGGCAAGTAATTGTGTGAGTTTGTGTTTGGCTTTGATGGGAGTTGATAAAGATTTTAAAATCAGAGAATCCGAAGGGTTGTTCCGATTAAATACGCGCATCATTTCGGTAGGATTTTCTCTGACCAATTCTCTTTCTTCCTTGGTTAATTTTTGTGCCGAAAGGCTTAATCCCCAAGAAATCAATATAAGAAACAATAGATTTTTCATAAACTAAGAACGATATCTTAAGATCAATGCTTTGAGAATTGCCCAAGTTTCTGCGTCAATAATTCCATCGTAATTTTCAGGTCGGAAATGATACTGAAAAGCCGTTATGACTTTTTGGGTTCGTTCATCCCAAATTCCGGTTTTGGGAACTTCGTATCCGTATTTTTCCAAGTCCTGTTGAACCGACAAAATAAAAGTTGTGGAATCCTTTTCTAAATATGGGAATTTGGAGAGGTACATATTTTTGTGAACCTCTTCGTACCAAGCCCCGATATTGTATTCATCATATAATCTTTTCCAAGGAAATTTCGGACCGGGATCATGTTTCCTTTGAGGCGCAATGTCCGAATGTGCCAGAACGTTTACCGGTTCAATTTGGTAACGATCGATGATATCACGAGCGAGTTCTGCTACTTTATCCATTTGGTGTTTTGGGTAATCGTAAAAAACTCGAGAAGCTGTTGCCATGTCTGGATTTCCGCTCACAGGCGTTGTCGTGGTATAACCTAAGTTTACGATTTCAATCCCGATGGATGAGAAATTTATATTGTTGATGTTTTTCCAATAACTTGCTCCGGCGTGCCAAGAACGTTTGGTTTCGTCCACCAGAACGTAAATCGAATCCGAATAATCATTTGGAACTAAATAATGCGAACTCACTTCTTGTTGAGTCAGAACTCGAATGGAAGTTTCATTGTCCAATGCTGTATAGTGAAAAATCAGAAACCGAACTCTTTCGTCTTGTCCTTTTGCCGGGTAATGCGTGGTGGACATTTTGTATTTATCCAGCTTTGCGATTCGAGCCGATTCGTAGCGTTCCGTGATTTTATTGATGATGACCGTATCTCTTATCACTTCTTTGATAACTTGTGGAGGTTGTGAAGCACAAGAAGACAGGATAAACACAATAAAAATGGAAATGACCGATAATTTTTTCACTTTTTTTAAATTAATAGTTTGCTGAAACAAAAATACTTAAAAAGATTTTGACGAAAAAAGAGAAAAATTTCTCAAAAGTACTTGCATAAACCAAAATTGAGGCTTACTTTTGCATCCGCTTTCATGATGTATGGAGGTGTAGACAGGAGAGGTGCCAGAGTGGTAATGGAGCAGATTGCTAATCTGTCATCGGGAAACCGATGCCAGGGTTCGAGTCCCTGTCTCTCCGCAACTTGAAATACTCGGGGTGTAGCGTAGCCCGGTCATCGCGCCTGGTTTGGGACCAGGAGGTCGCAGGTTCGAATCCTGCCACCCCGACTTTTTAAAATCTCAAAATTTCAAGTAACTTTTAGTGAAACGAATTTTGAGATTTTACTTTTAATAAGAAGGGTCACGTAGCTTCCAACTCCGTTTCACCACGGTGGTAAGTAGCTTCGAAATGAAATGCAAAGGTCGCGTAGCTCAGCTGGATAGAGCATCTGCCTTCTAAGCAGACGGTCATAGGTTCGAATCCTATCGCGATCACTTAAGGATGCAAAACGCTCGCAGCTTACTGTGAGCGTTTTTTTGTTTAGAATTCGACGTGCGAAATTTATTTCAGCGAGGAGAAGAATGAACGAAAAAAGCAAAATCTTTGATTTTGTGTTTTGCATTTAGACTAAGGAGAAACATAGGATCATGCAATAATCCTATCGCGATCACATAATTAATCCGCAAACGCTTGTCAATTAAGGGTTTGCGGATTTTTATTTTATGCTTATACCCGTATTTTCCCTGGATAAATGTTTTTATTATATTTATTTTAAATATTCTACAATTATTGATTCATGAAAATCCCAATGTATTTTCTTCTGATTTTATTCTTTTTTTCCTGTACGAGGGAATCATGTGAGAATCTGCCACAAAGTTTTTCTTCCTATGAATTAGCTGAAAAGTCCATTCGAAAAGCTGAATTTAAGATGGAAGAAACTCAATCCAATTTCAAGAGTTCATGGATTAATCGCATTGAATTCTATTCTTGCGATGGTGAATTTGGTTTTTTAATTATCAAAATCAAGAATAAAAGTTATTTTTTTGAAGGAGTTCCTGTAAATCTTTGTGAAGAGTTTAAACAAGCGGAATCCAAAGGGAAGTTTTATCATCGGCATATCAAAGGAAAATTTACATTTAAGTTGAATTCCTAGTTTACTAAAAAAAAATCAAAGATTTTATTTTCCAAATCCAATCAAAATCTGAAATATATTTGCGCTACTTATTCGTTTGAGATGAAAGCGTTTTACACCATCGGCTTATTGATTGTTTCCAACGTATTTATGACGTTTGCTTGGTACGGCCACTTGAAATTTAAGGAGTATAATTGGTTTGCAAATATGAGCCTTTTGAAAATCATTCTTTTTAGCTGGATGATTGCATTGTTTGAGTACATGGCGATGGTTCCGGCCAATAAAATTGGATTTGAAGGAAACGGTGGGCCTTTCAGTATTTGGCAACTAAAAGTAATTCAGGAAGTAATCACACTTATCGTTTTTTCCTTTTTTACCATTTTGGTTTTCAAAAATGAAAGTTTCCGAACCAATCATTTAATTGGTTTTGGCTTTCTGGTGCTGGCCGTCTATTTTATTTTCAAGAAATAAGCTAGGCATTTCATCAATTCACTTATTGCGACTATATTTGGAAATCAAAAAATTAAAAAATGTCTAAAATTTTAATTATTGAAGATGAAGCGGCTATCCGAAATGTAATCAAAAACATATTATTGGACGAGGATAAAACTTACGAAGTCGAAGTCGCGGAGGATGGAGAAGAAGGTCTAAATAAAATCAAATCAGAAGATTTTGATTTGATAATCTGTGATATAAAGATGCCGAAAAAAGACGGTGTACAAGTCTTAGTAGAGTCTTTGGAATACAATCCTGATTTATCATTTCTGATGATTTCCGGACACGG
The DNA here is from genome assembly GCA_012522185.1 of Flavobacteriaceae bacterium. Taxonomy (GTDB): domain Bacteria; phylum Bacteroidota; class Bacteroidia; order Flavobacteriales; family Weeksellaceae; genus Moheibacter. The sequence continues at coordinate 63,839 of JAAYKY010000022.1, read as the reverse complement.
CGACATCGAAACAGCTGTGGATTGCATCAAAAAAGGTGCTTTTGATTATATTTCAAAACCACCCGATTTGAATCGTTTCCTAAGTTCGGTAAGAAATGCACTCGATAAAAAAGTTCTTTTGACCAAAAACAAAGAACTAACTTCTGAAAACAAAGCACTCAAACGCAAAGTAGCCAAGCGGTATGAAATGGTTGGCGAATCCAAAGTTCTGGAGAATATTCGTACGATTATCAACAAAGTTGCCGATACCGATGCAAGGGTTTTGATCGTAGGGCCCAATGGTTCGGGAAAGGAACTTGTAGCCCATCATATTCATGAAAAAAGTTCACGAAACAAAATGCCTTTGATTGAGGTGAATTGTGCAGCAATTCCTTCGGAATTAATTGAAAGTGAGCTATTTGGTCATGTAAAAGGATCGTTTACTGGAGCGCATAAGGACAAGGAAGGAAAATTTGAACTTGCCAACGGTGGAACGATTTTCTTGGATGAAATTGGAGATATGAGTCTTTCTGCACAAGCCAAAGTTTTGAGAGCACTTCAAGAAGCAAAAATTTCTCGTGTCGGAGCGGACAGAGAAATCAAAGTGGATGTCCGTGTGATAGCAGCGACAAATAAAGATTTGCGAAAAGAAATCGAAGAAGGACGCTTCCGTGAAGATTTATACCATCGTTTGGCTGTTATAGTGATTGAAGTTCCTGGGTTGAATGAAAGACGCGAAGATATTTCTCAGTTGGTTCAGCATTTTTCTGCTCAGATCGCCGAATCTTCGGGAATGCCGCCTAAAGAGTTTTCTGAAGAAGCGATTAAAATTCTGGAAAAATACGATTGGACTGGAAACATACGCGAGCTTCGAAACGTGGTCGAAAGAATGCTTATTCTCGGAGGAAATCCGGTTTCTAAAACAGATGTGGAAAATTTTGTAAGAAAATAATAATAAAACGAAGAGATGATTCGTTGAAACCAAAAAAGATTATGCATAAATTTTATATAACAATTTTGAGCTGCTTTTTAATTCTTTCTTGTGGGACGAAAGAAGAAGTCGTAGAAGGAGAATTAACGCAAGAAGAAATTGAAATTCTGGAAGAAACTTCTCAGATAAATACCGAAGAAATCAAATACGAAGGAAGTTTTAAAGGAGAAATTCAAGGAAAAAAAATTGAATTGAAACTTAATGGCGATGCATTTGAATTGACAGAAGACGGAAGGAGAGCTCATGGAAACTGGTCGAAAGTAGATGATGGAACGATTATCGAACTCGAACCCAAAGGTGGAAATGTGGCGGTGAGATATTATGGTTGGTCCGATAACGATACATGGGTGGCTATGAAAGGTCCGGATAGTTTGACCTACATTATGCCCGAAGAATATTTAAAAAGAATTCCTAATTAAATGAAGTATTTATTGATTGGTTTTTCAGCCCTGATTTTATTTTCATGTGCCGGCGAAAACAAAACCCAAAACATAGGGGAAAGGTTTTTTGAAATCTATTCGAAACGAAAAGAAGTGGAGAAGATGACCTCTTTTTATTCGGATGAATTTCAATATGAAAACATCTCTTTCGAATCCAAAACAGATGATCCGAAATTCTTGTATGAAGAATTTTATGGCTGGAAAGATCCGGCTTTTAAATACGAAACCGAAAATACAATTCAAGTAGAAGAAATTGTGAGCAGTCCGACTTCCATCGTGGCAAAAGGAACCACCATGCCCTATATTTACAACGGAAAAGAAGTCGAAGGAACCCGATTTGTGATTTGGCTGGAATTGGACGCAGACATGAAAATTATAAAACAAACCGATTGGTTCGATTACCCAATGGCCGAAATTATCGAAGCATTTTACTTGAAAAATTCAATGAAAATCGAATGATGATATAGAAAATATGCTTTCAAATCCGGGCAGAAAAGTCCGGGTTTTTTTATTTTATATGTACTGATTTTTGACAATGTAAATATTTTAGACACTCTAAATTGAGATTGAAATTAGTTTTGTAATCAAACTAAAATCTCAATTACTATGAAAAAATTCGTACTCATTTTTCTTGCACTACCATTTCTGGTAAATGCTCAGATTAAAGAAACCGCTCATTCGATTGACAACTATCAGATTCTAAAATCAGAAGGAGAAATTTTTCAAAATGCTCAATTTTTTTCGATCGAATTTGAACACACCGAATGTCTGCCTGATCAAACCCGTTTTGAGATGGAAATGGAAATCGCCGAGAACAAAGCGAGAATTCTACAAAACAATCCCAATGCATTTAATCGTTCCAATACACAGGTTTTATTTGTAGAGCCCATTCGTCCCAAAGAAGAGTTTTCGGGCTATGGATACCATACAATCAATTTCAATGTAGATCATAATCTCAACGGGAACAATCAACTGCTTGATTATAATTGTGGTAACAGAACTTACGATTGGGGGAGTGGAAACCATCAGGGAACCGACTTTATTATTTGGCCGTATGCTTGGAAAGGAATGGAAGAAAATATAATGGAAGTGCTAGCAGCAGCCGATGGAATTATCATCAATAAAAAAGATGGATTCTATGATTTAAATTGTCAAAATAATGGAAATCCGAATTGGAATGGATTTGTTTTGGAACACGCAGATGGTTCACAAACGATTTATATGCACTTTAAGAAAAACACACTCAATGCAAAAGAAATTGGTGAAACAGTGGTGGCAGGTGAACTTTTAGGCATAGCCGGAAGTTCTGGTAGTAGCAATTGGCCACATTTGCATTTCGAAGTTCGGGACTTTGAAAACAAGGTGATTGACCCTTATCAAGGAAGTTGCAATTCCATGAACGATGAGAGTTGGTGGCAGAATCAAGAACCTTATGCGGTGAAACGAATCAATAAAATATCCACGCACTATGTCGGAACAGAAGATTTGGAGTGTCCGGTGATAGAAAATACGTACGAAGAAATCAACTTTGAGCCCGGAGAAAAGATTTTTCTTAAAATCTATTATCGTGACATAAACCACGGCGACATAACAAATATCAAAATTAAAAAGCCGAACGACGAAATTTTATACGACTGGGACTGGACAAACGACTGGGGAGCTTTCTATGCGACCGCCCATGCGGCCTTTGAATTTCAAACCGACAATAATTGGATGGACGGTGTCTATACAGTTACAGCCACTTTCGGTGGAAATACTTACGAAACCATTTTTGGGATTAACACCAATATGGGATTGGAAGAAAGTCAATTCACCAACCTGAGTATTTATCCAAATCCAGCCCGAAATACATTGAATCTTAAATTGGATCAAAACATTGACGCTGTGGATATACTTGGATTGGATGGAAAAGTTTACTTCAAAAATAAAACAAGTGGAAATGAAGTTCAACTAAATATAAGCACTTTGCCCAAAGGAGTTTACTTGGTTCGAGTGAAATCAGGAAATAAAATTGAGCACAAGAAATTTATCAAAGAATAATCTACTAATCTATTAAGTGCCTGAATTGGAAATGAGTAGGATTATCTTACTCATTTCTGTTTTGTTTAACTGAAATATCTCGTCAGCATCTCATTTTAAACGTCCGAAATCTTTACAATCACTGATTTTCTACGCTAAATTAATCCATTAGTCTGATTTATTTAATCTGGATTTGTACTCGGAGGGAGTGAGTCCAGTGAATTTTTTAAAAGTAGAATTAAAAGTAGATTTTGAGTTAAAACCAGCTTCCAGTCCTATGGAAATGAGTGTGTAATTTTGGAATTCCGGATTTTCTAGATAAACTTTAGCTTCCGAAACGCGGAGTTCATTTACGTAATCAGAAAAACTTGTTTTCAATTCGCCATTAATTATTCGGGAAAGATAACTTTTATTGAGTTGCAAAGAATCGGCAACCGATTCCAAAGAAAGATTGGAATTCAGAAAATTTTTCTCTGTTTTAACGAAATTTTCGAACCTTTGAACTTGTTCACTCTTGGAAGGATGGTTTTCAGAAAGCAAATGCGTAGGACGATTGGCAGAAAATTTTTGAATGCGTTTCCGCTCCTGTAAAACTCCATATCGATGAAGTCCAATGTGTCCTAAAACATAAATCGTAACCGACATACCTAACCACAGAATGTAATAATAACTCACATTATCAGCCCCGTGATTTAGTTCATCATAAATCGAAATTATCCAAATAAAACAAAGAAAAAATGAAATCAATGAAATGATTTTCAACCAGTTTAATTTCGTTCTCGGAATTTCTGTTTCACCCTTGGTTTGTTCTCTATCAAATCCTAAAATCATTGCGTAAATCATGACCAATAGAGTAATGGAAAAAAGAACACTGAAAATCTCATGAACATAAACAAGCTTGGAAAAAAAAGATCTAGTATCATCAGAAAGCCTATCCAAGGCATTTCCAATTTTATAAAAAACCGTAAACAAAAAGAAAATCAGACAAGGAAGAAACAAGAATCCGTATTTTTTATCAACTCGACTTTTGGGATAAAGAAACAATTTCACATAGAAAAAATACAACACCATGCTTAGGGAAGCATATGGAAAGTAAATAACACCAAAGAAAAATTCCGCGGTGACGATATCGGTTTCCCAAAGGTAATATTGAAAATTATTCAGTGAAAAACACAGAATAAGTAAAGCTAAAAAGAAAGTGCTTTTGCTTCTGAATTTTGGAGAAGTCAGAGCGATGAAACTAAAAATTAATCCTTGTATAGCCCCAACAAGAATTAGAGTATTTAAAATTTCATGGTACATAGAGACTTTAAAAATACTAAAAATCTCTATTGAAATGAAACTTAAATTATTTTATAAGTTTTCGCATCAGGCCTTCCTGTGCTACACTCGCAATTAATTTTCCATCCTGACTGAAAATTTTCCCCGAAGTCAAACCTCTTGCATTCGAAGTATTTGGAACTTCAATATGATACAAAAACCAACCGGAATAATCTGCCGGTTCATGGTGAAACCACATCGCATGATCCAGGCTTGCCAACAACATATTTCCAAAATGCGCTGTAGAAGCATGTGGTTGCAAAGCGGTAATCAGAACATTATAGTCCGAGGCGTACGCAAGCATTTCGTGAAAATGCTGAATGCTCAATTTTTCTTTTACATCGTTAAATTTAAACCAGACATCCTGAACCGGCGGTAAATCTACTTTCTCCAATGGATTATGAATAACTGTGGGTTTAAAGGTAATTGGCCTTTCCAAACTCAGAAACCGTGCAAAACTTTCAGGCAGAAAATCCTTCGCTTGCTCGTAAATTTCCTCCCAACTGAAAAGGGTATCGGGATTTGGAACTTCCGGCATTTCTTCCTGAAATTCATAGCCTTCTTCTTTGATCTGAAACGAAGCCGCCAAAACAAATATCGCTTGTCCCTCTTGTTCTGCCGAAACATAGCGCGTAGTAAAACTACCACCATCCCGCACCAATTGAACTTTGTACTGAATGGGTTTCTGAAGATTGCCCGGCAAAATAAAATAAGCATGCGCCGAATGACAAAAACGTTCTTCCGGAACGGTTCGATAAGCTGCATTCAAAGCTTGCGCAAGCACCTGTCCACCAAAAACCGTTCGGCTTCCGACCGTTATGCTTTTTCCTTCAAAAACCGTTTTATCTAATTGTTTTAATTCTATATGTTCGATTAATTCCTTTGCCGTTTTCATTCTAAAATTTTAAATTTTCCTGAATAATTCTTGTCTTTTCCAAAGCCGATTTGTATTCGGATTTCAATCTTTCCACCAATTCCGAAACCGAAGGAACATCTTTGATTTCCGCCACGCCATGTCCGGCCGACCAGATGTCTTTCCAGGCTTTGGCATGTTCACCTGTCAATTTAGAAAAATCTTCTTCTTTTTTCTCGCTTACATCAATCCCGGCGAGTTCTATACTTTTCTTCAAGAAATTGGCAGAAACGCCCGAAACGCCGTCAGTATAAATTACATCATCAATCCCGGACTCCACAATCATTTGCTTGTATTCTTCCGAAGCGGCACATTCTTTCGTAGCGATGAAACGGGTTCCCATATAGGCAAAATCCGCTCCGGCAATTTCCGCCGCCAATACTTCCTGCCCGGTATTGATGCTCCCGGCCATAATCAAAGCACCGTCATAAAAAGATCTGATTTCGTTGAGCAAAGCAAATGGATGTGCCATTCCGGCATGACCACCTGCTCCAGCCGAAACACAGATAATGCCATCCACACCGGCTTCAGCTGCTTTTTCGGCATGACGTTTTTTGACCACATCGTGGAAAATCAATCCACCGTAACTATGAACTGCATCTACAATTTCTTTAACAGCGCCCAACGAAGTAATAATAAGCGGAACTTTGTATTTTACACATAACTCCAAATCGGGAAGAAGTCGGGGATTGGTGCGGTTGACAATTAAATTTACACCATAAGGAGCCGGTTTTTTACCGGTTTCGGCTTCAAATTTCTCAAGTTCGGAATTGATTTCGTTGAGCATTTTTTCAAAATCTTCGCTTGTTCGGCCATTGAGTGCTGGAAAAGTCCCGATGATTCCGTTTTTACAGGATTCAATCACAAGTTGGGTTCCCGAAACGATGAACATAGGGGAAGTGATGACAGGAATTTGCGTTCTGTTCTTTAATTCAGTAATGGTCATTATTTATTATGCTTGAATAACAAATCTACAATTTTTTGAGGCTTCATCTGCTCTTTTCAATCAAATTTAATTCCTAAATCCCATTCTTATCTTACTATTATATAATAATTTACATTAGTAATGTATGAAATTATATATTAGTAATAAATAAAATTGTATATTTGTAATATATAAAGTTGCTTTATGGTTTTACAAGAAGAAATAAGTTTGGTTATCGATTCTCAAATGGATAATTTCTTAGAGAAAAATATAGGTATGTCCAGAGAGGATTTGGACAAAGTTCCTCATATAAATTCATTTGCAACTATAATCACCGGGATGAGAAGATGTGGCAAGAGTACTTTATTATTACAGATACTTCGTGAAAAGGACAAGGAGTCAGTTTTTCTGAATTTTGAAGATATACGACTTTCGGGATTTACTTCAGATGATTTTCAAAGACTTCATCGGGAAATTGAGCGCAGAAAAGTTAAAATATTATTCTTCGATGAAATCCAAATCGTGAAAAAATGGGAAATATTTATCAATCAACTTTTGCGCGAAGGTTATAATATAGTTTTAACCGGATCCAATGCTTCGATGTTGAGCAAAGAATTGGGAACTCATCTTACAGGACGCCATCTTTCGATGGAATTATTTCCTTTTTCTTATTCTGAATTTTTAAAATTTAAAAATCTGAAAGCCGATGAAAATTCAGTTTTGGAATATTTACAAAAAGGCGGAATTCCCGAGTATTTAAAAACCGATTATGCTCCGATTTTAAATTTCCTCGTGGATGATATTTTGATGAAAGACATTGTGATAAGACACGGTGTGCGCGATGTTTCTTCTTTGAGACAGCTGACCAGTTATCTCATCACCAACATAGGAAATCTGGTTTCAGCCAATCGATTAATCGGAATGTTTGATGTGAAAACAGCTGCCACTTTTCTGGATTATTTTTCTTATCTGAAAGATGTTTATTTGCTGGATTTTGTTCCGGTTTTCAATCATTCCTTAAAGGTTCAAGCAAGAAATCCCAAGAAAGTTTACGCCATGGATATGGGAATTTATTCGGAAAATTCTTTGTCCACTTCCCAAAATTGGGGAAGAAGAATGGAAAATCTGATTTTCCTGCATTTGCGTCGCAATTACAGCGAAATATTTTATTTCAAAGGAAAAGGCGAATGTGATTTCATAACGATGGAAAAAGAAAAAGTCAAAGAAGTCGTTCAGGTTTGTTATCAGATCAACGATGAGAATTTCAATCGAGAACTGGGCGGATTGATGGAAGCTTTGGAATATACTGACCAAAAATCGGGAACCATTGTGACTTTAAATCAAGAAGATGAAATTGAAAAAGAAGGATTTCAAATCCAAATCATTCCAGCGCATAAATTTATGACGCAATAAAAAGAGGCAAATCCGATTGGAAATGCCTCTTTTCAAGTTCTATATGAAAAATTATCTTTTGTTCATATCGATATAATCGCGTTTTGGTGCACCGGTATAAATTTGTCTCGGACGACCAATCGGTTCGTTGTTTTGACGCATTTCAATCCATTGTGCAATCCAACCTGGTAAACGTCCCACCGCAAACATCACGGTAAACATTTCGGTTGGGATTCCAAATGCGCGGTAAATCAATCCCGAATAGAAATCCACGTTTGGATATAATTTTCTGGAGATGAAATATTCGTCTTCCAAAGCGGCTTGTTCCAATTTTTTAGCGATTTCCAATGATTCGTCCTGAATACCTAATTTATCCAAAACCTGATCGGCAGCTTTTTTAATGATTCGGGCTCTTGGATCAAAGTTTTTATAAACTCGGTGTCCGAAGCCCATCAAACGGAAATCATCATTTTTGTCTTTTGCTTTGTCCACCCATTTTTGAACGTTTCCACCGTCTTCTTTGATTTGATCCAGCATTTCTACGACGGCTTGATTTGCACCTCCGTGAAGAGGTCCCCAAAGTGCAGAAACACCGGCTGAAATAGAAGCGAAAAGTCCTGTGTGAGCCGACCCTACCAATCGTACAGTAGAAGTAGAACAGTTTTGTTCGTGGTCGGCGTGAAGAATTAATAATTTATCCAAAGCATTGATAATTACCGGATCCATTTCCAAATCACGGTTGGGTTGTTTGAACATTAATTGATAGAAATTCTCAACATACCCCAATTTATTATCGGAATAATTCAAAGGCCAACCTTTTACTTTTCGAAGCGTCCAAGAAGCCAAAACCGGGAATTTCCCCATCAAAGTAACCGCTGCACGGTACATTTCCGTTTCTGATTTTGCATCGACAGCTTTCGGGTTAAATGCCGTAAGTGCACTTGTCAAAGTGGACAAAACGCCCATAGGATGCGCGGTGCTTGGGAAAGCGGAAAGAATTTTCGTAACATCTTCTGAAACCATATCATGATCCATGACATCGTTTTCAAATTTTGTAAGTTCTTCTTGCGTAGGAAGTTCTCCTTTCAATAAAAGGTACATAACTTCCACGAAGTTTGATTTTTCCGCCAATTGTTCAATCGGATAACCACGGTACATTAAAACTCCTTCTTCGCCATCTAAATAGGTGATGGCACTCGTACACGAACCTGTATTTTTATACCCCGGATCCAGCGTGATGATTCCACCGGTCTGGGAACGGAAGTTGGAAAAATCAACGTATTTCTCGTTCATCGTACCTTGAGGTACATCAAATTCCAATTCTGATCCGTTATGAATAAATTTTGCTTTATCTGACATTGTTTTTATTTAGTTTGGATAGCAATATACAATAAACTCATTCAATTCTCAAAATGAGATTTATCAATTTTTACTATGGGTTAATTATTCACTTTAAAAGCAGAGAATTGCGGATAAACCGCTGTGTCTCCCAATATTTCTTCAATTCTTAGTAATTGATTGTATTTGGCCATTCGGTCTGAACGAGAAGCCGAGCCGGTTTTGATTTGTCCGGTATTTAGTGCCACCGCCAAATCAGCAATCGTTGTATCTTCTGTTTCCCCTGAACGATGCGACATCACCGCTGTGTATCCGGCATTTTGTGCCATTTGAACCGCGTCGATGGTTTCGGTCAAAGTTCCGATTTGGTTTACTTTGATCAAAATTGAATTGGAAGTATTGGTTTCAATAGCCGTTTTCAACTTTTTCACATTGGTTACCAATAAATCGTCACCGACCAATTGTACTTTTTCGCCAATTGCGTCCGTCAACATTTTCCAACCTTCCCAATCGTTTTCATCCATTCCGTCTTCGATGGAAATAATTGGATATTTCTCTGTTAATTCTTTTAAATAAGCCACTTGCTCTTCACGGCTTCTGATGGCTCCGCTTTCGCCTTCAAATTGGGTGTAATCATATTTTCCATCACGGTAAAATTCGGATGAAGCACAATCCAATGCGATTTTGATTTCTTCTCCTGCTTTGTATCCGGTCATTTCAATTGCTTTCATAATCGTGTCCAAAGCGTCTTCGGTTCCTTCAAAAGTAGGAGCGAAGCCCCCTTCATCCCCAACCGCTGTCGAAAGATTTCGGTCGTGAAGTATTTTTTTAAGGCTGTGAAAAACTTCCGTTCCTTTTTGCAAAGCTTGCGAAAAAGAATCCGCCACAACCGGCATAATCATAAATTCCTGAAATGCAATCGGGGCATCGGAATGCGACCCACCGTTCACGATATTCATCATCGGAACCGGTAAAACTTTGGCATTGGTTCCGCCAACGTATCGAAACAACGGAAGGTTTAACTCATTTGCAGCCGCGTGAGCTACCGCAAGAGATACACCTAAAATGGCATTTGCGCCAAGTTTGGATTTGTTTTCGGTTCCGTCCAATTCAATCATGGTCTGATCAATTAAAACCTGCTCAAATACACTGTAACCGATTAATTCTCTTGCGATGATTTCATTCACATTTTTCACGGCATTTTGTACGCCTTTTCCCAGATAGTCCTTGCCACCATCTCGTAGTTCTACGGCCTCATGTTCGCCGGTGGAAGCGCCCGATGGAACCGCTGCGCGACCCATAAAACCGGAGTCGGTTACCACATCAACTTCTACCGTTGGATTTCCTCTTGAATCTAAAATTTGTCTTGCGTGAATTTGTGTAATGATGCTCATTTATAATAGAATTTTAATTGTTGCCCAAATGTAATAAAAATTAGGTTTTTTAAGCTTACGAATTAGACGAAATAAATAGGAGAACCGTGATTTTAGAGTTTTTTGAATTGAATTAAAAAAAAGATGCTGAATTAAAATCAGCACCTTTCTAATGTTAAAAAGCAAGTCAAGTTTTAACCGCATTTGGAGCTTCCGCAGTTTTTACAAGTCAGACATCCTTCTTGATACATGACTTGGTCTGAGCCACAGCTGGAACAAGTTCCTGAAGCTTGAGTGCCGTCGGCAATGTATCGTTTCAAAGCGCGTGCTACTCCGGCTTTCCAATTGTTGATAGACTCTGAATCCAGTTCCAAACGATTGATGAGTTCTACCACATTTTCTATCGGCATTCCGTGTCGTAAGGTTCCGGAAATTAATTTAGCATAATTCCAGAATTCTGGATTGAATTTATGAGAAAGCCCTTCAATCGTTGTTTTGTATCCCCGAAGATTGGTGAATTGGAAATCATATCGAGAATTCCCATTTTCATCACGGTTTTTGATGATAAGACCTTTGTTGACCCAGCGAGGCAATAAAATACCTTCTTCATCGTCCGCCAAACCGGTGAAAATTTCATATGGCTTTCCATCAATCAGTCCGACAAAGGCAATCCATTTCTCTTTGTTGTTTTGAAATTTTACCACATCAGCTTCCAGAGTTTGAGGTCTTTTGGTTGGAAATGTTGAAGATAGCAATCCGGTTTTTTCTTCTTTTTTCTCATCATTTGAAATCAAAACACCCGAACGCGAACCGTCTCGATAAACCGTTACGCCTTTGCAACCCACTTCCCATGCTTTGATGTAAAGTTCGTTTACCAATTCTTCGGTTGCCTCATTCGGAATATTGATGGTTACCGAAATCGAATGATCAACCCATTTTTGAATGGCGCCTTGCATTTCTACTTTGCTCAGCCAGTCCACATCGTTGGAAGTGGCTTTATAATAAGGTGAAAATTCTATGATTTTATTGATTTCTTCTTGCGAATAATTTTTAGTGGTGTCGATGTCATTGACTTCCATCCATTGTTTGAACCGATGATGAAAAACCAGATATTCTTCCCAAGAATCGCCTACTTCGTCCACAAAGTCCACACGTACATCTTTGTCGTTTGGATTTACCTTGCGACGTCTTTTATAGACCGGAAGGAATACCGGTTCAATTCCCGAAGTGGTTTGTGACATCAATGAAGTACTTCCGGTAGGAGCAATTGTCAACAAAGCAATATTTCTACGACCAAATTTTTGTAGATCTTCGTAAAGTTCAGGGTCGGCTTCTTTTATTCGTAAAATAAATGGATTTTTAGCTTCTCTTTTCGCATCAAAAATACTGAATGCACCTCTTTCTTTGGCCATTTCTACAGACGAACGATAAGCTGCAAGCGCCAAAGTTTTATGAACCAAAGTTGAGAATTCATTTCCTTCTTTACTTCCGTATCGAATGTTCAGAGCAGCCAACATATCGCCTTCGGCCGTAATTCCCACGCCGGTTCTTCTGCCTTCAATTGTTTTTTGGCGAATTTTTATCCAAAGATTTCTTTCGGTTGCTTTGACGTCTTCCGTTTCCGGGTCGGAATCGATTTTGGCCAAAATGGCATCGATTTTTTCAATTTCTAAATCGATGATATCGTCCATCATTCGCTGTGCATATCCGACGTGTTCTTTGAACAAATCAAAATTGAATTTTGCCTTTTTAGAAAATGGATCCTCCACATAGGAAAAAAGGTTGACCGCTAAAAGTCGGCAGGAATCATACGGGCAAAGCGGAATTTCTCCACAAGGATTGGTAGAAATGGTTTCGTAGCCTAGGTCTGCATAGCAATCCGGCAAGGACTCGTTGATAATGGTATCCCAGAAAAGAACACCCGGTTCTGCCGATTTCCAAGCATTGTGAATGATTTTTTGCCATAAATCACGCGCCTTGATTTCTTTTTTATATTTTGGATTTTCACTGTAAATCGGGAATTTCTGAACATAGGTTTCATCGTTCCGAACTGCTTTCATGAATTCATCATCAATTCGCACCGAAATATTGGCTCCCGTAATTTTTCCTTGTTCTAATTTAGCGTTCACAAAATCTTCCGAATCGGGATGGTTGATGGAAACCGAAAGCATCAAAGCTCCGCGTCTTCCGTCTTGAGCTACTTCACGCGTGGAATTGGAATAACGCTCCATAAACGGAACCAAACCGGTAGAGGTAAGGGCGGAGTTCTTAACGGCAGAGCCTTTCGGGCGGATGTTTGATAAATCATGCCCCACGCCACCTCGTCTTTTCATCAATTGGACCTGTTCTTCATCCACCTTCATGATGCTTCCATAGGAATCGCTGCTGCTACCGTTTCCGATGACAAAGCAATTGGAAAGCGAAGCAATCTGGAAATGATTCCCAATTCCGGTCATGGGACTTCCTTGTGGAATGATGTAGCGAAAATTTTTGATGAGGTCAAAAATTATCTTTTCCGACATCGGATTGGGGTATTTTGCTTCAATTCGGGCGATTTCCGCAGCAATTCTTTGGTGCATATCGTCCGGATTCTCTTCGTAAATATTTCCATCCGAATCCTTTAAGGCATATTTACTCACCCAGACTTTTGCGGCAAGGTCGTCTCCGTCAAAATAGTTCAATGATGATTGATAGGCTTCCTCATACGAGAAAGTCTTATTTTTTGTCAATGTATCCATTTACTGTGTATAATATTTTTGAGACGATAAAGATACAATGGTAAATTATAATGACAAAAAGTTTGCAAATTTAATTAAATAAATAATTGAATATCAACTTATTGAGAATTACAGGTTGATAAAAAGTTTACAAATATTTAAAATTTTATTTTATTTAAATTAAAATTCTTTTCAAATTTAATGGTTAGGCAGAAGGTGTTGATTTTTACAAGCTTATCGATTTTTAGGTGATGTTTTTAATTCAATTGGATTGGAAATATTTTCTATAACCAAGGAATTTAAGTGTAAGAAGTGAGAAGATTTCGAAATATAAAAAATTTCTCGAAAGAAGAATTGAATAAGAAATCTCAAAATTCCTTTTTTCAATTAAAAAATTTGATAAATTTACGATTCAGAAATCATAGATGGAAACACCTAAAAATCCTGAGACCGTGAAAGATTTTCCTTTTCTTAAAAAATTGGAAGATAAAATTGAAAAGGGAAAACGGCCGGATGCCCCCGAGGGGAAAATCAAGCGTTATTATCAACGTGGAACTTCTCAAATCGCCAAAAAAATGGGCGAGGAATCCGTAGAAATGGTCATCGCATCCGAACAAGGCAGTGATGAAAACTTTTTGGAAGAAGCTGCCGATGTTTTCTTCTATTATTTAATGTCGCTTCATGCACGCGGGTTTAAATTGCGTGACGTTCTGAAAATTCTAAAAAAAAGACACAAAAAGAAGCAAAGAAAAAGTTGATTATTTCGAGAAGTAATCAGGGTATCGAACCGTTAGGTAGTTAAATAATTTGTAAAAAGACCAGCCCAGAATCAATCCCATGGCAGCGCCACAAATCACATCAAGTGGAAAATGAACGCCTAAGTAAATTCGACTGTAAGCAATCAGCGCGGCCCAAATAATCAAAACAGGAAGCATCCATTTGTAACTATTTCTAAAGACCAGACCAAGTAATAATGCAATCGCAAAATGATTGGAAGCATGAGCCGATGTAAATCCATAAAGCCCGCGTCTTTCACAGGCTACACCACGCATAATTCCTTCGAATTCAGGAGTGAAACAAGGACGAGGTCGTTGAAATCCGTCTTTGAAAAGATTGGTAATCTGATCGGTAAATAAAACCATGAGTAAGGTCAAAGCCAAGATAAGTCCGGTTTTTTTTAATCCAAAATTCTTGTACAAAAGATAGAGTAAGAAAATATAAAGCGGAATCCAATAAGTTCTTTCGGAAAGAAAAATCCAGAATCCATCCCATGTTGTGGATCCAAGGGTGTTTAAAAAAATAAAAAGCTCTTTATCTAATTGGATTATTTCCTGCACTATTTACGTTTTATAGGACCCACCATATCGTCCAAGGTTTCTTCAATTTCTTTTTGTGGATCAGGAATGTCGGTTATAGAATCCTTGATTTCCTCTTGGGTTTTTTGAATGGTTTCTTCAATGTCTTTCATCGGATTGATTTCATCCACGGGCGTCATAATTTCTCTTTTGATATCGTCTGTGGCTTTTTTCATCGCACGCAAACCTTCCCCAAGTCCTCTGGCTACTTCCGGGATTTTTTTGGGCCCGAAGATAAGGACAGAAATGAGAAGTATGAGTGTTAATTCTTCAAAACTAATAAAGGCAGGCAATACAACCGAAAAATTCATCCGACAAAGATAATTAACTTAAAACAAAATACCCTAAAATTCTATTTTGAATTGAAATTACAGATTTTAAAAGAGCTTTAAGCTCAGTTAAATAAAATTTAAATTCAAATAAAATCCTCCAATTAACATGCCGACTGCCAGACCTATGAGAATTTCTGAAAACGAATGTCGCTTTAATTCCAAACGAGACCAAGCCATGAGAAAGACAAATGGAATGAATAAAACACCCCAAAATGGATTTATTTCAAAAATTAAAAATCCGAGAAAAACCGTCAGTGAAACATGGAGAGAAACCTTGATGAAAAAGTTTAGTGCATAATTCACCAAAATCAAAAGCAAACCCAAAACAAGCGGGCGAATGATCTCTTTGGGTTGTTGTGTGAGGTGTAAAATTAAAATGACCAAGAAAACCAAGGAGAATACAAATGGGTAAAAATTCTTTCGTTCCTTTCGATCGGAAATATCAAAATTACTGTATTTACCTGATTTCGTACCCCGCCGGATTTTGACATAAAGCGGAATGAACAAGATGAGAATGATCAATGCCGAAATCCATATGGCTTTTTCTAAAGGTTGCTGAAGAAACAAAAGACAAAGAATGAAAATCGGAAATGTCAATAAAGGATGACCGAAATTTGAAATTCCATGGGCAAGTTTTTTCTGATTCATTATTCTGAAATTTTCTTCAATGCAGTGAATAATAGATCCAAATCTTTCTGAGAATTAAATGCATTGATGGAATAACGGATAAAAGATTTATTTCCATGAACCATGATCGGAATTTCGATTTTGTATTTTTCAAGCAATAAGTCGTGTAATTCTTTTGGGTTTTTGGTTTTGATTTCAGAACTGAACATTTGCGCTATGAAATCATCCGTTAGATTTGTCAAAGGTTTATTGCCAGTGATTTTACAAAGTTCGGCTGCATTTTCTTGAACAATTTTTCTGCAATTTGCGCTGACTTCTTTCCAATTATTTTCTTTCATAAAATCGATACAAGCAGGAATTGAACAAAAAGCAGAGAGATCGCGTGTTCCTTGCATTTCATGGTAATCTAGAAATTGAGAATGACTCGGCGCATCGGAATCATATCCCCAACTAATGACCAAAGGATCTAAAGAATCTTGATGTTCTTTTCTGACATACAAAAACGAACTTCCTTTGGGAGCCATCATCCATTTATGACAAGCACCCACGTAGATATCCGGATTCATTTCGGTTAAATTTACTTCTACCTGAGCCGGGCCATGTGCGCCGTCCACAAAGGTCATTACGCCTAGCTCACGTGCTGCTTTGCAGATTTCCTCTACCGGAAGCCGAATGGCAGTTGAACTCGTGATATGGCTAATGAATATAAGTTTGGTTTTGGGGGTAATTCCTTTCAAGAATTCTTCGACAAATTCTTCCTTGGTTTCCAATGGAAAAAGCGATTTTCTTCGAATGTATTTCGCTCCCGACTTTTGACAATAATAGTTCCAAGTACGATCGCAAGCACCGTATTCTATATCGGTAGTGAGAATTTCATCTCCCGGTTTCAAATTCAGGTTTTTAGCTACAATATTAACTCCGTAGGAAGGATTGGTAATGCAAACCATATCATCAGCAGGGCAGTTTAAATATTTTCCTAAAGCAATTCGTGAATTTTTCAGATATTGCGAGGCATTTTCGGCAATGAATTTCACGGGCTGTTGTTCCAGTTCCAATTGGAAATTCTGATAAACTTCAAACACCGGTTTAGGACAAGCTCCGAAAGAACCGAAGTTGAGAAAGTGAATGTCGGGATTTAATAAAAATTGATCTTTCATACGAATTGAAGATTATTTTTTGGTATATGATTTGAAATAGTAAAGTAAACAAATAAAATCAGAAATTATGAAGAAATTAATTCCTTTCCTGACTATGACTTTTTTCGGTTTGGTCATGCTCAGCTGTTCTACCGACGACGATACGGTTTATGTGGATTACGACACTTACCCAATCGTTTATGATTTAAGAAACGTAAACTTTGAAAATGTAGGCGGAAGTTATCAAATCTCGAGGTCATTTAATTCGCCCATGTATGAGACCGATATGCTTTTGATGTATATGCAAGTAGGAACGACCAATAATAATTCGCCTATTTGGCAACAAATTCCTATCACATTTTATCTAAATGACGGTCATGAAGTGGATTACAATTATGATTTTTCACGTTATGATTTTGTGATTTATGCTGGAGGAACTTTTGATTTGTACAACACAAATTATGTGATTAATCAATCATTCCGAGTGCTTTTGGTTCCGGCGAGTTATGGAAGATCTACCGAAGTGGATTACAGTGATTACAATAGTGTAGTTCAGTATTATAATATAGACGATAGTCAACCGACTGTATTGTAAATTTACAAAATAAACAAAAAGAAAATGCGTGCGGAAGTGCGCATTTTTTTGTTTTAAGCCAAAGCTTCATAATCATTTGACTTAAAGATTTACTTGCATCTCGTATTTTTTCCCTTGGATCAAATTCCTTAATTTTGCCGGCTCAATGAAAAACTAATTCAAATATTTCCAGAGAATTATGGGTACTGAATTTAATTAATTCAAGGATTTAGTTAAATTGAAAACTGATTTCGGAAATACCGGAAAATATCCTGGTGCTCATGGTGAAATTAGAGCATTAGATGATTTGGCGAAGAAAAAATTCCCAAATTATATGTCTAATCCACCTTCAGATGAAGTATTTGATATGTGGCTAAAAGACAATGTACTAGGTTATAATCGAAATATTAAATATGGTACTGAACAAACAGAAGTTGTACAGCATACTTGTGCAGACTGTTTTCATATTCTCGATTTAGTTACATTCATTAATCCATTAAATTAAAGAAAAATGATAAGAATAGAATATAATGATCCAAATCTAACTTTACGAGATAGGCCGACTAATTGGGGAGGAGGTGTAAAACTTTATAATGGAGTTCCTTTTACAGGAATTATATTTTATAAATCTCCGAATTCTAATCAATTGTTAAATGAGAGTGAATACAAAGAAGGTATTTTAGAGGGTAGACAGGTAGAATATTGGGAAAATGGTAATTTAAAAGAGGAATATTTTCAAAAGTATGATTATAATATAAGGTCTTTCAAACGATGGAATGAACAAGGGGAATTAATAAGTCATCAAGTTTTTGATGAAAATGGCAATTATGTAGAAACGATTATTTAAAAATTTTATGTTAAGAATACCAGACAAAGAATTAGAATTAATATCAATTAAAATTTTATGCTATTAGCAATTGACGCTTATTATAAAGAAACAAAAGCACAAGTAGTAGGTGTATTATTTAATTGGGAAGATGAGAACCCAAAAAATATTTTGGTTGAAACAGTAGAAAGAGTAGAAGAATATATTCCGGGAGAGTTTTACAAAAGAGAACTTCCTTGCCTTCTGAAAATAGTCGAGAAAGTAAATTTATCAGATTTGGAAGCCATTATAGTTGATGGACATGTATATGTAGAAAATGAGAAATATGGCTTGGGGGGGAGATTATATGAACATTTAAACTGTCAAGTTCCTGTTATAGGTATTGCAAAAAGTTCTTTTTATGCGAATAAAGATATGACTATTGAAATTTACCGAGGGAAAAGTAAAACTCCTTTATACATTTCTTCAATTGGAACAGATTTGAATGATGTTGCGGAAAAGATAATAAATATGAAAGGAGAATATAGAATGCCAACTATCTTGAAAACATTGGATAACTTAACCAAAGAAAGTAAATGTGAAGTCTGATTAAAAAAAATTGTCAAGATAGAAGAGATAAGCTGTAAATAAAAAGAGAAACGAGTACTCAACAAAAACAACTGTTATGCCCAACGGAACAGAAACACCACCCATTATAGCCAAAAGGTATTATCCGACACTGGCATCTGTTATCACAGAAGATGACATCCCGGAAGTTTTAGGCTTTTTAAAAGAAGGTCTTGAAAACTTATTGGAGAAGATTCACTACAAAGACCTGCAATACAGCAAAAGCCCAACCGGCGATGCCGCTTTTTACAGCCTTTCCATTGTCTCGCCTGATCGCTTGGATATGGAAATCCCGGGTACAGGAATTTACTTGGTGCTTAATCCCAAGCTCTTACAATCTTTTTGGCTTCCCTGTTTCCTTGTTCGGCTGCCAATCTAAGCACTTGATGGAGTCGGTGGACAAATCCCTTGAAAGACTTCAAACCGATTACATTGATTTCTATTATTTGCATTATGACGACGAGAAAACACCGGTTGCTGAAACATTGGAAGCTTTTGCCGAAATGGTAAAATCAGGAAAAGTGAAACATATTGCGGCTTCCAATATTTCTCCGGCTCGTTTGAAGGAGTCATTGGAATATTCAACCCACAATAACCTTCCGAAATACGAAGTTTTCCAACCTTTGTATAATTTGGTAGAAAGAAGCGGATACGAAACCGATTATGCACCGATTGTAGCAGAATACGGTTTGACGGTTTTTCCTTATTCGGCTTTGGTCTCCGGATTTTTGAGTGGGAAATATCGCTCTGAAGCCGATTTCAATAAGAGCCCGCGCGGACAAGGCGCAGCCAACTATCTGAACGAAAAAGGACTGAATGTTTTAAATGCGTTGGATAAAGTGGCTGAAAAGCATAATTCAGTTCCGGCAACGGTCGCTTTGGCTTGGTTGTCGGCTCAACCCAACATCGGCGGACCGATTGCAAGTGCGACTTCCAGAGAACAATTGGCGCAGATTTTGTCGGTAACCGAACTAAATCTGGACGCTGAGGATTTGAAATTACTTGATGAAGTGAGTAAATAAATCTTCATGATAACCTTGCCAAGGTTTTAAAAGAGTTAAAGCTTTGTAGCCCCGAGCTTTAGCTCGGGGGATAAAAAAATAAACGAAAATAGTTTTGGCGTGTGTTTTTGCTTCGGCAAAAACCATGACAAAACATTAAAAAATTAAAACAAGAAGTTATGAAAATTGAAATCTGGAGCGATGTAATGTGTCCTTTTTGTTACATCGGGAAAAGAAATTTTGAAATGGCACTGGCTGATTTTCCTGACAAAGATAAAATTGAAGTCGAATGGAAAAGTTTTCAGTTGGATCCGACCGTTCCTGAAGTAGCGACCGAATCCCAGGAAGATTACCTGGTCAAAAGAAAGGGGATGAGTCGAGAACAAGTGAAGGGAATGTTAGCAAATGTAACTGAAATGGCACGTCAGGCCGGATTGGAATATCATTTGGACAAATCGGTGATGGTAAATTCCCAAAAGGCACATCAGCTCATTCAGTTCGCAAAAACCAAAGGTTTGGGCGATGAAGTGGAAGAAGTTTTATTCCGTGCTTTTTTTACTGACGGAAAAAATGTTGCCGATTTGGAAACGCTGAAAGAATTAGGAAAAGAAGCCGGTTTGGACGAAAAAGAATTGGAGTCGGCATTTACCGATGATCAGTTTAAATACAAAATGAATCAGGACATTCAGGAAGCGAGAAGCATCGGTGTGACCGGTGTTCCCTTTTTTGTGTTTGACCGAAAATATGGCGTTTCGGGTGCACAACCTTCCGAAGCTTTTTTAGATACTTTGAGAAAATCTTTCACGGAATGGCGAAAAGAAAACCCTGAAATAAAACTGGAAATGTCAGAAGGACAAAGCTGCAGAACTGACGGTACTTGTGATTGATTTTAGTGTCAATTTCTAATTAAACATTAAGGAAAATTGAAACTTCATTTTTATTAAGAAGCGATAAGATGCTGTAAACAGCTTAAGAAGAATGGATTGTTTTAAATTAACCTTGTCAAGGTTTTTGCATTTATAAAAACTCCGTAGGAGTTAAAGCTATATAACCCCGAGCTTTAGCTCGGGGTAATTTGGAAAATATAAAGTTTTGGCGTGTGTTTTTGCTTCGGCAAAAACCATGACAAAACGGGGGTTATTTCCCTTTCAATTTCTTCATAAATTCAATAAAAGCAGGGCGCATTTCGGAAAATAATTCATGGTCTTTATTTTTCATCATCACATCTCCAAAGAGTTTCAGACCTATGGCAAACTGAACCGTTTGGGATTTATCTTCAAACAAATCTTTTTCGGTCAGAACATCTACGATGTTGAATACATCATCATGATTTTGGAATAAAAACTCAATCGGTTCTTTGTCCACTTTTTCTCCTTTATTGTCGGTTAGGTATTTGAAAATTACTTCGTATTCGTGGAATCTTTTCGTGCTCATATTCAGTTGATTAAATTAAAATAATTAAACCTTAAAGTTAAATAATCAAATAAGAATTGAAAAGGATAATTATCAGTTTATGAGTCTTTTTTGTTTTAAATAGAACGATTTAATTTAGAAATGAACTGAAATTTCAAACTAATATCGGAGTGTTCAATTATTTAGAATTCAATCATTCATTCTGCCTCCACCAAATTCAGTTTATAGAATTCATCGGCAATTTTCCGGTCATTGGAAAGTCGTGGTACTTTGTTTTGTCCACCGAGTTTGCCTTGGGATTTCATAAATTGATTGAATCCTTCCTTTTTTATTTTTGAGATTTTCAGTTGCTGAAGAATATTACCTGAAATCAGATCATCATAATAAGAATTAAAACTTCTCAGGTTTTTATCCAGTTCCTGACGGAATAATTCAAAATTTTCCGGTTCTTCCGCAAACTCCACAAACCATTCGTGATAGGGAAGTCCTTCGACTGGATTGACTTCTGGCGCGACGGTAAATTCCGAAACTTTTGCCGGGTATTTTTTCAAAGTTTTTTGCATTGCTTGTTCGACTTCGTGCGCAATCACGTGTTCGCCAAAGGCCGAAGTATAATGTTTAATCCGACCGGAAACCACAATCCGATAAGGCGAAAGACTGGTAAATCGAACGGTATCGCCGATGTTATAGCCCCAAAGTCCGGCGTTTGTGTTGAGAATCAGTACATAATCTTTATCGAGCTCCACGTCCCGAATCGAAATTCGGCTTGGGTTTTCATCAAAAAATTCGTCAGCCGGAATGAATTCATAAAAAATTCCGTGGTTCAGCAACAATAATAAATCGTTGGCTTTGACAGAATCCTGAAATCCGATGAAACCTTCTGAAGCGGGATAGGTCTGAATCACGTCCAGATCTTCGCCGATGAGTTCAATCATTTTTTCCCGATAAGGATTGTAATTGACGCCGCCGGTAACCAAAAGTTGGAGGTTGGGAAAAATTTCTTTTATATTTTTTTTGCCTGATTTTTCAATTAATTTTTCAAAATACATGACCAGCCAGGGCGGAATTCCCGAAATCAGCGTCATATTTTCAGTCAGGGTTTCTTCGACCACTTTATCGACTTTGGTTTCCCAATCTTCGATACAATTTGTTTCCCAGCTTGGCATTCGGTTTTTCTGAAGGTATTTCGGAACGAAATGCGCCACAATTCCCGAAAGACGTCCGACGTTGATACCGTTTTCTTTTTCCAGTTCGGGGCTTCCCTGAAGGAAAATCATTTTACCTTCCACAAAAGCCGATTTTCCGGTTTCCCTCATATAATTCAGCAAAGCATTTCTTGCTGATTTGATGTGATAAGGCATTGAATCTTTTGAAATTGGAATGTATTTGGAACCCGAAGTAGTACCCGAAGTTTTGGCCAAATAAAGCGGTTTTCCTTTCCAGAGAACGTCGGATTTTCCGTTTCGAATTAAATCGATATAGGATTTCAAAGCTTCATAATCTCGGATGGGAACTTGGTTTTTGAAATCTTCATAAGTTTGGATTTTTTCAAATCCATGGTCTTTCCCGAATTGGGTTTGTTTCGCGGTTGAAATTAATTCACGGAAGATTTTAGTTTGAGCTTCAACAGGATGTTTGATCCATTTCTCTTCGCTTTTGGAATTAATTCCGGCAAAAATTCTGGCTATTTCTGATTTGAATCCCATTTAAAAAACAATATATTGTTGCGGATCGACCGGTGTTCCATCAATCCAGAGTTCGAAATGAAGATGCGGCCCAGTTGTGAGTTCTCCGGTATTTCCAACCGCTGCTATGACTTCGCCTTTTTTGACTACTTCTCCCATTTTTTTATAAACCGTCAAAGCATGTTTATAAACCGAAATCATTCCGCGCTGATGTTGAATGACGACTACATAACCTGTATCGGGTGTCCAATCGGTGAATATGAGGGTTCCCATCGCAACCGATTTGATGGCTTCGCCCTGTTGAGCAGCAATATCGATGGCCAAATGGTTTTCTTCGGTCTCGTATCCTGCGGTTATGATTCCTTTCAAAGGTGTAAATAATAGATTTCCAGATTCCTGATTGTCACGACTCCCTTGTACGCTAAACAATTCCTCCATTTCAACTTCTTTTCGTAATTCCAAGTCTTCTTCGGTCGGAGATAAATCGATTTTACTCAAATCAACAGAAACAGTAATTGGGGTTTGCATCGTGTCAATATTCGGAATCGGAACATCACCACTCAAAATGGCGCGTAAATTTTTGATGTAAAGATCATTGGCCTTTGTTCGTTCCTCAAGAACTTCAAGCTGATTGGTTAAATTGAGAATTTCTTCTTTGTCCTGAACGTTTATTTGTTTTTCGGATGGAAGTATGTAATTGTGCAAAGGCGTATAAAGTAACATGAGAACCGTAAATGCAATGGTGAAGAATGAAATCAAAGCAATCACCACCAATACATTCATTTGATTTAAGCGAAAAGAAAATTGCTCTTCCTGTGATTCTTCATTGAGAATAATCAAGGTGTGTTTTTGAAACAATTTTCTAAATATGTTTTTATTTTTTTTTGCCATTTATAATTAAATGCAAATATCTGAATAGATTTTAACCTATCATACAAGATTTTTTTAAATAATGCGTTTTTATTGTAGTTTTGTCGGGATTGGATAATTTATGAAAAAGAAATTAATTGCATTCGCTTGTTTGGCATTGATGACGAGTTGCTCCGTCAAAAAGGATACCGGAACAAACAGAGCTTTCCACAATACAACTGCTTGGTTCAATACTTTGTTCAATGCAGAAGAAGAAATGGACAAAAAAATCGACGAACTTGAGATGAGTTATCAGGATAATTATTCTGAAATTCTACCCGTTGATCCACGTCCTGAAATTGTTCAACCTGATTTTGATGCCGAAGCCGTATCGGGGTCCTTCAACTTAAGAGGAGGTCAGATAGGCGGTGGAAATACCAATCAACCAGCTCTTACCGGATTTGACTTAGTGGAACAAAAAGCATTGAAAGCCATCGAAAATCATTCTATGCTCATTGAGGGAAGAGAACGGAACAAAAGCATGACGCGCGCTTATCTCATTTTAGGAAAAGCTCGTTATAACAATGGAAAAAGTTTCGAAGCACTCGAAGCTTTTAATTATTTGCAGAGCAGACTTCCTTATCACAAAAAGTTTACGCCCGAGGCTAGATTGTACACAGCTTTGGCGCATTTACAAATCGGAAATGAATTTGAAGGCGAAAGAATTTTGGAAAACCTGACCAAAGATGATGGGTATAAAAAAGATTTGCGTGAGAATTTTCTAAAATATTATGCTGAAAATTTAATTCGAAAAGAAGAATACGAAGAGGCCATTGAAGTGCTGGATAAAACCATTCAAAACACAAAAAACAAAAAAAGAAGAGCACGTTATCACTTTATTGAGGGGCAACTTTATTCAAAATTGGGAATGCAAAATGAAGCCGGAGAAGCTTTTACCCGTGTTTATCGGATGAAGCCTGGATTTGAAATGGAAGTTAAATCTCAATTGGCAATCGCCGCAAATTTTGATCCCGAAAGAAATAGCTACAGTTCCTATAAAAATCATCTTTTGGACGTGGCCAAAAAAGGAAATTATATTTCAAGAAGAAATGAATTCCTTTATGCAATCGGTGATATGGCTTATAAATCGGGTAATATAAAAGAAGCTCGTCAGTATCTGAAAGAAAGCTTCGAAGGCCCAGTGTCCGATCCTTATATCCGTGGAATTGCTTACGAGCGCTATGCAGATTTAGAATTTGATCATGGAAATTACGTTCATGCCTCAGCTTATTATGACAGTGCTTTAAGCGTAGCACCTTATGACAAAGACATTGCGAGAATTACCGAGCGAAATAATTCATTGAAATCCTTAATGGAGAAATACTATTTGGTCAAGCGAAACGACAGCATACTTCATTTGGCTCATATGACTTCGGATGAAAAAGAAAAGTTTTTTGGAGATTATATCGCTAAATTAAAAATAGAAGATGCCAAACGCCAGAAAGAAATGGAAGAGGAAGCTACCATTTTCCAAACACAAACACCGGGCGGAGGTTTTGGAAGCTCCTTTGATGAGGGAGGTAGAGGAGGAAATACTTTTTATTTTTACAATACTTCTTTGAAGTCCAACGGTCAAAATGATTTCAAACGAATTTGGGGAAATGTCCGATTGGGTGACAACTGGAGAAGTTCTACCGGAGGCGCATTGAGCTTGGAAGAGCAGGAAGCACAAATGTTGGGACAAGTGGATTCACAAAACCCAAGAAGATACGAATTGGAATTTTATTTGGAACAGATTCCGACCCAACCGGCAGAATTGAATAAACTGAAAATAGAAAGAGACACCACGGAACTTTCATTGGGAATCGGTTATTATGATTTGTTTAAAAATGCAAAAACAGCAACGGAAACCCTTGAACATTTAGTTTCCACGCCCCCAAAAGAACAATTGACAGAAGCCCAAGCTTTTTATCAAATTTATCGAATCAATGATCGTGAAGGAAATACAGACAAAACTGAGGAATATAAAAATCTGATTCTGAGCAAATATCCAAATTCGATTTATGCAGAATACATTCTGAATCCGGAAGTGGATTTCATCACACCTACCACCAAAGAAGCACTTGCTTTTTATGAAGAAACTTACGACCTCTACAAAGCAGGTGAATTTGCGAAAGTGAAATCGAATACAGTCGAGGCCATTGAAAAATATCCGACGGAAGAGATCATAGCTAAATTCTCTCTTTTAAATGCTTTGGCAATTGGTCAGACAGAGGGAAAGGATAATTTCGCTTCGACGCTTGAGCTTATTCTAATTGCTTATCCAAAAACGGAGGAAGCAGCCAAAGCACAAGAGATTTTGGATTTGCTACATGGTAAAAAAGTAGCCGAGGAGGGAAGTGGAGAGATGTCAAATGGCGATTCTGAGAAAGAAGCGGAAATGGAAGAAGAAAAAAAGAAAGAAGAAAGAAGACGCAACAGCCCGGGGGCACCAGGTGGAAAGGATTAAAAAATCCCCTTGCCAAATCAATGACAAGAGGACGATTTCATTTTCTAATTATTTGATTAAATCACTCCAAGTTCTTTTCCAACTTTTGTGAAAGCAGCAATTGCCTTGTCAAGTTGTTCTCGCGTATGTGCCGCAGAAAGTTGAACACGAATTCTCGCTTTGTCACGAGGCACAACCGGAAAGAAAAATCCGATGACATAAATTCCTTCGTCCAAAAGTCTATCGGCCATTTCTTGTGATAATTTAGCATCGTACAGCATAACCGGAACAATGGCCGCATCGCCATCGGGAATGTCAAATCCGGCTGCTTTCATTTGCGTTCTGAAATATTCGGAATTTTCAATTAATTTATCACGCAAAGAAGTATTGGTCTCCAACATATCAAAAACCTTCAAAGCCGCACCTACAATTCCGGGTGCCAACGAATTTGAAAACAAATAAGGTCTTGATTTCTGACGAAGCATTTCAATGATTTCTTTTTTGGCAGAAGTAAATCCACCCATGGCTCCACCCAAAGCTTTCCCAAGTGTAGAAGTGATGATATCTACTCGTCCCATCACATCGGCGTATTCGTGAGTTCCTTTTCCAGTTTTCCCGATGAAACCTGTCGCATGACTATCATCTACCATCACAAGGGCTCCGTATTTGTCCGCCAGATCGCAAACCGCTTTGAGGTTCACAACAATTCCATCCATGGAAAAAACGCCGTCGGTCACGATGATCGTAAATCTATGATTTTTGGAAGCTGCATCCTTTAATTGGGCTTCCAAATCTTCCATATCATTGTTTTTGTAGCGATAACGAGCTGCTTTACACAAACGAACTCCGTCAATAATCGAGGCATGGTTTAACTCGTCAGAAATAATCGCATCTTCTTCCGTAAACAAAGGCTCAAAAACACCACCGTTTGCATCAAAAGCCGCCGCATACAAAATCGTATCTTCCATACCTAAGAATTTGGAAATTCGATCTTCCAATTCTTTGTGAATATCTTGGGTTCCACAAATAAAGCGTACCGAAGACATCCCATAGCCTCGATTGTCCAAAACAGATTGAGAAGCTTTTATCACCTCCGGATGATCCGAAAGTCCAAGATAATTATTGGCACAGAAATTCAATAACTTACTTCCGTTTTCCAAGGTAATCTCAGTCGCTTGTGGCGAAGCGATAATCCTTTCTTTTTTAAACAATCCCTGATTTTCCAAATCTGATAACTGGCTGGCCAAATGCTGCCGGAATTTTTCGCTGTACATAATATTGTGTTTGAATTTTTAAGTTTCAGGTTTAAAAAAAACCTTTCAACAAATATAGAGTTCAATTCTGAGAATCTGAAAATGTTTTAACCTTAAAACCAAATTAGAATTTAAAAACTAAACATTAAATTTGAAAAATAATTCACCCCTGAAATCATAACTTTGCCTTATATGCTGCCTTTTCATTTGCTATTAGCTAACTTACTCATATTTAAACTTTTCATAAGTTATCTCAGTGATAAGTATGATAAACCTCCGATAGTCTATTTCTTAATCGGAGGCTTTAGCTGTAGTTTTCCTTTTATTTATTTAAGATATGAAATCTCAGCTTACTTACTTAGGCATCATTTTGATTTGTATTTTGCCACAAGCCACTATTATGATTGGGCGCTTTGGATTTTGATTTCTTTTAATTTTATAATTTTTTATCAGCTGTTACGCATAATTTGGAAAAGAGAAAAGTTGAAAAAAGAGTACCTAAATATCGATGAAATCGGTAAGCCTTCGGGGTTAATTTGATAATAAAATGAAACTGACTAAAATCAATATAAACAAGATTCCTATCATCCAGCAACTGGCACGCGAAATCTGGGAGGAACATTACATAAAAATCATTTCACAAGAGCAAATAGATTATATGCTCGAATTGTTTTATTCGGACGAAAGAATTCGTTCAGAAATCGAGGAAGGAATTTCATGGGAAATGTTGATGGATAACGAAAATCCTGTCGGATATTTGGTTTGTGAAATTGCGGAAGAAAAACTATTTATTTCAAAAATTTACTTAAAAGCAGAAACTCGTGGCAAAGGTTTTGGAAAATTGCTTCTGAACCGCGCAATCGAATTAGCAAAACAAAATCAAAAAACATCAATTTATCTGAATGTCAATAAAGAAAACAAAGGTTCCATTGGTTTCTACGAAGCAAATGGTTTCCATAAAATAGACGAAGGTGTTTTCGACATCGGAAATGGATATGTAATGGATGATTTTATTTTTGAATTAAATTTATAAACAAAAAAGTCCGCAATTTGCGGACTGATTATTTAAATGTTTTCAAATTATTTTTTGACAAATTTAGTTAAAATCACAATGGATTGACCTTCCACTTTTCCTTCGATTTGTTCTACATTGTCATGAACCAAACGGATGTTTCTAACTGCTGTCCCGATTTTTGCGGTTATGGAAGAGCCTTTCACGTCCAGATCTTTGATCAAAGTGACGGTATCACCATTTTGTAAAATATTTCCGTTGCTGTCTTTGTGCAATTCCACCGTTCCATCGCCCATATGATCTCCGGAAGCCTTGGCCCATTCGAGCGTTTCATCGTCCAAATACATCATATCCAGCGCATCGGCTGCCCAAGATTCATTGCGAAAACGGTTGAGCATTCGCCAAGAAACCACTTGGACACCCGGAACTTCGCTCCACATCGCCGAGGCTAAAAACCTTTCCCAATAACCACTGTCCGGTTCTTCTCTTTTTTCAATTTGAGCCAATGCTTTGTCCGAAATTAAAATCGTTCTTTCGGGTTGATTTCCCGAAGTTGGTTCTACTTCATAAAAGTTTAAATTTCCAGTTTCGCCGCTGAGTTCACATACGTTGCCGCTTCTTTCTTTTACAATGTTTTCTAGTTTCATGTTTTTGGTTTATCGTTTTGCGAATTTCGAAGTTCGCTTTTTCATACTCTATTTTAAGTCCCTCCTTGGGAGGGGTTTGGGGAGGGCTTTACCCATGAATTTGTTCTTTGGTCCCGTAGCTTTTAATCAATTCCCCTTCAAAGTCCAACCATTCCTGCCAACGTTTTTCAACGTCCACATCCACTGCATATTTTCGAGCAAAACCAAGGAAAACCGTATAGTGGTTGGCTTCGGAAACCATGAGTTCATGATAAAATTTCGCCAATTCTTGGTCTTTGATATTGGTCGACAAAACACGGAAACGTTCGCAACTTCTGGCTTCAATCATAGCAGCAAATAAAAGCCGATCGATGAAAGATTGATTTCTTGAACCGTCTTTTTTACAGAATTTCATGAGCTTTCCTACATAATCATCCGCTCTTTCTCTGCCCAATGTATAACCACGTTCTTTTATGATGTTGTGAACCATTTGGAAATGTTGCATTTCTTCCAAAGCAATTTCTGTCATCGTCGTAACCAAATCAGGTAATTCTGAATTGTTGATTATCAAATAAATAGCATTGGAGGCAGCTTTTTGTTCGCACCAGGCATGATCAGTAAGAATTTCCTCTAAATTTCCTTCGGCAATGTTTGCCCATCGTGGGTCGGTTGGTAATTTTAATCCTAACATAATTCAATTCTAAATTAAATTTAAACATAAATAAAAGCGTTTTGAAAGCTTTTATTCAGGAATATCAGATTCTTAAAATCCGAAGCAAAGTTAGCCAAATTTATTTGGAAACTTCGGCCAGATAAGCATCGCCTTCTTTGAGGATTAAATCAGTTTTGAGATTCTGTTTTTCAGCGAAATCACTCAAAAGCAAATAATCCAGATAAAGCCATTTGAAAGGAATTTCTTTTTCGCCTTTGTAATAAAGATAATAATCCACTTCGCCATAATAATTCGCAATAGGAATGGAGAAATTTCCTTCCTGATTTTGATACATATAAAGCAAATCGGTTCCGTCAATGAGGATTTTTCCGTTTGGATTTAATAAAGATGAAAGTTTTTTCAAATAAACATCAATTTGATCCATCGTTTGAAAAATTCCGGTTCCGTTCATCAGAAGTAAAATCGTATCGAATTTTTCTTCGGGCGAATAGTTCAATAAATTTTCACAAACCGTTTTTTGAACACCTCGAAGTTTGCACACTTCAATGGATTTGGGCGAAATATCCAAAGCCGTTACGTCCAGATTTTTTTCATTTTGCAAATACAAACTATGCGAACCAGCACCGGCTCCAACATCTAGAACTTTTCCATTTGCGAGTTCCAGCGCTTTTTGCTCAAGCAAATTCATTCCCTCGAAATCCCGGAAAAGATATTCCACCGGAAGTTCATCCAATTCCGAAATCGAAGTTTCGGTTTGAATATCCTCCGGAGAATTATCGTGGTAATAGTCCCAAATGGCCTGACCCATTAAATCTTTCATGCGTTAAAATTAAGATTAAATTAATTATCATTTCCCCGAGTTGAAACTCAGGGCTACGAGAAATTAAACAATGTGGTTCAAATTTATTAAACAATCATTTCCAACTTAAAATCGAATTCAATATAGACTTGAATTTAATTAATTATTTTTACGGCGTAATTTAAAAAAAATGAATAAAAAATACTTTTTCCTGATTCTGATTTTCTTAGCTTCAACCGTTTTTTCGCAGGAGATTTCCGAACAAAAAGTCGATGTTCTAGTAGAGAAAACCCTCGAAACTTTTAATGTACCTGGCATTGCCGTCGGGATTGTTCACAACGGAAATGTTGTTCTGGCAAAAGGTTACGGCCTTGCCAACATCGAAACCGGAGAAAAAGTAAATGCCGATACCAATTTTGGGATTGCATCCAATTCCAAAGCTTTTACCACAACTGCCATAGCGCTTTTGATCGACGAAGGGAAAATCAATTGGGACGATAAAGTCAAAAAATACATTCCCGAATTTAAAATGTACAATGATTATGTGACCGAAGAATTTACCATTCGGGATTTGGTGACGCACCGCAGCGGGCTCGGACTCGGCGCAGGCGATCTGATGGTCTGGCCGGACGGACACGATTTTACACCCAGAGATATCATTCAAAACATTCAGTTTCTAAAACCGGTTTCGGATTTCCGTTCGAAGTATGATTACGATAATTTATTGTACATCATTGCCGGAGTGGTGATCGAAAGAGTTTCGGGAATGAGCTGGACCGATTTCATTCAAAAGAAATTTTTAGAACCTTTGGAAATGAACCGTACAGCGCCCAATTGGAATACGCTGAAAGATAAATCCAATGCCATTGCGCCCCATGTTCCGATTGACGGTAATTTAAAAGTCATCGACCGATATACCAATCCGATTTTTGATGCCGCCGCCGGAATTTATTCGAATGTCAATGACCTGACAAAATGGGTTCAGTTTCAATTGAATTACGGGAAAACGAAAGAGGGAATTCAACTGGTTTCGGAAGAGCGAATGCGCGAACTTTCCAAACCTCAGACCTTGATGCCGTTCGCGACCAAAGAACCTTATCATTCTTTGTTTCGGGCATACGGACTTGGTTTTGTGGTGGAAGACATGGCCGGGAAATTACAGGTTTCGCACACGGGCGGATTGGAAGGGATTGTCACGCAAATCATTATGTTTCCGCAGCTCGATTTGGGCATCATTGTTTTGACGAACCAACAAGAAGGTGCCGCTTTTATGGCGGTTTCCAATACGATTAAAGATTTCTATCTCGGACTTCCCGAAAGAGATTGGGTAAAGGAATACGACGAATTGATTTCCCAAAGAAAAGGGGATGCAGATAAAATCACTTCGGAAGTTTGGGAAACAGTTGAGAAGAATAAAAAATCAAAACAGCCCGAAACCAAGGATTTAATCGGGACTTATCAAGACAATTGGTTCGGGGAAATTAGAATTTCAAACGAAAAAAGAAAACTTCGTTTCACGTCCAAACGATCAGGTCAGTTGAAAGGTGAAATGTTTTATTACAAAGACAATACCTATGCGGTGAAGTGGGACAATGCCTATCTGCACGCCGATGCTTTTGTTTTTGTCCAAACCGAAAATGGTAAAATCACCGGATTGAAAATGGAGCCGATTTCTCCATTGACCGATTTCAGTTATGATTTTCAGGATTTGGATTTTGTGAAGGTTGATTAAATAAGATTTATAATTCACAAAATTGAATAGTGAATTGACAATTTAGTATTTAAAAATCATGAAAGTTTTAATTATCTCCTTTTTGATATTATTCATAACAAGTTCGTGTTCAACGAATGTTGTTGATAGTCAGGGAGTAAAAGAAAAACAATTCGCAACAGAATTTTCATTTTTGATAGCACAAAAAAATGACATCACGTTAAATGAAAATGACAATTACTTCATTGTTCGATATAATGATGAGGATTTTTATAAAAAAATGGAAAATGTATATATACTTTTTTTCTTTCATCAAAATGAACTTTCAATTCAGGCGTTTCATAATGAAAAAGAGTTTCAGGAAATAAAAGTAAACCCCGATCTATATTCTCAGCTTTTAAATGAAAATGTATCTAAATATAAATCTCAGAACTTTAAAAAGTTTACAACTGAAGATGGAAGTGAGATAAGTGTAAATAATACAGTTATTACAGAATATTACTTTAATTATTTAGGTAATAGATTTTATAAAGAAATTCGAGAGTTTGATTATTCTACCTTTGAAAAAATGAAAAACATAAATTCGGAGTATAATCTAAGTTTGTCATTATTGGAATTTGATACTTTTGTTAAGCAAGGATTGTTCTATTATTTTGAGAAAATTGATGAATAAGCAATTTTCAAATTAAAAACGAACTTCGAAAAAAAATATGAAGAAAAAAATAAAGAAAATGTTGATTGGATTTTTGGTGCTGATGAGTTTGATGATCCTTGGAATTTGGGGTTATATGCAACATCCAATATTTGGGAAAGCACCATCGGGAGAGCGTTTGGAACGAATTCAAAAATCTCCGAATTACCGCAATGGACAATTTCACAACTTGACAGAAACACCTTCGTTGGCCGAAGGTTATACGATGTTTGGCGTTTTCTGGGATTTTCTTTTTACAAAATATCCGAATGTAGTACCGCTGGATTCTATTCCTTCTGTCAAACCCGATTGGAAGAATTTAGATCCCGATGAAGATTTGCTGATTTGGTTTGGGCATTCATCGTATTACATTCAATTAGAAGGAAAAAAATACCTGATTGACCCGGTTTTCAGCGGAAATGCTTCGCCGCTTGCGGGTACCAATCGTGCTTTTCCCGGAAGTGAAATTGCCACGGCCGCCGACCTTCCTGAAATTGATTATATGCTCATCACACACGATCATTACGATCATCTAGACCATAAAACAGTTATTGATTTGATTCCCAAAGTAAAAAAAGTGATCACCGGATTGGGCGTAGGTGCACACCTGGAACATTGGGGATATGATCCAAAAATAATCACTGAATTGGATTGGAACGAAAGTCTGAAACTGGATGATTCCATTCAGATTTATGCCGTTCCGGGAAGGCATTTTTCGGGAAGAACTTTTAAGCGAAACAACACACTTTGGGTTTCTTTTGTGTTGGAAACACCTAAAAGCAAAATTTTCATTGGAGGAGATTCCGGTTATGATTCACATTTCAAAAAAATCGGTGAGGAATTCGGTCCATTTGATCTGGCGATTTTGGAAAACGGACAATATGATGAGAAATGGAAATACATCCACTTTTTGCCTGAAGAAGTTGTGAAAGTCGCGCAGGAACTGAAAGCGAAACGATTTATGCCGGTTCATAATTCAAAATTCAAATTAGGAAATCATACTTGGGACGATCCGATGAAACGTGTAATCATCGAAG
The DNA here is from genome assembly GCA_012522185.1 of Flavobacteriaceae bacterium. Classification (GTDB taxonomy): domain Bacteria; phylum Bacteroidota; class Bacteroidia; order Flavobacteriales; family Weeksellaceae; genus Moheibacter. The sequence continues at coordinate 29,738 of JAAYKY010000022.1, read as the reverse complement.
CAGAAAAAGTCGGAATGCCGTATGTGACGCCCAAAATCGGCGAAACTTTCTTTCTGAAAGATTCCACTCAAAATTTCACAAAATGGTGGGAAGGATTGAATTGAAAAGAAATTCTTAATATACACTTTACAATTCATCATTGGAATTTTACAGTTCATCCAAAAGTTTTTTGATAAATTTATTCGATGAGCGAATTTTGATCCAATTAATTAAATGTAAAAACGATGATTCGGATTATAATTTATCTCAGTGTTTTGATTTTAGAATGGTTTATCAAATGAAAAAACTGAACCGACATATCCGCAATATTTCCGTGATTTCGGTGCTGATTTCATTGTTTTTCATCTTGTTGTACATCTTCAATAACAAACAACTTCCCGTGTGGAAAGACATATTGACCAATTTTCTATGGACTTTGTTTTTCACTATCGGACTTTATTTTGCCAATGCGCCTGTTTCCGATTTTGTGGAAAAGAAATTTCCAGGATTTGATTGGAAGAGTTTTACCAAACGCTTGTTGACTGGAATTTTGGGAAGCAGTATTGTAACACTTTTGGCAGGAGGGATTCTCTATTTCCTGATGTTGCTCGTATTGGGTAACGACTTGAAAGATTCTACAAATTGGATACTTTCCATGAAATCTTTGGATTCTCTGAGCAGGTTGATTTGGATTGCTACGACGATTGCCACTATTTTTCACGTTATCGCTCTAATTCAGCATTATCAAGCCCATAAATTAAAAGAACAAAAGGAAAAAGTCATACAGATTTCCACGGAACATGAATCCTTAAAATCCCAAATCGGTTCCCATTTTCTATTCAATAGTTTGAATGTGCTCAATGGATTGATAGTAGAAAACCCTGAGAATGCACAAGAATTTGTGGGGGAACTTTCTAGGGTTTATCGCTACGTATTGGAGCAAAAGGACAAAGCTTTGGTTTCATTGGAAGAGGAAATTGAATTCAGTCGAACGTATATGAATTTAATTCAGAAACGATACGAAGACGGACTTGAATTTGAAATTGCATCTGAAATTCCAACTGGTTATAAAATTGTTCCACTTTCGCTTCAGATCTTATTGGAGAATTGCATCAAACACAATCGAATTTCATCGGAAGAGCCTTTGAAGGTTCAAGTCAGTTTGGAGGGATATTATTTGTTGATTATAAATAATTTACAGCTTAAGAGTCAACTTCATGATAGCACTGGAAAAGGACTTCGGAACATCATAAATCGCTATAAAACTTTCACCCGAAAAGAAGTTGAAATTCATCAAACTGCAGAAGAATTCAGGGTAAGAATTCCTTTATTAACAGAAAAAACAATTGCTATGGAAGTAGAACAAAATTACACAAAAGAAGAAATCAAAGCGGCGAAAAAACGAGTTGATGATGTTCAGGATTTTTATTGGAATCTGGCGAGTTACATCATCGTAAATCTTTTTTTGACGTTTCTGGATTTAAGAGATGGAAGTTACGATTGGGCTTATTGGGCGCTTTTGGGATGGGGAATGGGCGTTTTTTTCCATTACATCGAGGTTTTTGGATTTTTTAATTCCAGTTCTTGGAAAGATCGAATGATTCAAAAGGAATTAGAGCGAAAGAAAAAGGAAACTGAACGATTCAACTAAAATAAATTAAAGTCTTATGGAAGCACAAAAAAATTATACAGTAGAAGAGTATGAGATTGCAAAAAAAGCAGTCGAGGAGAAAATTGGATTTTACATTCACTTAAGTTGTTATTTGATTGTAAACGGATTTTTAAGTTTTCTTAGCTTGAGAAATGGAGGTTTTTTCTGGCCTATTTTTCCGATTGCAGGATGGGGAATCGGATTGATTTTTCATGGACTTGGCGTTTTTGGGTTTTTCAATAGTTCGACATGGAAAGAAAAACAAATTCGAAAGGAATTAGAAAAGCAAAGAAAAATAAGAACCAATAATTGATTCTAAATTAAATCCATGAAAACCATCATCATAGAAGACGAAAAACCCGCTGCACGCTATTTGGTGAAATTACTTCAAGACGAAGGAATCGAACCCATTGCGATGCTCAATAGCGTGAAGGAATCCATTCATTGGTTTCAAAATAATGAAGATCCCGATTTAATTTTTTTGGACATTCAACTTGGAGATGGAATTAGTTTCGAGATTTTTAAAGAAGTGAAGCCCAAAAGTTCAATTATTTTCACAACCGCCTATGATGAATATGCGCTCAAAGCGTTTAAATTCAATAGTATAGATTATTTATTGAAACCTATTCATAAAATAGATTTGCGTCAAGCTTTAGCGAAATACCGGGAGCGAATTCATCCGATGATTTGGGACTCATTTCAGTTAAAAAATTTATTGATCAATAATTTTGAAAATCCTTATCGGGAAAGATTTTTGGTGAAAATTGGATCGAATCTAAAGACGATTAATGTAGAGAATATTGGATGTTTTTATTCAAAAAATAAAGGAACTTATCTACTTACCGAGAATCGCGAATATCCGATTGAACAAAGTTTAATTGATTTGGAATCGCAACTAAATCCCAAAGTTTTTTTTCGAATCAGCCGAAATGCAATTATAAATCTTACCTATATTGACAGTATAACTACGCATTCGGGAAGTCGTTTTCAGTTGTTTATCAAAGGAGTAGAGGAGGAGTTGATTGTGGCTCGCGAAAGGGTAAACGATTTTAAACTATGGCTTGAGAAATAATTTAGGGGTTATGCTCTACCCAAATCAAATCCGAAGTTTTATATCCGATTTCTTCTGCAATTTTTAAATAATCATTTTTAATTTCCTCCGGAATTGTCGTTTCGCGGGAAAGAATCCAAAGATATTTCAGGCTTTCACCAGCGACGAGGGCGTATTGATAGTCTTCATCAATCGCAATCACATTATACCCCGAATAAAAAGGTCCGAAAAAGGAAACTTTCAGCATCCCGATGTTTTCTTCGCCGACAAATTTCGCTTTTCCATTGGCTTCGCGCCATTCCTCTTTTTCGTAGTCATAGCCACGGTTTACAACTTTTATGGAACCGTTTTCATTCAGCGAATAATGGGCAGTGGTATTGTTCAAACCTTCTTCGTATTTGAAATCAAGCCGAGCAATTTCATACCATTTTCCCAAATATTTATCCTTTTGAAATCCTTGTACAGCTTGCGCATTTTCGGGAATTGTACTGCCACATGAAATCAGTAAGAATAAACCTGAGAGTAGTGCAAACGGAAAGATTTTTTTTAATTTCATCTTTTTGGTTTTTCAATTCCGGCAAATTATTGGATGTCGAGCGAAGTCTGAATATTTCCGGAATTATTTTTATCTGGAACTTTTAAATCCAATTATAATGCCAGATTTAAGTTTTCAATAAACTGCGAAGCGAGCAGGGGAGACTCGATTTCAATGTTTTTGATGCACAAAGAAATAGAGTTTTTGCAATCCCTGATTTTCCAAGTTTTAATCCTTTCTACCCATTCGTCCAATCGGTCATAATCCGACTCATGGTTCGCACCTACATATCGAATAAAAGCCACCGGATTGGTCAATCGCATGTGCATCATATCGCGCCTTCCGGCCGTGTCCACAATGATGTTTGCCATGTTTAGACTTTCGAGCAATGCGCAGAATTCATCATTGATTTTTTCATCAGAAAACCATTCTTCATTGCGAACTTCCACAGCAAGCGGAAAACCTTTTGGAAAAGCTTCCAGCGCATTTTTTAGACGATCAAAATCTTTAGGTTTGAAGTTGTCATGCAATTGCATAAAAGCCATTCCAAGTTTTTCTTCAAAATTTACTCACCGCATTTGCGAAGTTCTGAATGGGTTCTTCCACGTTGATCAATCGCCGATAGTGCGTGATGAAATTGGGAACTTTCGGGAAGAATTGAAAACCTTCGTGCGTTTTGTTTTTCCAGGTTTGAACTTGTTGCCAATCAGGCATTTTATAAAAACTAGCATTGAGTTCGATGGAATTGAACTATGTGGAATAATAAGTCAATTCGTCCTTTGTGCCACGCGGATAAAACCCTTTCAAATCGGCACGATTCCATTTGGCACAGCCGACAAAAGCCTCAAAATCCTTTTTCTTATGTTTCGAAAGAATTTTTTTCGTGTCGGGATGGTCTTTAGGCAAACTGAAATCAACCAGCTCTGGGTTTTCTACTTTTCCGAATTTCATTGTGTATTTTTTTATTTAAATATACAAATTCGTATTTTGAAATAAGAATTATTTTAATACTTTTGTAACCATTGTATAATGTTATGTAATTTGGTTATGAATGAATATCTAACACTTTCTGAAACAGCAGAATTGCTTGGGAAAAGTAAAGAAACACTCCGAAGATGGGATAGAGAAGGGAAGCTTTTGGCAGCCCGTGAACCTATTAGTAATTATAGAATGTACAAAAAGTCGGATGTTCTTGAACTGTTTGATGAATTTATAGATATTTCCGAAGACATATCAAATTATGTTGAACCATTGCAGGAATACAAAGTTTTGGAATTGTTTGCTGGAGCAGGAGGATTGGCAATTGGATTAGAACAAGCAGGTTTAAAATGTGTTGCTTTGAATGAGATTGATAAGTTTGCTTGCCAGACGCTTAGAATTAACCGTCCTCATTGGAATGTTTTAGAGGGTGATATAAAAGATTTTGATTTCTCTGAATATAAAAATAAAATAGATGTTGTGACGGGTGGTTTTCCTTGTCAAGCATTTAGTTATGCTGGGAAAAGATTAGGATTTGAGGATGCAAGAGGAACTTTGTTTTATGAATTTGCGCGAGCTGTGAAAGAAGTAAATCCAGCAATTTGTATTGGAGAAAATGTCAGAGGTCTTTTAAATCATGACAAAGGGAAAACATTGCAAGGGATGATTTCTATTTTAGACGAGATTGGTTATCATGTAGTTCCGGTTCAAGTTTTAAAAGCAATTTTTTATAAAGTTCCTCAGAAAAGAGAACGTTTGTTTCTAGTTGGAATTAGAAAAGATATTGATGTTTTTTTTGATTATCCAGAACCGTATAAGAAAATTTATAATCTGAAAGATGCATTAAAAAGAGGTGAACTTTATGAATGTGATGTGCCGGATTCGCCTGGTGCAAAATATCCTGAAAGTAAAAAAGCAGTTTTAGATTTGGTGCCTCCAAAAGGATATTGGAGAGATTTACCTATAGATATTCAGAAAGAATTTATGGGAGGAAGTTTCTATTTAGGCGGTGGTAAAACCGGTATGGCACGAAGGATTGGTTGGGATGAACCTTGTTTAACATTGACTTGTAGCCCCGCCCAAAAGCAAACCGAACGATGTCATCCAGATGAAACTCGTCCTTTCACGGTTCGTGAATACGCAAGAATACAGACTTTCCCTGATGATTGGGAATTTGCTGGTTCAATAGCACAACAATACAAGCAGATTGGAAATGCAGTGCCGGTTAATTTAGCCAAAGAAGTCGGTTATTCGGTTGTAAAATTTTTGAATGAATATTACAGTTTATCAAAACCTAAATAGTATCTGTAATTTTCAAATGTAATCTGATCTAGAATTGATCTTTGTGTGCTTTTCGTTTCCGATACAATTTCATCTAAAGCTGAGTGTTCGTCAACGCTCTTTTCTTTTTCTAAAGTATTTAAAAAATCATCAATTGCTTGAGGAAGTGCTTGGTACAATTTAAAAAGAGCATATTCATCGCCTGCTAATAACGCATAAAACCGGTCTCCTGAAATCTTAAAAACTCTCGAATGGCTGTACTCTTTACCGTTTATATCGCCTCTCCAATGTTCATTAAAACTCCCTTTGGCTAAAATTTGAACCCAATAGCAATTTGCTTTTTTATAATCATCTGCAAATCTTGCTAATTTTTGAAACAAAGCTTCAGCAGAGCTACTGTTCATAGTATTGTGCTTATTTTTTATGTCAGCAAAAAGCGTATCATCACTCGCTTTTATATCAAATCCACTCAAATTTCCAATTTCATAACCATCAATTCCTCCTAAAATTTGTTCGTGAAAAGTTCCGATAGAATTATTGATTGATTTATCTATCTGACGTAAAATTTCAGACTGGACTAAATCATTTTCGTCAATGTCATTGAATTTTGAGTCAAAGGTTAATTTAAAAGTATCAATTTTGTTTTTGTAAAATTTTCTTTTAGAGATATTATTTTTTGCGTTTATATAAGCGTTGTATAAATTCTCAATACACAACAATAAATGTTCATCTGATACAAAACTTACATATTTATTTTCCATAATAAGGCAGTTGATATATTATTAATTTACAAAGTTTCCTCCAACCATTTGAAGAATTCCGTATGCCAGATAACTGAATTCTGAGGACTTAGAATCCAATGATTCTCCTCCGGGAAAAACAAAAATCTACTTTTAAGCCCCAGGAGTTGAGCGGCTTGAAATGCTTCTTGTCCCTGCCCAATTGGCACTCGATAATCCTTACCACCTTGAATGATTAACATAGGAGTATCCCACTTACTTACCAAATTACTTGGATCAAATTCATTGTAAGTTTTCATGGCAGCCTCATTGTCCTTTTCCCAATAAGCTCCTCCGGCATCCCAATTGGTAAACCAAAGCTCTTCGGTCGTTCCGTACATGGATCGTAAATTGAAAACTCCATTATGCGAAATGAAAGTTTTGAATCGTTTGTTGTGAATTCCGGCCAGATAAAAGACCGAATACCCGCCATAACTTGCACCCACAGCACCCAATCTCTTTTCGTCCACGTAAGGCTCTTTTGCCAATTCATCAATAGCTGATAGGTAATCATCCATCACTTGTCCACCCCAATCTTTGGAAATGGCTTCGTTCCATTCCACACCATGCCCGGGCATTCCGCGACGGTTGGGAGCGACAACGATGTATCCATGAGCCGCCATCAATTGAAAATTCCAACGGAAGGAATAAAACTGTGAAAGCGGTGATTGTGGACCGCCTTGACAATAAAGCAAAGTCGGATATTTTTTATTGGGATCGAAATCAGGCGGATAAATCACCCAGGTAACCATCTCTTTATTGTCGGTCGTTTTGACCATTCGTTTTTCAACTTTACTCAATTTAATCCTATCGTAGATGTCTTTATTTACATGAGTAATCTGGTTCATTTTTCCGTTTTTTAAATCTACAGAATAAATTTCTGCTGCGTGATTCATATCGGTTCGAGTGACGATAAAATTATTTTCAGATTGTCCGACAAGGCCTGCTACATCAAATTCTCCATTTGTAATCTGTTTAATTTTGGGATTGTTTCGGGTGTTCCCGGGATTGAATTCGACGGAGAAAAGTTGAATGGTTCCGCCCACCGGAGCATTGAAATAAATTTCTTTGCCATTATCCGCCCATTTGAATCCAAAAACCGTATCGTCCCAATGTTGTGTCAGATTGTATTTTTTTCCATTTTGAAAAACAATGATATCATTTTTATCGGCTTCGTATCCATCACGTTTCATACTCAAAAAGGCAAGCGCACCGTCTTTTGAAAATTCAGGATGGGTTTCATAGCCAGGCATTCCTTCCGTGATATTTTTTGTAGTTCCCGATTTTATATCGTATTCATAAATGTCTGAATTCGTGCTCGTAGCGTATTCTTTACCTTGAAGCTTTTTGGAAACATAAAGGATTTTCGTTCCCTCATTGTTCCAAGTATAATCGCTACTTCCGCCAAAAGGCATTTGTGGACTATGAAAGGGTTCGTCTTTCATGATATCGATACCCTCCACTTCTGTATCGCCATTCATATTCAGAATGAGATGGTTGTAAGTCCCATCATTCCATTTATCCCAATGACGATAATACAAATCATTGTAAATATATAGGTTTGAATTTTCAAATTCGGGATAATAATCTTTGCCTAAAACTTTATCGAGTTTGACTTTTTCGACTTCAATTTTTCGGGTTCCGTCGGGCGAAACAGATTTATCTGTAATGAATTCCGATGGATTTTGAATTTCCACAGGGTTTCCGCCTTGTACTGGAACTCGATAATGTTGGGTTGTTCTTTCTTCTGTCTCGACTTGGAATTCCGTGACGCTGTAAATGATATTTTTTCCGTCATCTGAAATCCCGACTGGAGAAAGTCGTTTCAGTTTCCATAAAAGTTCAGGTGTCATCATGTTTTGTGCAAATGTTGAAATGGTTAATCCAAAACCGAAAAGAATAAATAAACTCAGACGCTTCATATTTTTTAATTTGGATTTCAAATATAGGAAAACCATCTGCTTAATGGAACAATACAGTGTTTTAGTTTTTGCGAATTTGATTTTCCGGCTTATTCTAAGTTTATTTGCAGGATGTATTCAAAAGAAGAAGCGTTTCAAATCCGTAAAAAATTTTGGACTTCCTTTGGTCGTTACATGAAACTTCAGAATTCCGCCAGTGGAGAAGAAGTCAATTGGATTAATTATAAAACAGGCATTAAACAATTGTTTTTCAAAACGGATGTGGACAATAAATCTGCTCGAATTGCCATAGAAATCGCTTTGAAAGATCGTGAGATGCAAGAGCTAATGTTTGAGCAATTTGAAGAATTTAAATACCTTTTTGAATCTGAAATGGGCGAAGACTGGATTTGGTTTCGAAGCTTTTATGAAGATACCGGAAAAGAAATTAGCAAAATCGAACTTCGATTGGAAAAAGTGAGCATTTTTAATGAAGAAACTTGGCCGGAAATCATAAGCTTTCTCAAAGAAAATCTTATCAAACTCGATGAGTTTTGGGACAATGTGAAGGACTCATTTGAAATTTTTAAATAAATTTATTTATTTCTCGATCTTCAGATTGGTTTAAGTCTGAATTAAATCCTTAAAAAATTAATACATTTACCATCCCAAAAGCAGGATATGAACCGTTTTGATCTTTTGAAAAATCGGAATTTGAGCAAATGGATTGGATTTCTGTTTGCTTTGCTCATATTTGGAGCGACGGTTTGGTTTTCCAATCAATTTGTGAGACAACTCAAAGTCGAGGAGCAAGTGAAAATGGAAACTTACGCAAAAGCGGTTCAACTAATGGGATCCGATGAATTTCTGAGTTCCGACACCCAAAACTTTTTGATTGATATTGCCAATGGCAATACCACGATGCCTGTAATTTTATTGAGTGAAACTGGTGAGTTAAATTCTGTACTAAATATTCCCGAAGATATTCAGAATGACTCGGTGAAAATGAAAAATACCATCCATCGGATGACTCAAATCCGCGAACCGATTCTGATAGATTTGGGTGAATTTGGGATGCAGTATGTTTATTATGAAAATTCACCTTTGCTTACTAGATTGCAATATTATCCCATCATTTTAATTCTCATAATCATTCTTTTCGTTTATTTCAGTTATTGGTATTTCAAAACTTTAAAAAACACGGAACAAAGTTATTTATGGGCCGGAATGGCCAAAGAAACGGCGCATCAGATTGGCACGCCACTTTCTTCGCTTTTGGGGTGGGTAGAAATTCTGAAAATGGAGGAAGTAAATCAAGAGCCGGTATTGGAAATTGAAAAAGATATTTACCGTTTGAATCAAATCACCGAACGTTTTTCGAAGATTGGTTCTCTGCCTGAACTTCAGCCTGCCAATCTAATCGAAGTAACTGAAACTACTGTGAATTACTTAAAAAACCGAGTTTCCAAAAAGGTGGATTTGAGATTTAATTCCGATAAAGAAGAAGTACGAATTCCTCTAAATACAGCTTTGTACAGTTGGGTAATTGAAAATTTGGTCAAAAATGCAGTCGATGCCATGCAGAACAAAGGGGCAGTAAATGTTTATGTGACCGATGAGGAAAGGCAAGTGGTGATTTCGGTGGCGGATACGGGCCCAGGAATGCCCAAAAAATTACACAAAAGAATTTTCGAACCCGGATTTACCACCAAACAGCGCGGATGGGGATTGGGATTATCGCTGGCAAAACGAATCATTGAAAATTACCATAAAGGAAAGATTTTCGTGGCTAAATCTGATAAAGAATCGGGAACTGAAGTTAAGATCCTATTGAAAAAATGATCAAACGCCAAGAATCATTTTGGCGACAATGAAATAAATAAACACTCCCAATACATCATTGCTCGTAGTGATAAAAGGTCCGGTGGAAACCGCAGGATCTATACCACGGCTGTTTAAAAATATAGGGATAAAAGTTCCTATCAAAGCTGCATTGATAATTACAGTGATAAGCGCAATGATGATAGCTATGGAAGTAAGTAAAGTCGTTCCAAAAAGGAAATGACTGATGATTAAAACAATCAAGGCAATTCCAGTACCGTTTAAAAGCGCCAATAAAAATTCTTTACCTAATCGATTAAGCAGTTTTCCTTTGATGGTGCCATTGGCTAAACCCTGCACCATAATAGCCGAAGATTGAATTCCGACATTTCCGGCTGTGGATTGGATCAAAGGAATGAAGAAAACCAGACCGTACACCAACTCCAAGGCATTTTCATATTTTTGGATGATACTTCCTGCGCCCAAACCACCGAACATTCCAATCAATAACCAAGGCAAACGTGCTTTGGTAAGCGTTAATATGCTATCATCTGCATCAACATTGCTGGTAATACCCGCCGCTAACTGATAGTTTTCCTCGGCTTCTTCCCGAACTACATCCAGAATGTCATCCACCGTAATGACGCCCAAAAGCCTTTTCATTTCATCAACTACCGGAATTTCAGTCAGGTCGTATTTTTGAATGAGATTGGCTACTTCTACATCCTCTTGATCCGCTTTTACGTAGCGGATTTTTTCATTGTAAAGTTCTTCAAGCAATGTATTGGATGAAGTCGTCAATAATTTCTTCAAACTAAGTGTCCCCAATAAAATATTCTGATCATCTACTACATAAATCGAATACACTTCCTCCATGTCTTCGGCTTGTTTTCGCATTTCGCGAACCGCAGTGATTACCGACCAATTTTTGTTGACACTTACAAATTCTTTCCGCATCAGACCACCTGCCGAGTCCTCATCATAACGAAGAAGATCGACAATGTCCTGCGCTTGTTCTTTGTCCTCAATCTGAGCAATTACTTCGTCCTGACGTGATTCGGAAAGTTCACCAATAATGTCCGCTGCGTCGTCGGTATCCATTTCGGGGATAAGCTCTTCGGCGATTTCCTTGGTAGAAAATTGATTTAGAAGTTTCTTTCGGTCATCGTCTTCCAACTCCAGAAATACATCGGCCGAAATATCTTTGTCAAGAAGTGAAAGTAAAAAAGATTGTTTATCTACGTCGAGTTGAGCAAAGATTTCGGCAATATCCGCTGGGTGTAATTCAGCCAACATTTCGAGCGCCTTTCGGGAATTTTGATCCCGAATATACTCGCTCAAAACACTGATAAAATCTTTGTTAATTTCTACGTTCATTGGGTTATTTTGGAGGTTAATTCAATAAACCTATCGACCGAAAGCTGTTCAGCTCGCAAGTTAAGTAAATTATCCTCAATTTTGTCTTCGTCGATGTTTAAACTTTTGAGAGCGTTACGCAGTGTTTTTCTTCTTTGGTTAAAGGCTAGTTTGACTACCGTGAAAAACAATTTTTCGTTTATTTCCAATTTTTCACGAAATCTTGTCAAGCGGATTACACCCGATTTTACCTTGGGTGGCGGATTGAAAACATTTTCATCTACCGTAAAAAGATATTCGGCTTTGTAATAAGCTTGCGTGAGAACAGATAGAATTCCATACACTTTTGAGCCTTCCTTGGCAGAAATTCTTTCGGCTACTTCTTTTTGAAACATTCCCACCATTTCCGGTACTAAAACCCGATCTTCAATGACTTTGAAAACGATTTGCGAAGAAATATTGTAAGGAAAATTTCCTAAAATAGAAATGGGCTGATGATGGAATCTTTCGCTTAAATTCATTTTGAGAAAATCTTCTGCGAAAATTGGAAGATCTGGATAGTTTTTGTTTAAATATTCTACCGATTCTGTGTCAATTTCAACTACAGAAACATTCTTTTTTTCTTGAATCAAATATTTAGTCAGTACACCCATTCCCGGTCCGATTTCCAAAACATTTTCATATCCGTTCCAACTCAGTGCCTCTACAATCTGTTTGGCGACGTTTTCATCTTTCAGAAAATGCTGTCCTAAATGCTTTTTGGCTTTAACGCTCATCGTGCGAAGGTAAAAAAAGCAAGTCAAAATCTGCGAATGAAGTTTCCTTTAATTCAATTTTTTGTTGGGAATTGAATATAATAAAATCTAAACGCCCTCGTTCTATCTTAAACTTTATCTAAAAGGATGAAGTTAAACCGACCAAAGAAAGATTTTTTATACCTTTAGCCACAAATTAAAATTGAATGTCAAAACAGAGCGATAAATTTAATCAAGGCCGACTTCGTTCCTCCAATATTACAGTCGTAATCAGTATTGCCTTGGTTCTGTTTCTTCTTGGGATTTTTGGTTTGATTGTAATCAATGCACAGAGCTATGCCGATTACATCAAGGAACAGTTGAAACTTGAAGCTTTTTTCAATGATGAGTACGATCCTCGTCAACAAGACGGAGAATTGGCAAGGCAACAGGAGTTTATTGATTCGCTGAAAATCAAACATTCATTTATAAAAAATACCGAATACATTTCTAAGGAAAGAGCCTCTGAAATTGCCAAAAATGAATTGGGTATTGATGATAATGCTATTTTTGAAGCCAATATTTTTCCGGCTTCGGTTCAAATAACTTTGCAACCGGAATTTGTAGATCCGCATAGAGTGGACAGTATAAAGGAAATCATTCAAGCCAATCCGATTATCAATGAAGTTGTGAATGATGATGAATTGATGACTACGGTTTATAACAATATTGATAAAATACGTTTTTGGTTAATGGTTCTTGCCGGAATTTTCTTGGTCATCGTGATGGTTTTAATTAATAATTCGATTCGATTGAGGATTTACGCCAAGCGTTTTAGCATCAAAACCATGCAGCTGGTAGGAGCAAGAAGAAGGTTTATTATTCAGCCGTTTTTATTACAAAGTTCTGTTTTGGGGTTATTGGGAGCTATTCTTGCCATTTTGGCTTTGGGCGGATTATGGTATTATTTTGCCGAAATTGTTTCTTTGCCTTGGTGGAACGACGATTTCTATTGGCTCATGTTAATTTTGGTTGTCATTGGAGTTGTGATTGCTTTGATTAGTACAGGAATTGCAACTTGGAGATACCTTCGTCTAAGAACTGATCAGTTATATTAATTTGAATAATTCGAACAAATGAGCAAAATGGTCAAAATTGATAATTCAAAATTTTCATTCCTTTTTGGGAAAAAAAACTACCTTCTGATGGTTGTGGGGGTAGTGGTTATTCTCATCGGTTTTTTTCTGATGATGGGCCCAGATGCCAATACCCGACCGGACGGAACTTATGATCCGGATTATTGGAACGATGGAATTTTCTCATGGAGAAGAATCCGTTTGGCACCTTTTATCGTATTACTTGGATTTGCGATTGAGGTTTATGCCATTATGATGAATCCCAATAAATCGAAAGGAGAATGAGTGAAATTATCAAAGCGATTATCATCGGGATCGTACAAGGATTGACCGAGTTTTTGCCAGTATCTTCCAGTGGCCATATTGTAATTGCACAAGAAGTATTAAATATTCATTTTAACGAAGAAGAAAATTTACTTTTTGCCATCGTTCTTCACTTTGCAACGGCATTGAGCACGATTGTGATTTTCAGAAAAGACATAGCTCAAATCATCAAAGGTCTGTTTCAGTTTCAAAACAATGAAGAATTTCAGTTTTCATTGAAAATTATATTATCCATGATTCCGGCAGCTCTTGTAGGGGTTTTATTGAAAGATACCTTGGAAGAATTATTTTCAAATCTATTGGTTGTAGGTTGTATGCTTTTGGTCACTTCGGGATTGTTATTTTTTGCAGACAGAGCGAAAAATACAGGTAAATCTGTAGGCTACAAAGACTCATTTATAATCGGGATTGCGCAAGGTTTTGCAGCTTTATTACCCGGACTTTCTCGTTCAGGTTCTACGATTTCGACTTCGATTTTATTGGGTAATGATAAATCCAAAGCGGCTCGATTTTCATTTCTGATGGTGTTACCTTTGATTTTTGGAGCCACGGTCAAGATGTTTTTGGACGCTTCGGAAGAAGGAGGTTTGTCAATCGGAGAGATGCCCGTTGGTGCTTTGATAGCCGGGTTTTTCGCAGCATTCATCGCAGGATTATTTGCATGCAAATGGATGATTGAATTAGTGAAAAAAGCCAAATTGACTTATTTTTCGATTTATTGTATCATTCTGGGATTGACCGTCATTTCCTATTCATTGTTTTTTAAATAATGACTGCAGAAGAAATCCAAGAAGGAAAAGTTTTTCTTATCGATAAACCATTGGATTGGACTTCGTTTGATGTGGTCAATAAAGTCCGCTGGAACATCCGAAAAGCTTATAATCTTAAAAAAATTAAAGTCGGCCATGCAGGAACTCTAGATCCCAAGGCAACCGGGCTTCTGATAATTTGTACTGGAAAATTCACGAAACGGATTGATGAAATCCAAGCCGAATCAAAAGTCTATACCGGAACGATTAAATTAGGCGTTACCACTCCGACTTATGATACGGAATCAGAAGAAAATCAGAGGTTTCCAATCGAACATATCACAGGAGAATTAATCCAGCAAACTACCCAAAAATTCATTGGAGAAATAGATCAGCTTCCACCAGCTCATTCCGCCGTGAAAGTGGATGGAAAACGACTTTATGAATTGGCACGTGCCGGAAAAGAGGTAGAATTAAAACCGAGACGAATTTCAATTTACGATTTCCGAATTACTAAAATAGAAATTCCTTTTCTGGAGTTTGAAGTTCATTGCGGTAAGGGAACTTACATTCGTTCACTTGCAAATGATTTCGGAAAATCATTAAAATCCGGCGCTTATTTGACTGAACTTCGCCGAACCAAAATTGGAGAATTTTCAGTTGAAAATGCAGATAATCGAGTTTTGGAAAAGAAGTTTTTTGAGGATTTCCTGAATCAATAAATCCAAGTACTTATTCTGAAGTACTCAAAGAAATATTTTCTCGATTGATTTTTGAATTAACTCAACCAAAATTCAACTCCACCATCACGGGACAATGATCGGAATGTTTGGCTTCGGGCAAAATTGCAGCTCGCACCATCTTTTTTTCCAATGGCCGACTGACCATATTATAATCAATTCTCCAGCCTTTGTTGTCCAGTCGCACACTCGGAAATCTTTGGCTCCACCAACTATAATGATGCGGTTCTTTGACAAAATATCGGAAAGAATCAATCAAATCACATTCTTCCAAATAGGAGGAAAGCCATTCGCGCTCCATCGGTAAAAAACCTGAAACTTTGGCATTTCGCACCGGATCCCAAATGTCAATGGCTTCGTGACAAATATTATAATCCCCGCAAATCACAAGGTTGGGATGTGAAATCTGAAGTTCTTTTATATAGTTTAAAAAATCGTGGCAAAACTGCATTTTAAAATCCAGTCGGTCCATATTGGTTCCGCTCGGAACATAAACGCTGATGATGGAAACGCCAGGGAAATCAGCTCTCAGCACACGTCCTTCTTTGTCAATATAATCAATTCCGGTCCCGAATTCCACGTGCATTGGTTTTTCTTTGGTCAGAATGGCAACGCCGCTATAGCCTTTTTTCTCTGCCGAATGCCAATACGAGTGATAACCCATTTCGGTCAAAATGGCTATCTCATTGAGTATCTGATCTTCATTGGCTTTGATTTCCTGCAGACAAAGTACATCGGGCTGAGCCGCTGCAATCCATTCGTTAAGTCCTTTTTTCATTGCGGCACGAATGCCATTTACGTTGTAACTAAAGATTTTCATTGAATAAATTTGACGTTTGCGAAGTTAAGAATTTGAATGAGAGATAAAAAATAGGAAAAAATGCATGTATAGATAGGAAAAAATTCCTAAATTTGTGAAGAGAGAAAAAATGGAAACCAAAAAATACAAACGAATCGAGCCGGAATTACCCTGCGTAAATGAGCCTTCGGGGATGTATATGTATTTGAGCCAGACTCAAAACCGTTTTATTCAGATTTTGGACGAACTCATTGGCCTGAGCGATGAAATCATTTCCAAATGGCTAAACATTACCACCCGCACTTACCGAAACTACAAAACCAAAGACACCGAAATCAAGGAAAACACAAAGGAGCATATCGTTTCGATTTTATCTTTGTACAAACACGGTATGGAAGTTTTTTCCACCAAAGACGAATTCGAAAACTGGCTTACACTTCCCAATCCATTTCTCGACAACAAAGCTCCCATGGATTTTATGGACACGATTTCTGGGATCCAGCTTATTGACAATCGCTTGACAGCAATGGAATTCGGTGAAAATGTCTAAACTTCTGGTTTTCGACATCCGAAAAGAAAAATATGCCGGATCTTTGAAGGCCTCCGGAGTGGCCAACCGATGGAATAAAAACGAGGAATATGTAATTTATTCGGGAAGTTCACCCGCTTTGTCTGTGCTTGAATTGACGGCGCATCGAGCTTTTATTAACATTGACGAATCTTATAAAATTCTGGTGATTGAACTTGCTATTTCTGAAGCTGATATTCTGGAAATTTCTGTGGAAGATTTGCCTGAAAACTGGCGTTCGGTTTCAGCTTATCCAGTTTTGCAAAACCTGGGTTCGAAATGGTTTCAATCGATGGAAAAGTTGATTTTGAAAATTCCTTCTGCTTTGGTTCCCAAAGAATTTAATTATTTAATCAATACTCAACATCCTGATTTTAGGCGAAAAGTAAAAATCAAATCAAAAGAGGATTTTAACTGGGACGAAAGATTGATTTAATATTAAGTTTTTGATAATCTGTAAGTTATAATTGAATTCTTCTAAGAATTTATAAATGAATTAAGGAATTCTTAAATCAACTTGTTGATACTCAACCTATCTTTAAAAATAAATGAAATTTCACACTTCTTAATGGTAAAACTTATTCGTCACGGATTTTCGGCCTGATTTAAATCTTTTTTTAACGGTTAAATTCTAAGTAATTTCGTGTGAATGAATTTACCAAAATCAGAAAGCATTGCCATTGTGGGAGCCGGAATCGCCGGACTTACGGCGGCCATTATGTTGGAAAAATTGGGTTTCGACGTCCGTGTTTTTGAATCCGCGGAAGAAATCCGCGGAATTGGAGCCGGAATGGGTTTGGCTTCGAATGCCATCAAGGCTTTTGAATATTTGAATTTGGATGAGGAAGTAATTTCGATTTGCAACCATTTAAAAGATTTTGAAATTTCAGATGCCAAGGGAAAAATCATAATTTCTGCCGATACGAAACGAATTAAACAAAGTTATAATACTGATAATTTTGCGGTTCATCGGGCGGATTTGCACAAATTATTATTGAGTAAAATTCGTCCTGATAAAATTGAAACCAATAAAAAACTTATTGATTTAAGAATTCTTAATGAAAAAGTGGAAATCGAATTTGAAGACGGAAATCTTCGTGAATTTGATTTTGTGATAGGTTCCGATGGTGTAAACTCACAAATTCGTCAGTTGTTTTATCCGAAATCCAAACCACGTTATGCGGGTTATTGGTGTTGGCGTGGCGTGGTGGAAAATCCAAAGGAAAATTTGCATAAAAGCATTGAAACTTGGGGCAACAAAGGTCGGTTTGGCATTACACCTTTGACTGAAAATCGGATTTATTGGTACGCTTGCATCGGTTCGAATTTGAAAGATGGGGTTCCTGAATTTGGTTTGAAAGAATTGCGAAAACAATTTAAAAATTACCATCAAATAATCCCTGAAATATTAAATTTAACAGCCAAAAAAGACCTGATAAGCAACCCGATTGTGGATATAAAACCGATTTCCCGTTATCATTTTGACCGTGTTTTATTGATTGGCGATGCAGCGCACGCCACGACGCCCAATATGGGACAAGGTGCTTGTATGGCGATAGAAGATGTGGCGGTTTTACAGGATGAATTAAGAAAAAATGATTGGCAAATGGCTTGCGAAAACTTCGAAAAAAGACGTTTGAAACGTACGCATTACATCATCAAAACTTCCCGTATTGCTGGAAAATTTGCCCAAGTTGAAAATCAATTTTTGATTTCCACACGAAATTATTTACTTCGAAATTTGCCTGATACTTTGAGTCAAAGACCTTTGAAACAATTGCTCGAAAAAGATTTTATGGAATATTAATTCAGGTTATCTTTTACTCTCAAACTTACGCCACCCATAATCGAAAATCCGCCTTTGAATTGATTTTTCTCCATTCCGGGAAGGGAATCGAAATCGGCATCGAGCAACCGATATTTTCCGGGAAGTACGTAACCGGCTTTGAAATTAAACCATAAATCTTTGGCAAACTGATAACCCAAAGTCGGAGCAATTGTTATGTTTTGAGTACTCAGGTAATTGGGCGAGTCATCCATTGAAAATCGATTGATATGATACAATCCCGACTCCAGATTGATACTCAGACCGTATTCAAGTTTTTCTGAGGGTGTCATCATCGCATATACAAAACTCGGAATGATGGTGTAAATGCGGATATCCTCGGTTTTGTATTGCAAAATCGCCAAAGGAATGACAAGATTTTTTACGCCTTCGTTGTTGTAGCTGACACCAAGTCCGTAGGAGAGGTTTTCATTGGCCGGTGAGGTACGAATTCCCAATAAATGCACACTTGGAAACAAATCTCTTTTTCCAAATTTTTCTTTGAAATCGCTTCGGGCATTTATGCGTGGCGCAAGAATCGCTTGCCATTGATCGGAAAATTTGTGCATCACAATGAATCCCAGCCGAATGTCATTCAATTTTTCAGGAAAAACTCCTTCTGTGTTTTGATCGAAATCGTATTGGGAAATTTTATAATTCAGATTGGTATAAACTTTTGTTTTTTCGCCTAAATTCAATCCAGGGAGAATTAAATTGGCTTCCAACTGACTGTAAACGGCAGTTTCTTCCTGTTTCGTCATATCGCGTTTCGGAAAGAAATTATAATTGACATAAACCGGATCGTTATCGGTTTGGGCATTGATTGGCAATAAGATGCCAATCAAAATGAGGGAACAAATAGATTTAAGCATAAAAGGAATTTACGCGACTAATTTACCAAAAACCTTTCCATAATTTTTGAAATTATTAAATTGCGAACAAATGAAACTAAATTCAAACTATAAAATTTTGGCCGCCAGTACGAGTACCATTCACGGAAGCGGTTATTTGGAATACATTCTGGACGAAGCAACCGATTTTCTAAATGTCGATGAAATTTTATTCATTCCCTATGCGCGTCCTTCGGGCGTGACTTACGATGAATATACGGAAGCGCCTCGAAAAGCTTTTGCTCAAAAGAATGTATCAGTCAAAGGAATTCATGAATTTGAAAATCCGAAAGATGCGATTTTAAATTCCAAAGCTATTTTTGTGGGCGGTGGAAATACGTTTTTATTGTTGAAAACCTTGTACAAACTCGACTTAATGGAAACTTTGAAAAAAGTGGTTTCCGAAGGAACGCCCTACATGGGAAGCAGTGCGGGAACGAACCTTACGGGAATGACGATCGGGACGACCAACGATATGCCGATTGTGTATCCGCCGAGTTTTGAAGCTTTGGGATTTTTGCCTTTTAACATCAATCCTCATTATCTGGATCCCGATTTGAATTCGACACACAAAGGCGAAACCCGGGAAACCCGAATCAAAGAATTTCACAAATTCAATTCACAGCCTGTTTTGGGATTGCGTGAAGGAAGCTGGTTGGAAATTGAAAACGGAAAAATTGAACTGAAAGGAAATTTCACAGCGAGATTGTTTCGAAGTGGAGTAGAAGCGGTAGAACTAGAAGAATTGTATGATTTCTGGGATTAATCCAATTCATTTTTGACTACCAATAACCAGTCGTCTTCTAGAAATTTATATCCAATATTGTACACGAAGCGATATTCAGCTCCGTTTTTATAAACTTTCAGGTTGGTGAAATATTCGAAATCAAAACCTTCAAGGATGAGTTTTTCTTGTGTGGTTTTGGCTTTTCCATCTTTGAAATTAAGAGCAGAAAGGATGCGAAAATTTCTACGCAAACGATTGTTGATGTTTCGCATCAGCCTGCTTGAATCCTGATTCAGCTTATTGTTGTAGTTATTGCGACAGCCATCATTGCAGAATTTTTTATCGGATCGACCAATGATTTTATCACCACATTCCAGACAGTTTGCCATGATTCAGTTGTTTAGTAAAGTTTAAATTTACAAAATAAAGAATGACCAAAAAAATCTGGTAAATTCGTCAAACAATATTTCCACCTTTTTGTTTGAAATCCAATTTTAGTTTCTCCCAATTCTCAGCATTAATGGGTTTGGAAGCTTCTTCGATGATGGTGGTTTTAAATCCCAAATCGAGAGCATCATTTGCTGTGAAATAGACACAAAAGTCGGCTGCTAATCCGGCGATGAAAACTTCCGACACTTTTCTGTCTTTCAGGTAGCCAAAAAGTCCGGTGTTTTTTCGTTTTCCATTGTCATAAAAACCAGAATAACTATCGATTTCACGTTCCATTCCTTTTCGGAAAATGGCTTCTATGTTATTTTTTTCTAAATCTTGATGAAATTCTGCTCCAAAACTTCCTTGTACACAATGCACCGGCCAAAGGACTTGTTGCAAACCGTTCAAGTCAATTACTTCGAATTCATTTTTTCCGGGATGCTCCGCAGCAAAGCTTTTGTGGTTTTGCGGGTGCCAATCTTGTGTAGCTACGATTAAATCAAAATCTTTTTGAATTTCATTCAAAACCGGAATTACATCATTTCCGTTGGGAACAGCCAAACTTCCGCCTTCCAAAAAATCGTTTTGAATGTCAACTATAATTAGGGTTTTCATATTTTCAAAGTTAAGTTTTTTTACATAATACATTCTACAATTTACTTTCTACAATTCTACAATAGAAGTATCTTTGCCCCATGGCAAGAAAAAAGCGGAAAGAGATTTTTCTGGGAAATATAGAAGTGCTTCGTGCGGGAGCCAAAGGGATTTCCATCGGGAAAACAGACGAAGGAAAAACGGTTTTGATTCAGGATGCGGTGCCCGGCGATTTAGTGAATGTTTCGGTTTTTAAAAAGAAATCGAGTTACATGGAAGGAAAAGCGGTTGAAATTCTCCGTCCTTCACCACATAGAGTGACGCCCCGATGCATTCATTTTGGAGTTTGTGGCGGATGCAAATGGCAAAATCTGAGTTATGATGCTCAATTGAAATTCAAACAAGATGAAGTGGAAAATAATCTGCTTCGTATCGGGAAATTTGAAAACCTTGAAATCACACCGATTTTGGGTTCGCCAGAAGAATATTATTACCGCAACAAATTGGAATTTACTTTTTCCAATTCGCGTTGGCTTACGCTGGATGAAATCCGAAATACCGATGAAACTTACGACCGAAATGCGCTCGGTTTTCATATTCCCGGACAATGGAGCAAAGTTTTGGACATTCAAGAATGTCATTTGCAAAAAGAACCGATGAATGCCATTCGGCTCGAAGCTCGTCGTTTTGCCAATGAAAACGGATATGATTTTTTTGATTTGAGAAATCAGGACGGATTTCTGCGAACTTTGATGATCCGTTCCAACCAAAAAGGAGAATTCATGGTTTTGGTTCAATTCTTTCGGGAAGAAACAGAGAAGCGTGAAGCTTTTTTGGAGAATTTAAAATCGAAATTTCCGCAGATTGTTTCTTTGCTGTATGCCATTAATCCAAAAGGAAATGACTCGATTTATGATCTGGACATTCAGACGTATTCGGGTCAGGATTTCATTATGGAAGAAATGGAAGATTTACAATTTAAAATCGGGCCGAAAAGTTTTTATCAGACCAATCCCGCTCAGGCTTATGAATTGTACAAAATCACCCGTGATTTTGCCGGATTGAAAGGCGATGAAACGGTTTATGATTTGTACACCGGAACGGGAACGATTGCGCAATTCGTTTCCAAAAAAGCAAAAAAAGTAGTAGGAGTGGAAGCTGTGCAGGAAGCGATTGATGCCGCAAAGGAAAATGCAGAACGAAACGGAATTGATAATTGTACGTTTTATTGCGGCGATATGAAAGATATTTTTACGGATGAATTTATCGCTCAAAACGGTCATCCCAATGTCATCATCACCGATCCGCCACGTGACGGAATGCACAAAAATGTGGTAGAAACGATTTTGAGAATTCACCCAGAACGTGTGGTGTATGTGAGTTGCAATTCCGCGACTCAAGCAAGGGATTTGGAATTGATGAAATCGCATTACGAAATCAAAAAAGTTCAGCCAGTGGATATGTTTCCACAGACGCACCATGTCGAAAATGTTGTACTTTTGGAAAGAATTCATTAGAATTATGAAGAAAAGAAATCTCATTTTTGGACTCCTTATTTCCTTTGGTTTTGCGGTTTCCTGTGAAGAGGACGATGTTTGTGTTGGAGAAGGAACGCCTTTTCTGACGGTTGTGATGCGAAACAATATTGGTACGGAAAACCTTGCCGATACTTTGACCATCGAAGCTTCTCCTACAGCGGATTTCGCAGATCCCGATACTCTTTATCTCAAGGCCTTTACCGACAGTATCAAACTGCCTTTGGGCGGACTCGATGAGTCGCAGATGTTTTACAGATTGCGTCGCAGAAGCAATATTGAACGAGATATTTTGACGGTGAATTACAATACCCAATCGGAATATGTTTCCAAAGCTTGCGGATTTCGCATTACGTATGAAGACCTGAGTTATCAGTCCACTTACAACCATATTCAGTCCATTGAACCCGGTGAAACCAATGTTTTAACAGATGAAACGATTACCAATTTATATATTCGCCTTAGCAATTAATCTTTCTTCTGCTCCAATTTGGGCGCAGGAAGATACAATTGCAATTGAAACCCAAACTTTGGTTCGGGAAACAGAATCCATTACCGATAGTATTTTTAATCCGCAGAAAAAAGCCGGAAATCTTTTTGTAGGAGTGGATTTATTCAATCCGGTTCTTTCGGCTTTTACCGATAAACAGGGTGGGCAAGCCATGATTTCTTATCGGGTTTACAAAAAGTGGAATGCTGTTGCTGAATTAGGCTACGAGAAAAATCATTATGACGAACTGGATTGGGACATCGATGTAAACGGAATGTTTTTCAAGCTGGGTTTTAACTGGTTTATTTCCCAGGATTATGAAGATGCATCGAATGGATTTTACACCGGAATGCGCTTTGCGTATGCGATGTACGAACAAACGGTGAACGCATATCCCATCAGAGCTTCGGGTAATCAAGTGGACGAATACGGAAGTTTCCCGGCAGAAAATGTAAGCGCGTATTGGGTTGAAGTAGTGGGAGGAGCGAGGGTTCGTTTGCTGAGTAATTTTTATGCGGACGTTTCGGTTCGTCCAGAAATTTATCTGGGAAGTAAAAAACAGCAAGGGCTCGATCCTTTGGTAATTCCCGGTTATGGAAAGGACATCGGCCCGATTAACTTCAGCGTTTTCTGGGGAATTACTTATAAATTATTTTAGAATTCAGAAGTATAAAAAATCCCCATCGATTGAGACAGGGATTTCTATAGAGTTTTGAATGAATTATTTTCTTTTAAATCTCAGCAAAAGAATTTTATCCTGAAAAAGTTTAAGTTCCGTTGCTGTCACTTCGTAAGTATTTACTTGCGAAAGCAAATCAAGGAAAGCTTGCTCACCGTCCATTTCCGGACAAGCCATCATCGTGGAACCCGCCTGACCAAAATTGATCGTTCCGGGCTGAAGACTAACGCTGGAAAAATAACGGTTACAACCTGCAAAACCCACTGCTTGAAGTCCGTTGTCATTCGTGAAACTCATCGTAACCTCTTGATTATTATAACTTACGACAGTTCCGCTTTCATCTTGTAAAAGCCATGTGTTGGACTCGATCAGATTTTTAACTGAATTGAAATCAGTAACCGGCGAAGTTTTACAAGCTGTGAAAAACAAGCCTGAAACCACCATTAAAACGAATATTTTTTTCATCTGATTTGATTTTAATTTCTCAATTCCGCGTTGAAATTTTGCTGAAAGTTACGAATTAATTCATTCATTACGTTTTCAATTTCAACATCGCTCAGCGTTTTTTCTTCATTCTGAAGTACAAAACTCATCGCATAGGATTTTTTCCCTTCGGGTAATTTATCACCTTCGTACACATCAAATAATTCCATGGATTTCAATAAACTAATATTTAAATTTTGGGTGGAATTATACAATTCGCTGTACAAGATATTTTGATCGATCAGCAAGGCTAAATCACGGTTTACTGCCGGGAATTTTGCAATTTCTTTGAACTTCAATTGGCTGGAAATAGCAATTTCGAGCATGAGTTCCCAATTTAATTCTGCATAAAATACCTCTTGAGATATATCTGTTTTTTTGAGAATGTTTTTATGAATTTTCCCTAAACTTCCTAAAGTTTTTCCGTCCTTTTCTAGAGAAAGTGCATCGGAATAAATCAAATTTGAATAAGGTTTTTCTTCGATTTGATGGATTCCCAGTCGTTTGAAAATTTCAGAAACTTTGCCTTTCAGCGTAAAGAAATTTGTTTTTTCTTCTTGGGTGGCCCAGTTTTCATGGGATTTATTTCCAGACATCAAAATCGCCAGACGATAATTCTCTTGGTGTTCTTCTGTTTTATTATAAATTTTTCCGAATTCAAATAATTTGATATCCGAAGTTTTTCGGTTGATATTGTAAGCTGTGTTTTCCAATAATCCAGACAACATCGACTGACGCATAACCGATAAATCAGAACTCAAAGGATTTAGGAGTTTCACCGATTTGCTTTCATCCAAACCATAAATTTGCTGAATGCCGGATTTTACAACCGAATTATTCATTGCCTCGTGAAACCCTCTTGCGATTAAGGTTTGTGCAATTGCATTTTCGATTTTTTGAGCGTCTTTTTCTGTATTTTTAACCGGTGTAAATGAAATTTTTTCCGGTGTTTTGATTTTATTGTACCCGTAAATTCTCAGAATTTCTTCAATCACATCCACTTCGCGTTGTACGTCGGCACGATAAGGTGGAATAGAAACTTCAAGCGTTTCGTTGGACTCCGATACAATCTGAATGTCAAGTAATTCTAAAATTCCTTTAACCTGTTCACGGTGAAGTCTTTCACCTAATAACTGATCGAGTTTATGATAGCGCAAAACCGTTTTGAAATTCTCAATAGGAGCAGGGTAGAAGTCAAAAATTTCGCCTTGGATTTCTGCTCCGGCAAATTCAGCCAACATCATGGCTGCCTTTTTTAAGGCTGTTAGTGTCATATTTGGATCGACTCCTCGTTCAAATCGGAAGGAGGAATCGGTGTTTAATCCATGGGCTTTTGAAGATTTTCTGATAGAAACCGGATCAAAATAAGCACTTTCGAGGAAAATACTTTTGGTGGTTTCGGTTACTCCCGAATTCATCCCACCGTAAATTCCCGCCATGCACATCCCACCGTTTTCATCACAAATCATTAGTTCCGAACCGTTTAATTTTCGATTTACACCATCAAGTGTAGTAAATTCCGTTCCGGCAGGAAGTTGCTGAACGATGATTTTCTTTCCTGAAATTTTCTCGGCATCGAAGGCGTGTAGCGGCTGCCCCAAATCGTGCAAAATATAATTGGTAATGTCCACTACATTATTAATCGGATTCAATCCGATGGTTTTAAGTTTTTCCTGAATCCATTCTGGAGAAGGTTTAACTTCAATATTTTCTAAATACAATCCGGCATAGCGTGGCGCTAATTCAGGATTTTTTATTTCGACTTCAATTGGATTTTTACCGGAGATTTTCAGATTGTCAAAACTTTCCGACGAAATTGGAGTTAATTCTGATTTTTGTTTCAATACATTGAGTGCCGCATGAAGATCACGTGCTACTCCGTAATGACTCATCGCATCGGTACGATTGGGGGTCAATCCAATTTCAATCAGGACATCGGAATTGTTTTTTTTGATGAAATCTTTGACTGGTGTTCCGATTTTATGTGAGGGTTCCAGCACCCAGATTCCTTCATTGTTTTCACTCACTCCCAATTCGGCTTCGGAACAAATCATTCCAAAGGATTCTACACCTCGTAATTTGGCTTCTTTAATGGCAAATGAAGTACCGTCGGGTGCAGGTAAAATTGTACCAACGGTTGCTACTGGAACTTTTTGTTCTTCTTCAATATTGGGAGCTCCACAAACGATTTGCAAATTTTCGCCAGATCCGATATCCACGGTGGCGATTTTTAATTTATCTGCATTCGGATGTTTTTCAAGAGCGATGACTTTTCCCACTACTACGCCATTTAATTCATGGCTTTGAGTGCATTTTTCAATGGCTTCGACTTCAAGACCGGTATTGGTCAGAATCTCACCAATTTTTTGGACTTCCAAATCGGTTTTGATGTGCGATGAAAGCCAGTTATAGGATATTTTCATTTTCTTTGTGCAATTAGTGAAAAGGAATCAGCGACTAAATGAGTTTTTAAGACACTCATTGCTAATTACTCGACTAAATCAAGCATTCAACATCACCGGCATTACCAGCATCAGGATTTCTTCTCCGTCTTCCAGTCCGTCCACCGGTTTGATGATTCCGGCACGACTTGGTTCAGACATTTCCAAAGTGATATCGTCAGCTTGTAAATTATTTAAAACTTCGATCAGGAATTTGGAATTAAATCCAATCTGCATATCGGCACCGTTGTAGTCGCAAGGCAACCTCTCTTCGGCTTTGCTTGCAAAATCTACGTCTTCCGCATGAATGACCAACGAACTTCCCGATAGTTTCAGACGAACTTGATTGGTGGTTTTATTGGAGAAAATCGCAACTCTTCTCAAGGAAGTAAGAAATAAATTACGGTTGATAGTCAATACGTTTGGATTTTCTTTTGGAATAACCGCCTCATAATTGGGGTATTTTCCATCAATCAATCGACAAATCAAAACGATGTTTTGAAAAGAAAACCTTGTATTGGTCTGGTTATATTCAATATTTACGTCTTCATTACTTCCTGCCAGAATGTTTTTTAAAAGATTCAATGGCTTTTTGGGCATGATGTATTCTGCGGTTTCCGTTGCATTTAAATCCTTACGCGTGTATTTAACCAAACGATGGGCATCTGTGGCTACAAATCGGAAGCTGTCAGTTGCGGCTTGGAAAAACACTCCGGTCATCACGGGACGAAGCTCGTCATTCCCGGTGGCAAAAAGGGTTTTGGAAATGGCTTCCGATAAAATTCCTGCCTGTAATGTAGATACGGTTGCGTCTTGAATCTCTGGTGCTTGAGGGAATTCTTCGGCGCTTTCCATAGCGATTTGGTAATTCCCTTGTTCAGAAACAATTTCCAATAAATTATCTTCTTTCTGAATAAAAGTCAAAGGTTGATCTGGAAAGGTCTTCAACGTATCGGATAATATTTTGGAAGGAATAGCGATTTTAGCTGTGTCAGCTGACTCCACTTCCAATAGGGTTGAAATGGTCGTTTCCAAATCGGAACCGGTAATTTTTAACTGGTTTCCTTCCAGTTCAAATAAAAAATTGTCTAAAATAGGCAAAGTGTTATTGGAATTAATAACCCCGCTGATCAGGTTAACATTTTTCTGCAAACTGCTGCTGGATACGATGAATTTCATACGTTGTGAATTTTTCTAAAATACTAATTGACAAAAATAAATCTTTTATGATGAATAGAAAGAATTTTGTTAATTTGTTATGAACATTTCTATCAGTATTTTTGTTAAATGAAGAATTTTTCAATCGCTTTAATGTTTTTGGCAAGTTTTGCTTTTGCGCAAGAAGAAACGAGTGCGGAAAAAGATTCTGCTTATATCCCTAAATTCGATTTAAATCTAAATCAGGATTTCAAAAAATTTGATTTGGGTTTACGAATTAAGTCGTGGGACGATGAAACATGGGAAGAAAAACAAAAGAAACGGCAGAGATATGAACACCTGAATTTCCCGGGTTCAATTGTCCGGCAAACCCTGGACGGAGTTTTTGAAGGAATTTTAAATAATTTAATTTCGAAGAAATGAAAAAAATAATCACTTTATCAATCGCACTGATTTTTATGAGTTGCAATACACAGAAAACCAGTGTTGAAACTACTCAGAACTCAGTAGAAACTACTATAATGGAAAATTCAGAAAATTCCGGCGCTTCGCTGGTACAGCCCAAAGATCCTTTGCTTGGAAAATGGCAATTGGAATATCTTTCACCGACAAGCGGAAAAGATATTCATCATTATAAAATTCAGAAACCTTATTTGAACTTTGTTGATGACCACAAAGTCGCTGGAAATAATGGGTGCAATAATATCGCTGGGCATTATGATGCCGACGAACGTTTGATAAAATTTCAAACTCAAAAATTTGCTTCCACACGTATGTTTTGTGAAGGGGTCGATGAAGAAGCTTTTCTAAATGCTTTAGGGTCTGTAAATCTATATGCCATCATGGAGGACGGACAAAAACTTTTGATGTTTACTGATGATATTGTCATCCTGAGTTTTCAAAAGTTGATTGAGCCGGCAGCTACTCAATAAATTTAAATTTTTTCGGGAAGGTATTCATATAATGATTAAATTTAAAACTTAATCGAAAATCCATCTGATGAATGATACTGCGAATTACCAAGGAAACGATAAACTTCTGTTTGGGATTATCTTTGGAGTCTTAGCCTTTTGGCTATTTGCTCAAACTACACTGAATATCAATGTTATAATGGCCAAAGACTTGGGCATTGACAACTCAATCATGAACATTGCAGTTTCCATTACAGCTCTGTTTTCTGGAATTTTTATAGTGGTTTTGGGAGGATTGGCCGACAAAATAGGTCGGGTGAAAATGATACTCATTGGATTTCTTCTAAGTATTCTCGGCTCATTATTGGTTGGTTTTACGCCCGAAGGAGGTTTAGCTGCTCCGGTTTTGATTTCCGGTCGAATTTTACAAGGATTGTCCGGAGCCTGTATCATGCCTGCGAGTTTGGCGTTGATTAAAGCTTATTGGGAAGGCGCAAGTAGACAAAGAGCCATCAGCCTTTGGTCCATTGGTTCTTGGGGTGGTTCTGGATTTTGTTCGCTTTTTGGAGGTTTAATGGCCGAAAATGTAGGTTGGCGTTATATCTTTTTTGCTTCGGCAGTAATTTCACTCATCGGATTTTTCATGGTAAAAGGAACGCCTGAAAGCAAAGTTGAACAAAAAGGAGAGAAAAAGAAACAGGATATTTTAGGTATTTTGACCTTCGTGATCGTGATGATAGCTTTGCAAGTTTTTGTAAGTCAGGGTAGCGAATTGGGCTGGACGAGTCCGATTTCGATTGCTTTGATGGCTGTCATTCTAATTTTTGGTTATTTATTTTATCGAACTGAAAAAGGGAAAGACAATGCCTTCATTGATTTTAAACTTTTCAAAAACTTAACTTATACAGGCGCAACGATTTCCAACTTTTTATTGAACGGCGTAGCCGGAATGTTGATTGTATCGCTGATGCTTTTGCAACTCGCCGGAAATCTAACTGCAGAATCTGCCGGGCTTTTAACTTTGGGCTATGCAATTGCCATTGTGGCATTCATCCGAATCGGTGAGAAACTTCTCCAAAAATTTGGGCCACGAAAACCGATGCTTTGGGGCGCTATCATTGTTGCTGTTTCCATTCTTTTGCTAATGCCGACTTATATGGGCATTGCTACATATAAAATCCTGGCGGTTTT